>JBEKVI010000001.1:0-208530 GCA_049514215.1 Burkholderiaceae bacterium
CCTGCATCCGTTTCACTGCGTGGGCGACAAGTACGTTCAGGCCATCCTCGCAGGGGCACATGCGCTGCCCATCCTGATTCCTGCGGTGGGCGATGCCATCGCCGTTGAGGACCTCCTCGAGATGGTCGATGGTCTGGTCTTTACCGGTTCGCCTTCCAACGTCGCCCCGGAACGCTATGGGCATAAGCTCAGAACGCCGGAGTTGGCGGAACTACTCGATCCCTGGCGCGATGCAACGACGCTGCCGTTAATCCCTGCAGCGATCCATCGCGGCATTCCGGTACTGGGAATCTGTCGCGGATTCCAGGAAATGAATGTGGCCTACGGGGGAACCCTGCTTCAGGCGGTTCAGGATGAACCAGGACGCATCGATCATCGGGAAGATCTGAGCGCGTCGCTGGAGATCCAGTACGGAGAGGCCCATCCGATCCAGATCGTAGCCGGCGGTCAGCTCGCCGAGATCGCCGGCACGCAGCACGCCCGCGTGAACTCGCTGCACTCGCAAGGCATCGAGCATCTCGGTTCCGGCTTGCGCGTCGAGGCCACGGCTCCTGACGGCCTGATTGAGGCGTTTTCCGTGATCGGCGCATCCGAGTTCGCGCTCGCGGTGCAGTGGCACCCCGAATGGCACTTCCAGGAGAGCCCGCTGTCCATCGCCCTCTTTGGAGCTTTTGGCCGCGCCTGCAAGCGTCGCCGCAGCGCGCGCGGCGCAATCCCCTAGTGTCGTGAAGTCTACCCTCGACGACATCTTCGGCCGTAGTGAGGCTGTGCGATGCGCCCGTGCGATATTTCCCAAGGGGATTCAAAGTGATTCATAGCGACAACTTTAATTTTGCCGAAATGGCCCTGTGGCTCGACCAGCAGCGGGTCACCGAGATCGAATGTCTGGTCCCCGATTTGACGGGGGTTCCCCGCGGCAAGATCCTGCCGCGGGACAAGTTCGGCGAGGACAAGGGGATGCGCCTGCCGCAGGCCGTGATGGCTCAGACGGTGACCGGAAACTATCCCAGTTCCTCTGACGTGGATGCGATCCTGACGAACTACGATCCGGACATGATCCTCAGACCCGATCCGTCGACGGCCTGTCTTGTTCCGTGGACCCAGGACGACCCTACGGCGCAGGTCATTCACGACTGTTTCTTCCTTGACGGCACGCCGGTCGACTTCGCACCGCGCTCGGTCCTGCGTCGTGTGGTCGGGTTGTTTCGTGAAAAGGGCTGGGATCCGATCGTCGCGCCCGAGCTGGAGTTCTATTTGACCGCAAGAAACACGGACCCCGACATTCCGCTGCATCCTCCGATCGGCCGCAGTGGCCGTTCCGAGACGAGCCGTCAGGCCTATAGCATCGACGCCGTCAACGAATTCGATCCTCTCTTCGAAGATCTCTACGACTACTGCGATCTGCAGGGGCTCGAGGTCGACGCGCTGATCCACGAAGTCGGTGCGGGGCAAATGGAGATCAATTTTCTGCACGGAGATCCGATGAAGCTCGCGGACCGCGTCTTCTACTTCAAGAGGACCATCCGTGAAGCCGCGATGCGGCACAACATGTATGCGACCTTCATGGCCAAGCCCATGGCCAACGAGCCGGGATCGGCAATGCATATTCATCAGAGCATCATTGACAAGCAGACCGGCAAAAACATTTTCACTGCGGCCGACGATGGGCCAAGCGATCTGTTTCGTCACTACATCGGCGGACTGCAGAAGTATCTCCCGGCTGCGACGATCTTCTTTGCTCCCTATGTCAACTCTTACCGGCGCATCGTGCGGCATGGCGCGGCACCGATCAACATTCAATGGGGATATGACAACCGCACGGTCGGGATTCGTATTCCCGACTCGCCGCCTGAGGCACGGAGGGTCGAAAACAGGGTGGTTGGTGTGGACGCGAATCCGTACGTCGCCATCGCCGCGACGCTCGCGTGCGGCTATCTCGGGCTGTTGCACAAGATCGAGCCCTTGCCCGAATTTCGTGGAAGCGCCTACGAGTCGGACTTTCAGTTGCCACGTGGTCTGCACGAGGCGCTCACCGAGATGCGTTCGGCGCCAGCGCTGCACGAGATCCTGGGCAAGCGGTTTGTCACGCTCTACGCTGCGGTCAAGGAGGAGGAGTACGAGGAGTTCATGAAAGTCATCAGCCCCTGGGAACGAGAGCATCTGCTGCTGCACGTGTAGGCGGACCTCCCGGGCCGCGCTGCGACCCGTCCTCATGTAGACAGGCAAGGACTACTTTATGAATTCAGCACCCACTTCGTCACGACCCGATTCTTCCTACGATACCGAGGCGCTCCAGGCGCTTGACACCTCGCATTATCTGCATCCGTTTACGGACTTCAAGTCACTCGCCGCCATCGGCTCGCGCATCATCGTCCGAGGTGAGGGTGTTTACATCTGGGATTCGCGCGGCAATCGGATCATCGACGGCATGTCCGGACTGTGGAATGTCAATCTGGGCTATCGCAGAACCGAGCTCGCCGACGCCGCCTACCGGCAGATGCTCGAACTCCCTTTCTACAACAGCTTCTTCCAGACCTCGAACATTCCCGCAGCGCAGCTTGCCGCAGCCATCGCCGGACTGGCCCCAGAGCACATGCGGCGCGTGTTCTACTGCAACTCCGGATCCGAGGCCAATGACACGATCGTGCGCATGACGCGGCGCTACTGGGATTTGAAGGGTCAGCCCGAGCGAAAGGTCATCATCAGCCGTCAAAACGCCTATCACGGAAGCACGATGGCAGGCGCGTCATTGAGCGGAATGTCCGCGATGCACGCGCAAGGAGACCTTCCCATCCCCGGGATCGTGCACATCGGCCAACCGTATTATTTCGAGTCTGGCGCAGGAATGACGTCCGACGCCTTCGGACTGAAGGCGGCGGGATGGCTCGAGGAGAAGATTCTCGAGCTCGGCGCCGAGCGGGTCGCGGCGTTTATCGGCGAGCCGATCCAAGGTGCGGGCGGGGTGATCATTCCGCCTGCGACCTATTGGCCCGAGATCCAAAGGATTTGCGACAAGTACGGGATTCTGCTCATCTCCGACGAGGTGATCTGTGGTTTCGGACGGCTGGGGACTTGGTTTGGATGCCAACATTTTGGAACGCGGCCGGATCTGATCGCGTTTGCCAAGGGCGTGACCTCGGGCTACTTCCCGCTGGGCGGCGTCATTGTGGGCGATCGCGTCGCCGATGTGCTGGTCGAGTCCGGAGGCGACTTCAATCACGGCTTTACCTATTCGGGCCACCCGGTTGGATGCGCCCTGGCCCTGGAAAACATCCGGATCCTGCGTGAGGAGGGGATTGTCGAGCGCGTCAGACTTGAGACGGCCCCCTATCTAGCTCGCCAGTTCCACAAGCTCGCCGACCATCCCTTGGTCGCCATCACGGAGGCGCTTGGCATGGTGGCGGGCCTGGTCCTCGCACGCGGCAAGTCCTCTAGCGACATCTTTGACCCGGCGCTCGAAGTCGGAATGATCTGCCGCAGACATTGCTTCGAGAACGGCGTGATCATGCGCGCCGTCGGAGACCGCATGATCATCGCGCCGCCCCTCATCATGACACCTGCCGAAATAGACGAAATGATGACGCTGATTCGACGTTGCCTGGATCTTACGCAAGCCGAACTGATCGCGAGGGGACTCTTCTGAGGCGGGTCGGTCGTCCTGTCCGGATGATCTCGGACGCGTTCGAGCGCGATCGGGAACGCCCGAGCTCGAGTGCCCCTGGGGCCTTTCCGACGCACCACGACGGGCGATGACGGGCGCGCCGCGGGGCTATTTTGGGCGACTCGCGGGGACTCGCTGGCAAGGCGTCGCCTCTGCCTTCGTTCTCGCGTGGTCTGTTATTTCGGCTGCGCACGGCGAGGAACGTACCCTCAACATCTATAACTGGTCAGACTACATTGGCGAGACCACGATCGCTCAATTTGAGCGTGAGACGGGCATTAAGGTCCACTACGACACCTTCGATTCGAACGAAACGCTCTATGCCAAGCTGCTTGCGGGCCGCACCGGATATGACATCGTCGTTCCCTCGGCCAACTGGGCCAAGCTTCAGATCGACGGGGGGCTCCTATTGCCGCTCGACAAGACGAAGATCCCGAATTTTGCCAATCTGGATCCGTATCTCATGAGCCAGATCGCGAAGATGGACCCGGGCAATAAATACCTGGCCCCCTGGCTTTGGGGCATCACCACCGTGGGCGTGAATGTCGCGAAGGTCAAGGCCGCTTTGGGCGATCTCCCGATGCCAGCCGACGCCTGGGATCTCTTCTTTAAGCCAGAATACGTGAGCCGGCTGAAGTCTTGCGGGGTGTCGGTGCTCGATTCGGGCGACGAAGTCTTTCCTGCCGCGCTTCGCTACCTGCATCGATCCCCCTACAGCCAGGATCCCGCGGACTATGAAGCAGCCTCGGTGCTGCTGGCCAAGATCCAACCCTCGATTACGGTGTTTTCCTCTTCCGGCTATATCAACGATCTGGCCGAGGGCGCACTTTGTCTGTCCGTGGGTTGGAGCGGAGACATTGGTATCGCGGCGCAAAGGGCGCGTGAAGCCAACAACGGTCAGGACATCGAGGTGCTGCTTCCGAAAAGTGGGGCACTGCTCTTCTTTGACACCATGGCCATCCCTGCCGATGCCGAACATGTCGCCGAAGCCTACCGGTGGATCGATTTCATTTATCGTCCTGACATCCAGGCCGGCATTGTGAATAAGGTCCGCTATCCAAACCCGATTCGGGCCTCAGATCACCTCGTTGACCCCGAACTGCTCGAGAACCGCGCTCTTTTTCTGCGCGGCGACGATCTGAAACTTCTGCAACCGGTCGAACCCGTGAGTAACCGGATCAGGCGGCTGCGTACACGACTGTTTACTCGGTTTAAGACGGGACTCTAGGATGCGATCGGACACGAATTCGCTCAATGGGCATCACCCTGCGATCGACTCACCTCGGCTGACTTGTCTTCGCGGGCCATATCTTCAGGGAAGCCGGCAAGGAGAGACGCGTCATGCTTGAGGCCCCCTTGCGCCCTTCGGCGAGCCCGGATGCGCAGTTCCTGCGTCTGGAGCGACTCACCAAGCGCTTCGATGACGTAGCCGCAGTTGATGCCATTTCGCTGGATATACCCAAAGGCCAGATCTTCGCCTTGCTGGGGTCGTCTGGATGCGGGAAGTCGACGCTGCTGCGGATGCTCGCGGGCTTCGAGAAGCCCACCGAAGGGCGCATCCTCCTGGAAGGGATCGAGATCGCGAATCTGCCCGCCTACGAGCGTCCGATCAATATGATGTTTCAGTCCTATGCGCTATTCCCGCACCTGAACGTCTGGGACAACGTGGCGTTCGGATTGCGACGTCAGAGACTCGAGCTGCCCCGCATCCAGGAACGTGTGGACGCGATGCTCCAGCTGGTGCAGCTAAAACCGTATGCCAAGCGCAAGCCGCACCAATTGTCCGGCGGTCAGCAGCAGCGCGTCGCGCTCGCCCGCAGCTTGGCGCTCGAACCCCGGCTTTTGCTTCTGGACGAGCCTTTAGGTGCGCTGGATCGCAAACTTCGCGAGCAGACCCAGTTCGAGCTCCAGACGATCATCAGGAAAGTGGGAGTCACGTGCGTTATGGTCACGCACGATCAGGAAGAAGCGATGACCATGGCCGACCGGATCGCGATCATGAGCAAGGGATCGTTTCTGCAGGTGGGTACGCCCAGCGAAATCTACGAGACGCCCAACTGTCGGTTCGTCGCGGATTTCATTGGCAAAGCCAATCTTTTTTCGGGAGTTCTGGAAACCGACGCCCCGGACCACTGCGTCGTCGCAACCCCGCTGGGGCGGTTTCTCGTGGGGCACGGGATCACCGGAGTCACCGGCATGGATCTTTGCGTCGCCGTACGCCCGGAGAAAATCCATCTCGCGCCAACTCCGCCCGAAGAGGTCCGATACAACTACCTCAAGGGGACAGTTCTGGAGCGCGCGTACTTCGGAAGTTCCTCGCTCTATCGCGTCGGCCTCGCATCCGGTGAGCGCCTGCAGGTCTCCGTACCCAGTGCGGACCGTCATGCGGGGCTCTTGGCGATAGGCGCAGAAGTGCATGCGAGCTTTTCCGCGGACTCACTCGTCGTGCTTCCCTTGTAGGCAACGGAGAACATTCGGCCATGGACAAGCGATCTCATTCCGGGCTGGCCGCACGGCGTCTACACTGGACCAGAGGATTCGGCCGTCGCGCCGTCATCGGGATTCCCTACGGGTTTCTGATCGCTTTTTTCTCGCTGCCCTTTCTCGTGGTGCTCAAGATCAGTGTCTCGGAGGTCTTTGGCGTCCATTTCGGCAATCTTCTGAGTTTCTCCGACGGCGTGGCGACGCTGCGCCTGGACTTGTCCAATTATCTGTTTCTGGCGACCGATTCTTTATATGTTCGCACCTACGGCTCGTCGATCCGCTTTGCTTTTCTGAACACCGTGATTTGTCTGTTCATCGGCTACCCGTTCGCCTACTTCATGGCGAGATCCAAGCCTTCCTATCGGCCGGCACTGCTCATGCTCGTCTCGCTTCCCTTCTGGACGTCTTACCTGCTCAGAGTCTATGCGTGGCGGGGCATTCTCGAAGACCATGGCGTGATCAATAATTTTCTGCTGGGCCTGCATGTGATCGAAGCGCCCTGGCACATGATGTACACGCCCTTTGCGATGATGGTCGGGATGGTCTACACCTATCTGCCCTTCATGATCCTGCCCCTGTATGCGACACTGGTCAAAATGGACCTCCGCTTGCTCGAGGCCGCCGCCGACTTGGGCGCACGTCCCTGGAAGGCCTTCTGGCTCATCACGGTCCCCTTGTCCAAGGCGGGGATCATTGCAGGCTCGATGCTGGTATTCATCCCGAGCATCGGCGAATACGTGATTCCCGAACTGCTGGGAGGTCCGCGAACGCTCATGATCGGACGTGTCCTGTGGGACGAATTCTTCAGCAACAACGACTGGGCGATGGCATCGGCGGTCGCCGTGACAATGGTCGTTCTCATCCTGATTCCCCTGGCAATCTTCAATCGATACCAGACCGAATCGGGCTCCATCCGGGGGGCGTAGCCGATGGACAGCCGCTTGGGTCGGCTCTGGTTGCTCGCGGGATTTCTGTTTCTCTATTTTCCGATTGCAACGCTGGTCGTGTTCTCGTTCAACGAATCGAAGATGGTCACACTGTGGGGTGGCTTTTCGCTGAAGTGGTATCGAGACATCCTCTCGGACACGGAGATCGTCGATGCGTTCTGGATGTCGCTGAAGATCGCTTTTTTTACGGCCAGCGCCTCGGTCGTGATCGGAACCTTGGCCGCGTTTGCGCTCGTTCGATACCGACGCTTTACGGGACGCACCCTCTTTATCGCCCATGTGAATGCACCCTTGGTGGTGCCCGAAGTCATCACGGGCCTGTCGTTGCTGTTGTTTTTTGTGGCGTGCCAGAAGTCCTTCGGCTTTCCTTCACAGCGCGGCATGTTCACGATCTGGGTGGGCCATACGTCGATCTGTGCATCCTATGCGGCCGTCGTTATCCAGTCGCGACTTCTGGCCGTGGATCGCTCGCTTGAGGAGGCGGCAATGGATCTCGGTGCCCGGCCGTTCGAAGTGTTCTACCTTGTCACCTTGCCGCTCATCGCCCAAGCGCTTTTTTCGGCATGGCTATTGACCTTTACCATTTCGCTGGACGACGTCGTCTCCACCGCCTTCCTGTCGGGACCCGGCTCGACGACACTGCCCATCGTCATCTTTTCGAGGGCGCGGCTGGGCCTGAATCCGAGTGTGAACGTGGTGGCCACGATCACCGTGTCGGTGGTCGCGATCGCGACGTTGATCGGAAGCGTGTGGCTGGCGCGCAGCGAGCGTCGGCGCGAGCAGGAGCAGGCCGAAGCCTACCGGGAAGGCCTCGAGTTGACTCCGACCTAAACGGGATTTGCCCTCAACCCACCCGGCTGGATAACCGGCCGAGCTCGATCGACAAAGGAGTGATGAATATGGATACCACCGACTGGCACGCACGGGCGGCCCAAGTGACACCGGATGGTCGCATGTGGGTCGACGGACGACGCATCGCTTCCCTCGACGGTGAGACCTTTGACAAGTCGTCGCCGATCAACGGTACCCACCTCGCCCAGATAGCACGGGGACGGGCACCGGACATCGATCTGGCCGTTGCCGCCGCGCGCCGGGCGTTCGATAAGGGATCGTGGTCCCTTTGCCCGCCTACGGTGCGCAAGAAGGTCCTATCCCAGTTTGCCCGGAAGCTGCTGGACCACCGGGAGGAATTGGCGCTTTTGGAATCGCTCGACATGGGAAAGCCGATTCGGGACAGCCTAAGCGTCGATGTGACCGCTGCGGCCCGCTGCATCAGCTGGTACGCAGAAGCGGTCGACAAGATCTACGACGAGATCGCCCCTACCGGGCCTGGTGCATTGGCTTTGATCACGCGAGAGCCGATGGGGGTCATCGGCGTCATCGTGCCCTGGAACTATCCGATGCTCATGGCCGCCTGGAAGCTCGGCCCGGCACTCGCGGCAGGCAACAGCATTGTTCTAAAGCCCTCGGAGAAGTCGCCGCTGACGGCCCTGCGCCTGGGCGAGCTGGCGCTCGAGGCGGGTATTCCGGAAGGCGTGTTGAACGTTGTGCCTGGTTTTGGCCAAGAGGCCGGAGAGGCGCTGGCTTTGCACAATGATGTTGATGCGATCGGATTTACGGGCTCCACGCGTGTGGGGCGCAAGATGCTCGAGTACGCCGGGCGCTCAAACTTGAAGCGCGTGTACAACGAATTGGGCGGAAAGTCCGCGAATCTTGTCTTTGCCGACTTCAACGATCTGGATCGCGCCGCGGCAACGGCCGCGGCCAGCATGTTCTTCAATCAGGGGGAGTCGTGCAATGCGCCCTCCCGCTTGCTTGTCGAGGCCTCGATCGCCGACGATTTCGCCCGGCGTATCGCGCGCGAGGCCGAGCGCTACCGGCCCGGCGACCCCCTGGACTCCGAGACCGTCATGGGTGCGCTGGTGGACGAGGGTCAGCTGCGCACCGTGCGGGGCTATATCGACTCCGGGAAATCCGAGGGCGCACGCTGCCTGACTGGCGGCGAACAGACCCGAAGCGAGACGGGCGGCTATTACGTGGCCCCGACCGTGTTTGACGGGGTAACCAACCAGATGCGCATTGCCCAGGAGGAAATTTTCGGACCCGTGCTGTCGATTCTGCGCTTTGAATCCGAAGCGCAGGCCATCCAAATCGCCAATGCCAGTACCTACGGCTTGCAAGCGGGCCTCTGGAGCAGCAACCTGGACCGGGCGCACCGGGTCGCTCGCGCTCTGCGAGCGGGCACGGTGCACGTGAACCAGTATGACGAAGACGACATGACCGTACCCTTTGGCGGCTACAAGCAAAGCGGCAATGGTCGTGACAAGTCATTGCATGCCTTCGATAAATACACGGAGCTCAAGACCACTTGGATTCGCATCGGCTAGGCGACTGCGTCACGCCGATTCCCACGGGCCCCCGCGCACTGATATGGGGCTTCGGGCGCCTTTTGCGGGTGCGTGAGTGGGGCACGCGACCGAAAAGGCCGTCGGTTCTTGGGGGCCACGATTCCGAAGTGGACTCATCGCCAGCAACGTAAATGGCACTTTGAAACGTCCTGTGACTCCTTTACCTTCGATCTGTTTAAGATGTGACAGATCGAATGGGGGGCGAGGTCCTGCAACTTTGACAGCCAGTAAGCTCGTGTCCCGCTCCCAGGGGGAAGCAAGACACTCGGCTTTCACCGCGCTACGTCCGGTTTAGGACTTTCCAATCTGAGCAGACCTTCCCAAGAAGACTTTGTTGCTCTTTAAGAGGCTTCGTCAATCGTTGAACACAAGGGGAACCAAATGCTCGGGGAAATGAAGTCCAAACGTCGATGGAGAGCGGTCGTCTGTCCGGTTTTGGTTGTCCTTTCCTTCTTCACGGTGCGCGCCTACGGTCAGACCACCAGTCCCGCGCCAGACGCTTCACCCGAGACGACCGGGGACCAGAAGCTGGAAAAAATCACGGTCACGGGCTCGAACATCCGCCGTACCGACACCGAGACTCCGAGCGTTGTTCAGGTCATCACGGCCGACGACATGAAGAAGTCCGGATATACCAGTGTGGCTGATGTGCTGCACAACATCACCGCGAACAACATGGGGTCCTTGACGCAGGCGAATCCAGCCGCCTTCGCCGCCGGCGGAGCGGGCGTCTCGCTGCGCGGCTTGACCGTCGGGGGCACGCTGGTGTTGATCGACGGTCACCGCATGGCACCCTACCCCATGCCCGACGATGGTGAGCGCAGCTTCGTCGATATCGCATCGATTCCGTTCGACGCTGTCGAGAGGATCGAAGTTCTGAAGGACGGCGCTTCATCCGTCTACGGTTCGGACGCGATCGCAGGTGTCGTCAACGTGATCTTGAAGAAGACCTACGTCGGAACGACCGTGAGCGTGGAGGCGGGCGCGAGCTACAAGGGCGATGGGCAAACCCAGCATGCGAGCGCCTTTACAGGTTGGGGTGATCTCGATAACGACGGCTACAACGCATACGTCGGCTTGGAATATCGGTACCAGAACCAGATTCTGCTCTCGTCCAGACCGTACCTGACGAACACCAACTGGACGAGTCAGGGTGGGGTGAACCTCACGCAGGGGATCAACAACCAGACCGTCGTCGAAGGCTTGCCCGGAAGCATCACGGGATACCTCGTCAATCCCGCAAACCCGATCAATACGATCACCACTCCCAATGGGAGCACGCTCTACGAGCCAGCCCCCATCTACAGTTATCCGGGCTGCACGTCGGCTCAGCTCATCGCCGGTCAGTGCGGCTACGTGAACAAGGCGCTCACGATTCAGCCGCAGACCCAGAACATCGACTTGATCTCGCGCTTTACCAAGAAGCTCGAAGACGACTGGCAGTTCAACGTCCAAGGCTCGCTTCTCAATAGTCAGGCGCAGCAGGCGGGCGTCTACAACGCGACCGCGCCCCTGGGATTTTTCGGGCTGACCACGCTCAATTTCGGACCCAACGTCAATCCGCCGGTCCCCTATAGCCCAGGTAACTTCCCGTATGTGATCACGGTCCCGGCGAACTACCCCGGCAACCCCTTGGGGCGTCCGGCAGGACTTATCTACGACTTCCCCGATCTCGGAGCCCAGAAGCAACAGACCAATACGACTTCGTATCGCTTGGTGGGCGAGCTCACGGGGTCGTACAGGGACTGGGATCTTTCCGCCTCGGTGGGCGTAACGAGTGTCGTAACCAACCTTGAAAACATCAACTACATCAGCATCTCGGGCCTGCAGACGGCACTGAACAATCTGAGCTACATCGTGGGCGGCCACAACTCGCAGCAAGTCCTCAATCAAATCGCTCCCGTTGCTTCCCACAATTCCACGAGCGATCTGGATTTCATCACCCTGCGGGCGTCGCACGATCTGTGGAATCTGCCCGGCGGTCCGCTCTCGTTTGGTACGGGCATCGATTTTGAGCATACGTCCTTAGATGAGGAGTTCCCCTCTTCTTTCGCCAACGGCGACCAGGCAAGCCCGATCTACTCGTTTGCTGTGGGCGACCAAAACGTCACCGCTATCTACGGGGAACTGGTCGCTCCGATTCTGAAGAACCTGGAAGTCGATGCCTCGGCGCGAGTGGACCATTACGGCGAGTTCGGGAACTCGACCACGCCCAAGGTCGGCTTTAAGTACGCCCCGATCCAGGAATTTACGGTGCGGGGCACCTACAGTCAGGGATTTCGCGCACCCAACGTGGCTGAGAGCGGGAATGCGGGTTCGACCTCGGGAGTGTTGAATGCGGCGACCAATCCGCTCACGGGCCAGCTGATCTATGTTCCGAATATCCAGCTGTCGAATCCGAACCTGAAGCCCGAAAAATCCGACTCCTACACCTTCGGATTTATTTTCGAGCCGAATCGGATCTTCAATGCGTCGGTGGACTACTACAACATCGATCTGAAAAACCAGATCATCTCGGTCGGACTGCTCGGGGAGAACCAGTACCTCTATCCTCAGCTTTACGGGGTCAAGTTCTATCCGAACCTGTTAAATATCGCCTACGACACGTATCCGTTCATCAACGCGAGCCAAACGCGAACCGACGGTATCGATGTCGATTTGGAGGGGAAATTTAGCCTCGGAGAGTTCGGCAAGCTCAAAGCCGATTTTCAGCTCACCCGCATGTTCCAGTATTCGTTGACGTTGCCGCAGCTCGGAACGTTCCAGTTGGCAGGAACGCATGGACCCAGCTTCATTTCGGGTGATACCGGCACGCCGCGCAATCGGGCCACGTTCGTTTTGGATTGGACGAGTGGACCCTGGGATGTGACGGGGACGGTCAACTATGTGGATAGCTACAGCGTCTTGGATACGAGCTATGGGGAGACCACCTGCGCTAATACGCTCGAGGGGCTTTTCAATGGTGCACAACCGCCCAGCAACTACTGCCGGGTGGCCTCGTTTACCACCTTTAACCTCAATGCGAGCTACCACCTGACCAAGAACTGGGAGCTGCACGGATCGATCATCAATCTTTTCAATCGGAACGCTCCCTACGACCTGACGACATTCGGTTCTGCCGGAAACGGGGCCGGAACGGGCGGGGCACCGTACGATCCCGCCTTGGCCCAGGATGGCGCGGTCGGCCGGTTCTTCAGCATCGGCGCGCGCTACACGTACTAGCCTGCGAAGGCGACGCGGCGGCTCACGCCGCGTTCGCCCCGCGCGGTGCGAAGGTCACCGGGGGGGCGCACTGGCCCCTCGCGGTTTTCGCGAGGTGGACCTCGAAGGCCAGGATCCCAGCGCCTACAATGGAGGGACTTCGACCGACAGCGGCGGCCCGTATCGATTGCCGCGCACCCAAGGAGCTCCCATGAACGCACCCATTCGCTTGAATTCCAATGCCACTCTGACCGCCCGCAAGGAGGCTGCCACGCCGCGCGGCGTGGGGGTCATGGCATCGTTTTACGCGGCCCGCGCGGAGAATTCGGAGATCTGGGACGTCGATGGGCGTCGCTACATTGATTTCGCCGGAGGGATAGCCGTTCTAAATACCGGGCACCGGCATCCCAAGGTCCTGGCCGCCGTGGCGGCGCAACTCGAGCGCTTCACCCATACCTGCTACCAGGTGGTTCCCTACGAAAGCTATATCGAACTGGCCGAAAAGCTCAATAAACTGGTGCCGGGGGATTTTCCGAAAAAGACGATGTTTGTCTCGACCGGGGCCGAAGCCGTTGAAAACGCGGTGAAGATTGCCCGCGTGGCCACGGGTCGCACGGGCGTGATTTCGTTTTCGGGAGCCTTCCATGGGCGGACCATGATGGGCATGGCGCTCACGGGCAAGGTGGCTCCCTACAAGCTGGGTTTTGGTCCTTTTCCTTCCGAGATTTACCACGCGGCATTTCCGGCACGGGGGACGGATCCGCGAAGGGCCCTCGAAAGTGTACTGGCCCTCTTTAAGACTGACATCGAGCCGCGTCGCGTCGCGGCGATCATCGTGGAACCGGTTCAAGGCGAGGGCGGATTCAACGTTGCGCCCCGGGAATTCCTGGTCGGATTGCGCGAGCTCTGCGACGAGCACGGCATCCTTTTGATCGCCGATGAAATTCAAACCGGGTTTGGCCGCACCGGCAAGTGGTACGCGCTCGAGCACTATGGAATCAGCGCGGATGTGGTCACGAGCGCCAAAAGCCTCGCGGGGGGCTTTCCGTTGGCTGCCGTGACCGGCCGCGCAACGGTGATGGACGCGGCCCCTGCCGGAGGCTTGGGGGGAACCTATGCGGGAAGCCCGATCGGGCTTGCCGCCGCTTTGGCCGTCATCGAAGTGATGGAGGAGGAGGGCCTTCTGAAACGCTCCCTCGAACTTGGAGGACGGCTCACGGAAGGGCTTGCCTCGGTGAGCGCGATGCTGCCGGGAGCCTGCGAAGTGCGGGGCCTGGGAAGCATGGTCGCCATTGAATTTTGCAAGCCGAACACCCAGGAGCCCGATGCGGCCCTGACCAAACGGATCCAGGAGGAGGCCCTCAGACGCGGGCTAATTCTTCTGACTTGCGGCACGGGCGCGAACGTCGTGCGCTTTCTCTATCCGCTCACGATCAGTGACCGGCTCTTTGCAGAAGGCCTGGACATCTTCGAGGCGGCGGTGTCTTCCGCTCGGAACGCCGCCATTTAGCGCCCACGCGATGGCAGGGCGCAAACGCGCCGACCCCGTCGCGGGCGGCGCGGGTCCAACTCGCCTAGCGACTGCCGAGTAGTGCGCTGCGGCGCCGCACGACCAAGGCGATCATTCCGAGGCCAGCAAGCATCATGGTGTAGGTCTCCGTTTCCGGAGCGGCGAGCGCGATCTTTGCATCGATATTGCCGCCGACGAAGCCGCCGGTGGTGGTGGTCACCGTTCCGAGAGGCTGAAACACGAAATCCAGGCTGGATCCTGCGGAGTTCGAGAACGTCAGCGGCGCAATCGGCCCAAAGGCAAGCGAATGGGTGGTGGCCGTGCTGCTCCAGGTATAGGGGACGTCATAGTCCTGGGTGCCATAGCCATTTACATCGAGCGAGATCGCCGCCACGCCGCTCACCGGTGTGCACGTGCCGCAGTTGGCCGCGCTGTCAAAGCCAAAGCTGCCGACGATGGCGGTCCCGGGAAGTGCAAGGTTCGATACGGTTGTGCCCGTCACGAAGAACACGTCAAATCCGCTGCCGTTCTGGTCGCCCAAGCCCGTGATGTAAGAGTTACCCCCGACGAACGAAACCGTCGGACTGGGATTGGAGGCCATTGCGCCCGATGCGGCACTCGCCAGTGCCAATGCGCCCAAGGCCGCACTCAGTTGCTTCCATGATGCTGGTAACTTTGACTTCATCGAGATCTCCTTCGGAATGCGGTAGGGGGTACTTGGTCGATCGGACGACCCGGCGCTAGCCCTATCAGCAAGAAGCTGACCTGATGTGCACCCTGGTTTTGCCCACTGAGCGCGGCAGCACTATGGGCGGCACAAAGCGAGCGCAGAATAGGTGCGATCCGAACGTCTTGGGGAAAAACCATGGGAGCACGAGCCGGTGAAAACAAGGTCGAACGCGAGCGCGTGCATGCGATCGGTTCAAAGACACAGCCCGCATTTCTCCCCGAGCGCCTGCCAGAAATTCCCGAGGATTTGCACACCCCCGAGCAACATTCGGCTTGGGACGAAGTTGTTCTTTCACGCGGGCGGATCGGCGGCCCGTTCGCTGTGCTCTTGCGCAGTCCGAAGCTGCTCACGCGCCTGCAGCGCGTCGGAGCCTACCTGCGCTTCGACAGCATGCTGCCTGCGCACTTGAGCGAGCTTGTCATCTTGCTTGTCGCGCGCGCCTGGACACAGAATTTCGAATGGGCCGTGCACGCGCCCATTGCGCGGGAGGCCGGTCTTCATTCGGACATCATCGAGGCGATCTCAGAGGGCACAAGGCCCACGGATGCTCCCGAGGATGTCGTCTTGGTGGTGGACTTCTGCACCGAACTCATGCAGCAGCGGGGCGTCAGTGACGCCGTCTACGCCCGCTCGCTTGCGCTCTTAGGCGAGCAGGGCGTCGTTGAGATGACCGCCATCGTCGGGTACTACACCACGCTTGCCATGGTGATGAATGTGGCCAGGACTCACCCGCCCGCCGGCAGCTCTGGGCAACTAAGACCCCTGCCCTGACGTGACCGGCTAGCCGCCAAAAGAAAGGGAAGCGAATGTCCAAGCCGGGCTGGGAATTTACGTCTTCGGTGCCGGAGAACTATGACCGTTACCTCGTGCCAATCCTCTTTGACCGCTTCGCTGAGGATTTGACCACGCGCCTTGATGCTCGGCCCCGCGGAGACGTGCTGGAAGTGGCCTGCGGCACCGGAGCGGTGACGCGGCGCCTGCGCGCCTACTTGCCCGAAGAAACCGATCTCGTGGCCACGGACTTGAGTGCGGCAATGCTGGCAGTGGCCCAACGCCGACTGCCGGAAGCACCCAACCTCGCCTGGCGGCTTGCCGATGTGAATGCGCTCCCCTTTGAGTCGGGACGCTTCGCGGCAGCGGTGTTTCAGTTCGGACTCATGTTTGTGGCAGATCCGAAAGTCGCGCTCTGCGAACTGCGCCGCGTGCTCAAGGATGACGGACTTTTGGTCATGAATGTCTGGGATGCGCCGCAGTCGAATCCCCATGCGCGCATCGTCGAGGAGGTGGCGCGGGAATTTCTGACTGATCAGGACGTGCTGGGCGAATTTGCCCGCCCGTTTTCCATGAGCGATGTCCGGGTCTTGCGCGCAATCCTGACCGGCAGCGGTTTTGGAACCGGTTTAATCGAGACGGTCCGGCGCGAGGCAGTCAGTCCCAGCGCGTTGGATTTTGCGCGAGGCGCGGTCTTCGGCAGTCCCCGCGGAGAGCAATTTAGATCCGCCGGCCTGGATCTGGAGGAAGTGGTCCACACGCTCTCGAAGCGCCTAGCGATGGCGGGGGGCGATGCCCCATGCCGTCTTCCGGTGCAGGCATTGGTGGTGGGCGCGCGTTGCCTGGCGCAACGGCCCTAGGCTGGTGAGGGCCGTTGCGCCTGGCCGCACATCAGGCCCGCCGTCGGATGCCTCCTTTGTGCCCCGAAGACCGGCTTCTTGGGATCGCGGCTTGCGACAGTTCGCCAACAGTGTAGATTGCTGCATCGGGGCATCCGGACATGGGCGAATCGGGTCCGATCTTGTATTTCGCCACGTTCGCCCCAATTGATTGGCAGTTTCCCCGAAAGGAGTGACCTGTATGAAGCGGACAACGATTTTTGCAGGGATTGTCTTCGTTTTGGCATTTTGCTTTGCCGGATTTGCGATGGCTCAGGATCCGACGCTTCATGAAGTCTACGAGGCGGCTCAGTCCGGACACTTCGCCGAAGCCCAGAGCATGATGGACAAGGTGCTCAAGGACCATCCCACCAGCGGCAAGGCACACTTTGTCGAGGCCGAGTTGCTGGCGCGTCAGGGGCGCTACGGTGAAGCACAAAGTGAATTGACGACGGCCGAACGCTACAACCCCGGCCTGACCGACGAGAAGCCGCAAGCGGTGCAGGATCTGCGTGCCCTGATCGGCCAAGGATTGGGTCGCAATACCGGCGGATCGATGCAGCGCGCCATGCCCGCAGCACCCGCTCGGAGCGGAATTTCCCTAGGACTCATCGTCGTTGTGCTTGCGGTCATCGCGTTTATCGTTATCGTGGCGCGGGCCATGGGACGTCGCAATCAGGTGGTCTACGGACCCACCGGGCCGGCGATCGGGGGATATGGGCCTGGCGGCCAGCCCATGCAGCCTTACGGGCCCGGAGGCTATCCGGTCGGCCCCATGGGTGGCGGAATGGGCTCTGGAATCCTCGGTGGTCTGGCCACGGGCGCGGCCGTTGGGGCTGGCGTTGTCGCCGGAGAGGAACTGATGCATCACTTCACCGATCGGGGCGGGGTACCGGGAGGGGAGTACGTGCCCCAGTCGCAGCCGATGCCTCCCGACAACATGGGTGGCGCGGACTTCGGCGTGAACAATCCGGGTACCTGGGATGACGGATCTTCAGGTTCGTCCTGGGACAGCGGTTCGTCCGGTGGCGGCGGGGGTGGAGACGACTGGAATTAGGCAGCGGTGCCTGTCGGCGCGGGCGCCTTGGTGCTGTCATCGAGTCTGTGCTCGCGTCCGGACGGCAGGCGCGCCCGGTCCTCAGATCGTGGTGCGCGCGTCAATGGGTCTGTAGCCTTGTTTCGCTGAGTTTCCTCGCCAGTTGTAGCACCCCGGTCGGGACTGTTTTGCCCCACGTCTGGACGCCCTCGCCGAACTTCGGCGCGCGCAGGCCGAACGTCGTCATCCTGCACCACACGGGCGACAATAATACGGCCGATGCGCTCAAGACCTTGACCGATCCTAGTTCGCAAGTCAGCGCCCACTACCTTGTGGGTCGAGATGGATCAATCTACCAGCTGGTCGACGAGCGTGCGCGAGCATGGCATGCCGGGATCGCGTCCTGGGGATCCGATACGGATATCAACTCGGACTCGATCGGCATTGAACTCGACAATGACGGAAGCGAGCCTTTTGCCGAGCCGGAGATCGCAGCCCTGCTACTGCTGCTTGCCGACCTGCAAGGGCGCTACCACGTGCCGTCGCGCAATTTCTTGGGGCACGCCGACGTTGCGCCGCGACGAAAAGTGGATCCGAGTCGCCGCTTTCCCTGGAGGAGGCTCGCGCTGGCCGGCTTTGGGATGTGGTGCGATCCCCCCTTTCCCAAGGCGCCTGAGCACTTCGACACGGCGCTTGCGCTACGCGCGCTGGGGTACGCGGGTGACAGCTACCCCGCTGCCCTGGCTGCCTTTAAGCTGCACTTCGCTCCCGACGATCTCGAAGTGGGCGAGACCGATCAGAACCGAGACCAGATCTACTGCTTGCTCCAGTTCGGTTCAAGCCCCCAGACGGGCGTCGAGCGCGAGGGACCCTAGGCGTAGCGCCTTGCGTCCCGGGGTTTGCCCGTCGGTGTTCCTTGCCCTTCATGCATCCCGTTCGGCAGTCCATCGCGCCAAGGATGCGGGACTCTTGCGGTCCTTGCAGAATCGGTGCTTGGAATCTTTCAGACACGGAGCCGATCATGCCTGAGCTCAAATGCAGTGAGCCGATACGACGCTTGGCCTACCTGACCCTGTTTTGTCTTGGCCTTGCCTTGGGGCTTGGCGCACGCGCGGCCGAGTCCTCTCGGGAAGTGCGCGATCTTTCGTCGCCGTTCGACAAGGTCCAGCTGTCCGGTCCGATCGATTTAGTACTAGTCCAGGGGCAGACCAATTCCCTCGTGCTCGAGGCCGATCCGCGCCTTCTGTCCTATGTGAAGACGCAAGTGCGCGACGGGGTCTTGGAAGTGCGCTACGAGGGCGTGCACATCAGCCTGTTGCACTCCTCCAGCGGTCCGCGCGCGATTCTGACGGTTCCGAGGTTGCGGCGGATCAGCTCGGCAGGATCGGGCGACATCCGTTGCGAAACCTGGACTTCACCGGACGATCTCGAAGTGAGCATCGCAGGCTCCGGGGAAATCCGCATGAGCGGTTTGACGGTACCTAAGATCGCGGTCCGGATCGCGGGCAACGGGGACATTGAATTGGCCGGCTCGGTCCCCGAGCAGGAGATCCATATTTCCGGTGCCGGCGACTACAACGGCGAGAGTCTAAAAAGCGCCCGCGCGGCCATCGGCATTGCCGGAGCGGGCGACGCCGTGGTCTGGGCAACCGACACGCTCTCGGTCAATCTTGCGGGCGCAGGGGAAGTCAAATATTACGGACATCCGGTCCTTAACCGCTCGGTGGCCGGCGTCGGGGATGTCCACTCGCTCGGAGATAAACCTTAAGGCGGCCCTGTGGCGAGAAGGTGGGGGCAAGGAGGCTTCGGCGCGCCCCGGGAGGATCGAGGAGCGCTGCCTTTTCGAGACGGGGGTTCCGGTACACTTCCAAATATTCCCGGTTTCTCGCGAGAAGTGCATTGAAAATTGGTTCAGACGAGCATCGCGACCTTTTCTGCCAGCAGTTTTTGGATACGTATACCCCGTACGATCCAGAGAGCCTGCCCTGGCCCGTTCTGGAAGGCGCCGAACTCGAGCGCCTAAAGAGCGTGCCTTTCTGGCAGGAGGTTCTGCATACCGAGCGCAGAGCTGGCGCCATTGTTCAGGCCTACGCCGAACGCATTGACGACCCATTCGTTCGCAAGGCGGTCGATCTGCAGGGCTTCGAGGAAACGCGCCACGCCGAGCTCTTGCGGGTCATGATTCGGCGCTACGGCATCGTGGTCGAAGAGAGCCCCCTCGAGCCTTTGAATAGCAATCTGGAGATCGGGTTTAAGGACTTCGGCTTTGGTGAATGCCTCGATTCCTTCCTCGGATTTGGCGCATTCAAACTCGCCCGCCAGTCCCATTTCCTGCCCGAGAGCATGTTTTCCATCTTCGACACCCTGATGTACGAAGAGACCCGACACATTGTCTTTTTCATCAATTGGATGGCCTGGCAGGCCGCCCGAGAAGGACGCGGAGCGGCGTGGAGGCGAGCCTTGACCTCGCTGCGGTTCTACACGCGGGCCTTGGGTCGGCTTCTCGGCACAGTCCGCCGCGGCAAGGAAGTCAACGACGGCCGGGACTTCTCGGCCACCCAGGCTGACCTGTTTCTCGAGGGATTCACCTTTCGCCAGTTTCTCAAGGACTGCTACGCGGAAAACCAGCGCCGCATGGCCGTGTTCGACGAGAAACTTCTGAGACCCAGTTTCATGCCGGCACTGGCCGATGTCGCGCTTACGAGTCTGAGGCTTTGGAGTTTCAAGCGCAAACCGGCTTAGGCTCGATCTGCCTGCCCTATCGATTTGATTCGCCGTTGCCGTTGTTCGAAGTCGATCCACGCCCCGCTGACGCAGGCTGTGCGGGCGGGACGGGCTTCACCGGCGGTAACGCCCCAGGGCGCTGTAGCGGCACCGGGTTTTGACCGGGCGCCTGGATCACGCCCCCCGCCTCGGGTCGCATCGGAATGGAATGCGCCTGGATCGGGCTGTTCGAGCCGGGCTGGACTGGCGCGGCTCGCACGACTGTCGGCGGGCGCCAGGCGAGGCCCTTGGCGACGCGGTCCTGATCGCCACTGATTGCCGCTCGCGCCGGGGTCGCCTGAGCCAGCGCCGGATAACGTCCCCGCAAGTTGGCAAGATTGAAAGGAACGCCGCGCCGGTGCGCCGAGACGAATCCCCAGATGGGCGAGGCGAGGTGGGGATTGTAGGCATTGTTATAGCGGGGCAAGACCACGCCCACATCGTGCTGCGACCAGTTCCAGGTTCCCCAAAGCAGGCTGCCCGCCACCACAGGGGTGCACCAATACATCGGCCCAACCCAGATTCCGCCCGTCGGGGCTGCAAGCACGACCGGTGCGGCGTCGGCCCAGGGCCAGCTGCCAAATGCGGTCGCGGGTTGATAGACGGGCACATACACCACGTCGGCGTTCGTCGGCGTGATGACGAGAGCGGAGCCATCCTGACTGACCTGCTGCTCGGGACTGCTGATTAGCGTGCCGGCGCCCGCAGCCAGCTGGCGCAGCCGCTGAATGCTGTCGGCGACATCGGCGCGCTGCGCCAGAAAGGCTTCCCCGATCTTTTCGGTCCAGCCGAGATTCTCATCGAGCGTGGTGAGGAGCTGGCTAAACGGCAAAAGCGCCTTCACACTCGGATCCCAGGGCTGGTCTGCGGCTGCCGCCTGGACTGCGCCGGGCGACCAGCCCAGGTGCGACTGGTTCCAGCGGTCCGCCTCGACGATGTCAAGAGGATAGGTTGCGGCCATGAGGACCTGCGCGAGCAGATCATCCGAGTAAAGGGCGATCGGTGCGAGCAATTGGTCGAGCTCGGAGGCGCTTAGTGCAAACAGGTCCGGCTGCGCGTGCGGTTGCGGCGAACTCAAGGCGGGTGAATTGGGGTCGGCCCGGACCATCGAGGTGCTAAGCACCAGCGCGAAAATCATCCCGGACAGGAGTCTTTGGGTCCGGCGGATCATGTGGGCCGCCCCGAAAAATGGGAATGGTGAGGTTCGCGCCGCCGCTCGCATTCCCGTTCGCCAAGAGGGTGGCAGGCTGAAAGGTTCTTCGCCGCAGCGCCGGCTTGGTTCTCTAGTAGAAAACGATCAAGGCGACGACACCGGCGATCAGTACCATCTTAGTCACGCGGTAGACCGTGCGGTTCCAGCGCTTGAACTGGCGGCGCTTTTGTCCGATGTAGTGGACATAGTGGAACACTCGATTGATTGCACCGGTCGGGTCCGATTCCTCGTTCGGGCTGGCTCCGGCCGCGACGATGTGGCTGCCGATCCAACGGTTCAGCGCCCCCGCCCAGGAAAACTTCATCGGCCGCTCAATGTCGCAAAACAGGACGATGCGATCCATCCCGCTCCGGTTTTCCGCATAGTGGATGTAGGTTTCGTCAAAGACGACACCTTGCCCGTCGTGCCAGCTGTAGCGTTGGCCATCGACGTCAATAAAGCAGGATTCATTGTTCGGGGTGACAAGACCGAGGTGGTATCGCAGCGACCCGGCATAGGGATCGCGATGTCGGCCGAGCTTGCTGCCATTGGGCAGATGCGCGAACATCGCCGCCTTGACCGAGGGCAGCCTCGCCACGAGTTCTGTGGTCTTGGGACACAGTTGCATTGCCGAGGGATGCGCTTCGCCGTACCACTTGAGATAGAAGCGCTTCCATCCGGTCTTAAAGAACGAATTGAAACCCGCGTCGTTATGACGCTCGGCGGCCTTCATCTGGTTGGCGACCAAACCGACGGCTTCCTCACGGATCTCCTGCCAGTGCTCCTCGAGCACGCGCAAATCGGGAAATCGGGCCGGATCCAGATAGGGCGTGCGCGGCACTCCGGAGAAGGCGAGCATGAACACGTTCACAGGTGCGGTAAACGACGAGTGATCGAACACCTGCCGATACCAGGCATGGCGCACTCGGCCTCGCAGGTGCATATAGGCGCTGCAGGCAATGAAGAGGACCAGCATGACTTTGACGGTCAGCATGGCGGCAGGCAAACGCGCAAAATGGAGTTCATGGGCTGGAGCGGCTTTCCGCCCCCACAAGGTGACAGGCCCTATATTGTGCCAAATTGGCTCCTGCCCAAGGGAATGTGGGGCCAACGCGTCCCAACCGTTGCCGAAACGCGCGAGAAACCGCTTGCGAAAGCTCACAGCGCGGGCTGAAGCAAGAACTGGCATGGCGGGAAGGCTAAGGCTCTTCCCGCTTCAGAACAGCGCCGGATGGCGAGCATCCCAGCCGCACGGTCTCCGTAGTATTCTCCCAAACCGTTCCCTCGCTGCTTTGCCCCATGTCCCCGCGCCTTGTTTTCCCATCGCCGTGGTTCCACGCAGGCTTGGTGCTGTCCTTGTGGCTTGCGCCACCCGTTGGGCACGCGGCCTCTGCCGCATCGGCAGGCGATTCTCCGATGTGGGGATTTACGGCAGAAAATGCCGCGCAGGAGCGCGCGCGTGAAGAGCAATTCGACAGCGGGGTCAATCGCGAGAATTTACGCGCTTGGATGCAACGCATGTCATCGGCGCCCAATCACGTGGGCTCGCGCCATGATGACGAGAATGCGCAGTTCATCCTGGGGCTCTATCGTTCGTGGGGATGGCAGGCCCACATCGAAACCTTCGAGGTGCTCTTTCCCACACCGAAGCTGCGTGTGTTGGAACTCTTGGGACCCAAGCCGTTTAGGGCCGCGCTCGTGGAACCCCCCATCCCGGGCGACCCCAGCACGGCACGCCAAAAGGATGCACTGCCGCCTTACAACGCCTATTCCGCCGACGGTGACGTTACCGCGCCTTTGGTGTATGTGAACACAGGACTGCCGGAAGACTATGAAGAGCTCAGACGGCGTGGCATCTCGGTCAGGGGCCGGATCGTTCTTGCGCGCTACAAGGGCTCGTGGCGCGGGATCAAGCCGAAGCTTGCGCAGCACTACGGAGCTGTGGGCTGCATCCTCTACTCCGATCCCGAGGAAGACGACGGCTACGCGCACGACGACCCTTATCCGAAGGGACCAGGACGTCCTGCCCTCGGGGTCCAGCGCGGCTCCGTGATGGACGTCCCGGTCTTCTCGGGCGATCCGCTCACGCCCGGAATCGGTGCAACCGAAGGCGCCCCCCGCCTGTCCCGAGACGAATCCCCCGTGCTTCTGAAAATTCCCGTCATCCCGATCTCGTATCAGGATGCGCAACCTTTGCTGCGTGCTCTTGCAGGACCGGTCACACCGGAGAAATGGCGTGGTGCCCTGCCCTTGACGTATCACTTCGGGCCGAGTGCTTCGCCCGTGCATCTGCGTTTGGAATTTGACTGGAGACTTCGCCCCATCCACGATGTCATCGCAACTATTCCGGGCGAACAATATCCGGACCAATGGGTGGTTCGGGGCAACCACTTCGACGCATGGGTGTTCGGCGCGAGCGATCCGCTCAGCGGCCAGGTCGCTCTGCTCGAGGAGGCGCGCGGCATCGCGGGGCTCATGAGCCGTGGCTGGCGTCCCAAGCGCACCATTGTGTATGCGAGCTGGGATGGGGAAGAACCGGGCCTGTTGGGATCGACGGAATGGGCCGAAGCCCACGCCGAGGAGCTCAAGCGCAAGATGGTCCTCTATGTGAACTCCGACAATGTTCAGCGCGGCTTCTTGCGAGTCGGCGCCTCGCAATCTCTGCAGCGGTTTCTCAACGAGGTGGCAGGCGATGTCGTCGATCCCGAGACTGGCGCAACCGTTGGGGAGCGCTTGCGCGCCCGGCGCGCACTCGCCCAGTTCGAGGCTTCCAGCGCCGAGAGCAGCCGCGATCCGGACGGCGCTCCAAAGCGCGATTTGGTCATCGACGCCTTGGGTTCCGGTTCCGACTACACGCCTTTTTTGCAGCACCTGGGCATCGCGTCTGTCGATCTGGCCTACAACGGCGAGGGTGGTGCCCGCGGGGTGTACCACTCCGCGTATGACACCTACACGTTCTATACGCGCTTCGCGGATCCGCAGTACGAGTATGTCGCGACTCTGGCCAAAACCGCGGCGCGTACGGTGCTGCGCTTTGCCGATGCCGATATCCTGCCCGTGCATGCAGAAGACCTCGCACAATCGCTGCAGCGTTACGTCAAGGAGATCAAAGCAACCCTGAAGAAAATGGGGGAGACGGCCGCTGTGCAGGCGCGCCTTACAGCCAGCGACGCCTATGGACTCACGAGCGACCCGAATGCGCCGATGCTGGCGCCGCGCCTTGAACCGGCGCCTCCCGCAATCGACTTTGGACCGATGGACTCCGCTCTCGAACGCCTTGAGCAAAGTGCTTCGGCATTCGATCGGGCGGTCGCGCGCGCAACCGAGGCGAACTCGACGGTTTCAAGGGAGGAGGTGCAAGCGGCCAATGCAAAACTGCAGGGCCTCGAGCAGACGGTCTTGTTCGAAGAGGGACTGCCAGGACGAAGCTGGTATCAGAATCTGCTCTACGCTCCGGGCCTCTACACCGGCTATGGGGTGAAGACCCTGCCCGGGATTCGCGAGGCGATCGAAAACCGCGACTGGAGTACGGCCACACGCTATATCGAGCGCACCCAGGCGGCGTTGGAGAACTATGCCAGTCGTCTCGACGAAGTGGCCGCGCAACTGCATTAGTCCGTGCGCGGCACCCCCTGAAACACTGAAAACAGCAGAGGATTGGATCCAAAGGCGTAGCAAAGGTCGCGCGGATGGGTGATCTGCCAGAAGGCGAGGTCGCCATCCCACCCGATCGCCAGACGCCCCTTCTTCTTGCCCAGGCCCAAAGCGCTTGCCGCGCACCGCGTCACGCCCGCCAGCGCTTCGGCCGGCGTCAACCGGAAAAGCGTGCACGCCATGTTGAGCATGAGAAGAAGCGAGGTACAAGGCGAGCTTCCCGGATTGCAGTCCGTCGCAATCGCGATCTCAAGACCGCAGCGGCGCATGGCCTCGATGGGAGGAAGCGTGGTCTCGCGCAGGAAATAGAATGCCCCCGGCAGGAGCACGGCGGCGGTCCGAGCGTCGGCCATGGCGCGCAATCCCGCCTCGGAAGCGTACTCGAGGTGGTCCGCGGAGAGGGCCCGAAAACGCGCGGCGAGTGCAGCCCCTCCTGAATCGGACAGTTGGTCGGCATGCAGTTTCACGGGAAGATGGGCGGCCTGCGCGGTTTCGAAGACGCGCGCACATTGGAGCCCCGTGAAGGCGATGGACTCGCAAAAGGCGTCCACGGCATCGATCAAGCCCGACCGGACGCCTTCGGGAATCATCTCCTCGCACACGAGCGCAATGTAGTCGTCGGGACGGCCCGCATATTCGGGCGGCAGCGCATGCGCACCCAGCAGGGTGGTCGATATCGCCACCGAATGCCCCTCCACCAGACGGCGAGCCACCTTGAGCATTTTGAGTTCATCGGTGGTGCTTTGACCATATCCGGATTTCACTTCGATCGTGGTGACGCCCTCGGCAAGCAGGGCGCGCAAGCGCGGCCCGCTTTGGCGGATCAATTCCTCCTCGCTGGCACGCCTCGTGGCGGCGACGGTGGACGCGATGCCGCCCCCCGAGCGCGCAATCTCTTCGTAGCTTAGACCGTTCAGTCGAGCCTCGAATTCGTCAGCGCGGTTGCCCGCATAGACCAAGTGGGTGTGCGAATCGATGAGTCCGGGCGTGACCCAGGCGCCGTCGCCATCCTGATACGCGCGCGCCTTGAGGGTAGCGGGCAAGGCCTTGCGCGGACCCAACCAGGCAATGCTCCCATCGACCAGGGCCAAGGCGGCATCCCGGATCGTTCCGAAGGCGTCCTTGGCGTCCGACTCGGGGTCCATGGTCGCCAGATTCACGTTCGTATAAAGGGTGTCGCAGATCACGCGAGGAGCTCCATGAGCGTCGACTGGTAGTTGCGTTTCAGAAGCTCATGCGCCTCGTGTCGGCCTTCGCGCACCTGCCACTGGCCTGCGACCATGACGTCACGCACCAGCCGTTGCGTGGGTCCAAATACGGCGGCATCGAGGATCAGGTCCCCCCTCTTGCCGGCAAGGGATGCGGCATTGTGATCGAGCACCACGAGATCGGCGCGGTATCCGGGCGCAATAGCGCCGATCGGTTGGGCGAGCGCTTGCGCGCCACCGGCGAGTGCGGCGCGATACAGACGGCCGCCTAAGGACTCGCCGAGCCGGGAGGTCAAAAGATTGCGCCGGCGGTGCACCAAGCGCTGACCGTACTCGAAAAGCCGCAATTCCATGAAGGGGTCAACGAGGGCATGACTGTCGCCGCCGATTCCGAAGCGGCCCCCAGCCTGCAGATAGCCTACACCCTTGAAAAATCCGTCTCCCAGATCACCCTCGGTGCTGGGACAAAGGCCCGCCACTGCGCCGCTTTGTGCGAGCGAATCGACTTCGTCGGGCTCGAGGTGGGTTGCGTGGATGAGGCACCAACGGGGACTCAGACCAAACTCGTCGACTAGCCAGCGCATCGGCGGCTTGCCTGTGGCCCGGATGGAGTCCTCGACCTCCTTTTCCTGCTCGGCGATGTGCATATGGATGGGGGTGGACGGCCCGAGCTCGCAAGCTAAGGCACGCACGGCACTCAGTTGCTCGGGCCGTACGGCGCGCAGCGAGTGCGGTGCGACCCCAAGGCGAACGCGGGCATCGTCAGGCAGGGATTTCTTGAGCTTCTGGCACAAGCTCACATAGGCGTCGGTCTGCAGGATGAAGCGCTTCTGGCCCGGTGTCGGGGCCATTCCACCGAAATTGGCGTGACTGTAGAGTACGGGCAAAAGCGTAAGCCCAATCCCGGCGCCGGTCGCTGCGCGCTGGATGCGCAAGGCGTTCTCTGCCGGATCGGCGTAGGGTCGGCCGGCTGCGTCGTGGTGCAGGTAGTGAAACTCGGCGACCGACGTATAGCCGGACTCGAGCATCTCGGCATAGAGCCACGCGGCGATCGTCTCGATGTGCTCCGGAGTCAGTCGCTCCAGAAACCGGTACATCAACTCACGCCAGGCCCAGAAGCTGTCGCCCTGCGGTCCGGACGTCTCGGTGAGGCCGGCCATGGCCCGCTGGAATGCGTGCGAGTGCAGATTGGCCATTCCCGGAAGGAGAGGACCCGAAAGGCGCAGCGCGCGCGAATCCGGTTGATTCGCGACGACCTCGGTGATCTCGCCGCCGGTGATCGTCACGACGACGTCATTGGCCCAACCGTCGGGCAGCAGGGCACAAGACGCATGGAACGCCTGGCGCACATTCATCGACGAACCCGGCCGAAGAGTCATCAGGCAAAAAGCAGCGGTTCGGTCTCGAGGCGGGGCCAGCGCATGCTCTCCATCTCGTCGAGGGCGCGTGTGCTGATCAGTTCTTGGGCTGCCGCAATGTCGGGCGCGAGATAGCGGTCGACGGCATAGAAGGGGACGCGTCGACGAATCTCGGCGTGGACCTTCTCCAGAGGCACGGAGGTCTTCAGGGGTCGGTGAAAGTCAATGCCCTGGGCCGCGGCGAGAAGCTCGATGGCGACGATCGTGCGGGTGTTGGCCAGCATCTCCAAAAGCCGGCGCGCCGCAAAAGTCGCCATGCTCACGTGGTCCTCCTGATTGGCCGAAGTAGGCAAACTATCCACGCAAGCCGGATGCGCGAGTGATTTGTTCTCGGAGGCGAGGGCTGCGGCGGTGACGTGCGCAATCATGAAGCCCGAATTGACACCGGGCTCGGGGACCAGGAAAGGCGGCAGGCCTGAGAAATTCGCGTCGATCAAAAGGGCAATGCGCCTCTCGGAGAGCGCCCCGATCTCGGCGATGGCCAAGGCGAGCATGTCCGATGCCATGGCAATCGGTTCGGCGTGGAAGTTGCCTCCGGAGAGGATTTCGTCCTCGAACGTGAGCGGGTTGTCGGTCACGGCATTGGCCTCGATGGCGATGATCTTGGCGGCATGGCGAAGCGTGTCCAGGCACGCGCCCATCACCTGTGGCTGGCAGCGCAGGCTGTAGGGATCCTGGACGCGATCATCGTTTTCGAGATGGGACTGCCGAATCGAGCTGCCGGCCAGCAGCTCGCGCAGCCGGTCGGCCACTTCGATTTGCCCCTTCTGGCCCCGAGCCGCGTGGATCCTCGCATCGAACGGTGCATCGCTTCCCCGCGCTGCGTCGGTGGTGAGCGCCCCAACAATCGTGGCCGCAGCCAGCGCATCCTCGGTCTCGAAGAGCGCGCGCAGGGCCAAGGCGGTGGAAACCTGGGTGCCGTTCAGAAGGGCGAGGCCCTCCTTGGCGCGCAATCGAAGTGGCTCGATCCCCGCGTCGGCCAGGGCCGATCGTGCATTCACGGCCCTGCCTTCGTAGAGGGCCTCGCCTTCTCCAATCAGGCACAGGGTCATGTGGGCCAAAGGCGCGAGGTCTCCCGAGGCGCCCACCGATCCTTTTGCGGGAATCGCCGGCAGAACCCCTCGGTTAAGACACTCCACAAGGGTGTGGATGACTTCGATACGAACCCCGGAATGTCCGCGCGCCAGACTTGCGGCCTTCAGCAAGAGGACGAGGCGGGTCGTTCCCGGGTCAAGCCAGGGGCCGACGCCCACGGCATGTGAGCGCACGAGATTCGCCTGCAGCAGTTCGAGCTGGTGGTCGGGGATGTGCGTGTGCGCGAGTTTGCCGAAACCAGTATTGATTCCATAGGCCGGCAATCCTTTGGCCACGACCGCATTGACCACCGCGTGGGATGCCAACACCGCAGCGACACAAGATTCATCGAGCTCGTAAGTGAGCTCCTCGAAACAGGCGCGCCTTAGCTCAGGCAGGCCCAGTCGCCCCGGCCGAAGGACGACGGTTTCAGCCATGGATCATCGGTAGCTGCAGATGGTGTTCGCGTGCGCAGTCGATGGCGATTTCATAGCCCGCATCGGCGTGGCGCATCACCCCGGTGGCCGGATCGTTCGTCAAAACGCGCTGCAGACGCCGCGCGGCGGCCTCGCTTCCGTCGCATACGATAACCATGCCGGCGTGCTGTGAGAATCCCATGCCAACGCCCCCGCCGTGGTGGAGACTGACCCAGGTCGCGCCGCTGGCGCAATTGAGGAGCGCATTTAAGAGCGGCCAGTCCGAGACCGCATCGGTGCCGTCGCGCATGGCCTCGGTCTCCCGATTGGGGCTTGCGACCGATCCGGAGTCGAGATGGTCGCGGCCGATGACAATGGGCGCTTCGAGCTGACCGCTGGCTACCATCTCGTTAAAGGCGAGCCCGACGCGGGCCCGATCGGCGAGTCCCAGCCAGCAGATGCGGGCGGGCAGTCCTTGGAATTGAATGCGTTCTTTGGCCATGTCAAGCCAGTTGTGAAGCGCGGCGTCGTTCGGAAGGAGCTCTTTGACCTTCGCGTCGGTCTTGTAGATATCCTCGGGATTTCCTGAAAGCGCCACCCACCGGAATGGCCCGATCCCCTTGCAGAACAGCGGCCTGATGTAGGCGGGTACGAATCCCGGATAGTCGAAGGCGTTCTCGACCCCAGTCTCGTAGGCCATCTGGCGCAGGTTGTTGCCATAGTCGACCGTGGGGATGCCCATGCCGTGGAAACCGAGCATGGCCCTGACCTGTACCGCCATCGACTGCTTGGCCGCCGCGACGACTTCAGTGGGAGCCAGGCTGCGTCGTGCGCGCACCTCAGCGAGCGACCAGCCGGCCGGCAGGTAGCCATTCAATGGGTCGTGCGCACTGGTCTGATCGGTCACCAGATCGGGGCGCGCCCGAACGTCACCCGCCTGGGCGCGGCGCAAAAGCTCGGGAAACACTTCGGCCGCATTGCCCAAAAGCCCCACGGAGACGGCACCTTCGGACTCGCGTGCGGCGTGAATGATGTGGAGCGCCTCGTCGAGAGTCGCTGCACTGCGGTCGAGATAGCCTTTGTCCAGGCGCATCTGGATGCGGGTCGGGTCACATTCCACGGCCAGAAGGGACGCCTTGGCCATGGTCGCTGCAAGAGGCTGCGCGCCTCCCATGCCGCCAAGTCCGGCAGTCAGGATCCAGCGTCCAACGAGGCTGCCCTCGAAATGCTGGCGCGCGGCTTCCATGAAGGTCTCGTACGTGCCCTGGATGATGCCCTGGCTGCCGATGTAGATCCACGACCCCGCCGTCATCTGCCCGTACATCATGAGGCCGCGCGCGTCGAGCTCATTGAAGTGCTCCCAGGTGGCCCAGTGGGGAACCAGGTTGGAATTGGCGAGCAGAACACGCGGGGCGTCGGCATGGGTCTGGAACACGCCCACGGGCTTGCCGGACTGAATCAGGAGGGTCTCGGTGGGCCCGAGATGCTTGAGCACCTCGACGATGCGGTCATAGCATGCCCAGTCGCGCGCGGCACGCCCGATGCCGCCGTAGACGATGAGTTCCTGGGGCCGCTCGGCGACCTCGGGGTCGAGATTGTTCATGAGCATACGGAGCGCCGCCTCGGTCAGCCACGACCGAGCCGACAGGTGGGGACCGCGGGGCGCGCGAATGACGCGCGAGGCGTCATGCCGCTGGGCGACGAAGGGAACATTGCGGGATGTATCGTTCATGGCGACCTCTTCTTGTCGAGCACGCGCGTATCAGGCGGGCGATGGACTGGCTGGGCCAGGCTTAAGTTGGAAATGTCCGACCAGGCGAAAGCGCGAGGCCGGGTAGCTGAGCTTGGCAACGCTGGCCGGAAAACCCGACGACCAGGTGCGCCGATGAAGGATCAACAGCGGCTCGCGCGCCGTCACAGCCAAAAGGCGGGCCGTCGATGCGTCGGGCATCTCCGCCTCGATGTGGTGTTCAGCCCGTTCCAGCGGAGCGACTTTCATCAAGTACTCGTGCGGCGTGATGGTGGTCAAATCGAGTGTCAGATAGTCCTCGGCCAGCCTCGGGTTCACGAAGCGATCTTCCAGCTGTAGCGGGATGGCATCGGCACTGTGCACGATGCGCGAATGAAACAGGGGCGCGCCTTCCGCAATGCCAAACAGCGCCGCCAACTGAGGGCTGGCCGCGACTTTCTCGAGGACGACGACCTGACTTTGGTGGACTTCGCCGCGCGCTTCGATCTCCCGTCTGATGTCGCGCACCTCGACTACGGTGGCTTCGGCCTTGGGGCTGGAGACGAACGAACCCACTCCCTGGATGCGCGTAATGACCCCCTCGTTGGCGAGTTCGCGCAAGGCGCGGTTGGCGGTCATTCGCGAAACACGGAACTGGCGCGTGAGCTCTCCCTCGGAAGGGATGCGCTCGTGCGAGGCCCACTGTCCGGAGGCGATGCCTTCGACGATGAAGCGCTTTAGGCGCAGGTACTGGGGTTGCGGTAGCAAGGCAGCATCCAGGGCAACTTGTATAGACAGGTTACTACAAGGACTTTGCCCGGGTCAACGACTGCAGGTCGCCCCAAACGGATCGGACTTGCTCGTTGGAAGATCGCTTTCTTGCCGGCCGGCCTGCGGCCAGGACCTCAAGCGCAAACTCCAGGACGCCCAAGCCAGCCCGGCTCGCATCACGACTTCAGTTGGGGCTCGTAGCGCCCGTCGATTGCGGTCCAACCCGCGTCGGCGAACAGGGTCGTGCCCGTGACGTAACTGCTCGCATCGGATGCAAGAAAGAGGATGGGGCCGGCCATCTCCTCAGGTTGAGCCCAGCGACCCAAGGCCGTATGACGCGCGTACGCCTCGTTCCAGACGGGATTGCTGGTGATGGGATAGGTGAGAGGCGTGGCGACGATTCCGGGAGCCAAGGCATTCACGCGCACGCCATGAGGCCCGAGTTCACAAGCGAGGCCCCGTGTCATTTGTCCGATGCCGGCCTTGGTGGACGCATAGACGCTTTGACCCGGTTCGACGTTCACCGCGCGCATTGACGACATGAGGACGATACTGCCCCGCTTGCGTTCGACCATGACCCGGGCACACGCCCGGGCCACGCGGAAAGTGCCCTTCAGATTGAGATCGATGACGCGGTCGAACTCCTCGTCGGAATAATCCAAAAAACGCTTGCGCAGGTTCACCGCCGGCGTGGTGAGCGCGAAATCCAATCCCCCATAGGCGCTCACCGCTACGGCGACCATGGCTTCCACGCTCGCCGTGTTGCGCGCGTCCACTTCCAATGCCTGAGCGGTTCGCCCCTGCGCGACGAGCTTGTCGGCCACCTCTTGGGCCTGTGCCATATTCACGTCGGCCACGACCACGGCCGCGCCCAGGGTCGCTAGCGCCTCGGCCGCGGCCTGACCGATGCCGGACGCTCCGCCCACAATCAACGCCGTCTGGCCGGTGAAATCGAAAAGCGAAGCATAGTTAAACGAGGGGGTGGCATTCATGAGGGGGTCCTCCGATTTAACGGCTACAGACGACAGGCGGGCAAGCTAGGCGCCGCGATGGGCTTCGACCATCTCGCGGAATTTACGGACGTTGGCCTCCCCGGCATAGGCGGCGATGCGCTGGTACGCGGGATCCATGCGTGCGCGAAACGGGCCGAGATCGGGGCGTGTGACCTGCATGCCTGCGCCTTGAAGTTTACCGATCTGTTCGACCTCGGCATCGGCGATGAGTTTGCGCATCAATTCGCCAGAGGCTGCGCTCTCCTCCTGAAAGATCGTCTGCTGCGCCGGTGAGAGCTTTTTCCAGGTATTGACACCGATCGTGTGGATCATGTTGTTGTACACGTGACGGGTCATGGCCAGATGCTTTTGGACCTCGTAATACTTGTTGTAGTAGATAACCGCGACGGGATTTTCCTCTCCATCGACGACTTTCTGGGAGAGGGCCAGATAGAGCTCCGAGAAAGCAATCGTCTGCACGATCGCACCTACGGCCTCAAGAGCAGCTTGAATCTGCAATTCGGGCGGCGTGCGCAGCTTCAAACCCTTGATGTCATCGGGCGTATGGACCGGTCTTACGCTATTGGTCACATTGCGAAAGCCATACTCCCAGTTGTGAAGCAGGATGAATCCCTGCTTCTCGGCCAGCGGCGCGAGCCATTGCATAACAGGACCGTCCAGTATCTTGAAAGCCTGCGCCGGGCCGTCAAAGATGAAAGGCAGTTCGACCGCGGCAAAAGCGGGCTCAAACTTGTCGAGCTGACCCTGAGTCGGCAGACCCATGTCGATCGTTCCGAGCTTGATCCCCTGGGCTTGTTCCGGCGGGCCGCCCAAGACGTTATTCGGAAAGAGGATGATCTTGATCGCACCTTGGGTGCGCGTAGCCACGCGTTCGGCGAACTGCTTGGCCGCGATGTTGGCGGGGTGGTCCTCCTGCGCGAAATGCGCAAATCGAAGCGTCAGAGGGGCCTGCCCGCGTGCGACATAGGGTGCCGCGAGCGTGGAACCCGCTCCGGCTAGGCCGGCTTTTAAGAATTCTCGGCGCTCCATTGCATCCTCCAAAAAAACGTGACGGCCAAAATCCTAGCCTCGGAATCCAAAGTGCAACGGGAGCCACACCGAGAACCAAGGGACGAAAGCGATTACGAAAAGCCCAACCAGGATCGTGAGTAGATAAGGCAACATGGCCCTCGAGGCGGCTTCGATATTGCAGCGCATCACCGCGCAGCACACATAAAAGCCGACCCCGGCAAGAGGCATAAAGCCGCCCACGCCCATGGCGATGATGAGCACGAGAGCGTAATGGATTCCGCTAAAGCCCAATTTGATCGCGATGGGCATGAGCAGGGGCGCTAGTACGTTCAGTGAGGGCAGGCCTTCGAGAAGGACTCCGACCACCACCAGAAGCAGGATCGAGCCCGCCATGAAGGCCGTCGAACTGCCGCCTAGCGATTGCAAGAGATCGACCAGCCGCTGCGGGAGGTAGGCGACGGTCAAGGCCCAGGAGAATCCCGAAGAGGCTGCAAAGATGAACAGCAGCACACCCGTTAGGGCGGACGTGTCCCGCAGCACGGCGCGTAAGGTCGCCAGCGGCATTTGACGGTAGACGAGATACGCCAACGCCAATCCGTACACCACCGCAAAGCCCGAGACCTCGGTCGGAGTGGCCAATCCGAAGATGATTCCGCCAAGAAGCATCCCCGGAAGAAGAAGAGGCAAGAGCGCGCCGGAGCCGGCTTTAAGGATCGTGCGCGCGTCAGACCGTGGTTGGGACGCACCTGCAGCCTTGCGGGAGCGCGCCCAGATAAGCAGCATGAGGGCCAAGGCAATGAGCGCCGCCGGAATCATCCCGCCGAGGAACAAGGCCGCCACCGAGACGTTCGTGATCGAACCCACGATCAGCATGGCGATGCTCGGAGGCACAGTTTCGCCCATGATTGCCGAGGCCGCGAGAACGGCCGCCCCCTCGGGAGCCCCATGGCGCTCCTCGATTTCGTCGCGCATGACCGTGCCCACGGCAGCTACATCCGCCGGCTTGGAGCCGGAGAGTCCAGAAATGACATACATGCTGACAACCGCGACCTGAAGCAGGCCACCCCGCGTGTGTCCCACAAGAGTGGAGATGAAGCGCACCAGCCGCGCACTGATCCCGCCGCGCTCCATGATGAGCCCCGCGAGGATGAAAAAAGGGATGGCGAGCAAGATGAAATTGCCCGTTCCGCCCACCATGCTTTGCGGCAGAATGACCATGGCGGCAGAACCGGAGAGCCAGGCAAAGCCGGCCGTCGACAGAAGCAGTACGAACCCAACGGGAACACCGGCAAAAATGGCGACCAGAAAGAAAACGAGCGCCGCGGCGATCGCCGCATCACCGGAAAACCACGGTAACCACAGTTGCCGTGAGAGCGCCGCAAAGAGGGCTGCGATCAGACCGATCGCTGCCAGTTTCAACGCCAGGGCGCCGTTTTCCTGCCAAAGCCGAGCCGCGGAGTAGACCACCAAGAGCGCCATGCCCAGCGGCAGGGGCAAACCGATGAGTCCTGCAGGCAGTTGCAACACCGGAGTGCGCTCGCTCCAGCCGGCGGCAAGAAAGTCAAGCGCGGCTATGCCCACGAGCGCGCTGACGAAAAGCACGAGGAGGTCGGCGATGGCGCGCATGATCTGCCGAGCCGCGGGGGGCAGGCGCTGGACCAGCATGCCGACGGTCGCGTGGGCGTTTTGCCGGTAGGCAAATGCTCCTCCCACAAAGGCGAGCACCGAAAGGGCGCAACGCGCGACCTCGTCAGTCCACAGAAAGGAGTGGTGCAACATCGCGCGTGCGAAAACGTTGGCCAACACGAGTCCCAATTCGCCCAGGAGGGCCGCCGCCAGGAGCGCTTCGGTGCCGAGATCCAGGGCGTGCAAAACGCGAGAGGTCGGCCGCACGGCCGTTGTCGCTCGGTCGGAGGATCTCAGAGCGCGGATGATCACATCACCCCCGTCAGACAGCGCTTTGGATCGGGTGGGGAGCATGCCGGTCTCCGCGCAGGTCCGATGGCGTTTCGACTCTGTGAGGCTCAAAGCGGCGAAAAAGGCACCGATCGAAGGATCTTGTTTTCCTGATGCTGGACGTTTCCGGCCAGAGCGCTTTTCTGGCGATAGGCGATCCACTCGGGATCGGCCTCGAGCGCTGCGCGCCGCTGTTCCCGGTCCGCCATATTTTCGTATCCCCAGAGATGCACGACCTGGTTCTGTGTGCCGATCTCGGTCACGAAATAGCCGATGAGATTGGGTTGATGGCGACGCTGCACGGGCAGCCCCTCGGCTTCATATAGCGCCAAGAATGCGCGCAGGCGCCCGGGCACCATAGTGTAGGTCCGCAGATCAAAAATCATGAGAGGTCTCCTCCATTTCGTCTGTCATCCTCGCGTCGACGCGCCTGGTTCCCGGTGAGCCGTCCGAGCGTTCCTAGGAGAGGGCGACGGCTCCGTCGGAAGCGCTAAATCGGTGGCCGGTATCGTCCGTCGATGGCTGTCCATCCGCCGTCAGCGATCAGGGTCGTGCCGGTGACGTAGCTGCTCGCATCTGACGCCAGAAAGACGATCGGGCCGGCCATCTCCGAGGCTGCGGCCCAGCGATTGAGTGCGGTGCGGCTACGCAGCGCCTCATTCCACTCGGGATTTTCGCGAATCACCCGATTGATCGGGGTCGCAACGATGCTTGGAGCCAGCGCGTTGACGCGTACCCCGAAATCGGCCAGTTCGCTCGCCAATCCTTTGACCATGAGCGAGATGGCAGCCTTCGTCGAACCGTAGATGCTTTGGCCAGGCTCAACGGTCGTGCCGCGCATCGATGACATGAGGACGATGGAGCCGCTCCTTTGGGCCATCATGGGCTTGCTGACCGCTCGCGCGAGCCGGAAGGAGCCCTTCAGATTCAACTCGATAACCTGGTCGAATTCTTCGTCCGAATAATCGGCGAGCCGTTTGCGGATGTTGATGGCCGGCATCGCCAAGAGAATGTCGATGCGTCCGTGCCGATGCAGGGTCTGCCCGACCAAGTCCTCGACGCTCGTGGTCTGACGGACATCGACCTCGATGCTCTCAGCGCGTCCGCCCCGGTCCAGAATGGTCCCAACGGTCTGCTTTGCCGCCTCAAGATGAAGGTCCGAGGCGATCACGAGGGCACCGAAGGCCGCCAGAGCGATCGCGGCCGCCTGACCAATCCCGGAGCCCGCGCCGACGACGAGCGCGACGCGGTCCGCTAGATCGAATAGGCGCCCGTAGTCGGGATGCGCGTCGGTCATCGCCATCTCTGTCTCCACCGGGTACGGCTGGGCCTTCGAGGCCGCATTGTAAGTTGTCGTACCAATTCCGTATGATATCTTACTGTCAGGCGTTCACGGCGCGCAATTCCAAGACGAGCTCTGGTTAGAAATTGACGCACCTCATGTCGACGATACCCATTGAAGACCGGCCGCGCGGCAGCCTGACTTCTCAGGTCCTTCGCGATCTTTCGGGTCGCATCGAGCGCGGCGAACTTAAGCCAGGCGACCGCCTGCCCACAGAGCGCGAACTCATGGCGGCCTACCGTGTGAGCCGCACCGTGGTCCGGGAAGCCATCTCGAGCCTGCGGGCCTCCGGCCGGATCGAGACACAGCAGGGGCGCGGAGGCTTTGTCCTGCCGGCGCCGGTCTCGCTTCCTTATGCGCTAGGTGCCCTGGATCGCGCCACGATCTCAGATGTGCTGCAGATCATCGATCTTCGCATCGGATTGGAATCCGAGGCGGCCGCATTGGCCGCGCAGCGGCACACTCGCGCTCAACTGGACGACATCCACGCAGCGCTGCGCTCGCTCGAGGCGGAGATTGGCTCGGCGGACACATCGGTGCAGTCGGACATCCAATTTCATCTCAAGATTGTCCAGGCCACGGGTAACCCCTACTTCACCGATCTGTTTGTCCAGTTGGCACCGCTACTGATCCCGAGGGCGCGGGTCGATCTGTTCAAGGCCGATCGCCGCGCCAAAATACGCTATCTCCAGCGTATTCAGGGCGAACACGAGCAGCTCTATGAGGCCATCGCACGACGCGATGTGGATGCGGCCCGAGCTGCGGTGCGCCTGCACCTATCCAATAGTCGGGAACGTTTGCGCTCTGCGCTTGAGCACACAGGCTAAAAGGCGCCCGAAACAACGACCGAGGCTTCGGTAGGGCTACGGACGAAGCTTTTCGCAGCGCAGCTCGCCGCGCCTAAGCCCTAAAGAAGACGTCCAGGCTCGGGAAAAGAGCCACACCCTGAATGCATTCCCACAGGAAGATCGCAAATCCCAGATCGCCCGTCCACAATGAAAAACGGCTTTGTCCATAACGGCTTCGGTCCGACTCGCATTGCGCGAGTCCGTGCATCGCGAAAGCGCGCGCCCGATCCAGCCACAGCGCATCCCTGGTCCGTCGATACAGCTTCAGCAAGGCCAAGCCGTTGCCACCGGTGCCATGACATAGACCTGCGCCCTTCACCAGTGGACCCGCCTGCCAGATGGCCTGGCCAGCGCCCACCAAGATCGCGTCGAGCGCCGCCGTGGGCAGGTCATTGAGGCAGATGACGAATCCGGGCGCTCCGTGGCAGTACTGCATCAAGAGCCTCACCGGCCGGTCCTCGGGCGCCAGGAGAACCGGGGCCCAGTTGACCCCTCCGGGCTCGCGAATCGCCGTACGCGAGACGGTTGTGACGATGCACTGCTCCCAAAGCTCCCACTCTTTTTCGGGGAGCAGACCGCGCCCCCGAATGACAATCCCCGCGGTAGCGGCGAAGCCGTGTCCTCCTCCCAGGTAACTGCTCTGCCTTCCGTACATGTCCTGAGTCCAGTAGTGGCACTCGAACTCCGGCGACCAGATCAACTGTGACCACAATTTACGTGCGGTCAGACGAAAAAGGTCGGCAAAGCGGTCGGATCCGGTGGCCTCGAACATGAAGAGCGCCGCCAGGAGCGTTCCCGGCGAGCCCCAAAGCAGCTCGCGCGTCGGATTCTCGAGGTTGGATTCGATCGCCGCGCAAAGCAGGTCTTCCGTCGTTTTGCTCGGGTTCAAACCGTAATCGAGCAGCAAGATCCCCGGGTCCCCCATGAGATAGGAGGAGAACTCCGAGCTGCCAAATGAGGTCAGCCAGCGGCGATTGCGAGCCAATAACCCCTTGACGGTGTCCCCGTAGCGGCGCCTCAGAGTAACGGCGCCGATCGACTCGAGATAGTGCAGCGCCCAGATGACTCCGCAAGCGCCAAAATAAAGCGAATAGTTCGGCTGCGTGTCGCCGTCGTCGGCATCGAGCGGGTGCATGGGCCAATCGTGTTCGGCCGAGAAGGACGCTTCCGTTTCCTCGACGATTTGCCGTATTGCCGAGCGCGCGCGCTCCTCGTCCCAGCTGATTTCGCTGAGCAATTCATGGCGCGCGGGTTCGTGCAGCATGGTCTTATACCGGCCCTAGCGGGAGGCCGTGTAGGAAAGCGCAATGGTTGAGGCGGCGCCGAGTCCCATCGACCCCCGTCACATACCCCACTCGCACTTCAGGGTCGATTCTCGGCCTCGCGGAAATCCCCTTCGCGAATGACTTCACGCGCGATGACGCGAAGAAGCAAGACGACTGCGACGGTAATCACACCCAAAGTGTAGGCCAGAGTGCGGCCATGCCAAAGGCCTGTGAACCAGTCGTTGAATTGCGCAATGAGCAGACCCATCTTTCCGCCCATGCGTTCGACCTCGAATTGGTAGCGGCGATCATCGCTCGTGGTCACGGGATAGGAGACTCCGTTGATGATCTGGTAACCGAGGATGTTGGCATCGGTCGGCTCACGCGTTAAATAGACCAGAGCCGCCGCGCAGACGCCGATCGCCAATACGATCATAGAGGCCAACCGAAGGCGCTCCCCCACCTTCAGATAGATACTGCGCATGTCGCACTCAAAGCCGGCCCGAATGGAAAAGTAACGGGATTCACGGCTCCAACCTTACCATGGCTCTCCCGGGCAAAACTTCGCAAGCCAGGAGCAGGGAAGGTCGTATCCGGAGCCATCGCCCTCGGGCCCAACCCAGCCGTGGTACCGCGTGGTCCCCGTCCCCTGTGGATCCCCCGGCCGATCGCTACCGATCGGCCCGCGCGTGCACGTTAGCGCAAGCTAACCCCTTCTGATTACGCCGGCGATGAGCGATACCAGGAATAGAACCAGGAAAATGAAAAACAGGACCTTTGCGATTTCGACTGCGCCAGCGGCGATACCGCCGAAGCCAAATACCGCCGCAATGAGGGCGATAATGAAGAACACGACCGCGTAGTGCAACATGGGATCCTCCGTAGGATAGAGATGGACTCACCGTTTCGCCGGCAGTAGGGGCCTGCGGAAAAGGTCTCTGCGCAGACACAGAGCAGCCGCTGTGCCCGGTCCTGTGCACTAACCCAACGTGTGGGAGTGCGGAGAATTCCGAGAAGCATGCTCCGAACGCGCGACTCCTGTAAAAATTACAGGAACCGTGCGTCTGCGCTCCCATCATCCGCGTTGGCTTCGCGCGAAAGTCGCAGTGCGCCTCAAAGCCGATGGGATTAGCCGGATTCGGACAGGGCTTGGGTTAATTCGACGGGAGATTCGCAGCCCCGCTGCATGACCCTCAGTTTTTGCGAGGTCGGCGCAAGTCCACGCACCAAGACTTCCAGCGCGCGAGCGGGCTTGGTGGCCCCGCACATGAAAATGTCGCTGGCAGCGAAGCCAGACTCGGGCCAGGTGTGCACTGACAGATGCGATTCTGCAAGGAGCACGACCCCGGTGACGCCCAGCTCCGGTCCAAAGCTGTGAAAGCGACTGAAAAGGACCTGGGCGCCTGCGGCAACGGCCGCCTGGATCAGCAAGGCTTCCAATCGCGCGCCGTCTTTGAGTAGGGCCGGATTTACGCCGAAAAAATCGACCAGCCAATGGTTACCGCTGGGAAGAGCGGAGGTCATTTGTGCCCTCCCCCCGACGAGGTGGCCCAACCCCCACCGCTGTAACCCGGGCCCGTAAAGTAGTTATGCCAGGAGTTCCCTGTGCCACGACCGGACCCGGCCTGTGCAGCCATGCCAGCCCAACTCATGACGGAAGAACCCAGCGCGACGATGAGTGCGTACATGAGAAATTTGCTCTTCACGATGTCGAGGAATCCATTCTGTCCAGAAGGACCGCGGGCAAGTAGATCGCCACGCAGGCGACGGCGACGTAGAGCAACGTGCGACTTGGGGAGAACAAGAGTGGAATGCCATTGATCACGGCGAGCATGATGAGGATCCATCGTGCGGTGTGGCGATAGCTCGGATGGGCCTGACGATCTGCGTGGATCGCTTCGCCAAACCAGGCGCGCACCTGATCAAGCGCGAGCGGTCGCGATCGTGACCAGGTCAATTCCTCGTGAGTCGCCTCGGCAGCCAAAGTGAGCTGGCCGTCCCGGAATTCGGCGACCTGGGCGAGGTCCCCGATTGAGACGCGCCAATTAAACGCTCCCAGTGCATAGGTTACTCGCGCCGTATAGGACGCGAACCTGCGAAACGGACGGCCCTGGAAAATTGCCTCCTCCGGCGACGGCCAGTTAGGCCACTCGTCGAGTACGTCGCTGCGCTGCCAACCCTCCGCAGTTTCGATGAGCCAAATGAAACCCCGTCCCGTCGCGTAGAGCAAATACTCGTTCCATGACGAGTTTGCATCGCCCTGCTCCGTTCGCTGGAGGGCGCCCAAGACGGTATAGCGGGTCCCATCGATCATGGCCGAAGCCCCGAGTTCAACGGTGAAGGGCGCCTCCCGAACTCGCGCTCCGGTGGCCAGGACGACGGCGACGGAGCTGGAGACATCGACCTGCGCGTGACAGCTCGGGCAGATGAAATGGGAAGTCATTCCCGGCGAATAGCTGGCTGGACTACCGCATGCCGGACAAGCGAGCTGCTCGACTTTGCCCTTGAAGCGGCCCGCGGAGGACTCGATCGTCGCCTCGTCGCGTAACAGCTGCGCCTTCAGGTCGCCAAGCGTGACACTGCGTCCGACGTACACCTTAGCGCCCGGGCCGTCGGAATAGTCCAGGGTCATAAAGCGTGCGCCGCTACGAAAGTCGGCGACCTTGGCCTCCCAGCCCGGTCCGACCGTAACCGGGAGTTCCCCCTGGCCCGCGGTGCAACGTGCGCTGCGGACGTCCGAGGCGGTATAGGTCTCTCCCGCCAATCCCAGATTCAGGCCGGGGCGTATCTGCGCAAACTCCGGAAGGGATGCCGTTGAGGGCTTTTCGAAGGTGAAAGTGAACTGGCCCGAAGCGTCAGCGAGCCAGCCAGCGGTGGTATCGTCGAACAGCACGTACCATTCATTCCAGAACCCGTCGCTATAGCGCAGCTGGATGCGTCCGACCACCGCGAAGCTGCGTCCCTCGAAAACACCGGAGGTTCCGATCTGAATCGGCGAATAGTCCTCGAGCACCTCGGACATCTTGCCGAGATCCTTCACCGAAGCGGCGTCTTTCAGTACGGTCGTCTTGCAGTAAGCGCACACGGCCATGACCGAAGCCGCGGACTTGAATTCGACCGGCGCGCCGCAGCCGGGACAGCTGACCTGCTGCATCTGGTTCCTAGATCGACTAGCCCACGAGCTTTTTCAAGAGCTCTGTCTTGGCGGTGTCATAGTCCGCAGCGGAGATCAGTCCCTTGTCGAGCAGACCCTTGAGTTTTTCCAGCCGCGCTTCCGGACCATCGGCGGCGCTGGCGGCGGCGGTCTGGGCGCCAGCCAATCCCTGGACCATCGTCTGACCGAAGGCCATTCCCGCTGAAAGTCCGGCGCCCAATCCGGCGACGCCCCCCTCGTTTTGTGCAGCAAGAGGGATTGCGTTGGCGACCTGGTATTGCGTGTACTTGTTCAGATCGCCCGCCATGCCCATCGAGATGCGCTTATCGAGGGCCTCCTGCAGGTCCTCGGGCAGATTGATGCTCGTCACGTTAAACGCGTCCACCGAAAGCCCGTACTGCGCGAACGCGGCAGCGACGCCGCCTTTGACCTGGTCGCCCATGAGGGTCTGGTTGGCTGCCATGTTCAAGAACGGCACGCTTGACGAGCCGAGCGCGCTGGCGATCGTGGAGACGAGAATGCCCCGCAACTGTTCTTCGAGATCGTCGCGGGTGTACAGCGCGCGTGTTCCGCTGATTTCGGTGAAAAACTTGCGAGCATCGGCGATCCGGTAGGAGTACATGCCGAAGGCCCGAAGCCGGACCATGCCGAAATCCGGATCCCTCAACGTGATCGCCTGGGGCGTTCCCCATTTGCGACCCGTCTGTACGCGCGTGCTGAAAAAGTAGACGTCCGATTTAAAGGGAGACTCGAAGAGCTTGTCCCAGTTCTTTAGGTAGGTCAAAACCGGCAAGGTCTGAGTGGTCAGCTTGTACATTCCCGGACCGAAAACGTCGGCGATCTTTCCTTCATTGACGAAGACCGCCACCTGGGATTCCCGCACTGTCAGGCTGCCACCATATTGGATTTCGAAGTCCTGCATCGGGAACCGATAGGCCAACACGCCCTCGGTGTCCTCGTTCCATTGCAGGATATCGATGAACTGTTTCTTGATAAATGATCCGAGACTCATCTTGGAACTCCTTCCTCAGAGGGACAGTAACGTTTTGACGGGCTAGGAAAGACAGGCCGCGTTGACGGCTCCGACCGCAAGCGAGATCGCGGCGAGCAGTCCGCCGAACGCTACGTTGCCCCCCTCGATTTGTTCTTTGGACATGTGTAGAAGGCGCGTGACGAGCACGTAAGCAAGCAGTTGAACCACGGCCGCTCCCAACGCCCAGCCGAGAAACTGGAGCAGGGAGTCGGTGTGGATCACGCCCGATGCCACCGTCAGTGAAAATCCCACCAAGGCTCCGCCCAGGGAGAGGGCGGCCGCCCCATTGCCCTGGCGAATGAGGCCAATCTCGTCAAACGGGGTGGCCCATGTGTAGACCAGGAAAAACACGAACAGAAGCAGCCCTGCTGTCACCAGGTGCAAGGCATAATTCGCAATGATCTCCACGGCTTCCCCTCGGATGTGGCTTCGGTTAATTATCACATCAGCTTGCCGCGCACGCGATGATTGATCGCATTTTAGTTATATCGGTCTTTTTTGTCGCCTCGTGTGGACTTGCCTATGAGCTGATCGTCGGGGCGCTGTCGAGCTACCTCCTCGGTGATTCGGTTCTGCAGTTTTCAACCGTCATCGGATGCTACCTCTTCGCCATGGGAGTGGGCTCGCATGCCTCGCGCTATATCAGGGACGACGATGTCCTGACCCGCTTTGTCGACATTGAACTCGCGATTGGTTTTTTTGGAGGAGTGTCAGCAGCTCTGCTGTTTCTGATCTTTTCGTGGGCCGCCGCGCCGTTTCGCGCCGTCCTCTACAGCCTCGTTTTTCTGATTGGTGCCCTAATCGGTCTCGAAATTCCCCTCGTCATGCGCGCGCTCAATGCCCGCAAGGCTCCGTTCGCCGATCTCGTCAGCCGCGTCCTGACCTTCGACTACCTCGGCGCCTTGGCCGTCTCGCTCCTGTTTCCCCTCGTCCTTGCCCCCCGTCTTGGTCTGAGCCGCACCAGTTTTCTGTTCGGTATCGTCAACGTCGGGGTCGCACTGTGGACCATTCAGAGTTTTCATACCGCCATCCACAATGCCCGCGGACGGGTTCTGCGTGGGGCGGTCGTGCTCGCACTCCTGGGTTTGGGCCTGGTGACCTCCGACCGGCTCGTCTACTGGGGAGAGCATGGGTTGTTCGGCGATGAGATCATCTATGCCGCAACGACGCCCTATCAAAGGCTTGTCGTGACTCGCTGGAAGGACGATCTGAGGCTCTACATTAACGGCAACCTGCAGTTCTCTTCGCGCGACGAGCATCGCTACCACGAAGCATTGGTCCATCCAGCCTTAGCCAGCATCCCCTGGGCGCAATCCGTCCTCGTTCTGGGCGGGGGCGACGGACTCGCCGTGCGCGAGATCTTGCGCTATCCGAACATCAAGAGCGTGACACTGGTTGATCTCGACTCGGAGATGACGAGTCTATTTTCGAGCTCGAGCGATCTTGTCTTACTGAATCACGGCTCCCTGAAGGACCCGCGGGTGAGGGTCATCAACGCGGACGCAGCGATCTGGATTGCGCAAAACACCTCGACCTTCGATGCCATCTTCGTCGATTTTCCGGATCCTTCGAGCTTCGCCTTGGGCAAGCTCTATTCCGTGCCGTTTTACAGTCTCGTGAAAAAGGCCGTCTCGTCGCACGGCATTGTCGTGGTTCAGTCCACCTCCCCCTATTTTGCGCCGCACGCCTACTGGTCCATTGATGCCACGCTCAAGGAGGCCGGATTTCTCACCTTTCCGTACCATGCGTATGTTCCCTCTTTCGGGGAATGGGGCTTCATTCTTTCCACCTTGGAGCTCAGTTTCCAGCCTCCCCAGTCCTACACTTTGCCCATGCGGTATCTGAATGCGGAAGTCACCCGGGAAATGTTCTCATTTCCTCCGGATATGCCGCACCCGATCGTCGAAGCCAATCACCTCAACGACCAGTCGCTGGTCCGATACTTTGACCAAGACTGGCACCAAGTGATCCGCTGATGGAGCGCAGGCACTTTCTATTGGCCTCAGGAGCGATCGCCGCCGCCGGAGCGGTCGGTGCCGCCTTCTGGCAGTGGGAGCGCGTTCCTGCAAGCGTGCGCTATCCTGGCCGCCTTGAGGGCCATTGGCTGCGGGATACATCGCGACTGCCCCAGGCCTCACGCAGCATGACGACTGACGTCCTGATTCTCGGCTCGGGCATTGCGGCCCTGACGGCCGCCTGGAAGCTCTACAAGGAAGGTTGTCGGGATTTCGTGGTCGTATCCGGCCCGGAACTCTACGGCAACGCGGCAGGTGGCAGGCTTGAGGCGCAGAACTACCCAACTGGCGCCCATTACCTTCCGTTGCCCAGCCTCGAGTCGCGCCATGTGCGAGAGATGCTTTTTGATCTCGGCGTGATTTTGCGCAATCCCTATGCCGAGCGCCCCTACTACGATGAGCGCTTTTTGCTGCACGCGCCTGGCGAGCGCGTGCTGTATCGGAATCAATGGTACGAGGGCTACGAGCCGCCGCTCTCCCAAGACGGCAGCGCACGGTCCGAGCGCGGGCGCTTCTTCGATCTCATCGACACGCTCGCTGCGACCCGAGGCAGCGATGGACGGCGCCTGTTCGTGATCCCCTTGGAGGAGTCCTCCGCGGATCCGACCTGGCGTTCTCTCGATCATCAGTCCTTTGACAACTGGCTCGACTCCGAGGGCTTTCGGGCCGAGTCCTTGCGCTGGTACCTGAACTATTGCTGCCGCGACGACTATGGTCGCCATGCCCGTGAGATCTCGGCATGGGCGGGATTGCATTACTTTTGTGCCCGCATCGGGCAGGCGGAAAACGCGCAGCGCGGCGCCGTTCTCACCTGGCCCGAGGGGCTCTCTGCGCTCGCGCAAGGCCTCGGGCGCCTTGCGCGTTTACCGGAGCGCCTCGTTGAGGGCACGGTGGCCCGTCTTCAACCTGTCGCAGAGGGCATGGAAGCGCTGTGCTTTCAGATGCAATCCGGGACGCCGCGAGCGTTTACCGTCAAAGCACGCCGAACGATCTTGGCCGTCCCGCTTCTCGTTGGTGCCCGCGTGCTCCCCAATGCGCTGGAACTCGGCTTTGATAGTGCTCGCGATATGCCGCGCTACGCGCCTTGGCTCGTCTCGAACTTCCTGATGAACGAGTTTCCTGAGGAAAAGGGCGGTGAACCCTTGGCCTGGGACAATGTGGTCTATGGCGAGCGCGGTCTGGGTTACGTGGTCTCGACACATCAAGAGATTCGTCAGAGTCGTCCGGCCCAGTCGGTGTTCTCCGCCTACAATGCCCTGTCGGACATGGAGCCGGGCCTGGGGCGGCGTTGGCTGGATACGGCGAGCGTTCCGGACCTCTTGGAGGCCGCCGCGGCGGATCTGCGACTGGCCTACGGCTGGACTCTTGCGCCTTGCGTGGACCGCGTCGAGATCACCGTGCGGGGACATGCAATGACCGTCCCCGCTCCGGGTTTTCTGTCGAACCCCGGACTTAAGGCTCTGCGCAGTCTCGATGGGCCGCTATTGATTGCACACTCCGATCTTTCGGGGCTATCCGTCTTCGAAGAGGCCGCATGGTGGGGCTATCGGGCCGCCCAGAAAATTCTCTCGTAAGCCGGGCGCGAGAGTTCCGGCAGACTTCTAAGGAAGGCTCTCTCGCGTCAGTTGCGATTGGAACGTGCGCAAGACCGGCTGGATTCCTTTGCCGATATAGATCTGAGGATCCGAAGGCACGAAGCCCTGTGCGGCCTCACGGGCCGCAATCTTCGGACGGGCCACGCGAAATGCCTCGATGAAGGAATAGGTACTGCGCAGGGCCTCGTCAAAGTAGGCGCGACCGAAATAGGTGAAATTCTCCTCGCTCGAGCATCCGAAGGAGGAGCGGTCGGCTGCGGCCGCGGTCATGATCAACGAGTAATCCGACTTGAGTGCGGGCACAAAAGCGCCCGAGTAACAAGCTGATACCACGACCACCCGGTTGCGCACGCCGGCCTCATCGAGCATGCGTCTGAGTTCACCGGGCCGGATGTCGTTCAGATGCAGCGGTGGAAAGGAGACCGCGAAGCGGTGATCCGGACTCCCGTGGGAGGTCATGTAAAGAAAGAGGATGTCGCGATCGGGCACCATGAGTGCACCCACGCGGGAGAGTGTGCGCGCCAATGCCGTCCGCGTGGCAAGCGGATCTGAATCGATGGTGGCGGGATTGTTGATCAGAAGCACGGAGTGGTCGGCTCCTTCGAAGCGCTGTGCAAAAAGCCGGTCGATGCTTTTGACTTCCTTCATGAAGACATCTTGTGCCGAGGTCCCCGCGAAGCCGACGAAATACAGGTTGACCCGGTCCTGCCGTGGGGCTGCCAGGTGCGCCAGCGCTGCGTCCAGGAGCTTCGAATCCTCTTCGAGGAGGACGCCGCTTTCGGCGGTTCGCGCGCCGTCGGACGGGAGCATGCGCGACGCGGCTGGGACGGGATCAGCATCAGCGCGAGGGAGCCAGAGCGTGTCGTCGTAGGGGACATAGCCTAGGATCAAGCCGACGAGCAGGGCGCTGGCGAGCAATCCGGGGATGCTTTTGAGAATTCCGCGTCGCGTTCGCAACACCAGTGCCCAACCGAGTGCGACAGCAAGCCAGGTCGCCCCCAGGGTGCTCACGACCGCGTCCTCCGGAACCACGCGGCCCAAAGTGGACTCGATGGAAGTCATCTGCGCGAGGACTGCGCTGGCAGGTTCGGTGTACAAAAAGGTTGCAAGGCCCAGCGTGACGAGCTCGGAGAGCCGATCTGCTCGTCCCGACAGGGCCGCCGCGCACCCCCCTGCCCACATCAGAACCGGGATGACAAAAAGTAGGCCCGGAACGCCCGCGAGGTTGAATTCCGAGTCCGCCTCGGCAAGAAGGTACTGAACGGCCGCGGCACTGGCGATGATCGTCAGGCTCAGCGCGACCCATTGGCCCGGACGCATGTCGAGCGTGGCGCGCCGACGAGGCCATAGAAGTGCGCAGCCCAAGCCGGCCCAAAGGTTTTGGAAGTAGCCGCGAAGAAGTGACGCGAAGACTCCCCTTATCTCTGGGGCATCGCCGGGAGGTTCGGTCCGTCCGCTGAGCACCTCTAGCGCCGCGACCAGCGCGGGCCCCTCTTTCAAATCCGACAGGAGACTCTGCGGTATCCAGAGCCGCCTGGTCCCGCTCCAGTTCACGAACAGTCCCAACGGATCGTGTTGCAGATCGCGCACCTGAGGTCGCTTGATCCTTAGCGACTGCGAATCGTGCGTCCATCGGATCGCCGTGGCAGTCACGCGCAGGGTGCAGCGGCCCACGACAATCCCTCGGGGAATGTCGTCGGGCCACCGGCGCCGAAGGCGGCCCATGAGATAGAGCGCGATCCATAGAACACCCAGTACCCCGCCTAACTCGACGCAATGGAGGACGCTGAGCTCGCCGCTTTGTCGAGCGGCAACGAGAACCACGACCACCGCGAACCCGAGCAGTGCTTGCAAGGCGAGCCCGGCACTCCGCTTCGGACCACGGTGCGTCTCGCTCGCCGAAACAGCTGCAGCGGCTGCGGCTTCGGCAGCAGTGACGGTGTATGTGACAGTAAATGCTCTGGTCATCGACTTGCGCTCGCGACGGATCCCTTGATATAACATGCCGAAATGGCGATCGCTATCCCTCCCCGCTTCGGCCGTAAAACTCTGGGCCGGCGCCAGTCCGCCACAATGCAAGAATGAGCGCGGGTCGCTGGCCGCGCAAGTTCTCCGTTGGTCTTGGCGCACTCCTCTTTCTGATGAGCGGCTTCGCCCAAGCGGGGCAATATCCCTCGATTCCCCCCAACAAAGACGATGATCTGACCTATTTCTCGGCGCATGGCGGCCAGATCCACGGGGTCCCGGCGCTACGCCTCATGGCACACAAGGCGGACCTCATCATCTGGTGCGCCGGAAACCAATATGTCGCGATACCGGACCTGATTCAGGCCTACCAGTCGGCATTTCCGGGCAACAACGTGGGCGTTGTGACCATGCCACCCGAACTGGAGTTAGCCGCTATCCGCGCCGGAGGCTGGCACTACCAGGGCAAGGACTTCCCAGGGGTCCCGGATGTCTACGGAACGGTCAGTGTCGACGCGCTTCGTCGGGCGCAACGGATTCGCCAGTACGTCGCCTATGCCCACAACGAGCTCGAGCTCATGGTGAAAAGAGGCAATCCGAAGCACGTCACAAGCCTCGAGGACCTGGTGCGCAAGGATCTGCGGGTGGTACTTCCCAATCCGCTCGATGAGGGCATCATGAAGGTCTACGCCAAGCCGATTCTCGTGCGCCTGGGCGTCTGGGAGGCGCTTTCGGGCGGCGTTGATTGCCGCGCCTGTCTTAGGCAAGGCCACGTCTATTTCGCATCCGTTCACCATCGGGATGCTCCGCTGCGTCTTTCTTCGGACATGGCGGACGTCGCTCTGGTCTGGCGCACGGAGGTCGACGAGGCTATCCGCGTCGGAGCCCCTTTGGAGGGGGTGCATCTGCCACCGGAGCAAAGCGCAAAAAATGAAGTGACCTACTTTGCAGGCGCTCTTGGGCCTGGGCCGCGCGTGGATGCCGCACGCGATTTTCTCGAACTGCTGATCGGAGTCCAGGGACAGGCCGCCTATATCGAGCATGGTTTCGTGGGCATCGCCCCTTCCGAGAGGCTTCTCCTAACGCTGGGCGAGGAGGCCTCCAGCGGCCAGTGACGCAACGCCTTCGTCCAAGGTCGACCTGACGATGACGCGCCGCAGCGCCGGAGCGCGCATGGGCCGGGCATCCTATGTGGCCTCAGTGTGCCTTGCCTTCCTGTGGTTTTGCGGCACGGTCATCCTTTTTCACGTGCAGGCAAGCCATGCGGGCTCCGTATCTCGCGCCGGTCTGCTGCTGACCACGCAAATCTCCGGGTGGATCTGCATCGTTGTCGTCGCCTTCCTTTCGGCCCGCCGCTTGCGCGACCTCGACGCGAACCCCTGGTGGTCGCTCGCCTTCGTGGTACCCCTTCTGGGGGTCGTCGTCTATATCGTCGTCGCGATCCCCTACCTCTGGTTCTTCCCAGGATCCGGCTATCCCAACCGGTACGGCGAGGCCGTAAAAAAGCCGCATCTGTTGACCGTGGTTGCCGCGCTGGCCGGGCCACTCCTCGTCCTGTGCGGCATTGTGGTCCTGCGAACCATCATTCTTGCGGATTCCGGAAACCTTTGAGCGGTCTAGGCTCGGCGCGCGAACAGATAATGCCCAACACCCCATTCCTTTCCCGCGCGGTAGCCAAAGAGCTCGGCGACGGCCATGTAGAACATCCGCCAGCGATTCAGCCAGACCAGGCCCTGGTCAGCCCCATAGCAGCGCTGGAACAGATCGAGAATGGGTGCGCGCGCGCGGTCGACTCCGGCAAGCCAATCGTTGGCCGTGCGTTCGTAGTGGCTCCCCTCGACCTGCCACTGCTCGACGAGGCGTAGATCGTCCTGAAAGTGAAGCAAGAGGTGCTGCGAGGGCATGATCCCCCCCGTGAAAAAATACTGGGCCATCCAATCGGAGCGATCGCGTTGCTCAAAATGGTAGGCCAGAGTTTGGTGCGCGAAGATGTGGACGAACAGGCGGCCATCGGGAACGAGCCAGCGGGCGACCTTGGCCATCAGTGCCTGATAGTTCTTCATATGCTCGAACATCTCGATCGAGACGATTCGATCGAAACCGGCGCCACCGGCTTTGTCAGTGAAATCGAATTCGCTGACATTGCCGGTGACGATTTGAATGTTGTCCAGGTTTCGTTCTCGGGCGCGAGACTCGATGAACTCGCGCTGGCCATTCGAGTTGGACAGCCCGACGATGTGCGCGTTGGGCAATCGCGCCGCGAGCCAGAGCGACAACGAGCCCCAACCGCAACCCAGATCGAGAATGCGCTGGCCGTCGGCGAGGGCAGCTCGCTGCGCGACGAGTTCGAGCATGGCTACTTCGGCTTGGGCGAGCGTTTCGGTTCCGGTGGGATAGAGGCAGCTCGAGTATTTCAGGAAGGGGCCCAGATGGAGTTTGAAAAACTCCGCCGGGACTTCGTAGTGCTGGGCGTTGGCCATCTGGGTCTCGATGGCAATCGGGCTTGCGCGGAGCTCACGCAAGAGGGACTGCATCCGTACCGTCGCAGCGGCAGGACCGCCGGCGCGCTCCGTGGCCAGACGTTGCGCGATGAGGCGCCGCATTCCGGCGCGGGCCAGGACATCTGGCACTAGTCCACGCTCGCACAGATCAATGAGACTGGTTACGCGCGAAGCGGGGCCGGGTGTGGGAGATGAGGCGGAGTAGGTTGACACAGGATGTCCTAGGGTTTGAAGTCAGCTTTCAACTGGCATCGGGCGACGGCTTCGGAGGCCAGGGAATGAATGCACTGGTGGTACGAATATAGTCAGCGTACCCGGGTCGGGACTTCGCGCTCTGCGCCTCTGTCATCGGGATTCCCGAGACTTTTAACAGCAGGAAAACCATGACGCCACAGGGGATCAGCGTCGCCCAGATCCAAGGACTTCCGATAGCGAGAACGCAGTAGACGGGCCAGTGCAGGCATTCAAAGAAATAGTTGGGATGGCGCGAGTACCGCCACAGACCCTCGCGACACACCTTGCCGCGGTGAGCGGGATCGGTCTTAAAGCGTTCGAGCTGCCAATCGGCGAGCGCTTCGCCGGCGATCGATGAGAACCAGAGACACGCCGCAAGCGCGATGGCCCAGGGCGACGGGGCGTCGGGTCGATATGCGACGACCAGAAAGCCCATCGAAAGCAGGATCGCCAGCACGACTTGGAGCTGGAAGAACCAGAACATGTTCCAGTTCGCCGTCTGCTTCCACTCCTCTCTTAGGCGGCGGTAGCGGCCATCTTCGGGCCTGCCATAGTTACGCAGCCAAAGATGGGTACCCAGCCGCAATCCCCACAGGCCGGCCAAAACGCCCACCCACAGGCGAGCGCTGGTATTGCCGTTGGCAAGCGCTGCGTAGAGGACGCCCAGAAATCCCAGCGACCAAGACCAGACTGGGTCGACCATCCCTGCATTGTGGGTACGCAACTGGACCAGCCAGACGAGGCTGAAAATCAGGGACAACGAGAGAAGTCCGATCAAAACGACAATGGTTGCGGGCATGAGGGAAGCGCTTCGGGGGGTGGGGACACGTCGTAGTGTACGTGCCCCGGTGCCCATCGGTTGCACCTTTGCAGTTCAGGGGCCGCCCTAAAGCCTCGCGCAAGAACGTTGCTCCCGTGGCTCGGGGACGCCTAGAATCAGGTTTGATGCCATTTTCTTGGACGGCGGCCATGACCGAGTCGGGTTCTTCAGATGATTTCGCAACGAGAGCCCATGCATTACTGGAACAGAAATTTGCGCCTTGGGTCCAGGAACTGGCATTAACGGTCGAATCCACAGCGCCGATCGTGCTTCGGCTCCGTTGTCGTCCGGAATTGAGTCGAATCGGTGGAATCGTGTGCGGACAAGCCATTATGGCGGCGGCCGACACAGCCATGGTGCTTGCGATTTCGGAAGCGCTGGGCGGGTTCATCGAAATGTCGACCGTCAACATGAACACGAGCTTTCTGGCGCCGTTGATTGACGAGGACGGCCTCATTGGAATCCAGCTGACCAAAGTGGGCAAGACCATGGCCTTCGGTGAGGGACGGGTGACTGGTGTGCGCTCGGGCAAGGTCTGTGCCCAGACCAGCCTCGTATATGCTCTAAAAAGGCCATGAGCCATCCAGCGGGAGGTTTCGGTCTGTCTTTCCCTTTAGGATAGGTGCGGCACGCATGCGGCGATCGATTTCCATCATCGGCGCGGGCCGGCTCGGCGGCAGTCTTGGCCGGCTCTGGCACGAAACGGGTTCGCTTGAGATCTTCGATGTTCTTGGTCGCACCGAGGACGCGGGCGCGGCCGGTGTCGCGAAAATCGGGGCCGGTCGTGCCATTACCCGCTTTGCCGATTTGCGGCGCGTTGATCTCTTTTGCATTTCGACGCCTGACGCCGCCATCTCAGCCGTGGAAAGCGAGCTTGCAGGCAGCGGGGTTCTCGACGCGAGCTGCACGGTATTCCACTGCAGTGGGGCCGAATCATCCCTGCTTTTGCGGGAATCGAAAACGGCCGGCGCAGCAGTGGCTAGCGTGCATCCGGTGATGAGCTTTAGTCATTCACCCGTTGCGGCCGACCGGTTTGTCGGCGTGGTCTGCGCGATGGAGGGTGAGGCGCGTGCATTGCCGATCTTAGAAGAGGTCTTCGGCGCCTTGGGGGGGCGCACCATTCGCCTTGATCCCGATCGCAAGCTGCTCTACCACGCTGCTGCCGTGTTTGGTTCGAACTATCTCACCACCCTTGTCCAACTGGCACTGGAGACTTACCGACTGGCCGGCATCGAGTCCGATCTGGCTTTGGAGATGCTCGCGCCGCTCGTATCGCAGACAGTAGAGAACGTTTTGCAGGCCGGCCCGAAAGCCGCCCTAACGGGCCCCATCGCGCGCAACGACGCAAGCCTGGTGCGCCGTGAATATGCCGCCCTGGCTGCCGTGGACGAAGAGTTGGCCCGTCTCTACCGGGGGCTTGCGCGGCCCACTGCTCGGCTTGCGGGCCGCATCGATCCCTTGGATCCCACGCCGGCCGATCGGCCATTTCCGTAGCCGCAGTTGCTAGAATCCGTCGTCTGATCACGTTTGAGGAAGGCAGCGATGGAAGAGCGCGACGAGGCGGTGAGCGCGGCTTTGGCGTGGTTCGACAGTGGGGCCTTTGAAGCGGCTCTCGCGCCGCGCATCGCCCGGGCTACGCAAAGCCAGGTGACTGAGGATCGGTCGAGGCTGATCGCGTACCTAGAAGATGAGCTGCAACCCGAGCTAAAGGCACTCGGGTTTCGCACCACGCTATTCGAAAACCCGGTGACAGGTGCGCCGCCCTTGATGATCGCCGAGCGAATCGAGGCTCTGGGTTTGCCCACGGTCCTGATGTATGGGCACGGAGATGTCGTGCGCGGCTACGAGGATCAGTGGCAGCCGGGCCTGTCTCCTTGGGTGCTCGCCAGACGGGGCGACCGCTACTTTGGCCGGGGCACGGCAGACAATAAGGGACAGCACAGCATTAATTTGGCGGCTTTGGCCCGCCTACTGACCGGCCGCAAACGGCTCGGGCTGAACATTCGCATGCTCTTCGAGATGGGAGAGGAGATTGGCTCTCCGGGCTTGCGGCAATTTTGCGAAATTCATCGCGAAGCGCTGGCGGCCGATGTCTTCATCGCCTCCGATGGGCCGCGTCTTTCGGCTGACCAGCCCACCGTCTTTCTGGGCTCGCGGGGCGCATTCAACTTTGATCTGGAAGTCAACTTGCGCACCGGAGCGCATCACTCGGGCAACTGGGGCGGTCTTCTCGCCAATCCGGGAACGATCCTGGCCCATGCAATCGCTTCTTTGATGGATGCGCACGGTGCCATCCGGGTGGCAGGCCTAAGACCGCCTCCCATTCCCGAATCCGTATGCCGAGCGCTTGCCTTGTTGAAGGTGGGTGAGAAAGAGGGGCCGGCTGTCGACGAGAACTGGGGCGAGCCGGGGTTGTCGCCCGCAGAACGCGTGTTCGGGTGGAATGCGCTGGAAGTGCTTGCGTTCGGATGCGGTAATCCGGATTTTCCGGTCAACGCCATTCCCGGTCAGGCAAAGGCGCATCTGCAATTGCGCTTCGTCGTTGGCTCTGACCCCGCCCTCTTTGAGAAAGCCCTGCGGGATCATCTTGATGACTCCGGATTCACGATGGTCCAAGTGCGGCCCGCACGAGAGGGCGTGTTTCCGGCGACGCGCCTGGACCCCGAAAACGCTTGGGTGACGCGCGTGAGTGCCTCGATCGAGCGAACGACCGGAGCGCGTCCTGCCATCATTCCCAATCTCGGCGGATCACTGCCCAATGACTGTTTCGCCGACGTGTTGGGCCTGCCGACGATTTGGATTCCCCATTCCTATCCCGGGTGCGGCCAGCATGCGGCCAACGAGCACTTGCTCATCAATGTGGCCCGGGAAGGGCTCGCCATGATGGTCGGGTTGTTCTTTGATCTGGGTTCGGAAACTGCGCCATCCTAGAGCAGCGAGTCGGCCAGACGCGCCACGTTTTGCAGGAGCCTTCTGGGGACCGGACGATGGGACCAGGTCGCGATATCGAGGGCGCGACCACCGGCCATGTAGCCTTCCCAGACGTTCTTGAGTCTGGCTACGACTTCGGAATCATAGGCGAGCAGACTTACCTCGGCGTTAAGCGCGAAAGAGCGGATATCCATATTGGTCGACCCGATGAGAGCCACTTCGCTGTCGACCGTCATTAACTTGGCATGCAAGAAGCCGTTTTGAAAAAGATAAATCTGCACACCTGCGCCAAGAAGCTGCGAGTAATAGGACTGCTGGGCCCAGTTTGTGACGCGCTGATTCGATCTCTCCGGGAGGATGAGCCGCATAGTGATGCCCCGGCGCGCGGCGGCGAGAACGGCTTCGAGAAAGGGTTCATCGGGAACGAAATAAGGCGTGACGATGACGACCTCGGCACGTGCCGCGTAGATCAGTGCGATCATGAGCTCCTTGGTGTTCTCGCGACCATAGCCCGGCCCACTGGGCAAGACCTGGGCGATGGTCGTTCCTTTCGCATCGTGTTGCGGCATGATTTCGGGGCCTTGCGGGATCTCGTTGGTCTCGAAGTACCAATCCGCCAGAAAAACAAACTGCAGCTGCGTGACGACCGGTCCCGTGATGCGCACCACCAGTTCCTCGTTGGGAAAACCAGGGATGAAGGTGGAGTCGACTATGTTCTGGGAGCCGGTGTAGGCGATCATGCCGTCGATCACGACGATCTTGCGATGATTGCGCAGGTCAAAACGCGCGACATTGCGGCGAAACAGCCCGACCGGAAGCATGGCGTGAACCTCGATTCCTGCGGCCAAAAATCGTGGAGCTAAGGTTCGCAACGCACCTCGCGAGCCCACGGCGTCCAACAGGACCCGGCATCGAACGCCGCGCCGCGCGGCGGCGATCAGGACCGATGCGACCCTGGACCCTGTAGCGTCGTCCTCAAAGATGTAATAGAGCACATGGATGCTCTGCCGTGCCTGCTCGATATCGGCGATGATCCGCGCAATCGGGACCTCGTAGCCGGGCAGGATTTCGAGCAGATTGCCGGTCGTGGCCACAAAATCGCCCAAGCCCGTGGCAAGCTGCACCGCGGGTCGGATGGATTCCGGAAGCAGCACGGCATTCGACTCCTCCGTCGGGGAGACCTGTGCCTGGACCGAGCGAATCAGCCGAGACGCCTGGCGCTGCAGGGCGATGCGCCGTTTCGGTACGTAGATTCGTCCGACGAAGGCATACAGGAGGACGGCTGGCAGCGGAAGAAAAAAGATCAGAAGAAGCCATGCACGCGCGGCTGCGGGGCTGCGCTTTTGAGGCACATACACGAGCATGACAATGCGTACCGACCACTCGCTAATGAGGTAGAGGACGGACCACTGGACATGCGGTAGGCTCATTGGGGATTCGGCGAAAAGCGATGCGGCAGTGTAGCGCGAACGCGCGGGCCCAACACCCCTCGAGCCGACGAGATGACTCTGCGTTCCTAAGCAGGTTTAGCCGGCAACCGGAGCTTCGGTGCGCCCCTCGACGGGCGTCATCGACCTTCCGTCTTCTGGGCTCGTCCGATGGCCGCCTCGATGCGGGCCAAACCTACCACTCCAGTCCCTCTTCCGAGAGCGCTCTCACCGCACTCGGTCGCTCGCCCACCAGCTTTTCGTAGGCGACAACCGAAGGCCACTGATCCGGATCGATACCCACCATGCGTGTCCATTTGATCATGACCCACAGGTGCGGGTCGGCCACGGAGAACTGCTCCCCCATGAGATAGGGCCCGCGGTCCAGCTGCTGGGCGACGTGTCCAAAGCGCTTTCGCAGACGGTCCTTCAGAGCCGGCTTATAGTGAATCGGCGTGTCGTCCGCGAACAGGGGCCCGAAACCCTTGTGAATTTCGGAGGTGATGAAGTTCAGCCAAGACAGAAGTCGGTAGCGCTCCATGGTACCTGGCTTGGGAATCAGTCCGCCCGCCGGGGCGACGTCTCCCAGATACTGGAGGATGACCGGCACTTCCGTGATTGTCTGGCCATCGGAGAGTTCCAGTGTGGGAACGTAACCCGGCGGATTAATCTCGTAATAATTTCGTCCTGAGGCCGTGCGATGGGTCGCGACATCCACGCGGTCGAGCTCGTAGGGCAGTCCGGCTTCAAGCAGGAGCAAGTGTGGGGCGAGGGAGCATGCGCCCGGGGAATAGTAGAGCTTCATTTCAGGAATGACGATAAGGCCAATAGGTTCGTCCGTTGCAATCCGAGCAACGAGACGCAGTAACGTAACTCAGTTTTGAATTCGGTGCAGGCAAGCGCTTGGAATCTAGACTGGGCTGGCCTCGCGCATGGTAAGAAACTCCTCGGCCACGGTCGGATGGATTCCGATCGTCGCGTCCAGTTGCGCCTTGGTCGCCCCACATGTGAGGGCCGCCGCGAAACCCGGGATGATCTCGCTTGCATCCGAGCCGAGCATGTGGGCTCCGAGCACGCGGTCTGTATTCGCATCGACCACCAGTTTCATAAAGACCTGTTCGGCACGGTGCGTGAGTCTATGCTTGAGGGGGGTGAAGGTGCTTTTGAAAATGCGCACCAGGTAGCCGCGCGCCTTGGCCTGTTGCTCCGTTAGGCCGACACAGGCGTAGGTGGGATGGGTGAAGACGGCTGTCGGCACAAATTCATAGGATACCGAGCGTTTGCCATCGCCAAAGAAACGCTGGGCGAAAGCCATCCCTTCGGCGAGCGCGACAGGAGTCAGTTGAATGCGGTCGGTGACGTCGCCGATGGCGTGGATCGAGGCGATATTGGTCGTGTAATTTTCATCGACCACCACTTCGCCGCGCCTCCCGGTCACCACGCCGATCGGCTCGAGCCCGAGATGATCCGAATTGGGCCAGCGGCCGGTCGCCGCGAGGATGCAGTCGGCCTCGATCGTGCTACCGTCGGACAGATGAATCGTAAAACCCGGCGCGATGCGCTCGATGCGCGTGCCGGTGCGCACGCGTATCCCCTTTTTGGTCATGGCCTCGACCAGTCGAGGTCCGATGTCCTCGTCAAAACCCCTTAAGACCGTGGGCGCGCGACAGACCAAGGTGGTGTTCGCCCCCAGACCATTGAAAATCGAAGCGAACTCAACGCCAATGTACCCGCCACCATAGACGACGACCCGCTCTGGCAGCGCGTCCAAGTGAAAGGCTTCGTTGGACGTGATCATGTGCTCAGAGCCTGGGATGGGCGGACGCACGGGCCTGCCGCCCGTGGCAAGAAGGATGTGCTTTGCGCGAAGCGTGTTCTCACCCACCTGAACCTCGTGGACCCCCACAACGCGCGCCGTACCGCGAATTACCGCGACACCCGACTCGACGAGGATCCGCTCATAGACATCGTTTAGCCGCGCGATCTCTGCATCTTTTGCGGCGATTAGCGTGCGCCAGTCAAAACGCACCTGCCCCGAGGTCCAGCCGTAGCCCCGGGCGTCTTCAAAGTCCTCGTGATAATGCGCTGCGTACGACAGAAATTTCTTGGGGATGCAGCCGACGTTAACGCAGGTTCCACCGAGCAGGCTCGACTCGACAATGGCTACCTTCGCGCCCAGCGATGCGGCCGTACGGCTGGCGCGCACGCCACCAGAGCCTGCGCCAATCGTGATCAGGTCGTAATCCCATTTAGCCATCAGCTTCGCCAGCTCAGTGAGGGCCGTATGCGCGCAAGCGCGCGCATATCACTCGCAACGATTCGCGACAAGGCAGTCGCGTTCCCTCTTCAGAGACATCTTGAAGGCCGCCTCGTCTTGAAGACGCTTCTTGGCGGCGAGCTCGGCCGGATCGGGCCCCGGAGCGGGAGCGGGCGCCGCGGGCAGATCCTTGACCACGGGCTCGCTGAGCACGACCGGCACTGATTCGATGACTCCAGACGTCGCCGCGGCCTTGGGTTTGCGCAGCGCGGGCTTGATGACCTTCTTCTCGGTCGACGGCTCATCGGGTTTCTTCTCGCCTGCGCTCTCGTCGGGCATGTCGGTGGCGACGACGGCGGCCACAGGAGGGCTCGTGACCTCGACCGGAGTCAGCGCACTGGACGTGTTATTGGCCACGGTTGTAGCCGGCGCCTCGCCGGCGAGAGCCGCAGCGGTTCCAGCGGGAGGGGGAACGAGTTCACCTGGGGGGTGCAATGCCACGGCGTCCTGCGGGGCGCTATTGTGTCGGATACTGTAGAGGCCAGCTCCGAAAATGACGACGGCACCCAGCAAGAGAGAGGCGGCCACGCGCGCCGAGATCGGCACGAAACTGCGGGGGACTCCCGCGAGGACCGTGTTTTCGGATCGGATGGGCTCGAGCGGTTGGGTCTGATCCAAAGGCAACGTCGCAGAGAGCCAGGCTTGAGTCGCCCCATCGATCGGCTTGGTGATGGGGGTACTTTGTAAGGCCTGCGCGGCAGGGTCGAGAGGCAGGAAGACGCCCTGCACATCCGCGTCGATGGCGACCTGCTGGGATTTGTATTGGCGCAAATCGCGCGCAACGTCATCGACCGCCTGGTAGCGGCTGTCGGGATCCTTCTCGAGGCACTTGGCTAAGATGCGGATGAGCGCCTGCGGAATAGCCGGATTCCACCGATTCGGATGGATGGGCTGATCATGCACGATCTGATAGGCCACGCTACTGAGGGACGCGCCGCCAAACGGGAGCGTGCCGGTGAGCATCTCGTAGAACACCACGCCCAGGGAAAAGATATCGGAACGGCGATCGACTCGCATTCCCCGCATCTGTTCCGGAGACATGTACTTCGGTGTACCAAGCAAAGTCCCGGCCTGCGTGACCTGACTCGTCGGGACCTGGGCAATCCCAAAATCCGTGATTTTCAAAAGGCCGTTGGGCAGGCGCAGAACATTGGCCGGCTTGATATCGCGATGCACGACACCGTCGGCGTGCGCCGCCGCGAGCCCATCGGCGATTTGCATGGCGTAGCGGACTGCGCGCCGCACCGAGAAGCGCTGGCGATCGAGCATGTCGCGCAAGGTCTCGCCGCGCAAATACTCCATGGCGATGAAGGCCACATTGTCGACCTCGCCGAAGTCGTGGATCGTGACGATGTTGGGATGCGAAAGCCGACCCGCCGATTTCGCCTCGGCGTGAAAGCGCTCCCTGAAATCAGGATAGTCTGGGTGCCGCGCATCCAGTCGAACCGTTTTAAGCGCCACGGTCCGGTCCAGCCGCGGGTCGATCGCCTTATAGACGGTCCCCATTGCGCCTTGCGCAAGTTCCGTCACGATCTCGTACCGCCCTAGACTCTCTAGCCGTGCCACTCCGTTCTCTCCTCAGGTACTGCCGAACTCATCGTTCGCCGACAAATTCCTGGCGATCAGCGCTTCGTCGAACGGCCCATTATGACCCTTTCGTCGAATTGACAAGTTATGATGTTAACTATATTGTTTAACCCATAAGAATTATACGGTTAGTGGCCGGTGCTTGCTTTGCACCCCGCGACTGCGGCCTAAAGGAGACAAAACCCCGCATTTTGACGGTTCGAACGCGCGAGCTTTGCGCCGGTTCTACGCCATCTCTCGATCAATGGCATCGCTCAGGGCCTCTACCAATGGCACGCCCCATCGGGAAGCGGTAAACAGTATCCGTCGCGGACCAAGCGAAAGATCTTCGGTCCCATCCCCGGGCCTGCAATGAAACCCGGGTCGAAGCCCTTCTACTCGGAGACAAACATGGTATTGCAGAAATCGTCGTTTCTCGCTGCGCTGGCCATCGCCTGCGGCCTGCTCGTGACAAGTACGAGCGCGTTGGCCCAAATCAAGGTCGGCATCACGCTCTCGGCAACGGGACCGGCGGCTTCCCTGGGCGGCCCGCAGCGCAACACGGCCACGCTGCTTCCCAAGGAAATAGCAGGCAAGACCATCGAATACATCATCCTCGATGATGCATCGGATACCACGACCGCCGTTAAAAATACCCGCAAGCTCATCACAGAGGACAACGTTGACGTCGTCATCGGCTCCTCGGTCACCCCCAATTCGATCGCCATGATCGATGTGGTCTCCGAGCTGCAAACCCCGATGATCAGCTTGGCCGCCAGCGCCAAGATCATCGATCCGGTTGATGCCAAGCGCATGTGGGTGTTCAAGACCCCGCAAAATGACTCCCTGATGGCTGCGGCGGTCGCCGAGCACATGGCCAAATCAGGAATCAAAACCGTCGGCTACATCGGCTTCTCCGACGCGTACGGACAAGGCTGGAACGACGAGTTTTCGAAGGCGGCGCAAAGCCGTGACCTGAAAATCGTGGCCAACGAAAGTTATGCTCGCACCGATACCAGCGTCACCGGACAGGTGCTGCGCCTGATCGCCGCCAATCCGGACGCCATCCTCATCGGAGCCTCGGGGACACCCGCGGCACTGCCCGAGGCCACGCTGCGTGAGCGCGGCTACAAGGGCAAGATCTATCAGACCCATGGGGTCGCCAACAACGATTTCTTGCGAGTGGGAGGCAAAGACGTTGAAGGAACCATCCTTCCGGCCGGCCCGATCCTGGTTGCCGCCCAATTGCCCGACGGCGATCCCACCAAGGCGCAGGGCCTGGCCTACACCCGCGCCTATGAGGCCGCATTCGGGGCGGGCAGCGTTGCGACCTTTGGGGCACACCTGTGGGACGCAGCGCTGATTCTGGAGCATGCGATCCCTGAGGCCCTAAAGACCGCGCAACCCGGTACGCCGGCATTTCGGCGGGCGCTGCGCGATGCCATTGAATCCACCCACAACCTTGCCATTTCGCACGGCGTGGTCAACATGTCCAAGACGGATCACAGCGGCTTGGATGCGAGGGCCAGGGTGATGGTGACCGTCAAGGACGGGAAATGGCTCCTGCTGAAATGAAACTCCGCGAACGCCGCATGGTCGGTGCGACTGCGTGAGACAGTAATGGACGGCTCCATTGCTCTCATTCTCGTGCAAGACGGGATCGTCAACGGGGCCATCTATGCTTTGCTCGCTCTAGCGCTCGTCTTGGTCTTTACGGTGACCCGGGTGATTTTTATTCCCCAGGGCGAGTTCGTGACCTATGGGGCGCTTACGCTGGCTCAATTGGTGTCCGGGAAGCTTCCGGGCACCGCATGGCTGCTTCTGGGCGCAGGCGTCATCGCTTTCTTGATGGACGTCCATGGATGCTGGCGCAGCCGCCGATGGTCGCAGGCCCTCCGGGCTGCAGTGACGTGTCTTATCCTTCCTGCGGTGACCTTCCTTTTGGTGCGCTGGGGTGCGAGCAGCGCCTTGCCCCTGTGGGCTCTGGTGGGGTTAACCCTCTTGCTCGTGGTTCCCTTGGGCCCGATCGTCTACCGGATCGCCTACGAGCCATTGGCTGAGGCGACGGTGCTGGTCTTGCTGATCGTCTCGGTGGGCGTGCATTTTGCGATGACCGGACTGGGTCTGCTTTTCTTTGGCGCCGAGGGTTCACGCACGCCCGCCTTCATCGAGGGCCAGTTGGGTTCAGGCTCCGTGGTCATCTCCGGCCAGAGTCTTTTTGTCGTGGGTGCCAGTGCCATCTTAATCGGTGCCCTTTATCTCTTTTTCGATCGCACGCTCTATGGCAAGGCGCTGCGCGCGACCGCCGTGAACCGGCGCGGCGCACGGCTCATGGGAATTAGCACAACCTCCTCGGGCCGCATCACCTTCGTGCTCGCGGCGCTCATTGGCACGCTTTCGGGGATGTTGATCGCGCCCATCACGACCATTTACTACGATTCGGGCTTTTTGATCGGCTTAAAAGGATTCGTGGCGGCGATCATCGGCGGCTTGGTCAGTTATCCGGCAGCGGCCATCGGCGCGCTCTTGGTCGGACTGCTCGAATCGTTTTCGTCGTTTTGGGCGAGCGCGTTTAAGGAGGTCATCGTCTTCACGCTCATTATTCCCGTTCTCCTCTGGCGTTCCGTCGCAAGCCACGTCGTCGAGGAGGAGGAATGATGTCCCCGTCTCGCAATCAGATCTTCGCTGCCGGATTTGTCGTGGTGCTCGTGGTATTGCCGATCATTCCCGCCACGCCCGAGTTCTGGATCACCTTGCTCAATTACATTGGACTCTCGAGCCTGGTTGCACTAGGGCTGGTGCTTCTTACGGGTGTCGGTGGACTGACGTCGTTCGGCCAGGCCGCGTTCGTCGGGGTGGGGGCCTATGTGACGGGGTATCTGACCACGGCACACGGTGTCTCGCCGTGGCTGACGCTTCCTTTAGGCCTTTTGGTCACCGGGGTAATCGCCTACGCCATCGGCGCAATCACCTTGCGCCTGTCCGGACACTATCTCCCGCTCGGGACCATCGCCTGGGGTATCAGCCTGTTCTATCTTTTTGGCAACATGGACTGGCTGGGCAAATACGATGGCCTCAACGGATTGCCGGCAATCCATGCGTTTGGGATCAGCTTCGAGAAGGGCCGGCAGATCTATTATCTGATTTGGCTCTTTGTCCTATTGGCCGTGATCGCCACGGCCAATGTTCTGGACTCGCGGCCTGGCCGGGCCATTCGGGCGCTTCGGGGTGGCAGCGCCATGGCGGAGTCCTTCGGGGTCAATACGGCCCGATACAAGATCATCATCTTCGTCTACGCTGCCTTGTTCGCGAGTGTCTCGGGGTGGTTGTATGCCCACCTTCAACGGTCGATCAACCCGACCCCATTCGGGATCAATCAGGGGATCGAATATCTGTTCATGGCCGTCGTGGGAGGGGCCGCGCATGTGTGGGGCGCGCTGCTGGGCGCTGCACTCGTGACCGTGGCTAAGGATCAGCTCCAGGACATTCTTCCCCGGCTTTTGGGCAGTAATGGCAATTTCGAGACGATCGTCTTTGGCGTCTTGCTCGTGCTCCTCTTGCAACACGCCCAAAACGGCCTGTGGCCTTATATCCAGCGTCTTTTCGGGGGAGCGGCAAGGCTGCGGCGCTCCGATCCAAAACCGCGTGCCGTCCCTCAACCCCTCGCGGTCCGCGACCGTCCGGCTGCCGGCGAGACGGTGCTCGACGTGCGGGCCATCCGCAAGGAGTTCGGAGGGCTGGTCGCCGTCAATGACATCAGCTTTGCGCTCGACGCGGGTGAAATCGTGGGCCTGATTGGCCCGAATGGCGCGGGCAAGAGCACGACATTTAACCTCGTCACCGGAGTCCTGCGCGCGACCAGAGGAGAGGTGGAGTTCTGCAAGACGCGCATCGAGGATCTGCCGTCGCGGGCGATCGTCGAGCTGGGCCTGGCCCGGACGTTTCAGCACGTTCAACTACTGGGGAACATGAGCGTGCTCGAAAACGTGGCGCTGGGCGCGCATCTGCGCAGTTCGGTGGGCATCTTGCGGGCCGCTTTAAGGCTGGACCGTCACGAAGAGCACCGGCTTCTCGCGGAAGCGGCCTATCAACTCCAGCGCGTAGGGCTTGGTTCCTATCAGGATGAACTCGCGGGCAATCTGGCGCTCGGTCAACAACGCATTCTCGAGATTGCGCGCGCGCTCGCTGCCGACCCCAAGCTTCTACTTCTGGACGAGCCTGCCGCGGGGCTGCGCTACCGTGAAAAACAGGCGCTAGCCGACGTTCTTCGGCAACTGCGTTCCGAAGGCATGAGCATTCTCCTTGTCGAGCACGACATGGAATTCGTCATGGGCTTGACCGACCATCTTGTCGTCATGGATTTCGGCACCAAACTCGCCGAGGGCAAGCCTGAAGAGATCCGCTCGAATGCCCTCGTGCTCGAAGCCTATCTGGGTGGCATTGAGCCCGACGAACTGGCCGAAGGTACGCATGGATGAGGTGATTCTCTCCGTCACGGGCCTTGCTGCGCGTTACGGCAAGGTCGAAGCGCTGCACGGCGCCAATCTCGTCGTGCGGCCGGGGCAGATCGTGACCGTGATCGGAGCCAATGGCGCCGGCAAATCGACGCTCTTAAACGCGCTCATGGGATCGCTCCCAGCCCAAGGCAGTGCTTCGGGTACCGTGCTCTACGCAGGTCAGCAGATCCAGAACTGGGCGGTCGAAAGGCGGGTGGGTGCCGGCTTGTCGCTCGTTCCCGAAAAGCGCGAGCTCTTTGGCAGCATGACCGTGATCGACAATCTGCTTTTGGGCGGATTTCGTCTTTACCGGAGGCGCGAGCGGCATTGGATGGACGGGCTCGACCGTGTTTTTGAGCTTTTTCCGCGCCTTCAGGAGCGCCAGTCACAGCAGGCCGGCACGCTTTCCGGAGGCGAGCGGCAGATGCTTGCTGTCGGACGTGCCCTCATGGGACGGCCGAATCTTCTCATGCTCGATGAACCGAGCCTGGGCTTGGCACCGCTCATCGTGCGCGAGATTTTCCGCATCATTGCCCAGTTGCGGCGCAGCGGTGTGGCCATCTTGTTGGTGGAGCAAAATGCGAGGGCCGCCTTGCAAGTCGCAGACTATGGCTATGTGCTCGAGACCGGAGAAGTCGCCCTCGAAGGACCCGCGGCCGATCTGGCGACCAATCCGCGGGTCGTGGAGAGCTACCTGGGACTTGGTGACGGTGGCCAACAGCGACAGGTTCCGACATGATCGAGGTACTCGCCCGGGCACGAGGTCAGGAACACCTCGAATCGATCCACGTCGATGCGACGCTCCGTCCCGCAGTCACCCTGGATTGGGAGGTGCCCATTTGGGGAACGGTCGTGGGGGTTCTCCTCAACGACGAAGAGTCTTTCCTCGCGCACGCCGAGGAATTCGATCAAGCACCCTACCTCGCGCCGCCTCGAGCCCCGGTCTTGTATCTCAAGCCCGCCAATACCTGGAGGGCGCATGGACAATCGGTGATTCTTTCAGAGGAGCTCGATTGCGTCCATACCGGAGCGGCTCTGGGCGTGGTCATCGGCAGGCAGTCCACGCGCGTGAAGCTCGCCGATGCCTTGGCCTGCATTAGTGGATATGTCGTCGCCAACGATCTCTCCGAAGTGCATACCAGCTTTTATCGCCCGGCGATTCGGGAACGCTGCCGGGATGGATTTTGTCCCATCGGACCCTGGGTGATGCCCGCTGCTGCGGTCCGTTCGGGGGACGCGCTGGTCCTTCGGACCTATGTGAACGGACAGCTGCGCGGTGAAACGACGACGGCCCGCATGGTCCGTTCGATCGCGCGACTGATCGTTGATATCACCGAATTCATGTCTTTGTCGGCCGGGGATGTGCTCTTGCTTAGCCCCGGTGTCGATCGGCCGCGGGCGGTGCCGGGAGACGTCGTCAGAATCGAGGTTCCTGGGGTGGGAATCCTTGAAAACCGCCTTGCGCGCGCATCCAGCGATTCGCGGGTGGCGGCATGAGGCGCTTTGTCAAACACGCGCGAGTCGCCTGGCAAGGGGCAGTGCATGAGGCGACCGAAGATGATGGCCGCTTGCGGCTACTCGACGGCCGCTTTCCCGATCCCGAGGAGGTCGTGTGGTTGCCTCCCCTAGCTCCAACCCGGGTCCCGCGAACGATTTTTGCGCTTGGCCTTAACTACGCGGATCATGCCACTGAGCTTGCCTTCACGCCGCCCAAGCAGCCCTTGGTGTTCTTGAAGGGTGTCAACACCCTCGTGGGTCACCGCGCTGTTACTGCGCGACCGGCCGGGGTGGATTACATGCACTACGAGTGCGAACTGGTCGTCGTCATCGGCAAGACCGCGCGAAACGTGGCCCGCGTGGATGCGCTTGACGTCGTGGCCGGGTATACGGTGGCCAACGACTACGCGATTCGCGACTATCTTGAGAATTACTACCGGCCCAATTTTCGCGTCAAAAGTCGCGACGCGTGTACGCCGATTGGCCCGTGGCTGGTCGAGCGTGACGTCATCGACAATCCCATGCGGCTGGCTTTGAGTACCCATGTCAATGGCCAGAAGACGCAGTCGGGCAACACGTGCGACATGATCTTCGACATCGGCTATCTGATCGAGTACCTCTCCAGATTCATGACGCTTTCGCCTGGAGATCTCATCCTGACCGGAACTCCGGAAGGTCTGGTCGACGTCCGGGCGAACGACGAGGTGGTGTGCTCAATCGAGGGCATAGGGACACTGACGAACCACATCGTGGAGGCTCCACTCGGGGTCTCGCCGGAAGAACGAGGAAATCAACATGATTAAACACCTGATCGACGGCAAGGCAATGGAGAGCCCGAAAGTGTTTCCCAACTTCAATCCGGCCACGGGCGAAGAAATCGCCGAAGTGGCGGCCGGAGGCGAAGCCGAGATCGACGCTGCCGTTCGGGCCGCCAAGGAGGCCTTTCCCAAATGGGCGGGGCGATCCGCGCGGGAACGCGCACGCATCATGCGAAGGCTTGGGGAACTGATCGAACAGGAGGTTCCGCTGCTGGCCGTGCTCGAGACCGATGACACAGGGCTGCCGATTCATCAGACCGCAACGCAGTTGATCCCCAGGGCCGCCGAGAATTTCTATTTCTTCTCTGAGGTTGCGACCCGCATGGATGGGCACTCCTATCCGGTTGACCGGTCGATGCTCAACTACACCCTTATTCAGCCCGTGGGCGTGTGCGGGCTGATCTCGCCGTGGAACGTGCCTTTCATGACGGCGACCTGGAAGGTCGCCCCTTGTCTGGCGCTGGGCAACACGGCGGTCCTGAAGATGTCGGAGCTCTCGCCCATGAGCGCCGACCGGCTCGGCCAATTGGCCATGGAAGCCGGCGTGCCCAAGGGCGTGCTGAATGTGGTGCATGGCTTCGGCGCCGAAGCGGGAGAGGCGCTCGTCAAGCATCCCGGGGTGCGCACCATCTCGTTTACCGGGGGCACCGTCACCGGCAAGCGCATCACAGCGACGGCCGGGCTCAAGAAGTTGTCCATGGAACTGGGGGGAAAATCACCGGTTCTGATTTTTGAAGACGCGGATCAGGATCGGGCGCTCGATGCCGCTCTTTTCACCATTTTCTCGCTTAATGGCGAGCGCTGTACCGCTGGCTCCCGCATCTTCGTGGAACGCTCGATCTACAGCCAGTTCGTCGAGCGCTTTGCGCAGCGCGCAGCGCGACTCGAGGTCGGGGACCCCCGGACCGAATCGACGCAGGTCGGTTCGCTCATCAGCCGGGCGCATTGGGACAAGGTCACGCGCTATATCGAAATCGGCACGAGCGAAGGGGCCCGACTCCTCGCTGGCGGCAGGCCTCCCGAGTCCGTGCCGGAGCGGGTGCGCCGAGGCCACTTTCTCTGCCCAACGGTCTTTGCGGATGTGAACAATGCGATGCGCATCGCCCAGGAGGAAATCTTCGGACCCGTTGCCTGCTTGATCCCATTTGAGGGCGAGGCCGAGGGCCTGGCCCTTGCCAATGACGTCGCCTATGGGCTGGCCTCCTACATCTGGACCCAGGACGTGGGCAAGGCGCTGCGCCTGGCTGCGGGCATCGAGGCCGGTATGGTGTTCGTCAACAGCCAAAACGTGCGGGACCTGCGTCAGCCCTTTGGCGGTGTGAAAGAGTCCGGTATTGGCCGCGAAGGAGGCGATGCGAGCTTTGAGACCTTCTGCGAGATCAAGAACGTGTGCATTTCCTTAGGCCAACATCCTATCCCCCGGTGGGGCGTCTGAGAGCGGCTCCCGGCGATGAGTCTTTACTACACTCAAAAACTGCTATTCGGCTTGAATCGCGATCGTGCCGTGCAGGAGCGCTTCGCTCGCGACCTCGAGGGTCTGCTGGGCGAGTTCGAACTAACCGAGGAGGAGCGCAGCGCTTTTCGAGAGCAAGACGTGGGGCTCCTCTACGTGCTTGGCGTCAACGGGCAACTGCTCATGCACTACGCCGCTTTGATCGGCATGCCTTGGGACGACTATCTTCGCGCCATGCGTGAGGGCGTGCGGCAACACGGCCCAGTGCGGGCCGGCATCTATGCTCTGTGCGAAGGAAGTGCATCATGACGATGGTTTTTGCGGGGGCCTGCAGCCATGCCCCGGGCATCACGGGCCGCGCCGATCGTGCTGATCCTGCTCTGCGGGACGGTTTTCGCACGCAGTTCGGCGCACTGGGCGAGGCGCTTCACGCGGCGCGCCCGGATGCGCTCGTCGTGATCGCCGCCGAGCATTTCGCCAATTTTTTCATGAACAATATGCCCGCATTTGCGATGGGCATGGCTCCCTTCTACGAGGGTCCGATCGAAGATGAGGCCTGGCTCGCCATCCCTCGCACGCGCGTGCCGGGTGACGTGGCGCTTTCGCGGCAACTCATCGAGTACATGTTGGAGGACGTCGATCTCGCTTACTGCGAAGAGTGGAAATTCGATCACGGCATCATGGTGCCACTCCACTTTCTCACCCCTGAATTTGATTTGCCCATCATTCCTGTGAACATCAATTGCCAGGGGCCACCGCTGACGCCCCTGCGCCGTGCGTGGGCCTTCGGCCGCGCATTGCGGCGCGCCGCCGATCGAAGCGAAAAGCGAGTGGCCGTCATCGCCACGGGAGGCCTGTCTCACTGGCCCTGTACTCCCGACTCGGGTCGCATCAATCAAGCCTTCGACGAGCAGTTTCTGGACCGCTGGTCGCGTAACGACGAAGCCGCGCTCTTGTCGTACACCGACGGCGAGACCTATCGCGAAGCCGGGCAGGGCGGATTCGAGATTCGTACCTTCATAAGCCTGGCCGCAGCGGCCGGCGGCCAGGGCTCGGTCTGGTTTTACGCGCCCATCCCCATCTATGCGGTCGGATGCACGGTCGCGGTCATGGACGTGGCACCGCTTGCCCCGCTTCGGGTCGACGCGAACTTTGCGCTCGCTGCCGCGCGCGCCTGAAACCCCATTCTCGAGGAGCTCCCAGTGCCTCACCTGACAGTCGAATACACGAGCAACCTTGGAGGCCAAGCCCGAATCGACGAGCTGCTCCTTAAGGCGAATCGGGTCTTGTGTGCCATCGAGCAGGACCAAAAGCCCGTCTATCCAATCGGCGCAATTCGTTCGCGTGCCATCGAACTGAAGCACTACTGCATTGCCGATGGCAGCGAGGACGATGCCTTTGTCCACGTCACCCTGAAAATCGGAGCCGGGCGCAGCAGCGCCGTCAAACGGGACACCGCAAGCCGGCTCTTCGAGATGCTCAAGGAGCACTTTGCTGCCGCGTTCGGGGAGCGCTATCTCGCCTTGTCGCTCGACGTGGCCGAGTTTAGCGAAGAGGGCACGCTAAAGCTGAACAATATCCACAAGCGTTATACCAAGGCATAGGGGCGGGCGCGCATGCTTGATGCATCACTGATCACCGAAGCGGCCGTCCGTCTGCAGGGGGCGGAACAGACGGGGCAGCAGATCGCCCAGTTCTCGCTGCAATGGCCCGATATGGACATCACCGACGCGTACGCGGTGCAGCGCGCCTGGGTGGGGCTCAAGCTGGCCGCGGGACGCAAGATTCGGGGTCATAAGATCGGGCTGACCTCTCGAGCGATGCAGCAATCCTCCCAGATCGACGAGCCCGACTATGGAGTGCTGCTAGACGAGATGTTTTTGCAGGATGGCGCGCAGATCCCGGTGCGCCGTTTTATTGTGCCGCGCGTCGAAGTCGAGCTCGCCTTCGTTTTGGGACAGAGGCTGGAAGGCCCGGAGTGCAGCCTTTTCGACGTGCTCGCAGCCACCGAATTCGTCACGCCAGCCATCGAGATCATCGATGCGCGCATCCAGCAGGTTGATCCGGCGACCAAGGCGACACGCAAAGTCGTCGACACCATTTCGGATAACGCCGCTAATGCCGGCCTGATCCTGGGTGGACGCCCGATCCGCCCCCACGAACTCGATCTGCGCTGGGTCGCGGCTTTGCTCTATCGCAATGGCATCATCGAGGAATCGGGCGTGGCTGCGGCCGTGTTGAATCATCCGGCCAACGGGGTGGCGTGGCTCGCGAACAAGCTGTCGGCTTATGAGGTGGCGCTCGAGGCGGGCGAGATCATCCTTGCGGGTTCGTTCACCCGTCCGGTCCCCGCCCGCAGCGGCGATACCTTTCACGCCGACTACGGAACTCTGGGATCCATCTCCTGCCGGTTTACGGGAACGGACGCGGGGGCGCCATGAACAGGGTTGATCTCGCTCCGAACCGGTTCAAAGAAGCGCTTTCTTCGGGGCCTGCGCAAATCGGCCTATGGCTTGCGCTCGCGAATCCGTACTCCACGGAGATCGTGGGCGGGGCCGGGTTCGACTGGCTCGTCCTGGACGGGGAGCATGCGCCCAATCATCTGCGCAGTCTTCTTTCGCAGTTACAGGCGCTGGCAGCGCATCCGGTCATGCCCGTCGTGCGACCGCCGGTGGGTGACCCTGTGGTGCTCAAGCAGATTCTCGACATCGGGGCCCAGACAGTTCTCGTACCCATGGTCGAGAGCGCAAACCAGGCCAGGGCCCTGGTCGCAGCAGTGCGCTACCCGCCGCAGGGAATCCGCGGCGTGGGGGCGGCACTGGCTCGGGCTTCGCGGTGGAACCGCATCCCGGACTACGTCCACAAGGCCAACGCCAACGTCTGCCTGCTGGTGCAGGTGGAGTCGCAAGCCGGCTTGGACCATCTTGACGAGATCGCCCGTGTGGAAGGGGTCGACGGTGTGTTTATCGGACCGGCCGATCTCGCCGCGTCCCTGGGCCATCTGGGTGATGCAGCTCACCCCGATGTTCAACGGGCCATCGATGAAGCCATTGGGCGAATCCGGAATGCCGGGAAGGCTCCGGGCATCCTGGCCTTTGAGGAGCGCTCTGCGCTGCGTTATCTGGAACTAGGGTGCCGATTCGTCGCCGTCGGCGCTGAACTTAGCCTGCTTGCGCGCGCGGCCGAGACATTGGCCCGCCGGTTTACCGGCGCCATTGCCCAGTCGAGTGTTTCGGCACCGAAGGCGTCAACAAGCCCATCTCATCCGAGGGATTCTTTATGAGCGCACACCCCGAGCTCGCCGTCAGGTCCGGTTCAGTCGACGCTGCCGAGTGGGCAGCCCGCGTGCAGCTGGCCGCCTGCTACCGTATTTTTGCCGATCTGGGCTGGACTGAACTGATCTATAACCACATCACTTTGCGCGTACCTGGCAAACGCGATCAGTTCCTCATCAATCCTTTCGGCCTACATTACTCGGAAGTGCGTGCTTCCAATCTGGTCAAGATTGACCTTCAGGGCGAGCGCATTGGCGCGTCGGACTGGCCCGTCAACCCGGCCGGATTCACCGTCCACGCCGCCATCCACAAGGCGCTTCCGGAAGCCCACTGCGTCATGCATACCCACACCACCGCGGGTATGGCCGTCGCCTGCAGCGCGCAGGGCCTGTCGATGAGCAACTTCTACTCGGCTCAGCTCTACGACAAGGTCGCCTATCACGACTTTGAAGGGATCACGGTGCATCCCGAAGAGGGACCACGTCTGGTCGCTGATATCGGCGAGCGTCCCGCCGTGATCTTGCGCAACCATGGTCTTCTGGCGTGGGGGCGTTCCGTGCCGCAAGCCTTTTCCATACTCTGGCTATTGAACCGAGCCTGCGAAATTCAATTGGCTTCACTTTCCATGGGCCCGGTGATTCCGATCTCCGAGGAGGTGCAAAGAAACTGTACCCGCGATGCCTTGCAATTCGATCCCCGTTTCGGAGCAGGCGAGGACGTCTTTGCCGCGTTGACCCGCCGCATCGAACGCCTTGACCCCTCTTACGGGACGTAGACCCATGCGTACTCCCGATCCCCGCCACCGCAATCTCCCGCTTCTTTTGCTCCATGCGCGCGAAGCGGCGCTGGCCCACTTTCGACCCATCCTGAAGCAGTTTCAACTGACCGATCAGCAGTGGCGCGTTCTGCGCGTGCTCGCCGCGGCCGCGCATCCGGGGCTCGAAGCGGGCCAGATCGCTGACGCCTGCAAAATTCTCAGTCCGAGCCTGACTGGCATCGTGTCACGGCTTGAGCAGATGCACCTGGTGAGCCGCGAGTGGTCTGAGGTCGACCAAAGGCGCCAAATCATTCGCCTAACGGAAGAGGGCGTACGACTGGTGGCGCGGGTCACGCCATATATCGATGAGCAGTATCGACGCATCGAAGAATTGCTTGGCGAGCAAACCCTCGCTGAGATCTACCAGGCCATCGATCGGGTGGTGGCGTTGCTTCATCAGCCGATCCCCTCCGTGCTGCGAGAACCTTCGGAAATGGAGAAGACGCAGCGGGCCGTGGGCGGAGCAGCCGCACGCGTGCGTTCTCCCGCCCGGCGCAGCATTCGGCCCGGACGCAGTTCCGTCGGAAACGCTCGGAAGTCGGCAGGCGACTCCTGATCGGTCTGGCATCCTATAATTTGGCTTAAGTCGCGCCTAGTCGGTGCGGCGCAGGAGCAAAGATGGCAGGCGATCGCATCTGGGAGCCTTCGAAGTCCCAGCAGGAGTCCGCAAAGATTGCGGACTATACGGCGTGGCTGGCGCGCGAACGCGGGCTAGCGTTCGCGGATTATGATGCCTTGTGGAACTGGTCGGTCACCGACCTTGAGGCCTTTTGGCAATCCATCTGGGAGTACTTCGAGGTCCGCAGCGCTACGCCCTACACTCGTGTTCTCTCGGGCAGAAAGATGCCCGGCGCACGCTGGTTCGAGGGCGCTACGGTGAACTACGTCGACCAGGTCTTCCGGCACTCGACGGCAGCGCGCGACGCCATCGTCTTTGAAAACGAGAAGGGGTTGCGTTCCCAGCTGAGCTGGTCGGAACTGGAGCGCCAGGTCGCCTCGCTGGCCGCGTCCTTAAGGGGGCTGGGCGTCGCACCGGGAGATCGGGTCGTCGCCTATCTGCCCAATATCCCCGAAACTGTGGTCGCCTTTCTCGCTTGCGCGAGCGTGGGTGCGGTCTGGTCGGTCTGCTCGCCCGATATGGGTCCGGTGAGTGTCCTCGACCGGTTTCGTCAAATCGCACCTTGCGTTCTCATCGCCTGCGACGGTTACCAATACGGCGGGAAGGAGCATGACCGCAGGGAAGTCGTGCGCGAACTTCTCAGGGAATTGAAGACCGTCAAGACAATGGTTCTCGTTCCCTACCTGGACTTGCGCATCGAAGCGGCCACGTTCCGGGATACCGTGCTTTGGTCGAGTTTGACCGGCGATGCCGTCCCCTTGTCCTACGAGTGGCTTCCCTTCGACCACCCGCTTTGGATCGTGTATTCGTCCGGAACGACCGGTATGCCCAAGCCGATCGTTCACGGTCACGGGGGCATTGTGCTGGAAGGCTTAAAAGGAGGCGCGCTCCATAACGACCTCGGTGCCGAGGATCGTTTCTGCTGGTATTCGAGCACGGGCTGGATCATGTGGAATTCGCAAGTCGGGGGGCTTTTGGGCGGGGCTACCTTGTGCATTTACGATGGCAATCCCGGCTGGCCCGACTGGACGACGATGTGGAAATTTGTCGGCCGCAACCAGGTTACCTTCTTTGGGGCAGGCGCCGCCTTCTACGCGGCGTCGCTAAAGGCCGGAATCGAGCCACGCGATGAGGCGGACCTGTCCTGCCTGCGCGCCCTGGGTGCCACCGGCTCGCCGCTGTCGCCCGAGTGTTACCGCTGGATCTTTGAGAAGGTGGGCCCGGAGGTCTGGCTGGCCGTTATCGCGGGCGGGACGGATTTTGCCGGTGCTTTTCTGGCGGGCAATATCACGCTGCCGATCTACATCGGCGAGATGCAGTGCCGAAGCCTAGGAGCAGCGGTCTACGCATACAGCGAAGCGGGGCAGCCCGTTGTTGAAGAAGTGGGCGAACTGGTGTGTACCGAACCGATCCCCTCGATGCCCTTGTATTTCTGGAACGATCCCGACCAAAAACGCTATCGCGAGAGCTACTTCGACGTCTATCCAGGAGTCTGGCGTCACGGCGACTGGCTGCGCATCACCGCCCGTGGTGGCGGGATTATCTATGGCCGTTCCGACGCCACGATCAACCGCCATGGTATCCGCATGGGGACAAGCGAACTCTACCGCGCCGTGGAGGCACTTCCGGAAATCCTCGATAGCCTCGTCGTGGATTTGGAGTATCTCGGACGCCCGTCGTACATGCCGCTGTTTGTCGTCATGCGCCCGGGCTTCGTTCTCGACGAATCCATGCGCGAGCGGATTGTCTCCCAAATTCGTCAGGCTCTCTCGGCGCGACACGTGCCCAACGATATCCACCAGGTGAGCGAGGTTCCTCGAACCCTGTCGGGCAAGAAACTCGAACTTCCGATCAAGCGGCTTTTGCTGGGCCAGCCAGTCGAAAATGTGGTGAACCGGGGCGCGATGGGCAATCCGGCTAGTTTGGACTGGTTCATCGCATTTGCATCGAGCCTGAATGAGCCCGGCGACACGGGAGAACCCTAGCTCGGAAGTGCGTGTGGGCTCCCAGCGGACACCACGGCTAAGGCAAGCCCGCTCCGGCGACATCGACCAAGACAGTGCCGATACGACCGCGCAGGAGCGCACGATTCTTTTCAGCCCGCCTTAAGGGTGCGGAGAGCACGAAGAGCGTCCGTCGATTCGGGCCGCCCAACATGCAGGCGATGGCCTGATCCAGGACCGGCACGCGGTGCGTTATCGAGCCATCGGACGTCACTCGGACGACTTCCGAGGTCGGAGGAGAGGCCACCCAGACGGCCCCTTCGGCGTCCAGGCAGATGCCATCGGCGGTGGCCGAGCCGAGTTCAGCCCATAGTCGCTGTTCGGTGAGCTCACCGCGTGCACCGATCGAAAACGCCGTCAGTCGATTGGCCATCGATTCGGCGACGATGAGAGTCCGGCCGTCGGGTGTGATTACCATTCCGTTCGGAAACCACAGACCCGCTGCAGCGCGCCGCGTCTCGCCGTCGGGCTCGACGCTGATTAACACCGTTGGACACCGAGGCGCGCGCCCTTCGTAGTCGAAGCCAAAGTTGCCGATGTAGGCTCGCCCGTGCCCATCGACGATCATGTCGTTGCAATGAAAGGGTGCTAAGTCGGACAGATCGGCGAATGCGACAAGATTGCCGCCCCTGGCTTCGAGCAAGCGGCGATCCTCCATCGAGACCACGAGAAGGGTGCCGTCCGGTCGCCACCCTAAGCCTGAAGGCTGAGTCTCCAGTTCGAAGTGAGTCTGCATGCGACCCGCCAAATCGACCGACATTATCGCGCGCCCGTGCATGTCGGAAAACCAGAGCAGCCCTTCGCGCCAGCGGGGCGATTCGGGAAAAGCCAGGCCTTCTGCAAGGGGCTCGACCTTCAGAACGGCAGGCTCGCGATGGGACTGCATGAGATCTTTCCCGTCAGGGGCGAAGGAAACTCGACACGCGCACAAAACCCCGAAAGCGCGCCCTCTGGCTGCGCACCGGGGGCTTCGAAAGCACGAAATTCGGAAAGCGATCGAGAAACAGCGTGAGCGCGACCTTCGCTTCGAGGCGCGCGAGGTTCATGCCGGCGCACAGGTGGGCTCCCGATCCAAATCCCACATGTCGATTGGGATCTCGACTCAGATCCAGGCGATCAGGATCGAGGAATTGCTCGGGATCCCGATTCGCGCCTCCGATGCAAATGTTCACCCGCGTCCCGGCCGCAAGCGGTATTCCGCCGATCTCGCAAGGCGCTGTCGCCACCCGGTTTCCGAGCTGATTCGGGCTCTCGTAACGGAGGAATTCCTCGATGGCTGTATGAATGAGGTTCGGCTCTCGAACCAGCCGGGCTCGCTCCTGCGGCCATTGGGTGAGCGCGACTAACGCGTTTCCGATGAGGTTGGTCGTCGTCTCGTGGCCCGCATTGAGGATGAAAATGCAGTTTTGCAGAAGCTCCTTTTCCGACAGACGCTGTCCGTCCACTTCCCCTTGGATGAGCCTCGTGAGCACGTCGACCTCAGGGTCGCCCGGATTTTTCCTGCGCGCCTCGATCAGTCCGCCAAGGTAGCCGACGAACTCTTCGACGGCGCGATTTCCGCTCGTGAACTGCTCGGACGAGATGACCGGTTCGAGCGCCGTTAGGATCGCCAGCGACCAATCTCGTAGAGGGCCCCGTTCGGTTCGTGGAACGTCGAGCAGATTGCCGATGATTTCCACGGGAATCGCCGAGGCGAACTCCGCAATCAGATCCACCTCGTCGCCGCGATCGGCATAGGCGCTCGCACGCTCCAAGAGCATCTTGACGTGCGCGACGAGCCCGGCCTCCATGCGTGCAATGGCCTTGGAATTCAAGGCCCCGATCAGAAGCCGCCTCACCCGCGTGTGCAAAGGCGGATCGTTAAAGACGAGGCTGGTTGTATGATGCTCGTAGAGTGCCGAATCGCCGAACTTGGGGCGGAACTCTTCTGACTTGTCAGAGCTAAAGGTCGTCGTGTCCTTGTAGACTGCGAGAACGTCGGCGTAGCGCGTGATAAAGACGCCCCCGTCGGGCAGACGCAGCACCGGTGCTTGCTCGCGAAGCAAGCGATAGGTCCTAAAGGGGTCGTCGTAGAAGCCAGGGGGCAGCTGACGCAGGTCAAAGCCGGTGACGCTCTCCGAAGGGGCCGCGTGGTGTTCTGGGGCCTCGGTTTTCCGATTGCTCATGCACGCCTCGGGCCCGACGAAACAGTATGTGGGTGTCCCTGAAAGGAGGAGCGCACCGGGATTACCCGTCTTGACACCCCTGCCTCCTGTATTAGGATGCTGGCACCTTGCCTGTACCCATCGCCGAATCGGACCGGAGACTGTCTCATGCGAATCGCGTTTAGTGCCGCAGCGCTCGTGATCATTAGCCTCAATAACCCTTGTTCGGCGCAAATCAAGGTGGGGGTGACTTTGTCCACGACTGGTCCGGCCGCCTCCCTCGGTATTCCGGAGAAGAACACGATCGAACTCTTACCCCGTGAAATCGGAGGCAAGAGCATACAGTATATTGTTCTTGATGACGCCTCGGACACCACTACCGCGGTAACCAACACGCGCAAGCTCGCGCTCGAAGAGAAGGTGGACGTCATCATCGGATCGACCACCACGCCGAACTCGCTGGCGATGTTGCCGGTGCTGGGTGAGACCAAAACTCCGGCGCTTAGCCTCGCCTCGTCGAATCGCATCATCGAACCGATGGATGCGAACCGAAAGTGGATGTTCAAGACGCCCCAGACCGATACCATGATGGCGACCGCGATTGCCGAAGACATGTCCGATCATGGCGTCAAGACCATGGCCTACATCGGCTTTGGGGATGCTCTGGGCGAGGCCTTCTACACCGAAGTCAGCAAATTCGCCGAACTCAAGCACATCAAGATCGTCGCTAGCGAACGCTTCGCCAGCCGCGACCCGAGCGTTACGGCCCAGATCTTGAAGATTGTCGCCGAAAAGCCCGATGCGGTCGTTATTGGCGCCTCGGGCACGCCCGCGGCGACGCCGGTCAAGGCATTGCGTGAACGCGGTTACCAGGGCCGGATCTATCACAATCACGGGGTTGCGAACCGCGACTTCCTCAGGGTCTGCGGCGCCGACTGCGAGGGTACGTTCCTGCCGACGGGGCCTGTCATGGTCGCCGATCAGTTGCCCGACTCCAATCCGGTGAAGAAGGCCGCGGTCGCTTTTGAGAAGCGCTATGAAGCGAGGTATGGCGCGGGCAGCGTCGCAGCGTTTGCGGCCTATACTTGGGACACGGGCCTGCTCCTGGAGCGTGCGATCCCGATCGCGTTAAAGCACGCAGAACCGGGGACACCGGAATTTCGAGCCGCGCTTCGAGATGCGCTCGAGTCCACACGGGACCTCGCGACCACCAATGGCGTTGTGAATATGGGACCCACCGATCACTTGGGTCTGGATCAGCGCGCCCGGGTGATGGTGGAGATCACGCATCAGACCTGGCATTACCTTCCCTAAAACCAGAGATCGTCGCGCGCTGCCAGCCGCCGCGCCACGGCATAGGCGACTCCTGCTGAGAACGCGGTCGCAAACAATCCCCAACTCATATCGACCACGGTCATGGTCACGGTCCAGCCTTTGAGCGTGGCCAGGTTGGTGAGATCGTAGGTGCCATAGGCGAGAAGTCCGAAGAGGGCGCCCGCAAGAATCGCCCGCGTGGCACTCCGCCGGGTCAGCGCCGGACGCACTACGAACACGACCACCCCCACGACGTAACTGAGATAGAACGCCGCGGCGGCCACGAGATTGGGCTCGGCGGCCATCAGGTTTCCGATCTCCGACTGATAAAATTGCTTGGCCACAAGGCCAAGCCAGGTTGCGTCGAGAGCCAGATAGACCACCAGCGTTGTGACATAAGCCAGCACCCAGACCTTCATGACACCCCCTTACGGACCGATCCGCATAGAATAGCTCACGATGCCCGCGCGCCGCGCGAAATGGACATGAAACGACACCCCATGCGATTTGAACGGCTCAGTGCCGCCTTTCAGGATCAGATTGACACCGGCCGCATTCCGGGTGCGGTCCTGTGGATCACGCAAGGCACGAATGAGTCCTGGTGCAAGGCGCTGGGAAAGCTCGATCCTGCGCGTTCCGACGCGATGACCGAGGACGCCCTCTTTCGGATCTACTCGATGACCAAGCCCATCACGTCGGTGGCTGTTCTGATGTTGGTCGAGGCAGGCAGGGTCAAGCTCGATGCGTCCGTGGAGACCTATCTGCCCGAGTTGCGCGATCTGAGGGTGGGTGTCGAGGATCGTACGGGCCCCGTGCCGCGGCTGGTTTGTGTTCCATCAGAAAAGTCGATGACCGTACGCGATCTCTTGCGGCACACCTCGGGGCTGACCTATGGCAGTTTCGAGACCTCCCTTGTGAAGGACGAATATCTCAAGGCCGGCATTGAAAGCCGGCGCTTTAGCAATCAGGAGCTCGTGCAACGGCTGGCCCAACTGCCTCTGGCGTATCAGCCCGGTACCACGTGGGAATATAGTCGGGCCACTGATGTGCTTGGAGCGCTCATCGAGCGTGTCAGCGGGCTAAGTCTTGGGGAATTTTTCTCCGAAAGAATCTTTTCTCCCCTGGGCATGTCGGACACCGGATTTGCCGTGGCGCCAGAGCAGGTTGCGCGCATCGCCGAGCCCTTTAGCCTGGATCCGGACGACGCGAGCCCGGTTCGCCTGATGGACGTGCGCCTCGCACCCCGGTTCGAGTCCGGCGGAGGGGGCCTGGTTTCAACGGTGGCGGACTATGCTCGCTTTCAAAGCCTCATGATGGCGCGTGGAAGGGGGCCCTCGGAAAGTCTGTTGCGTGAGGAGACGGTCGACGAGATGACGCGCGACCAGCTGGGCATGATGGAGCGCGGGCCCCATTATCTCCCGGGGGCAGACTATGGCTTTGGCCTCGGAGTCGGGGTGCGTCTGCACGCATCGAACACCGGGGGCATCGGGGAATATTACTGGGGGGGTTATGGCGGCACGTTCCAGTGGATCGACCCAAGGCGGAACGTCGCGGCCATCCTGATGCTTCAGGCGCCCAATCAGCGCAATACACTGCGCGCTCTTTTTTATCGCCTGGTCTATGAGGAGATCAACCGGCTCTAAGTGTCGCGCGCCGCGTTTTGGGCCTTAGGCCGCACGTCCGAATGCGTCATTACTTCCAGCTGCGGAGGTTGTCATGTCTCACCCAGAAGGCGAAATCGTCATTGAACGCAGGGATCATCTATTTCTGATAGGAGTGAATCGGCCAGCCAAGTTGAACGGCTACACCCCGAAGATGACACGTGAGCTGGCGGCGGCCTACACCGCGTTCGAAGACGATGCCGCACTTCGATGCGCGATCCTCCACGCGATCGGAGAGCACTTTACGGCAGGGCTTGATCTCCCCTCGATGGCGCCCTTGCTTAAGCGCGGTGAGTCATCCATGCCGCTCGAGTACATCGACCCCTTCGATCTGCGGGCTGATCGTCTGGGCCGGCGGCGCACAAAGCCGCTCATCGCCGCCGTGCGGGGCATCACTTATACGATCGGCATCGAACTCATGCTCGCGGCCGACATCGTGATTGCGGCCACCGACTGCCGGTTCTCGCAGCTGGAGGTCAAGCGCGGCATCATGGCGACCGGCGGTGCCACGATACGCATTGCCGAGCGCGCTGGACTGGGCAATGCACTACTGCACCTTCTGACCGGCGATGAGTTCGGTGCCGACGACGCGTTGCGCATGGGACTGGTCCAGAAGGTGGTCAAGCCAGGCGAGGAACTGGCCTTGGCTTTGGACGTGGCCGCGCGGATCGCGCAGCAAGCGCCTTTGGCGGTGGTCGCGACCCGCGAAAATGCCTTGCTTGGGGTACGCGAAGGGCCGGCGGCGGCCTATGCCCAGTTTTCCGCCATCCAGGCGCGTCTCGCCAATAGCGACGATGCGGCAGAGGGTGTGCGCTCCTTCGTCGAGAAGCGCGCGGCCCGCTTTACCGGGTCGTAGTGTCGAAGAAGACCCTCCTGCCGCCGCGCTGGCTGGTGCGCCTTCGGCGTGGCAAGGTCTATACCACGCGCACGCTGGCCATGGGTTCGCAGGGGCCGCCTTGGCATCGCGGTCTCGTCGCGGTCGCGACGATGGTGCTGGCCCTGCTTTTTGCCCGCAGCACGGGTTTTGCGCTCGCGACGGTGGTGGGTCCTGCCCTCGCCTTCTTTCTGACCATGGCTGACATCGAAGGAGCGCTCGCCACGCGGCTTTCAATGCTGGCGTGGAGCGCAGGCTGGGTCGCCGTTTCCGGCGTGGTCTCGATCTCCCTTAGTGAGGACACGGCGCCCTTCGCGGTGGCGTTTGCGGCGTTTGCTTTTGTCGCGGGGCTCGGTGCCTGGGCCGGAGCACCCTTTCTCCAAGCCACGCGCTATGCCGTGATCGTGGGTCTACTTCTGACCAATGCAAGGGGCATCTCTGCGATGCAATTTACGGTCTTGCTCGCAGCCGCCGGCGTAATTTCGGGTCTCTTGCGAAGCATCGAGCATGTTCTTTCCCCCGACCCGAAGGTAGGGGAGTTTGCGTCGCTGCGCCAGGCACTTTTCAAGATCAGGGCGGCGCGCCCCTTGTTGTGGCGCTATGCGATCACTTATACCGCGGTCGCGGGGTTGGCCTGGGCTCTCGGAAAGGTCGTCGATGAGGTCCATCCGACGTGGCTGACCGTCTCGACGCTGGTCGTCATGTGGCCCGACGCCGCGCGCAGCTATCAGCGCATTTTGCAACGCGTGTTTGGAACCATCGCCGGTGCGCTGGCCGCAGTCGGTCTGATCGACGTGATTGCGAACCCCTTCGTCTTGACGTTGATCGCGCTTTCGATGGTCTTCTTTCTGCCGCACTTCATCCGTCGTAACTACTGGCTACACAGCGGTCTTGTGGTCATCTTCGTCCTGGTGGCGCTCGACGTCTCGTCGGATACGGGATTTAGCGGTCATGTCGTGACCGAGCGCATCAGCGACGTGCTGCTAGGATGCGTATTCGGTATGCTCGGCACATTGATTGCGTTTGGCCCGGCTCATCGGCGCGCCCTAGAAGCGGCCCGCCATGGACATACCTGAAATCCCCCTGCGTTGAGGAGTCGAAGCGATGAAGACCGTACTTGCCGATTGTTCCGCAACGGAGCTTTTGCACTTGTATCGCCACAAGAAGGCCTCGCCTGTGGAGGCGACCGAGGCAGTCCTGGCACGCATCCGGCGTCACAACCCTGCCATCAACGCCTTTAGGCTGGTTGATGAAAATGGTGCGATGGAGGCCGCGCGCGCCTCGGAGGACCGTTGGCAGCAGGGCGCCCCCAGGGGGCTTCTCGATGGCGTCCCGGTTTCCATCAAGGATCTGCTCTTGACTCGGGGCTGGTCGACCTTGCGTGGCTCGCTGTCGGTCGATGCCGGTCAAAGCTGGGATGTCGACGCACCTGCCACGGCACGGCTGCGCGAACATGGCGCGGTGCTACTGGGCAAGACCACGACTCCCGAGTTCGGCTGCAAGGGCGTCACCGATTCGTTTCTGACCGGGGTCACGCGCAATCCGTGGAATCTTGAGCGCACCCCGGGGGGCAGCTCGGGCGGTGCAGCAGCAGCAGTGGCTGCCGGCATGGGTCCTCTTGCCCTGGGCACCGACGGCGCAGGGTCGGTCCGGATCCCGTCCGCATTTTCTGGAATCGTCGGGCTCAAGGCCTCTTTCGGACGCGTACCCGCATGGCCGGCCTCTCCGTTTGGCAGCTTAAGCCACGTCGGCCCGCACGCCCGCACCGTCACCGATGCGGCACTGCTTCTGACGGTGATATCCGGCCCCGATGCGCGCGACTGGACGTCACTGCCTTTTGAGCCGCGCGACTATCGGATCGGTCTCGAAGAGGGAGTCGCCGGCCTGAAGATCGCGTTCTCGCCTGCCTTGGGACATGCGCGGGTCGATGCGGAAGTCGCGCGTTCCGTGGCCCAATGCGCCGATCTATTGGCGGCTCAGGGGGCCAGTGTCGATGCGATCGACCCGGGCTTTGAGGATCCTCTGGACCTGATCTGCTCCCTCTGGTTCCTCGGCGCGGCCACGTTGGTGGCCGGGATCAAACCCGAGATTCACGACAAGCTCGATCCGTTCCTAGTTTGGCAGGCTAAGCAGGGTGAGCGCATGAGCGCCGTGGATACGAACCGGATCCAGATTCGACGCGCCGAACTTGGAACGCGCATGCGCTTGTTTCATCAGAAATATGATCTGCTGCTGACGCCAGGCGTGGCGGTTCCCGCATTGCCTGCAGTTGAAACCGGTTCGATCCCCAAGAATGGACCAGCAGACTTTCTCGGGTGGACCCCGTTTAGCTATCCTTTTAACCTCACCCAACAGCCGGCCCTTGTCCTTCCTTGCGGACTGACTTCCGATGGGCTGCCGATTTCCGCACAACTGGTGGGCCCAATGCATGCCGACGCACTGGTGCTGCGGGCCGGACGCGCGCTTGAGGCGGCGCTGCCCCCCTGGCAGCGACCGCCTCTGATCGTAGGCGGCTGAGGAACCAGACGAGACTCGTGCGGCGCTGCAAAACCCGGCCTGCCCCCGACGCGCTAACATACAAGCTTCTGATTGGACGCTTGCGGTCACGATGTCGCGTTACACGGTCTTAGTCACTTCTGGCTTTCGGATTGGACTTTCGATGCTGCTTGCGGGGCTGATCCTGGCCGTCGGCGGCTGCGCAAGCTATCCGAGTGGAATCGCAACGGGAATGACCCACGCTGAAGTTCTCAAGCGATTTGGAACTCCGGCCGTCGAACGCCCGACACCCGACGGGGATCTCATGATCTACGCGACCGCCCCGATGGGTCAATATGCCTATGCAGCGGTGCTCGATCGCTCCGAACGTGTCGTTGAAGTCGCGCAGATCCTGACCCCGGAAAACTTTGCACGTATCCAGAAGGGCCAATGGGATGCCGAGGAGGTCCTCCAGCACTTCGGTCCCCCGGCAGCACGCCACACGATTCGCGGCAATCAGGTGTGGGACTATCGGTACAAGGAATACAACGTCTACAACTCGCTGTTTTCCATCACGTTTGACGCGAGCGGATTGGTTGCCAAGACCGAGAACGGGCCCGATTGGTTATTCGACGGGGGGCGTGACAGCGGCGGCCATCACAAGTAGATTCACGAAAGCCCCGTTCGCTTTCTCCATCCGAAACGAGCAGCGCTCGTGGAAAGCCGCATGATCCCCATCTTGAGTAGCGTATCGGGCACCGTTATCGAAGTCCTAGTCACGGTCGGAGCCACCGTGGGCCCCGACGACGAGGTCGCCCTCATCGAATCCATGAAAATGGAAATTCCCGTGGCCGCAGACGCGGCAGGCGTGATCGAGGAGATTCGGATTGTGGCAGGCGATCTCGTCACCGAGGGTCAGGTCATCGCGACGCTTGGGTAACTCACAAAGGATCCCACCGGCAATGCCGACTTCTTGAGCAGGGCTCGCGGCCCATCACCGCATCGCGTGGCTCGAAACCCGCTGCGTGCGTCCACGCGAACTAATTGATCTTCGAGACGCGACTGTGCGCGGGCAGCATCGCCGCAAGATATTCCATCTGGTCGGCTAGGATGTTGCGCCCCGATAGAATGAAGTGCTCGTAGCGGCAGGGTGCATAGGGAAGATAGAGCAAGGGCATGCGCGCCTCTTCGGGCAACCGCGCGCCCTTGCGGTGATTGCAAAAGCGGCAGGCAGCGACTACGTTCGTCCAGATGTCCTGACCTCCGCGCGATCGGGGGCGCACGTGATCGCGCGTGAGTTTGTCGCGGTTGAAGTGTTCGCCGCAGTACGCGCAAACGTGCCGGTCCCGCTTGAACAGGACGTCGTTTCGATCGCCTAGGGGCGGATACGCCAACGCTTTCGCGGCCATGATGTCCGAGCGCGCGATCGCAATGATCGGTGCGCTCTCGACGATCGACTGTTCCCCATGGCGATTGTAGCCGCCGTGAAAGATGACGACCGGCTCGCCGATCGACCAGGCCACTTTGCCGGTGGCATTGTAGGAAACAGCGTCTTCGGGGGTAAGCCAGCGAAACGGTTGTCCTGCGATATCCAATCCGAGAATCAGGGTCATACTCGTCACTTTAATGCAAATCGCATGCCGTGAGTATGACAGCCCGCGAGGAACCCCGAGTCGGGCTCAGCGAAACTGGAACCCGGGTGATCCTGGCGGCCCGACTTGACGGTGGCCCCGCATGAAACGAATCGGGGCCCACCGTGGTCCATTGGATCTGTAAGTCCGATGTCGGGGCTTCGCCCAAGCGGCGAGCGATCGCCCGTGAAGCCTCGGCCATGCGAAACGAAAAGCCCGGCTTAGGGGTATCAGCTCGCGATCCGCCCTGGGCCTCGCGATGGCGCCGCGTTCACTTACGCAACGCACCCCGCGGCGAGTTTCGGGGTATCGGCTAGGGCGATTGGGTCCGGTATCTGATAGCCGTAGCGCTGGGCCGTCATTTGCGCGAGGATCGACACTGCGATCTCGGGCGGTGTGCGGGCCCCGTTTTTCAGGCCAACCGGCCCGAAGAGCCGGTCGAGTTGCTCGGCGCTCACATCGAACTCGAGCAGGCGGGCGCGACGTTTCTCCTGATTCGCGCGCGAGCCGATGGCTCCGACATAGAATGCATCGGACTTCAGCGCCTCCATCAATGCGAGATCATCGAGTTTGGGATCGTGGGTGAGCGCGATGATGGCCGTGTGCGCATCGGGATGCAGGGCGAGGACGGTGTCATCGGGCATCGTTCGCACGAGCTCGGTGCCCGGCATTTGCCAGTCGTCGGCGTATTCTTCGCGGGGGTCGCAGACGATCACCTGATAGTCGAGCGTGCGCGCCATGCTCGCGAGGTACTCGGTCATCTGTCCGGCGCCGATGATAAGAAGACGCCACTGCGGTCCGTGAAAGGTGATGAGCTCACTGTCGGTTAGGACAAGCCGGTCTGCACCCTCGCCGGGCTCCAATGTCACATCGCCGCTGCGCAAATCGAGTGTGCGCCGGATACGTTCACCCTTTTGCAGCCGGCGCAGCAGTTCGTCCACCCGCGAGTGCTCGGTAACGGGTTCGAGCACCAGCTCAAGCGTGCCGCCACAGGGCAGTCCGAAGCGGTTCGCTTCTTCAGCGGAGATCCCGTATTTGATCCGGTCGGGGACCTTCAGTCCTAATGCTCCCGCGCGCACCTTATCGATCAGGTCATCTTCGATGCACCCCCCGGAGACCGAGCCTGCAATGTGACCATCACCGCGAATCGCCACGACCGATCCGATCGGGCGGGGAGCCGATCCCCAGGTCCTAACGATGGTTCCCATGACCACGCGCTCATTGGCCTTGCGCCACTCGCCAATCCGACCCAACACACTCAAATCCACGTTATCCATGATGCTCGAAGCCCTTCTTTTGTCGCGGCGCTCTGATTTTCGACCTCGCCTGCGCCTAGGATGGAGACCGTTGTCGAATCGTAGCGCGATTCAGTTCACCGTGTCGCGCAACCTTTTGACCAAACTTGGCGTCACCCTTCCCAATTACCCGACCGGGCAGCATAATGGTCCGAGACTGGGCGCAACCGAAGGGCCACAGCGTCTGGAAAATCCGGCTCATATTACTAGAGGAGACATCATGGCAAGCCTTGTGTCGTTGCACGTCAACGGAGAAGCCGTCTCGCGCGACGTCGAACCCGAAACCCTACTTGTGACCTTCCTGAGGGAACAGCTCCGTCTCACCGGGACCCACGTCGGATGCGATACCGCGCAATGTGGAGCGTGCACCGTCCACCTGAACGGCCGCGCGGTGAAGTCCTGCAATGTGCTCGCCGTTCAGGCAAACGGGTCCGAAATCACGACCATCGAAGGCTTGACGCAGCCCGACGGGAGCATGCATCCGATGCAGGCTGCCTTTCGTCAGTGTCATGGCTTGCAATGCGGGTTCTGTACGCCCGGGATGGTGATGAGTTCGATCGATCTGGTGCTGCACCACCCGCACGGCAACGACCGTGAGATCCGCGAGAGCCTCGAGGGTAATTTCTGCCGCTGTACGGGCTATCAGAACATCGTCCAGGCGATCGCAACCGGCGCCCGGGCGATGGGCGTCTAGGGGCCGATGATGAATACACGCCCGAATCTCATTGGCCAACGCATCGAGCGCCGTGAAGACGCTCGCTTTCTCACCGGCGCCGGACAATACACGGATGACCTGACTCTGCCGCATCAGAGTTACGCTTATTTTCTACGCTCCCCCTATGCGCATGCGCGCATCAAGGGCATTCAAATCGACGCTGCGAAGAAAGCCAAAGGGGTCCTTGGCGTCTTTACGGGAGCAGACTTTCGCGAAGTCGGTGGCGTCCCCTGTGGCTGGCTGATTACGAGCATCGATGGCACGCCGATGAAGGAACCAAAGCACCCGATCCTGGCCGACGACCTCGTGCGCTATGTCGGCGATGCGGTGGCGCTCGTGGTGGCGGAAACCGTTGAACAAGCGCGTGCTGCGGCACAGCAAATCGAAGTCGATTATGAGGAGCTGGGCGCGGTCGTGGATGTATCCGAGGCCGAGGGCGCGAAAAACGTCGTTCACGATGCAGCCCCCGATAACGTTTGCTATCGCTGGTCTTTGGGAAATCAGGCTGAGATTGACGCGGTCTTCGCCAATGCGCCCCATGTCACGCGACTGGAATTCAAGAACAACCGCCTCATCCCCAATGCCATCGAGCCGCGAGCAGCCAACGCTAGCTACAACCCGGCCGACGACAGCTACACGCTTTATGTGACGAGCCAGAATCCCCATGTCCACCGTCTTTTGATCTGCGCCTTCGTGCTCGGCATTCCCGAGCATAAGCTTCGCGTGGTTGCACCCGATGTGGGGGGCGGTTTTGGCTCGAAGATCTTCGTGTATGTCGAGGAGACCGCCTTGGTGTGGGCGAGCAAACGCATCAAACGTCCCATCAAGTGGACTTGCGAGCGCAGTGAGTCGTTTCAGACAGACGCGCACGGACGGGATCACGCCACCATCGCCGAACTCGCCTGCGACCCGCAAGGGAAATTCCTTGGCATGCGCGTGCATACCAAGGCGAATCTGGGGGCCTATCTTTCGACCTTCGCCTCGTCCGTGCCGACCATACTCTATGCGACACTTTTGGCTGGCCAGTACACGACACCCAAGATCTATTGCCACGTCACGGGCGTGTTCACGAACACAACACCCGTGGACGCCTATCGCGGCGCGGGACGACCCGAGGCTACCTATGTCGTCGAGCGGCTCGTGGAAACGGCGGCTCGCGAGCTGAAGATCGATCCGGCCGAGATCCGACGCCGAAACTTCATCCGCGAGTTTCCCTATCAGACTCCGGTCGCCTTGGCCTACGACACGGGCAACTATGAGGCCCATATGGCGGCGGCCATTGAGCTTGCCGACGTCGCAGGCTATGCCGGGCGCAAGGCGGCCAGCGAGGCCAAGGGACTCAAGCGCGGCATCGGCTATTCGGCTTATATCGAAGCCTGCGGGCTCGCGCCTTCGAACGTGGCCGGAGCGCTCGGCGCGCGGGCGGGACTCTATGAGGCGGGCGAGGTTCGCGTGCACCCCACGGGCAAGGTCACGATCTTCACCGGCTCGCATAGCCACGGCCAGGGCCACGAGACCACCTTCGCGCAGGTCGTAGCCCAGCGCCTGGGCATCCCGCTTGAGGATGTGGACATCCAGCACGGCGATACCGGCAAAGTCCTCTTCGGAATGGGCACCTACGGATCTCGCTCGCTGGCGGTCGGTGGCTCGGCGATCATCAAGGCGGTAGACAAGGTGATCGCCAAGGGCAAGAAGATCGCCGCGCATCTGATGGAAGCGTCCGATACCGACATCGAGTTCGACAACGGTGTCTTTAAAGTCGCCGGGACCGACAAGAGCGTGCCTTTCGCGTCCATCGCGCTCACTGCCTACGTTCCCCACAACTATCCATTGGATAAGCTCGAACCCGGTTTGAATGAAAACGCGTTCTACGACCCCACCAACTTCACTTTCCCTTCCGGAACGTATATCTGCGAAGTCGAAGTGGATCCGGAAACCGGCGCCGTGCGCGTGGATCGCTTTACCGCGTGCGACGATTTTGGCAACGTGGTCAATCCAATGATCGTCGAAGGCCAGGTGCATGGCGGTATCGCCCAGGGGATCGGGCAGGCGTTGCTGGAACACGCCGTCTACGATTCCGAATCGGGGCAGCTCCTGAGCGGGACCTATATGGACTATGCGATGCCGCGTGCCGACGATGTCCCCGAATTGCGCATCGGCACGGTCAGCGGAACGCCCTGTACCCACAATCCCCTGGGGGTCAAGGGATGCGGGGAGGCCGGGGCGATCGGCTCGCCACCGGCGGTGATCAATGCCATCTGCGATGCCATTGGCGTTGCCGAAGTGCCGATGCCGGCCACACCTCACGTGGTCTGGCAGGCCATCCACCACGCTCACTAAGGAGACGCACTTGGAACCGTTCGCTTTTCAATCCCCCAAGAGCGTGGCCGACGCAGCGAAGCTCGCTCACGGCGATGCCAAACTGATCGCAGGAGGTCAGTCGCTTTTGCCCTCCATGAAACTCGGCCTGGCCGCGCCCGAAGCACTCATCGACCTCGGACAGATTCCTGACCTGCGCGCAATCCGCGTTGAGCCGGGCAAGCTCACGATCGGAGCCATGGCCACGCATGCGAGCGTGGCCGAATCCGCAGACGTCAAAAAGGCGATCGCGGCCCTGGCCGAACTGGCGGCCAACATTGGCGACCGCCAGGTGCGCAACCGGGGCACGATCGGGGGCAGTCTGGCCAATAACGATCCAGCGGCGTGTTATCCATGCGCAGTGCTGGCTCTTGGCGCCACCATCCACACGGATCGTCGAACGATCGCCGCGGATGATTTCTTCAAAGGGCTCTACGAGACGGCTCTGGCGGAGGGCGAAATCATCACGGCAGTCTCGTTTCCCATCCCGGAACGGGCCAAATACGTCAAGTTCAAGCAGCCCGCCTCGCGCTTCTCGCTGGTTGGCGTGTTCGTCAGCAAAGGCCCCGCCGGCACGCGCGTGGCCGTGACCGGTGCGGGAGCGTCGGTGTTTCGCGTCAAGGCCTTGGAGGACAAGCTAGCGGCCAACTGGGCGCCGGATTCCTGCCAGGGCGTGACGGTCTCGCCCGATGGGCTTAACACTGACTTGCATGGCTCGGCGGCCTACCGGGCAGCCTTGATCCCCGTGCTCGCGCGCCGCGCCGTCGCGGCAAGTTGAGTTTTCGCGAGACTTCGCCGCCGCGCGGTGCGCCGCGCGGCGGGGGAGCTTTTCCGGGTAGCATGCGAGAACAATTTCTACTGCCACGGATACCATCTTGTCTCGACTACTGCCGTCGGATGTTGATGCCACGGAAGCGGCGCTCATAGCGCACGACTATCTGCCCGATCGGGCGCTTGCGACATCACTCTACCTCGCGCTCAAGCTTGAACGACCCCTGTTTCTGGAGGGGGAGCCCGGCACGGGCAAGACCGAGATCGCAAAGACGGTCGCGACCATGCTGGCGCGACCGCTCATCCGCCTTCAGTGCTACGAGGGCCTGGATCTGGCAGGTGCCGCCTACGAATGGAACTACGCGAGGCAGATGATCGAGATCCGCCTGGCCGAGCGGGATCAGAGCGTGGGTCGCGAAGCCCTCGCATTGGAATTGTTCTCGGAGCGGTTTCTGATTCCGCGTGCCTTGTTGCAGGCCCTCGATAGCAAGGCGGGTGTTGCGCCTGTGCTCCTCATCGATGAGCTGGATCGGGCCGACGAGCCGTTCGAGGCCTTCCTGCTCGAAGTCCTATCGGAATTCCAGATCACCATTCCGGAGTTGGGAACCGTGCGTGCCTTGAAGCCACCAATCGTATTTCTAACTTCGAACCGCACGCGAGAAATTCATGATGCCGTCAAGCGGCGCTGTCTGTATCACTGGGTCGGCTTTCCAAACGTCCAGCGCGAGTTCGCGATCGTACTGCTTCGCGTTCCGGGGGTGCGGGAGGAACTCGCACGGCAGATCGTCTCGTTTGTTCACCGATTACGCGCGTTGGATCTGTTCAAGCTGCCGGGAATCGCCGAGACCATCGAGTGGACCCGTGCCCTCATGGAACTGAATGCCATCGAGCTCGATCCGGAAACGATTCAGAACACGCTCGGTGTGCTGCTCAAGTATCAGGACGATATCGCCCGCCTGCAGGGCTCGGAGGCGGCCCGCCTTCTAGCCGAGGTTCGGGAGGCCGCGCGTGCTTGAATCCGGCGTGCGCAAAGACTGGCCTGACAATGAGGGGGCACCGAGTCACCTCGCCAAGAACGTGATGCACTTCGCCCGTGTGCTAAGGCAAGCCGGAATGCCGGTGGGGACGGATCGAATCCAGCTGGCACTTAGGGCGCTGGAGGTGGCGGGACTGGAAAGTCGGGCCGACTTCCAGGCCGCGCTCGCGACCTGCTTCGTGGCTCGGCAAGAAGAAGTCCCGCTGTTCGAGCAGGCGTTTCATATCTTCTGGCGCGACCCTGATCTACTGGGGCGCGTCATGGCGATGATGCTGCCCCGCATCGAGACGTCTGGACCGCTTCCTCCGCCTCCAGAAAACCGGCGTCTGGCCGATGCGCTGTTTCCGCAGTCGCATCCCGATGTGCGTGACGTCCCTCCGCCCGAAGAAATTGAGATTCACTCCGAGTTGACCTGGTCGGATCGCGAAGTCCTACGCAAGGCCGATTTCGAGACCATGACCGCGAGCGAATGGCAGGAAGCCAAACGCCTGATCGCGCGGCTTGGCGAATTCTTCGAACGGATCCGTACCAGGCGCAGCGACCGGGCGCTGGGACCAGGCCAACTCGACTGGCGCGCAACGATGAAGGCGAGCGCGCGGGGCTCGACCGATCTGCTGCGCTGGCGCAAGCCCCGAGTGCGCCCAACCCCGCTCGTCATTCTGGCCGATGTTTCCGGGTCCATGAGCAAGTATTCGCGCATGCTGTTGCACTTTGCCCATGCCCTGGCTCGAAGCGACGTCAAGGTGCAAAGCTTCGTCTTCGGGACGCGCTTGACCCCGATTACGCGCCAGATGCGCCATCGGGATCCCGACATTGCCATCGCACAGGTGGTTGGAGCCGTCGCCGACTGGTCCGGCGGCACCCGGATCTCGGCCTGTCTCCATGACTTCAATCACGTCTGGTCACGGCGTGTTCTCGGACAAAACGCGACCGTGCTTCTGATTTCCGACGGTCTGGAGCATGGTTCCACGGCCGCGCTTTCATTCGAAATGGAGCGACTCTCCAAATCGTGCCGTAGGCTCGTTTGGTTGAATCCACTCCTGCGCTACGAGAAATTCGAGCCCCGTGCGGCCGGCATTCGGGCCATGCTGCCCTGGGTGGACCTGTTCGTGCCGGCCCATAATATCGAATCGCTTTCGGCATTGGGTCGACAGCTCGCCGGGGCGTGTGTCGGTGCGCCGCCCTACCCTATTCACTAGAGGATCGAGATGCAGCTCGCCAGCGAACAACTGTTGCCGGTTTCCCAGGAGGACGCGTGGAAGGCCCTCAATGATATCCAGATACTGAAGGAATCGATCCCTGGATGTGAGTCGATCACGCCCACGGGAGACAACGAATATGAACTGGCCCTGACTGCCGCCATCGGGCCGGTCAAGGCCAAATTCAAAGGGAAGATGCGCCTGACCGATATCCAGGCTCCCACGTCTTACACCATCCAGTTTGAAGGACAGGGCGGCGCTGCGGGCCACGGAAAAGGAGCCGCCGAGGTTCGTCTGGAGGCGGTTTCTGCCACCCAGACGAAATTGAGCTACTCGGCTAATGCTCAGGTTGGAGGAAAGATCGCCCAGGTCGGCTCGCGCCTCGTCGATATGGCGGCGCAGAAGATGGCCACGGAGTTCTTCCAGAGCTTTAACAACCATCTTCAGGCACGCTACGCACCCGCCGGAGAAGTCGCCACAGCCGCCGCGCCAGAGCCCTCAATGGAGGGCGCTCCCAAGGCATCTCCACTGGAGCGATTTCTGAGCTGGCTAAAGGGTCTCTTTAGGTAGTCCTCGCAGGACCGCGCCACCCACTAGGCGGCCTTTCGGCCCCTCTTCTTCGGGGCGAGCATCGTCCCGCGGCATCCCTTGTGACCACAGCTGCACGCAAATTCGCGCTTGAGTTTGGGCGTGTAAGGGGCATCGATCTCGAGGCCGTAGTCGTAGCTGAGCTCCTCTCCCGTCTTGATGTCGCGCAGAGCTTCGATAAAGACATGCATATGGCCCCGGATCTCGACCATGTCGGCTTCGCAGTTGGGATTGCAGGAATGATTGATCCACCGGGCCGCGTTACCGCGCGCGCCGCCGTCGATGACCAGGTCGTCGCCGATCGTGAAATAGAACGTGTGGTTGGGTTGCTCGGGATCGTGAGGATGCCTTCTTAGCGCTTCCTTCCAGTTGATCCGTTCTCCTTTGTACTCGACGATGCGCTCGCCGCTTTTGATCGGGCGGGCCGCGTAGACACCGCGCCCGTGAATGCCGGAGCGGCGGATGGAAATGGCAGAGCGAGTTTTGGCGGGCATAGGCGATGGCACAAGCAAAAAAGATGCTCGGTTGCGCGTCGAACGCGCGACCCGAAGGCCCGGAGTCTACTTCAAAATATGAAATAGATCGTTGAATTGATCGTCCCACACGCCCATCCGCGGACCGAGGTCGATCGGAAGGCCGTCCTTGCCGATGGGATCGCGGGCCAGAAACGCACTGTTTCGGGTCACGAGCACCCAGTCCGAATCGACCAGCGCCCCTTCATCCGTTGGTCGATCTTCGATCAGGACCGCGCTAAAGCCGGCTTCACGCGCAATCGCTGCGACGATTGGCGGCAAGTCCAGATAGCGGTTCGAGGTATGGACGGCGATGACTCCGTCAGGCTTGATCACCTGCGCGTAGAGGACAAAGGCCTCGCGGGTCAAAAGGTGAACCGGGATCGCGTCGCTCGAGAATGCGTCGAGTGAGAGGACGTCGAATCGGTTCTTGGGATCCACGAAGAGCCCAGCTTCAAGTTCTCGTTCGAGTGACAGTCGGGCGTCACCCAGCACGACATCGGTGTGGGCCCCCGTGTCGCGCAAGAATGTGAACTCGGTTTGCGCGACGCGCAGGGCCTCGGGATTGAGTTCGTAGATTCGGTAGACATCACCGGGCTTACCGTAGGCGGCCAGTGTGCCGGTTCCAAGACCGACAGAGGCGACGCGAATCGCCCCGCTGCTGGAGTGCATGCCGCGCAGCGTGCGGCCGATCCCCGACTCTCGGCCGTAGTACGTCGTGGGCAGGTCGGCTTTGTCGGGATCGGTATATTGCGCGCCGTGCAGAATTACCCCGTTCATCAGCCGGCGCACTTGCAACGGCCCAGGGGAGGAGACCTGGACGCGAAGCGAGCCGTAAAAATTGCGCACCATCAAGCGCGTATCTTGACGTACGAAATCGTAGTAGTTCCACGCGAAAGCGCACGTGCATAAGAGTGCCGCAAACGCGATGGCCCCGAGGTGCCGGCGCCAGAGCAGAAGGACACCCGCTACGGCCAGAAGGCCTCCCACAGTCCATCGGGCTTGGACGGGCACTTTGTCAGCGAAGTCGTTGGCCGCAATGCCAACCGTGCCGGGCAGCCCTTTGGTGAGCGAAAGCGCAAAGACAGCGAAGACAGTGCCGAATATCAGACCCCAAAGCCAACGCACTCCGCGCTCATCGCGGGCTTCGTCGATGGTGGCATAGAGCCCAAGAAAAGCCAGTCCGACAAGAGCCAAGGGCGCTTCCCAGTCCGCACTAAACACGCGAGGGGCGACAAGGGCCACGAGCACGCCTCCCAGCGCCCCGCCGCCGGCCAAGCAAAGGTAGAACTGAGTGAGATAGCCCGGTTCGGGTTTGCTGCGGGCCAGTTCACCATGGCAGAGGATGCATCCGCAAAACAGGCCCACGCAAAAAAGTGGGACGCCGATATAGATCGACAGGACCGCGTGACGCGTCACGAGGCCCCAGGCCATGGCGGCGGTCAAGACCAGAACCGGAGCAATCCAGTAGCGGCGCCGGTATCCCATTGGTGACTCGAAGCACACGATAAAGCTCGACAGATACAGGCTTAAAGGAACGATCCACAGAAACGGGATCGAGGCGATGTTCTGCGTGATATGGTTCGTGACTGATAGAAGGAGCACGCAGCCAAGGGTCGCGCTTGCGACCCAGAAAGCATAGGTTCCGATTGGGGGACGTGTTCCCTCCCATGCCTTGGAGGCGGGAGCCCGGACCCTTCGGATGAGCCCCATGCGCCACGCGGACAGGGTCAGCAGCAGCACATCGACCAGGTAGGCGGCGCTCCATAGCCGGGCCTGCGTTCCGGCCGATGCATAAGGCTCGATGGCGAAGGGATAGGCGAGCAGGCCGATGAGGGAGCCGACATTGGAAAGCGCAAAAAGTCGGTAGATCGAAACACGCGAGCCGCCCGAAGACCCCGTGTCGGAAAGCCATTTCTGCAGCAGCGGAGAGGTTGAGGCGAGTAAGAAGTAGGGCAAACCGATCGTCACCGAAAGCAGAAGGAGGATCTGCAGCGTAGGATCCGATACGGTCTCTGGCTTCCAGCGCGCCGATGGAATGATGGGAAGCGCAAGGCAGCTCAATAGCAGCAGGCCGACGTGGATGCCCAGCGCGCTTTTGCCACGGGGCTTACGCGTTAACGCGTGGGCATACAAGTATCCGAGGAGCAGCACGACTTGAAAGAACAAAAGGCAGGTGATCCACACGCTCGAGGACCCACCGAACCAGGGCAGGATTTGTTTGGCAAGGATCGGTTGAACGAGGAAAAGCAATAATGAAGACAGCAGGATCGTCAGCGCCGAAGCAAGCCAAGTTCGGGTGAGTAAGCGCGCGCCAGTTCGGCGGGCGTGCGCGCGAGACATCACCTCGCCGTTGTCGTCCTCGGCCTTTAAGGGTTCGCCCGGCTCGATTGCGCCTCCGTGGCCCATGCATCACCTCCGTTGGGTAGGGCGTCCTGACGCGTCGCATCAAAAACAAGCTGTATCGCGCTGGACCCGATGAGGCAACAAATGGACCCAGACACGACCGAACATCTTCTCATCGAATCCATCACGGCTGAACACGCCGCAGCCCTGTATCCGGTATTGGACGATGATCAGATTTACCGGTACGTGCCGACGCGGCGCTGCGAGAGCCCCGAGGAACTCGCGGCCCAGTTTGCCAAATGGCAAGCCGGCCCCCAGAACGGGGAATCCGAGGTGTGGCTCAATTGGGCGCTTCGCGAGCGCAGCCGGGGTCATTTCCTGGGTACCCTTCAGGCCACTGTTCTAAGCGATGACAGCGCGTGGATCGGCTACCTGCTCGGGTCCCGGTTCTGGGGCCTGGGCTACGCGAGCGAAGCCTGCCGCTGGCTCCTGTGCCGTCTTGCCAACGACTACGGCGTGAAGCTCGCGCTCGCGAGCGTCGATTCGCGCAATGTCCGCTCGATTGCCCTCCTGCGGCGGCTTGACATGCTGCATGCGTCCACCGAAACGGCGGAACTGCGTGGTGAGTCCACCGTCGATTTCCACTTTACCAAGGCGCTTGTCCCAGACCCTTAAGAGCGCATGCCGTAGATGGCGCCGATGGCGGCTTCCAAGGCGACGAGATCCGAGCTTTGGTTATAGCCCTGGACGGAAACCCGCACAAACAGATGGCCGCCGTGCTGCGTCACAGGAACTTCCACGCGATAGTCGTCGAACAGCCTTCTTTTTAGAGCGACAGGATCCCGATAAGGCAGGGCGAGCGCAACCATCTGCGCGCAATCGCCTTTCGTGTATAGGGCCGGCAAGCCCGTGCGCTCGCGCATTCTCTCGTGCAGTTCCCAGGCACTTTGATGGCACCTTGCTCGCACCTCAGACCAGTGGTGATGCGCCTGGAAACGGATGGCGTCGGCGACGGCGAGAAAGGCGGCGATGTCCCGGGTCCCCTGCCACTGCATGCGCTGCTCGAATAACGTATGCCCTACGTAGGCTGTGAAGTCCGCATGCCCTTTGATCTCCGGGCTGTATCCCCAGCTGATGACCGGGGCATCCAGGAGGCGCTGGAGTTCGCTGCGGGCGTAGAGAAAGCCCGCGCCCTTGGGTGCACACAGCCATTTGTGGCAGTTGCCCACGTAGAAGTCGGCGTCGATAACGCTTAGATCAAGATCGATCTGTCCGGGCGCGTGAGCACCATCGATCAGTGTCAGAACGCCGGCTTGGCGGGCTCGCGCGCAGAGCTCGGCCACGGGGAAAATGAGCGCCGTAGTCGACGTGATGTGGCTTACGTAAATGAGTCTTGTTGCGGGCGTTACCGCGGCGAAAATCCGGTCGACGAAATCCTCGGCGCGATAGGGAAATGGGATCGCGACCCGGACGATCTTCGCACCGCTACTGCTCGCGACGAAGTCCCACGCGTTATCGCATGCGCCGTATTCGTGATCGGTCGTCACGATCACGTCGTCGGGGGCCAATTCCAGCGAACGCGCGACGATATTGACGCCCGTAGTGGCATTGGGCACGTAGATGAGATCGCGGGCGTCGGCGTGAAGGTACTGCGCAAGCGCTTTGCGTGACTCGAGCAGGAGTTCCGCGGAACGTCGCCCGAGGAATTCCACGGGATTGCGCTCCATCTCCCTCTGGTAGTTCTGAAACGCCTCGAACACCGGTCGAGGGCAGGCTCCAAACGAGCCGTGATTCAAAAAGACGACGGAATCGTCCAGTAGGAATTGCTCTTTCATACAGGATCACACTGAAATGGCCGTGCCGGTAATGCATTATCCCCTAGCCTTCGGAAGGCACCCCGAGCCGGTGCGTTCTGAGCCCTCGTTGGCGACCCGCGAAGCAGCGCAGCCCGGGCGACTGGTAACATACAGCGCGTGTGTATCTTGCGCGAGCGTTACGCGCGAAGAAGGAATCGAGATGAGTGCCGATGCAAGCTCCCAGGTGACCTCACACGGTCACGCCCACCCGCATATCCACCGGACCCAGCGTTCCGGCTGGCTGCGTGCGGGCGTGCTGGGCGCGAACGACGGTGTGCTTTCCGTGGCGAGTCTGATTCTCGGAGTTGCGGCCGCGCGCTCGGGTGAAACGGGCGTGTTTGTGGCCGGAATTGCCGGGCTGGTGGCGGGAGCGCTCTCCATGGGGGCGGGGGAGTATGTCTCGGTCAGTTCGCAAGCGGACACCGAGCGGGCGGATTTGGAAGTCGAGCGACTCGCTCTGGCGCGCGACTTCGAGAACGAACGCGACGAACTTACCGGGATATACATCCGTCGCGGAGTGGCTCCCGATCTTGCATCCAAGGTGGCCGAACAGTTGATGGCCCACGATGCGCTAGGCGCCCACGCACGCGACGAGATCGGGATCTCGGACGCGCTCTCCGCACGACCCCTCCAGGCGGCGGTGACTTCGGCGTTGAGTTTTGCCTTTGGTGGCGTCATCCCGCTTGTGACCCTGCTGGCGGCACCCGAGCGGCTGCAGATTCCTTTGGTGGGCGCGGTATCGCTCGCTTTTCTCGCCTCTCTTGGGGCGGTTGCCGCTCGAGCGGGCGGGGCCTCGATCGTCACAGGCGCCACGAGAGTCTTAGTCTGGGGCGCATTGGCCATGGCGCTCACGGCGGGAATTGGTACGATCTTTGGCGCCATCCTGTAGTCGCGGAACCGTTCAGTCGCATCCTCGCGCGTCATTCGGCAAGACCTTCAGAGGTCAAGATTTGTGTCCGAAAACGGCCAGACCGTGGCGTCGGGACAGAGTATAAATTCGCCATGTCTACCTTAACGCTGGAACCCGAAAGCTGTTATCGGGCGGTAAGTGCGCGAGATCCTCGCTTTGATGGCTTGTTCTTTACGGCCGTAACGACCACAGGGATCTACTGCAGGCCAATGTGTCCGGCCCGCACGCCCGCACGTCAGTCCTGCCGGTTTTTTGCCACCGCCGCTGCGGCTGAATCGGCAGGTTTTCGTCCCTGCCTACGCTGTCGGCCCGAGCTGGCTCCGGGTCGCCCGGCCTATGCCGCAGGCCTGGGGGAGGCGGTCCTCGCACGCGTTCAGGCCAATGCCCACCGTCCCGAGGGGATCGAAGCGCTGGCCTTCGAAATCGGTCTGTCCAGCCGCCAGGTCCGCCGCATCCTGCGCGAGCAGTTCGGCGTCACACCCATTCAAATCATCCAGACGCAAAGACTGCTTTTCGCCAAGAAGCTCTTGCATGAGACGACGCTGTCCATGACCCAGGTCGCGCTGGCTGCGGGATTTGGAAGCGTGCGGCGCTTTAATGCCACCTTTCAGAAGCACTATCGGCTCTCGCCTTCCCAGTTGCGCAAGCAAACGGTGTCGCGCGCCGGGCAAACCGAGGGGATTTCGCTTAAGCTGGTGTTTAGGGCCCCTCTGGCGTTTGATGCGGCGCTAAGCTACCTGCGCACACGCGCCACCCCCGGGGTCGAGACGGTTGTCGGTAACACGTACTGGCGCACAGTCCGATTTCCCGCCGCGCAGACGGAGTTTTCAGGCTGGATCGCGGTCACCTCCGTGGCTGGCCAGAACCACCTAACCGTCCGGGTTCCGGCCCATCTCGCGCCGGTTCTTCTGGCGCTGACCACCCGGCTTCGCGCACTCTTTGACCTCGACGCCAATCCGCAGCACATCGACACCCAGCTCGCGGCGGATCCAGCGCTGGCCCGTCTTGTCCTTGCGACTCCAGGCCTTCGCGTGATCGGAGCCTGGGATCCCTTTGAGCTTGCGTTGCGCGCCGTCTTAGGCCAGCAAATCAGTGTTGCAGGCGCAACCACTCTGGCCGGAAGAATGGCCGATCGTTTCGGAGAGGAGGTGGATACGCCTATGGCGGGTCTGGGCCGGCTCGCTCCGAAGGCCAGCCGCGTGGCCCGCTGCACCCTGGACGATGTGGCCTCAATCGGGCTTCCTCGCGCGCGCGCGGCCACCATCATCGCACTGGCCCGTTTTGCCGACGGCGGCGGATTGCGTTTCAGCCACGGGGTTGGCCTTGAGGATATGGTCCAGTCTCTAGCCACCGTGCCTGGCATCGGCAACTGGACGGCGCAGTACATCGCCATGCGGGCCTTTTGCCAACCGGACGCGTTTCCCGCCGGAGACCTGGGCCTGAAACGAGCCCTACCTTTTCTGGACGGGGTAAAACCCGGCGGCGATCTTCCCTCGGAGCGCGCGCTGCTTGCGCGCTCCGAGGTCTGGAAACCATGGCGCGCGTACGCCGCAGCGCATCTGTGGCGCAGCGGTGCGCAGCCAGGTCCATGACACCCTTGGTGTACGGCAGCCTTCAGAGTCCCCTGGGACCGCTCTGGGTGAGCCGTTCTAGACGCGGCGTGTCGGGACTGTACATGAGTCCCAGCCCGACTCCCGGTGGCTTTCGCTCTCGCAGAGGATCGCAGCCTCGCGTTGAGGATCACTGGATTCGCGATGACGCCGCCTTTGCTGACCTCGCAGGTCAGCTCGACGAATACTTCTCGGGCTGCCGCAGCACTTTTTCGATTCCGCTGGAGCTTAGCGGCACGCCCTTTCAGCTCGAGGTCTGGAGCGCCTTGTGCGACATCGCCTATGGCGAAACCATCAGCTACGGCACGCTCGCCAAACGCCTCTCGCGGCCCGATGCGGTGCGCGCCGTAGGCGCTGCCAACGGCCGCAATCCGGTTTCAATCCTCGTGCCCTGTCACCGGGTCATCGGTGCCGATGGATCTCTGACGGGTTATGGCGGGGGGCTTCAGAACAAGAAATTTCTGCTCGAGTTGGAATCCGGACAGGGGAGACTCGCCTAACGCCATTGGCTCGAATGCTCCCATTTGAGGGACGGGCGACTATAATATTGGTCGATGTTCCTCCGCTGTGGCATATCGAATCGAATATGGCTAGAAAGCTTGATCTAAACCTTCTGCAGACGCTTGAAGCGCTGCTCGCGGAGCGCAACGTGACACGCGCTGCGGCGCGCTTGAACACCACGCAGCCGGCCCTTTCTGCCCAACTCGCACGGTTGCGGCAAATGTTCGACGACCCGCTTCTGATTCCAAGCTCGCGCGGCATGACGCCTACGCCTCGAGCTCTGGAGTTAGAGCCCCTCTTGGGCGAACTCATGTCAGGGCTGCGCGCGGTCGTTCATCCGCAGCGCTTTGACCCTGCGACCTCGGAGGCGACGATCCTGATCGCCGCAACCGACTCGGTGCACTACATCGTCGCTCCCTTTTTGGCCGAGTTGCATAGAGCGGCCCCCCACATTCGGATTGCGGACATGCCCGTGACGCGCCTGTCAAAACCGGAGATTGAGCGGTCCCTGGCGAGCGGGCAGCTCGATATCGTCATCGGGCTCGTTGCGCTGTTCCCGGATGACCTCCGAATTCGAGAGGTCTCCCAAGACGAGTATGTGTGTGTGATGCGGCAGGATCACCCCTTCAAAAAGGACACGCTTGGCCTGGACGATTTCTGCGCCTTCGAGCACGTGTTCATGTCCCCTCTGGGGGGCGAATTCTCTGGGGACGTCGATGAGGCCTTGCGAGAACTCGGGCGCGAGCGCCAGGTGATCGCCTCGGTACCCAGTGCGCTGGTTGCCGCGCGAATCCTCGAGACGAGTGATTTTGTGGCGGTGTTTCCGCAGTACCTCGCCCGGCGCGAGTCGCCGCGGCTGAAGTTCTACCCTTTGCCGGTGACCGTCGGAAAGCTGAAGCTGTCGATGGCCTGGCACGAGCGCACGCATCTGAATCCGGCCCACCAATGGTTTCGCGAGCGCATTATCAGCATCATCCGCCGTATCGGACAGGGCGACCCGCCACCGGCGGCGCAGGGAAAATCGTTCGAAGCGCCAGAAAACAGCCCGACTGACTCGCGTCAGGCGGGCTGAAGGTACGGCTTTTGGAGAAACTGCGGGCACTGCACCACAGGTACGCAGCCAAGACCGAGATGGATTCAGGCAAGATCGAATCGCGGCCGCAAAGCGAGCCTGAGGCGCCTGCGCCCCCCGAAAGCTAGATCCGTCCTTGGCGCAGCCTGCCGACGATCCCCTGAGGAAAGAAGTAGATCGAGAGAACGAACAGGACCCCGAGCCAGAGCAGCCAGCGCTCGGGCGCAAAAAGGGCTCCAAGAAGGCCCCCGACGAACGGGACGTGACCGGCACTGTCGGCGGCCAGTTTCATGATGACTTGAAGGTAGGACTGCGCAAGGATGAGAAGGGTCGCGCCCACCACGGCGCCGTAGAGCGTCCCCATGCCCCCGATGACCACGATCAGGAGCAGATCGACCATGATCTCAAACGAGAGCGACGTCTCCGGGCCGTTGTAGCGCAGCCAGATCGCAAGCAGGGCACCTGCGAGCGTTGCGAACCCCGCGGCCAGCACATTCGAGACAGTGCGATAGACGACGGTCCGATAACCGAGGGCCTCGGCTCGGAAGTCGTTTTCGCGGATTGCCTTGAGGACCCGCCCAAAGGGCGAGTTGACGATGCGCAGGAGGAGGAGAAACAAGAGAACAGCGAGAACAAAAATGATGTAGTAGCTCAAAAGCCGGCCGTCCAGATGGACACCCAGAATTGGGCTTTCCGAGTACGAGTGCGAAGGCGCAAGCAGCTCGGGGACCTTGAAACTCAAGCCATCTTCTCCGCCGGTCAATTCGGACAACTGGGATGCAAGCGTCTGGAACGCCGCGGCAACGGCCAAGGTCATCATCGTGTAGAAAAGGGCACGTACACGAAGGCTGAAAAGACCGATGACGAGCGCTGTCACCGTTGAAAGCAGCAGTGCCAGCGCGGTGCCCAGCGCGAGCGCACCAAAGCCAGGCCCAAAAGTGCTCAGCGCAATGGCGACTCCGTAGGCGCCGATCCCAAAGAACATCGTGTGAGCGAAAGACACGATGCCGGTGTAGCCCAAGAGCAGGTCGTAGCTGGCCGCGAGCACGATAAACACACAGATCTTGGCTGCGACATCCAAGGAACGGGCGCCCGGAAAGAGCAACGGCGCAAGCCCGAGACCCACGAGGATCGACAAGAGAATCACGGCGAGCGCGCGGCTGCCCGGCGGGTCTTCCGAAATGATCCGGCGCATCATCTCGCGGAAACCGGATAGAGGCCGCGGGGTCTCCACAGAAGGACCACCACCATGAGCAGGATGTTCGAGAACAGCGCCACCTTGGGCGCGAGAAAGCCCGCATAGTTCGCCACGAGACCGACAAGCAGCGCTCCGATGAACGACCCCGTGGTGGACCCGAGGCCGCCCACAATGATCACAATTAAAATCAGAACATTTAATTGTGCGCCCATGCTCGCAGCGATGTTTTGCTGGTAGAGACCCCACAGAACGCCTCCGAGGCCCGCCAGGGCGGAGCCGACCACGAACACGCCCACGAAAAGGCGCCGCACGTGGTAGCCCAGACTTTCGACCATCTCCCGGTCTTCGACCCCAGCGCGCACAAGCAGACCCACCTTGGTCCGGTGGAGCACTAGGACCAGTAGGACAAACACGGCGATTCCGACGACGACAGCCAAGAGACGGTACTTCTCGATTGCGGCATCACCCAAGAGCAACGAACCTCTGAGTCCCTGCGGCAGCTCCAGCGGAATCGCGTCTGGACCCCAGATCACCTTGATGAGCTCTTGGCCGATGACCATGCCGCCCATGGTGATGAGAATCTGCTTGAGATGCTGCCCGTAGACCGGGCGAATGAGGATTCTCTCGAATACCAGACCCAGAAGACTCGCCGCGAGCATCGCGCAAACGACAGCGGGAAAGATCGCGGCAAAATTGAGCCAAAGGCTGGTTGAGCCCGTCCAGTGACTCATGGGAGCCAGCACGGCGGCGGCGACGAAGGCCCCCAGGGAGATGAACACCCCGTGCCCGAAATTGAGGACGTCCATGAGGCCGAAAATGAGCGTCAAGCCCGATGCCGTGATGAAGATGATCATGCCCATCGCGAGCCCGGCAAAAGTCAGCGTCAGCCAGCTTGAGGCGGATCCGACCAAGGGAAGGGCGCAAAGGGCGAGGATCGGCACGCTGAGAATCGGGATGAGGTCCCTGCGCTGCTGTGGCAGGGTCTGCGCATCGGCCGGGCGGGCGAGCTCGGGTGTGCTCATGCGCGATCCCCTGGGGCCGGGTGCAGTGCGAGCCCGAGCAGACGCTCCTGAAGGATTGCATCGGCCGCGAAGTCCGCCATCGTCCCTTGGTGGACGATCTGCCCGTCCTCCATGACCGCGACGCTATCGCCGAGTTCTCGGGCAAATTTCAGATTCTGCTCGACGAGCAAGAGCGTCGTCTGACCGTCCTTGAGCTCGCGAAACGCGCGAATCATGTTATCGACGATCGACGGCGCAAGCCCTTTGCTGGGCTCGTCGACCAGAATCAGCCTGCGTGGCTCGATCAAGGCCCGGGCGACAGCAAGCATCTGCTTTTGTCCGCCGGAAAGAAGGCCGGCCGGATAGAGCCAGAACTTCTGGAGCGCAGGAAACAGCCCAAAGATCCAGTCGAGCCGCCCTCGGTCCAGGGCGTCGACGTCGCGCGCGGCTCGCGCCGCGAGGGTCATGTTCTCTGCGATGCTCAAGTCCGAAAAAATTCCCATGTTCTCCGGGACGTAGGCGATCCCCAGCCGTGCGAGTTCGGGCGTCTCTTTATCCGCGATCGGCGTCCCGTCGAAATCGATCGTCCCGGCCGAAGCTCGCCACAGTCCCATGATGGTCCTAAGCGTGGTCGTCTTGCCTGCGCCATTGCGTCCCAAGAGCATGGTGAGTTTCCCGTCCATCACCTTCAGATTCACTCCGTGAAGGATGTGATAGGCGCCCACGTGGGTATGGACCTGGTTCAGTTCGAGCAGTGGTGTTGATTCGGTCATATCGGGCTCGCGTGCGCAGTCGAGCCAAGGTAGGCTTCGCGGACCACCTCGGAATTCATCACCTGGGCAGGTGGACCGTCGGCCACGAGCCGCCCGTTGTGAAGCACGACCACCCGGTCCGAGAGCTCACGGACCACGTCCATCTTGTGCTCGACCAAAAGAATGGTCTTGTCTGCGCGCGCTTTGAGCCCTCGGATCAGATCGAGAATGACCGGTACCTCATCAGCGCTCATGCCCGCCGTGGGCTCATCAAACATGAATACGTCGGGCTCAAGCGCGATGAGCAAAGCGACTTCGAGCTTTCGCTGATCACCATGGGGCAAGGCGCTGGCGGCAAGCCGACGCTTGGCGGCAAGCGCCACGACCTCCAAGATCTCGAGCGCGCGTCCGCTAAGCTCGACGTGATCGGACCAGATGTCCAACAAGTTCAGGCCCGCTGCCCTGCGCGCCTGAACGGCCAGTCGAACGTTTTCCTCGACGCTCAGGTCGGGGAAGAGGTTGGTCAACTGAAAGGCTCTACCGATACCGCGCCTCGTGCGCAGGGGAGCGGACTTGGAGGACAGGTCTTCGCCGTGCAGAAGGACTTGGCCCGATGTCGCCTTAAGCTGCCCTGAAATCAGATTGAAATAAGTGGTCTTGCCCGCGCCATTGGGGCCCACGATGGTCGTGAGTGTTCCCTCATGAAACCCACAGCTGACCGCATTGACCGCGACATGCCCGCCAAAGCGCACGGTCAAATCGCGCGTCTCCAGCGCTATGCCCATGGTTTTCGGCCCGGGGGGTTAGAGCGTGACCGCGATTTTTCTTAGCGCTTGTTTTGGATCGGGACGGACATTTCCGACGGCGTAATCTCATGCACGAGTTCGGGTACGCCCCAATCAAAGGCGGGGTCCACTTTGATCCTGAAGTGATACATTGACTGCATCGCTTGATGATCCTCCTTGCGAAAGGTCATCTTCCCCTTCGGCGAGTCGAACGACATCCCTTCCATGGCGGTGATGAGACTTTCGGTTCGGGTATCGCCGTTGGTGTGTTTGAGCGCCTCGACGAGCGCGATGCCCGCAGCCATGCCGCCCGCCGTGAAGAAGTCCGGGGGGGCATGGAATCGCTTGTAGTGCTCGCTGACAAGCCAAGTATTTACCGGATTTTTCGGAATCCCGAAGTAATAGTAGGTCGCTCCCTCCATTCCAGGGAAGTTCTTGTAGGCGCGCATGGCCTCCAGGATGTTGCCGCCCGTAGCGATCTCGATGCCATAGCGCTTGGGGTCAAGGTCGGCGATCTTAAATGGGTTCCCCGAGCCCGCCCAAATGATGAAGATGATCTTTCGCCCCGGCTGATCCTTCAGAGCATCGAATAGGTGCTGAGCTCCGGCCGTAAAATCGGTGGTGTTGGGAGGCAGATATTCCTCGTGGACCACTCGGGCCTTCTTCAGCGCTCCCTTAAATGCTTTCACCCCGTCGCGACCAAAGGCATAGTCCTGGGCCAAGGTGGCAATCACGGTTCCTGTGGTGTCTAGCGCTACCGCGTTGGAAATCGCGTCCTGGGAGGAATTGCGGCCGGTTCGAAAGATATACCGGTTCCACTTGTCACCCGTGATGGAGTCCGCAACCGCCGGCTCGACCAGCAGGATCTTCTTGTACTCCTCGGCAACGGGCAAAAGCGCGAGAGCGACCCCCGAGGACGTTGGACCGACGGCGATGTCCGCCTTGTCATCGGCATAGGCTGCAGCCAGCTGTGACTTCCCCACGTCCGGCTTGCCTTGATCGTCTTTTTCAATCACGACGATTTTCTTCCCCGCCACGGTCATCGTGCCGCCAGTCGCGTAGTCCAGGCCGAGGAGTAAGCCGGTCTGGGTCTGTTTCCCATACGCCTCGAGTGCGCCGGTCTTGCTGTAGACATGGGCGATCCGGATCTCACCGGTCTGCGCCTGGACCGACGCCGCGGACAAAAGGCCCGCAATTCCCAGCCCGATGGCTGCTTTGACCTGCTTTAGCCGACTCATCTCCGCTCCCCCAAAACAGTGCATGCGCGTTGTGCGGTCCTCTCCTTGGCGGCCACAGACGCTGTATTCGAGACGTCATGGCGTGATGGGTCCGCGCTTAACTGCCGCGAGCATGCAGGAAAATAAAACAATTGTCCAAGCGAACTCGTGAACGCATGCTCCCCTAACGTGGCATGCGCGTTCTATCAGCGGACAAAGGGGATCAGGCAGCCTTGCGCGCGGATCGCTTGCTTGGCGCCGGTGCGGCCGGACGCGTGGACGGCTTGGGCCGCGTCTTTGCAGGTAAGCGGGCCGGAGTTTTCGCCGCCCCTCGTGCTGCTGTCTTGGCTGGCGCCTTCTTGGGCGTCTTCTTGGCTTCGGTTGTGCCAGCCGCAGTTCGTGTGGCCGTCTTCTTGGTCACCGTCTTGTCGGGGGAAGCGACCGCGGCCTTCTTGGCGGGCGCATCCTCTTCTTTCGCAACCGACTTTTGCGCGCTCTTTCGGGGCTCGAACTCGAAGGCGACCTTGCCGTCGCTACCCTTGGCCAGATAGGCCTTAAAGAAGCGGCCGGTACGCGCGGACTTGAAGCCGGAAAGCAAATCGGTACGACCGGTCTCGAGCAGTTTATGCATCTGTTCGCGCGAGATCTCCTGTTGCAGGATGATCTTTCCCGAGCGAAAGTCGCAGGTCTTGGGCTGGGCGACACTGTTTTCGCAGACGTACGAAAGTCCCAGTTCATAGACCGCGCCCGAACATTTTGGGCAGGCCCCGAGCATCTCCTGTCCCGTGAAATCGACCGGCTCGCCACCCGCTTCATCGTCACGCTGCTGGCCGAAGTCAAACTCCAGCTTGAAGTTCTGGTTTTCCGCGTCCGGTACGATTTTCAGGATCGCGGCGAACGGCCGACCCATCTTGCTGCGAAAACCCTGAAGAGGCCCCAGCTCTTTTTTCGCCAGAAGCTCTTCGACTTCGGCGATTTCGAACTGCCGGCCCCCGGGTATCTTCGTGATCGAAAACGTACAATTCTCGCAAGCGAAACGGCGGTAGTTCTCGCGCACCACGCCTCCGCAGTGCGGGCATGGCGTTCGCAAAGTGGCGTAGTCGCCAGGCACGGTGTCGCTGTCATATTCCTTCGCGTGTTTGACGATGCGCTGAGTCATCTGCGCGATCTCGCGCATGAATTCCGTTCGCGAGATGCTGCCGCGTTCCATCTGCGCCAGCTTGTACTCCCATTCCCCCGTCAATTCAGGGGCCGTGAGTTCGGAGACGTCCAAGCCGCGCAGCAGCGTGGTCAACTGAAACGCTTTTGCTGTGGGGATGAGCTCGCGGCCTTCTCGAATCAAGTAACGCTCGGTCAGAAGTCCCTCGATGATCGCGGCACGTGTGGCGGGCGTGCCCAGACCGCGGCCGGCCATGGCCTCGCGCAACTCGTCATCTTCGACGAGCTTGCCTGCCCCCTCCATTGCCGAGAGCAGCGTCGCCTCGTTAAAGCGGGGCGGCGGCTTGGTGACAAGCCCGACGGCTTCGATCTTGTCGACCAGGGGCTTCTCGTCCGGCCCCACCACCACGAGGTTCGCGTCTTCGTCTTGAGCCTCTTTGCCATAGACCTGCAGCCATCCCGGCTGCACGAGCACCTTTCCTTCGGTCTTGAAATGGTGGGCTGCGACCTTGGTAATTCGCGTCGTCACAAGGTATTCGGCCGCTGGGAAAAAGACCGCAAGAAAGCGCTTGACGACCAGGTCGTAGAGCTTGAATTCGGGTTCCGACAGATTCTTTGGCGCCTGCAGTGTGGGGATGATCGCAAAGTGATCCGAAATCTTCGCATTATCGAAAATGCGCTTGTTCGGCTTGATCCACTGGTTCTTGCGGATGAGGGCCGCAGCCGCGTGGTAGTTGTTGGACTCGCTGATCATCTCGACCGTCTGCTTGACGGTGGCGATGTAGTCTTCGGGCAGATGCCGCGAATCCGTGCGCGGATAGGTGAGCACCTTGTGGCGCTCGTAGAGCGCCTGGGCCAGACCCAGGGTATTTTTTGCGGAGAATCCAAAGCGTCCGTTGGCCTCGCGCTGCAGGCTGGTCAGATCAAACAGCGCGGGGGCCATCGAGCTCGATGGTTTGGACTCCTCCGTGACCGTCCCGTGCTTACCCCGACACGCGACGACGATCGATTCGGCCGCAGCGTTGCTCCAAAGCCGACTTTCGCGGCGTTCGGCATCGGCCTCATCACGCTTGAACGCGGGATCGAACCATCGACCCTCATAGATGCCGGCCGCGGCCACAAAGTCAGCGCGCACTTCCCAATAGTCGCGGGGCACGAATCGCTTGATCTTCTCCTCGCGCTCCACGACGATTGTCAGGGTCGGTGTCTGGACCCGTCCGACTGTCGTCAGGAAGAACCCGCCGTCCTTGCTGTTGAAGGCCGTCATGGCGCGCGTGCCGTTGATTCCCACGAGCCAGTCTGCTTCCGAACGGCAGCGTGCGGCATCCGCTAAGGGCAGCATTTCCCCGTCCGTGCGCAAACCTCCGAAGCCCTCGCGAATCGCGTTGGGTGTCATCGACTGCAGCCAGAGCCTCTTGATGGGCTGCTTGGCCTTGGCATACTGGGCGATGAGACGAAAGATGAGCTCACCTTCTCGTCCTGCGTCGCAAGCGTTGATGAGTGTTCCCACGTCCTTGCGCTTGATCAGCTTGGTCAGGAGTCTGAGCCGCGTTTCCGATTTGGGAATGGGACTCAGATCGAAGTGAGGCGGTATGACCGGGAGATTCGCAAAGCTCCATTTGCCGCGCTTGACTTCATACTCCTCCGGAGCGGCGATCTCCACGAGATGGCCCACGGCCGACGAAAGGACGAAGTCATCCGACTCGAAATAGTCGTCGTGCTTGGAAAAGCCGCCCAGCGCCCGCGCAATGTCGTTCGCCACCGAGGGCTTTTCGGCAATGATCAAGGACTTCACGGCAGCGTGTTCGCGTTGGGGAGGAGGGTTGGGGGAAATAGGGGCAGCAATCCTGAAGTAACGCGCCCCGTCGAATCTGGCCGGCAATCATACGCGCAACTTTTCGCGCCGTGCAAGCGCACTTCCGACAGAAAGCGCAAAAGAACCGCACGCTTCCAGCACGGCCGGCGTGTCTTAAACTCGGGGCGAGAAGGGGAAATCGCAAGGGCCATGCCCAAATGAAACCGAGCCTCGTCCCGTGGGATGAGACCAAAAATGCGATTCGCAGTTTAGTGGACCTGGGGCGTGTCGCCGTCTTCGAGCAGCTCTTCCAGAATCAGGGCATCCGGCTCCTCGCCCTGGCTCCAGAGAACCATCAAGACGATGATCTTGAGCTTATCCAGAGGGATCGGCGTCTCGTCAGTGGCCAAGGCGCGCTCGACGACGATCTCGCGAAGCACGGGGCTTAAGACCCCCGCGGCATCCAGGAAACACAGAAAGCCGATGCTTTCGGAACCCAGTCGCTCGTACTCAAGGTCCGCAAAGACGCGAAACGATGATCTGTCCGCGTAGACCATTGGGATCGTGGTCTGGGTGGCTGAAGCAAGCCCCGAAAGCCACGAAAGTGCGTCATTGATCTCTTCGCCCTCAAACCCTGCGGCGGAAAGCTTGCGGGCGAGCGTGTCCGCATCAGGACAGGCGTCAGGCCGGAAGTAGTTTTCGTAGAGGTAGACGAGAACGTCAAACATAAAAAGGGGCGGCCTTGTTATCTAACTTTACCGTGCATTGCTTGGTAGTACAAGGGCTCGGGCGGGCCGCCCTGGTGCCCTAAAGTGCCATTCGTGCACCGAAATTGCCCAGTCTTGCAGCTAAAAGCCGGCGAGCTCTGCAAAAATGTCATCTGATGATTCGACCAATTTTGCTCCTTCTTTAATTAATCTGTGACTTGCCTTCGAGAGGGGCGAATGGATCGAACCCGGGATCGCCAAGATGTCGCGCCCCCATTCTGCGCCCAAGCGAGCCGTGTGCCAGATCGGAGAGGATTTTCCGCCCTGAACCACAAGAATGGCCCGGCAAAGCGCGGCAAGAAGGGGATTTGGACCCCCATGGCCCCGTTCGGCGCGCATTTGCCCCGGGGTTTGCGCAGACACGAGCGTTCCCGCGATCCCCTCCCCCTCCGCTCGAAGGCCCCGGGAATCCACGGCAAGACTGTTGCGAATGGACAACTTTCGAAGCGAGGTAAAGTGCGTAAGGCTCTCCAATTCCCATAAGAGGGTCAGGTTTCTGTCGCAGAGGGCTTGAGCGAAGTCCCTCGCGGTGCGCACGCCGTCCGAGTTGGCCTCGCGGCTGATCAAGAGCGCAAGCTGGGGGCGCAGCAGCAGTTCAGGGTCGCCGCGTACAAAGAGGTAAAACGGAGGATCCGGGGTCTCAAGGACCTGGCGCGGATAGTCGGGATCATCCAGCGCAATAAAGCGCGTTCGGGGCCGGCTGCACCATGCGAGCGCCTCTTCGATAGCGCATTCGAGCTCGGGCGCCGGCGCCGCGCGTAAGGCCGCGGCTACCATCGGATCGACGAATCGACCCAGTTGGGAAGCGCTCGCCGAAAGCACCTCTTGGGGTGGCCCGAAGCTCGACAAAAGGGCTCGGGCGGCGCTGGGGGTCACGCCAGGGCACCGAGTCAGCCGTAACCAGGCGCGGATCTCCGTGGCTGTGTCGTTCACCTGGCCGGTCGCGCCAGGTGAACCCGACTAGGGCTGAGTAAACACGTCTCCCGCGTCGACACCGTATTCCGAATTAAGCACGAGAGCATACGAAATATGGTCGAATAATCGGAACACGAAAAGCAAGCCGCTGCGTTCGTCCGGCAGCTTGATTTCCTGCTTGCTGTCATTGGTGGTATCGGTAATGGTTGCCCCAGCGCTCTGCACGGCGAGGATTGTGCCGATATCGAGCCCGTCGGCCGAACCCCGGTTCAGAGAGACGACGCCCCCTCGGCCTGCCAGACCTACCTCGCTATAAGTATCGATGATTTTGCCGGTGATCGGTTGCTCGGGTGCATGCGGCGCGTAATTGATCAGGCGCGCAGGGGGGGCCTCGATGAGCCGGTCACCTGCCGAGATCTCGCTCGAGAACGAGGTAATGAGAACCGTTGCCGGATCACCCTCCCGCACGATCTGCGCTGAGCCCACGTAATCGGCTTGATAGCCCAGAATCTTGCCCGTGTCCGGATCCTTGAGCGGCACCCCCGGACGATAGATCTGGTAGCTCTTGATGTTGGAGTCAGTGATGCCGCTGACGTAAGCGGAATCACCCCGTGCGAGGACGAGACGGTCACCCTTTGCGCCCACGATCCGGGGCGCTTTCTTCAACTCGTCGTCCTGGACCACGAGGGCTTGGCGCAGGAAGGGTTCGATGACATTTTGCGGAATACTCGGAATGGCGGACTGTCCGGTTTCAACGCGAATGGTCGGCTCCAGAACCACCGTGTTGCCCCGACCGTCCGTCAGGTGCATGGTGCCGTGCAGCTTATCGAGAATGATGATCTGTCCCGGATAGATCCAGTGTGGATTCTTGATCTGGGCCCGATTCATCTGCCAAACCTCGGGCCAGCGCCAGGGCTTCTGCAGATACTTGCCGGCGATTCCCCACAGAGTGTCGCCCTTGACGACCACGTGCTGGTCGGGCGCATTGTCCTTGAACACCTTCGATTGAGTGCGTGCCGGCGTATCAGAGCCCGATGACATCGGGCTAGACGATGTCCCCTGCGCCTGCGCGGTCCCCCCTTGTTCTAGCAGCATCGGCCCCCACATCGCCAGTACGACGGCGAAGGCGGCTGTGCTAAACTTTTTTGTACTCAGCTTGATCATTCCAGTGGCCCCTGGAGTTTGGGAATCGCTTGAAATTCTGCATGTAATTGGTTGATGCTGCAATAATTATCACCCGAGCTTACCCCTTTCGTATAGCGCGACTGTTGTTATGGCGTTACTCCCTATCCTTCACTACCCGGACCCGCGGCTCAAAAAGGTTGCCAAGCCGGTCGCCGTGGTCGACGACCGAATTCGGCAATTGGTGCGTGATATGGCCGAGACGATGTACGAGGCGCCGGGGGTGGGGCTTGCGGCAACCCAGGTCGACGTGCACGAGCAGGTTATCGTGATCGACGTGTCCGAGGCCCGGGACGATCTCCGGGTTTTTATCAATCCACAAATCGTCCAATCCAGCGAGCAGAGGCGTTTGGCCGAAGAAGGATGCTTATCGGTGCCCGGAATTTACGACATGGTCGAGCGACCCGATCGGATCACGGTACGGGCACTAGATGAACAAGGCCGCGTGTTTGAGTACGAAGCGGAGGGTCTTCTGGCGGTTTGTATCCAACACGAGATTGATCATCTGCGCGGCAAGGTCTTCGTCGACTACCTGTCACAGCTTAAGCAAACGCGCATCAAAGGCAAGATGCGCAAGCTCGAGCGCGAGAGCGCGTAGGATCGGTCCATCCGGTCCAGAGGCGCTCCGGCGTGCCCTGCGGCCCGGTATGCCCGAGCGCCGACATAGCGCGGCACAGACTTGAACATCATCTTTGCGGGGACCCCGCAGTTCGCACGCTCGGCGCTTTTGGCCTTGTGTCAGGCCGGACATACGGTTCGCCTGGTCCTCTCGCAACCGGATCGCCCTGCCGGACGGGGCCAGAGGCTCGTCCCCTCCCCGGTCAAGCAATTCGCGCTTGAACACGGTCTGGCTCTGGAGCAGCCGCCCAGTTTAAGACTGGACGGGCGAGAACCAAAGGCGGCCGAACAGATTCACGAACGCCTCCGATCCACGCCACATGACGTGATGATCGTTGCAGCCTACGGGCTGATCCTGCCGCAGTCGATCTTGGATATTGCCCCGCTGGGGTGCCTGAACATCCACGCAAGCCTACTTCCACGCTGGCGCGGCGCAGCACCCATACAAAGGGCCATCGAGGCGGGCGACGTCGAGACCGGTATCACGATCATGCGGATGGATGCGGGGCTGGACACGGGCCCCATGTTGCTCTGGGAGCGTACTGAAATCGGCCCGCAGGAGACCGCCGGCGCACTTGGCGACCGACTCGCGCAGATGGGCGCGGTCTTGATTGTGCGCACCCTCGATCGGCTGACCAAGGGTCCGCCCTTGCGGGAAATCCCACAACCCCAATCGGGCGCGACTTACGCTGCCAAATTGCGACGCGAAGAGGCGAGGCTCGACTTCAATCGTTCCGCAACGACTTTGGCGCTGCAGATCAGAGCGTTCAACCCCGCCCCCGGGGCGAGCGCCGTCTATGGCGACACCAGTCTGAAAATCTGGCGGGCCCAACCAAGGCCCTTGGCGCGGCCCGCACCACCGGGTACGGTGCTCTCGGTCGAAGGCGACGAGATTGCGATCGCCTGCGCTAAAGGGGTCCTTGGCGTGCTTGAGCTCCAAAAGCCGGGGGGCACACGGCTTGCGGCCGGCCGCTTTCTCCAGGGCTTTCGTGTTGAGCCCGGCACGCGCTTCACGTGAGTGCATCTCGGACTCGTGCCGAGTCGTTCGAGCGATAGCGCAATGCATCCGCCGAATTCCGACGCATCGGTCTCTTCCATGCCGCTTTCACGGGTGCTGCTTCAGGCGGCCCGGGTGAGCCTCGCGGTGAGAAGCGGCCAATCGCTCACTGCCGCACTCGAGAACGCCTGTCCCGATCCGTCGGCTTCATTGATGCGCGCCGCCGTTCAAGATTTGAGCTACCACACCCAGCGGAATCGGGGTCGGGCGGATGCGTTGCTGGGCGAATTTGCGGTCCGCAAGATCGCCCCGCCACTGCTGCGCGAGCTTCTCGTGGTGGCCCTCGCCGTTTTGGACGAACCGGGTCCTGCCGGTGTGGGCGAGCCTGGCCGTTATCCCCCTTTCACCTTGGTCGATCAGGCCGTAGACGCAGCCCAGGCGACCCCCGAAATCCGCCACGCGAAGGATTTTGTCAACGCGATCCTGCGCAGCGCGCTACGAGAGACGCGCCGCGCGCAGGCGGCTGCACCTGCGGAAGAGGCCGTGGTCATGAACTATCCGCCTTGGTGGGTCAGGCGTGTGCGCGATGCATATCCTGAAAGCTGGAAGGCGATCTTGGCTACCGGGCAGACTCCACCTCCTTTGACTTTGCGGGTGAATCAGCTGCGCGTTGGTGTGGCGGCGTATCTCGGGCGGCTTCGCCAGGTCGGTGTGGTCGCCGAGCAGATCGGACCGCTGGCAGTGCGCCTGGCACGCCCAATGCCGGTCCATGCGATCCCTGGATTCGGTGAAGGCCTCGTCTCCGTCCAGGATGAGGCCGCCCAGCGCGCCGCGCCGCTGATGGACTTAAGCTCCGGGATGCGCGTGCTTGATGCCTGTGCCGCACCGGGCGGAAAGACCTGCCACATTCTCGAGAACGCGAGTGTCGATGTGAGCGCTCTGGATATCGAGCCCTCCCGACTGGCGCGCATCCGTGAGAACCTCGAGCGCCTTAACCTCGAGGCGACACTGGTGCTGGGTGACGCGGCCCATCCCGAGCAGTGGTGGGATGGCGTTCCGTATCAACGTGTGCTCGCCGACCTGCCTTGCTCCGCCTCGGGAATCGTGCGCCGCCACCCCGATATTCGCTGGTTGCGACGCGATTCGGACATCGCGACATTGTCGGGGCTTCAGCAACACATTCTGGATGCTTTATGGCGGGTCGTTGCACCCGATGGTAAATTGCTGATCGTGACGTGTTCTATTTTCCCGGAAGAAGGACAGTTCCTTGCGCGGGACTTTGCGATGCGGCATAGGGATGCGGCGCCTCGATCGGCATGGGGGCAACTGCTGCCCACGGTTGGCCCTGCGACCGATCATGATGGGCTGTTTTTCGCGCTGTTCGACAAAATCGCCCGATGATCTTCCCCGCCCATTCGATATCCCGCAGGATTTTGCAGTCGCTCTTCATGTTCTCGGCGCTCCTGCTGTCGGTGCCGGCGCGCGCATTGGCGCCCGACAAGATCGAGATTGTCCAGGTGAGCCTCGATCCGTTCGAAGATGGCTGGGCCGTGAACGCGCAGTTCGAGTTCAGTCTCAAGCCCAACCTCGCCGAAGCTCTCGAGCACGCCTTGCTGCCCTTGTATTTCGACGTCGAATTCGAACTGACGCGTCCCCGCTGGTATTGGCTGGACGAAAAAACCGTGGCCGCGCATCTGACCTATCGTCTGTCGTATCAGCCGCTCACGCACGAGTATCGGGTTTCGACGGGGACGCTGCATCTGAACTTCGGCAGCCTCAATGAAGCGCTCGGATTTCTCATGCGCGTACGTGACTGGAAAGTGATCGATCCGAACGTCATCAAGCCCGGCGAGACCTACATCGCCGCTTTGCGCATGCACTTCGACACGAGCCAGCTCCCCAAGCCGTTCCAGCTCAATGCCTTTACCAGTCGCGAATGGGTGCTTGAATCCGACTGGAAGCGATTCACCTTCGAGGTGACCCGATGATGTTAAGGCGCAGCCAGCGACCCTTCTGGCGCACCCGAACCCTGCGCTATACCCTGATCATTACCGGGGCGATCGGGGGGGTATTGCTGTTCCTGCTCGCGTCAGCCTCCTCGAACACCCCGTTGTTCGAGCGTGCGTATCCCTTTTTGCTCGGTGCGAACGCCACCATCGCGCTGACCATGGTCACCCTGGTGGGGATCCAGGTCTGGCGACTGGGCAAGCGTTTTCGGCGAGGGGTATTCGGCGCCCGGATGATGGCGCGCTTTGCGCTCTCGTTTGCGCTCATGGGGCTCGTACCCGGCGTGGTGATCTACCTTGTTTCGGTGCAATTCCTCTCGCGCAGCATCGAGTCCTGGTTCGACGTACGCGTGGATCGGGCGCTTGATGCCGGACTGACGCTCGGTCGCACGGTGCTTGACTCGATGCTTTCAGATTTGAACGCCAAAGCCCGCAACATCTCACTTGCGCTGGACGATACGCGGGACTCGGAGCTCGCCAAACAGCTCAACCGGTTGCGCGAGCAGTCCGGTGTCCAGGAAGCTCTCATCTTCAATTCGACCCGCGTCATCGCGAGCACGGGCGGTGCTTCGCTGGACTCGCTCGTTCCGGAGATGCCCCCCGCCGATGTGCTGCGACAGCTCAAGCTCACGCGCGGCTACGCTCAGGTGGAAACCGGGCGCGGCGACTCGGAGGCGGTGCGGGGCAACCTGCAACTGCGCGTCATCGTCCCGATTCCGAGCTCCAATCTGTCGCTGTTTCAGTCCGATCCCGTCTATTTACAGCTGTTACAAAGTGTGCCCACAGCCGTCGCGTCGAATCTCGACGAGGCCCAAAATGGGGTGCATGACTATCGCGAGCTCTCCCTGTCGCGTGGCGCGCTTAGGGGAATGTACACGGTGACCCTGACGCTGGCGTTGTTGCTCTCGATTTTTGCAGCGCTGGCGGTGGCGTTTCTCCTGGCAACCTGGCTGACCGCGCCGCTCCTGCTTCTTGCCGAAGGCACCAAGGCGGTCGCGGGGGGCGACTTTTCGCCGATGCAGGAGATCAACACGCGTGACGAGCTGGGGACGCTGACCCAGTCGTTTAACGCCATGACCAGACAGCTCAGCGAGGCCCGCGCCGTGGTCGAACACAATCGGGCGCAGCTGGAGAACGCGAAGACCTATCTGGAGAGTATCCTGTCAAATCTATCGGCCGGAGTGCTCGTGTTCGATGACCAGTTCCGGCTCGTGACGGCCAACCATGGAGCCGATCGCATTCTGGGCACATCCTTTGCGGAGCGACTCGGAGAACCCCTTGGTTCGACGGCTTCTCTCGTTAAGCTAAGCGAAATGATCGAGCGTGCTTTTGATGAGCAATCCGATACCGGCCCGGACTGGCAAAAGCAGATCGAGTTGGCCCGAATCGCCGGGTCGCCGCGCGCCGAGGGCACAGGTGACGATGCGCAGAAGGAGGGCCACAGTGATCCGCTGACCCTTTTGGCGCGCGGTTCACGTTGTCCGGTCGGAGACGTGCAAGGCTATCTCGTGGTTTTCGATGATGTCAGCGACGTCATTTCGGCGCAGCGCTCAATCGCATGGGGGGAAGTGGCGCGTCGCCTGGCGCACGAAATCAAGAATCCTCTCACGCCCATACAGCTTTCGGCCGAACGCCTGCAGATGAAGCTGCAGGGTAAACTTCCCCCGCAGTCTGCGGAGGTTCTCGAGCGCGGCGTAGCGACGATTGTGAATCAGGTTTCGGCCATGAAGCAGATGGTGGACGATTTTCGTGATTTCGCCAAAGCGCCTCCGGCCGCGATGGCCGCCGTGGACCTCAACGGATTGGTCAGCGAGGTATTGGCCCTTTATGGTGCGGGCTCGTTGGGCGTCGAGCCTTCAGGCACGCTCGTGATGGAGCTCTCGCCGGACCTCCCCCTCATCCTGGGCGACGCGACGCGGCTTCGGCAAGTCATTCATAATCTGGTGCAAAATGCGCAGGACGCGACCTACGAAAGCCCGCGAGCTCGCATCGTGTTTGCGACTGAAAAAGTCGATGCGAGGGCGGGAGGCTCGGCGCGGACAGGCCGCGAGGCGATGGTTCGCCTAACGGTGAGCGATAATGGAGGCGGATTTCCGGCTAGAATTTTGGCCCGCGCCTTTGAACCCTACGTCACGACCAAATCGCGCGGAACCGGACTGGGACTAGCGGTTGTCAAGAAGATCGCCGACGAGCACGAGGCGAGAATTGACCTGCGGAATCGGGAAGAGGGGGGCGCGATGGTATCGATCCTCTTTACCAAGCTCGCGGGGCGCCAACTGGCCGTGGCGTGACGATTGTCATGGGCAATGGTCCGCGAGTCGTGCACAATGCGCGTTTTACGCCGGTCGAAGGAGCTAAGGGCGGTCGATGGCAAACATACTTGTAGTCGATGACGAGATCGGGATCCGCGAGTTGCTTTCGGAGATTTTGGGCGACGAGGGTCATGTCGTTCACTTAGCGGAAAATGCCGCGCAGGCGCGCCAGTTTCGCCAGGGTGACGCCCCCGATTTGGTCCTGCTCGATATCTGGATGCCCGACACCGACGGAGTGACGCTGCTCAAGGAATGGGCCTCGGTCGGGGCGCTGACGATGCCCGTGATCATGATGTCCGGTCACGCGACCATCGACACGGCAGTGGAGGCCACCCGCATTGGGGCCATCGATTTTCTCGAGAAGCCCATCGCCTTGCAAAAGCTGCTGCGTGCCGTCCAAAAAGGCTTGGAACGAGGCGTGGGCGTGTTGCGCCACGCCGTCACCAACAAGCCCGCCTTGGCGACGTTTCCGCTCGATATGGGCGACGGCGAGGGATCCAACGGCAGTCTAGCGGGTGGGGCCCCCGGCGCCGGAGGGGATCGGCCTGCGGGCACCCTCTTGCGCAGCGAAATGCCGCTTGACCTGCCATTGCGCGAAGCCCGTGATGCTTTTGAGCGTGCCTACTTTGAATACCATCTCTCGCAGGAAAATGGCTCGATGACTCGGGTCGCGGAGAAGACCGGCCTGGAGCGCACGCATCTGTACCGAAAACTGAAGCAGTTGGGAATCGAGCTGAACAAGGCCGGACGCAAGTAAATTCTGAGCGCGGGCGGCGGCCTTGCTCAAATAGGCGGCCGATGTCTTCTTTCCCCAGAACGAAGATCACCGTCCTGGCGGGACCGCCGGGCATGGCGCGGGCGAACGCCGTTGCCGCGCTCCTATCGCACATCTCCCCCCACGCCAAGGTAGCGCTCGTGCTCGAGGCGATGGCGCCTACCGGAGTGCCTGACGCTCCTTCCGGTTTTCGGGGTTCCGTCCACGTGCTTGCGCCAGGTTGTCCCTGCTGCGTCGGAAATCTGGCCCTTCGGGTGACCCTGGCTCGAATATTGCGGCTGGAACAGCCCGAGCACCTGGTCATCGGCCTAGTCGACGGATCCCACCAATCGAGTCTGAGAGAACGCCTCTCCGAGCCCCCCTGGTCGGAGCGGCTGACCTGGACAGGGTGGGACCCCGATTCGGGGGCTTGGCAGGAGTCTTGAAAATCGGGGATTTCACCCCCACTTCCTGCATCGTAGAAACCGATCGAGACCGTGCGGAGAACCAACAATGAACATGATTTATAACAGCCCGAATTACTGCGTGGTCGAGTTCGCCACGTCAGGGGTATCCGAAACAGGCACTGATACAGGGGGATTTGAGATCATGGACAAGCACGCCAAGCGCGAGATCTACTTGGCTGGTTCCCTGGCGGACGGATTTCGCCGTGGTGTGGCCGAACTGATCGCCTCGGAGCCGACCATCGAGGAAGTCGACGAGTTTTTGTCCCAGTTCAACCCCCTCATGCAGCAGCCGATGACCTTGCATTGAGAGCGGACGTCTAGTGTTGCGTTGACAGACTAGGGGATGCGAATGCGGGAACGGTGACGTATAATTGAGCTTGGCGCCGATTTGAGATCAGCTTGCGGGCGCTTGATAAATGCGGCTAAAGCGAGGGTTGACCTGCCCGCTTTGCGCCGGCAGGTCTTTTTGTTTTGGGGTCCCCAATACCCGAAAGGCGGTACCAAGTGATTTGTCCTCTGGAAAGCCGGCTCAGGCAATTGCTCGATGCGCGCATCCTGATCCTCGATGGGGCGATGGGGACGATGATCCAACGCCTCGGACTCACCGAGGAGGACTATCGCGGGGCACGGCTGGCGGATTTCAAGGTCGCAGGCAAGGACGTCTCGCTGAGGGGCAACAACGAGCTTTTGAGCCTGACGCGACCGGATGCCATTCGAGGCATTCACGAAGCGTATCTGGCGGCGGGCGCCGACCTCATCGAAACCAATACCTTTGGGGCTACTTCCGTGGCCCAAGCGGACTACCACCTCGAGGATCTGGCCTACGAGATGAATCTGGCCTCGGCCCGCCTGGCAAAGAGCGCGTGCGAGAAGTTCACGACCCCCGAGAAGCCCCGTTTTGTGATTGGTGCTTTGGGCCCGACGCCGAAGACAGCGTCGATCTCGCCCGACGTCAATGACCCCGGCGCCCGTAACGTGACCTTTGAGGTGCTGCGGGCGTCCTATAGCGAGCAGGTGCGAGGGCTAGTCGACGGCGGATGCGACCTTCTTATCGTTGAGACCATCTTCGACACCCTCAATGCCAAGGCTGCATTGTTTGCCATCGACGAGTACTTTGAGGAAAGCGGCAAGCGCCTGCCTGTGATGATCTCCGGAACCGTCACGGATGCGTCGGGGCGGATTCTCTCCGGGCAGACGGTCGAGGCCTTTTGGAATTCGGTACGCCACGCAAGGCCGCTTTCGATTGGCTTGAATTGTGCGCTCGGTGCAGCTCTCATGCGGCCTTATCTGGAGGAACTCGCGAAACTCGCCGACTGCTACGTGAGCGTGTATCCGAACGCGGGGCTGCCCAACCCGATGAGCGAGACCGGGTTCGATGAGACCCCCGAAATTACTGCCTCCTTGCTGTGCGAGTTTGCCGAAGCCGGTTTTGTGAACATCGCAGGCGGGTGCTGTGGAACCACGCCGGAGCATATTGCAGCGCTTGGACAAGCCGTTGCAGACAAGCGGCCGCGCCGGTGGGAGGCGCCGCCTCGCAAGACGCGGCTGTCGGGCCTCGAGGCGTTCAACATCGACGACAGTTCGCTGTTCGTGAACGTGGGCGAGCGCACCAACGTGACGGGATCGAAGGCGTTCGCGCGCCTGATTCTCAATGACCAATACGACGAGGCGTTGGCGGTGGCACGACAGCAGGTCGAAAATGGCGCGCAGATCATCGATGTGAACATGGACGAGGCCATGCTCGACTCCGTCGCCGCGATGACGCGCTTCTTAAATCTGGTCGCCTCGGAGCCGGACATCGCGCGGGTTCCGGTCATGATTGACAGCTCGAAATGGAGCGTGATCGAAGCGGGCCTTCGCTGCGTCCAGGGCAAATCGATCGTCAATTCGATCTCGCTAAAGGAAGGCGAGTCGGAGTTTATTCGTCAGGCAGTGCTCGTTCGGCGTTACGGTGCTGCAGCCGTCGTCATGGCCTTCGACGAGCAGGGACAGGCCGATACGCTTGCGCGCAAGGTCCAGATCTGCGAGCGCGCCTACAAGATCCTCACGAAAGTGGTCGGCATGCCAGCCGAGGACATCATCTTCGATCCCAATATTTTCGCCGTCGCCACCGGGATCGAAGAGCACAATTCGTACGCGGTGGACTTCATCGAAGCCACCGCTTGGATTCGTTCGCGGCTTCCGGGGGCCCGGGTCTCCGGTGGCGTCTCAAACGTCTCATTTTCGTTCCGGGGCAACGATCCTGCGCGCGAGGCGATTCATACCGTTTTTCTTTACCACGCGATCAAAGCGGGTATGACGATGGGAATCGTGAATGCCGGAATGGTGGGTGTCTACGATGACCTGGACCCGGCGCTGCGCGAGCACGTGGAAGATGTCGTCCTGAATCGCCGCTCCGATGCGACCGAACGCATGATCGACTTCGCCAATACGCTAAAGGCGAGCGGCCGCAAAGAAGAGCAGAACCTCGCCTGGCGCGAGGAGTCGGTCGCGAGTCGCTTAGCCCACGCGCTCGTGCATGGAATCACCCAGTGGATCGTGGAAGACACGGAAGAGGCTCGGCAGAAGTGCGCCCGGCCGATCGAAGTCATCGAAGGCCCGCTCATGGACGGCATGAACGTCGTGGGCGATCTGTTCGGTGCCGGCAAGATGTTCCTACCTCAGGTGGTCAAGTCCGCGCGCGTCATGAAGCAGGCGGTAGCACACCTCATTCCCTATATCGAAGAGGAGAAGCTGCGCGAGGAAGAGGCGACTGGCGTCAAAGCGCAACCTCGCGGAAAAATCGTCATAGCGACGGTCAAGGGGGACGTGCACGACATCGGCAAGAACATCGTGACGGTGGTGCTACAGTGCAACAACTTCGAAGTCGTGAACATGGGAGTCATGGTCCCGTGTTCGGAGATCCTGGCCAAAGCGAAGGCTGAGGGTGCGGACATCATCGGTCTTTCGGGGCTCATTACGCCTTCGCTGGAGGAGATGGCCTACGTTGCGCGCGAGATGCAACGCGACGCGCATTTCCGCATGCTCAAGATCCCCTTGCTCATCGGCGGAGCGACGACGTCCAGGGCGCACACGGCAGTCAAGATCGCCCCGAACTACGAGGGGCCGGTCATTTATGTGAGCGACGCGAGCCGTTCGGTTGGCGTCGCACAGAGCCTGCTGTCATCCGGCACCCGTGAGAAATATCTTGAGGACATCAAGGCAGAGTACGCCCACTTGCGGGAGCTCCACGCAAGCCGCAAGCCGGTCGCCCTGGCGAGTCTGCAAAAGGCCCGTGCGAATCGCCTTGCCGTCGATTGGTCGCAGGTCAAGCCGGTCCGCCCCAAATTCATCGGACGCAGGATCTTTCGGAATTTCGATTTGGGCCAGATCGCCAACTACATCGATTGGGGCCCATTTTTTCAGACCTGGGATCTGCACGGACCGTTCCCCGCAATCCTGAACGATCCCGTGGTCGGCGAGTCGGCCCGGCGCGTCTTCAGCGATGGGCAGATGATGCTCAAGAAGGTGGTTTCGAACCGGTGGCTGACGGCGAACGGGATCGTGGCTTTCTATCCTGCAAATTCGGTCGACGATGAAGACATCGAGCTCTATACCGATGACTCGCGCTCCCAGGTGGCGTTGCGCTGGTTCGGATTGCGTCAGCAGGCGATCAAACCCCAAGGAACTCCCAATCGTGCGCTTGCCGACTATGTGGCGCCGCGCGAATCGGGTGTGCCCGACTATCTCGGTGCGTTTGCGGTGACAACGGGTCTGGGTGCGGATTTGCGCGCGGCCCAATTTGAAGCCGAGCATGACGACTATTCTTCGATCCTAATCAAGGCGATCGCCGACCGTCTAGCCGAAGCGTTCGCGGAATTGATGCACCAACGCGTGCGCCGCGATCTTTGGGGCTATGCTGCCGACGAGGCGCTCGATCAGGCCGATCTCATCGCCGAAAAGTACCGTGGCATTCGTCCGGCCCCGGGCTATCCTGCGTGTCCTGATCACACGGTCAAGTCGCCTTTGTTCGAGCTACTCGGCGCGGCCGACATCGGTATGAGCGTCACCGAGAGTTTTGCGATGCTTCCCGCATCGTCGGTCAGCGGGTTTTACTTTGCCTTTCCCGAGTCGCAATATTTCGCAGTCGGTAAGATCGGTACCGATCAGCTCGAGGAACAGGCGCGGCGCCGACAGCTCGATCGGGTCGATCTTGAACGCTGGCTCGCCCCGCAATTGAATTGAGTCGAACGCCGATTCCGCTCAAAGCGAAGATCGAGGGCCCAACCGGGCTCGGGTTGCCGGATCGCCATTTGAAGCGCGACCTCGCGGGTCTGGTTCATGTCGGATTGGGCGACGCGCGGCCAGTAGAGTAAGCTCATCGCTATGCGCTGCTGGCTATCACCGGCCGCCTGTAGAAACTGACCTTTTCCATGCTTTGGTTGCGGCGTCGCAAATCCGCCTTTAACATCCGAAGCTGGTTTCATGTGGCGAAAGCCTATCCATATGTTCTTGCGATCTCTGGGTGTGTTCATTCTCACCCTCGCGATGTACCCCGGCCCGAGCCTCGCGCAGTCGGATGCGATTCGATCGGAATTCGCGGCGGCCCTGCGCGATGCGCAGACCTCACAGATTCTCGGACCGAACGAAGTCAAGTTGCTCGACCAGGCGGCGCTGCAGTTGCCGCAGGATTACTCCTTCGTACCCGTGCCGGCCGCGGCCCGACTGCTCAAGGCGATGGGCAACACGCCGGATCCTCACCTCGTTGGCGTCATTTTCCCGGGGCATCAGGACAACTGGATGATGGCCATTCAGTTCGAGAAATCCGGGCACATCAAAGACGATGATGCACGGGACTGGAATGTGGATGATCTACTCAAGCGCGTCAGTGAGAGCACGGAACGCGGTGATATCGAACGGCGCAAGGAAGGATTTCCGGAGATCGAAGTTCTAGGCTGGGCCCAGAAGCCCCGCTACGATGCCACCACCCATCGCCTGGTCTGGGCGATCGTGGCACGCGACAAGGCGTCAGCACCGGGCTCTGAGCAAGGGGTCAACTACAACACCTACGCGCTCGGCCGGGATGGATACTTCAAGCTCAATCTCGTTACCGATCTTAAGGATCTCGCAAGTCAAAAAGGTGCCGCGGATGCCATTTTGGATTCGCTGCAGTACAGCGATGGAAAGAAGTATTCTGATTTCAACCCCTCGGTGGACAAGGCGGCCGATTTCAGTGTCATGGCGCTTGTGGCGGGAATCGCGGCTAACAAGCTCGGCCTTTTGGCGGTCTTGGGCGAGGCGGCCATCGAGTACTTGAAATACATCATCACCGGCGGCGTCATTGTGCTTTTGATCCTGGGCTGGGCGATCTTTCGCAAGGTCGCTCTGCGTTCCGCGGATACGGGAGTCACCTACGACGACTTTCCGCCCACGATCGTCTCGAATCCGGCCATGGAAGAATCCACTCTGACTATGCCCACCATTCCGCAGTCGAATTGGGCTGCAGCTGCGGCGCGAGACGGGGGCCATGCGATGGGGCCGCTTGCCCCATTGAGCCCAGGCGGATCCGGGTCGCCGGTCGCATCTCCAGGGTTCCCTGCGCCTTCCCGGATAGTCGAGCCGGCCCTCTCATCGTCCCGTCCCGCACCCGCGCCCGAGCCCGTCGCAGGGGGTTCTGAAAGCGTCGCTGGGGTATCTGCGCGTGCCACCCTCGCGAGCACCGTGAGCGCTCTGACCACACCCGCGGCCAAGACAGGCGAGTCGATCGAGAGAACCGCGTTCGCCGGGGACTCAACCTCGAGCGGCGAGGCCGGCGCGGCGGTACAGGTCGTAGGCGAGCGCGCCGGCCGGAGCATGGACCCCGCGGGAGTGCAGTCTTCCTTCACCCCCTCTACGCCAGTGTCTTCGGCCCCCGTATCCGGGGAGCCCTCAAGGGAGCCACCGCAACCCGTGGTCGTGCCGAATGCCACCCCAGTAGAGCCTGCCGCTACAGCCGAGCCCGCAACGTCCGTCTCCGAGACTATCGACACATCGGTTGAGTCGGGGGCCGAAATGGAGGACGCCGAAGAGATCGCAGCGCCCCTCATTCCGGAATCTCCCTCCTTCGTTCCCGTGACCGCCGAAGAGGCGCCTGACGTCTTCGAGCCGGAGATGGTATTTACCCCACGCGCCCCGCTTCACCCGGCGCATTCCATTCCGGCTCTCGGATCCGAACCGATGCTCATCTTCGGCGCCGCCCCACAGCCTGCGGCGGTGCCCAGTCTCGTACGCGAGGGCTTGGCCGTTGACCCGGTCGCACCGGCAAAGGAAGCCCCCGTTGGCGCGCCTGCCTTGGAATCGGAGCCAAAGCAGGCGGAAGAGATTCCGAAGATCTCGCGTGAGTGAGTCGTCTCGGGTCCATTGATTCTCCAGCGTAGAACCGTAGTCATGTCCCCGATCGAGCGGTTACGCCGCCAAACCGTCGCCCGATCTCTGTTCGAAGCGACGGACCTGGCCGAGGGCCTCCGCCGGCTGGGTTTCGTCCAGGCGGATCCGATAAGGGCCCCCGCGAGAGCCCAGGATCTGATCCTTCGACAGCGCGTCGCAAACTACCGCGCGGGCGACCTCGAAGCCCAGTTCGAGGCGCTTTCCGTTGCCGAGGATATGTTGCACGTTTACGGCTTTCTGCCCAGGGAGCATCTGCGTCTGCTTCATCCGCGCAACCGGAACCGGATCTGGTCTGTCGAAACGGAGCATCCGCACCTGCGTCGTGCGATCCTTGCGCACCTTGCAACGAACGGACCCACGCACCCGCGCAGCTTGCAGCAGGTTCTCGGCAAGGCGTCCGTTAAAAATGGCTGGGGCGGCAATTCCGCAGCCACCACCCGAATGTTGGAAGCACTTCACTACGAGGGGCGGCTTGCGGTCGTGCGCCGCGAAGGGGGCATTCGCATCTATGGGCCGAGCGAGCGCCAGAAGGCGGAACTCAACCCCACCGAGCGTGCGCGCGGACTGATCTTGCTTCTCGCCCATCTCTATGCGCCCCTGCCGCTGCCCAGCCTGCGCGAACTATTGTCCGCTTTGGGCGATCGCGCGCCTGAGACGGTTGACCTTCGCACTCTGCTGGAAAAACTGATCAAGCGAAAGCATCTGCACGTGCAATCGGTGGATGGCATCCCCTACGTGTGGCCTGTCTTCGATACGGTCGACGACGAGATCCCAGATCGAGTGGCGCTTCTTGCCCCCTTCGATCCCATCGTCTGGGATCGACGTCGCTTTGAGCACCTGTGGGGCTGGCGCTACCGCTTCGAAGCCTATACGCCTGCGGCCCGGCGTCAGTTCGGCTACTATGCCCTTCCGGTACTGTGGCGCGCGGCCATCGTTGGCTGGGCCAACCTGCGCTGGGATGGAACCAGTCTTCACGCGCAACTGAGCTACGTCGGCACTCCCCCCCGCGGGCGTGGCTACCAGCGGGCCCTGGATCTTGAACTCGCGCGCATGCAAGAGTTCCTTCAGGTCAAGGACGCATCCGGTAGTGACCTCGAACAAAGCGGCCGCGCTTGAGCGAAGTCGATTCTGCTAAGCTCCTAGTGGCTTTACGACCTTCGAAAGATGCTATGTCCTACCCCATGCCTGTTCAAGCGCGTCGCGAAGTCCTCCAGCTGGGGGCCTCGAAAATTCGGGAAGTAGCCAATACCGGTATCGGCCGCGAAGACGTACTGCCGTTCTGGTTCGGCGAGCCCGATGCCGTGACGCCCGAGTTCATCCGGGAGGCCGGGATTGCGGCACTGCGTGCCGGCGAGACGTTCTATACCTCGAATCTGGGGATTCCGGCCCTGCGCGAATCACTCTCGCGGTATCTTTCGGGATTGCACGGGCCTGTCGATGTCGATCGCATCGCAGTCACAAGTTCAGGTGTCTCTGCGCTCATGATCGCGGGCCAGACCCTGTTTTCACCCGGTGACCGGGTGGTCGTTGTGACTCCGGTGTGGCCCAATCTGACGGAGGGCCCGCGCATCCTCGGAGCCGAAGTCGTCCGCGTGGGCCTGGATTGCGAGGCAGGTCATTGGCAGCTCGACCTGCAGCGACTGCTCGATGCGCTAACCCCCAAGACCCGGGCCTTGGTCGTGAACTCGCCCAACAATCCTACCGGATGGGTGATCGAACGCGAACAGCAACTCGCGATCATCGAACGTTGTCGTCGCCTGGGCATCTGGATCATCGCCGACGATGTCTACGAACGGCTGATCTATGAACCCACCGGATCGGGTCCACGCTGCGCCGCGTCGTTTCTCGACGTATGCTCTCCTGAAGATCGCATCATCTCCACCAACAGTTTCTCGAAGTCTTGGCTCATGACCGGTTGGAGGCTGGGCTGGCTGGTCTCTCCGCGGGGCGCCGATGGCGCAACGCTCCTCGGTGAGTTCGGTAAGCTCATCGAATACAACACCTCCTGCGCTCCCGGCTTCGTGCAAAGCGCCGCAGTGGTGGCCATCGAGCAAGGCGCCGCGATCATCGAGCAGACGGCCCGTCGCTATCAGGTCGCACGCGACTACCTGTGTGATCGACTCGCGCAGTTGCCTCAAACGGCGATCGCGCGCCCTCAAGGCGCGATGTACCTTTTTTTCAAGCTCGACAGCGAACTTGACTCACTCACGCTTTGCAAGCGCCTCGTGGTTGAGGCTGGGCTTGGATTGGCTCCGGGTTCCGCCTTCGGAGCCGAGGGCGAAGGCTACGTACGGTGGTGCATCGCCAGCAGCATTGAAAGACTTGAGGCAGGCGTCAAGCGCCTCGAGGCTTTTTTGGCCAACTCACGAGAGCGCAGCGCCGCCTAGACTCCCCAGACCACGTCCTGCTGTTTGCGCGCGGCGCGCTCGAATAGCTCGATCAAGGGATAGGCGCGCTGTGCCAGACCCACCTTGGGCGCTCCTTGCGCGTCATCGACATCAGATCGATTCCGGGCGGCGTCGCGGGCAGCATCGGCCGCTGCCTTCAGGCGTGCCAGCGCGTCGGGGACCTGGTCGGCCGTCACGATCCCGGATGGCGCAGTCGACGGCTCTAAGGTCTTGCCAATCACGGAGAGGATCTGCTCGGCGTGTTCGGAGAACATCTGGACATCGCCAGACCCTTTTGACTTGAAGGTAATGAGCATGTGATTAGCCCGCCATGTGCTGGTCCAGCCACACCGTGAGGTCTTCGAGCGCGCGCGCGCGCCGGTCGGCTGATTCGTTAAAAACCTCGTGATACGAGTCATCATACCAGCGCAAAGTTCCACCGCCCGAGGGCAGTGCTTCGAAGAACTGGCGTGAACCCTCCGGCGGCACGAGCCGATCCGCACCGGCGACCAAAAGCAATACGGGAATGGAAAGATGCATCGCGTTTCGTTGCACGCTGGCGATGGCCTCGAGCATGTAGTTAACCAGTCGGGGGGTCACCTTCGCGTGATTGAGGGGATCGGCCCGATAGGCTGCGACGACAGCGGCGTCGTGGGAGATTGCGGAGATGTCGAGGCCGTTACTGACCGCAAGGCGCGGCGCCAATGTCCCTGTGGCCGCCAACAGAAGCTTTTGGCCTGGCGACATCGCAAGCGCCAGTGCTGGCGAAGAAAGAATGAGACCTCGAATAGGGCTCAGGCGCGCCGTCGCGAAGTCCGCGGCCACGAGTCCTCCTAAGCTGTGTCCCAGCAAGAAAGGGGTGGTCCGCTGCTGCCTTGCAAAGTCGTCGAAGACCAGCTTGAGGTCCGCCGTCAGATCCGATCCTGAATTCAGCGCGCCACGCGCGCCGTGTGAGCGCCCATGACCGCGGTGATCGTGGGCCCTCACGGAGACACCATGTTTGTTCAGACGGCGCGCGACGTGAGCGTAGCGACCGGAATGCTCTCCTAGGCCATGGACGATATGCAGGGCCGCGCGTGCAGGCTCGGCCAGCCATTCTCGATAAAAGAGGCGAGTCCCGTCGCGGGTGAGAAGTGTACCTGTCTGCTCAAGCGGTGAGTTCATGAACGGCTCTGCGACCCCATGCCACAATATCCGGAATCAACGCGTGGGCGCTGGGTACGCCTGTTGCTGCGACCATAACCGCGTAGCGCGTGCCGGTCAATCGGAGTATGGCTGTGAAATCGCTCGTCGAACCTGCCGCGAAGTCGTCAATCGAAAAAAACCGATGCATCGTTTCGCCGCGCCTGGCGCTTTGCTGCGTCATTGTCTTTTTCTGCGCGTGCACTCCACGCTTTGACTGGCGGGACTATCGGGACGCCTCCGGTATCGTCGCGACCTTTCCCGGACGGGTTCAAAGCGCGACGCGTCCGATCGATCTCGATGGACAGGCGGTCTCCATGGCCATGCATGCGGCCCGGGTCGGTGACACCGCCTTTGTGATCGGTTCGGCCACATTGGCCAGCTCTGATCCCAACGCCCAAGCGCGGGCCTTGGATGCCATTGCGCGCGCGCTGGTGCAGAACATCTCAGGAGAGCTTCGCAAGGACGAGCCGATGGCGATACCCGCCGTACTCGCCAGTGAACCGGCGATTCCCGCGCGCGCGTTGGAGGTCTTTGGTACGCACGCGGGACAACCCCTGCACATGGTCGCTTGGATCGCCGGGCGCGGTGACCGTGTCTACCAGATCCTCGTCGTGGGGCCCGTGAAAGATCTCGAGAGCGCCGATGGGCGGGACGCGACGGATACCTTCATGGGTTCGGTCCGGCTGCCTTGATCGGCTCCAGCGACCCTGACCTTTTCGTGCATCAGCGCGGATCGATCGGCGGCAGGCGTCGGGCGAGAAGCGCAGCGACAACGCACAGGAGCACGGACAGGCCCAAGGCGGTGTGCACGCCCTCGATAAGAGCGTGACGTGCTTGCAGGAGCAGCCCATCAAACTGCGCAGCGAACCCGAGCGCCGCCGCGCTGCTTTGGGCATGAGCCTGGTCGAGATGACTGATAAGGATCTGCGGATCGGAAAAGAAATGAGCCAGGTTCGTGCCCTCGACCCCGCTTGTGACGAGACTTTTCGCGACGCCTCGCTGGTAGATCGCGTTGACGATGACGCCGGCTAAGGCTGCACCGACCATACTGCCCAGCATGCGCAAGGTCTGGACCAGGGCCGATGCGATGCCAACGTCGCGACGCTCTACGGCGGCTTGCATCTGGATCGTCAGATTGGGCAGCTGGAAACCCAGGCCGGTTCCCGCCAGGGCGAGGGCACACGCGATCCAGCCCGTCGCCCTTCCGGGCTCAATCGCCATGACCGCAAGGCATCCCGTTGTGAACAAAATGATCCCTACGCCGAGCAATCGATGTGCCCGGCGAATGCGGCCATACAGGCGCCCGTTGACGATGCTGCCTACGCTGATGAACACGACCAAAGGCGAGACCACAATGCCCGAGGCGTTGGGAGAAAGCCCGAATCCCGCCTGTAGCAGGAGCGGCGCGTAAAAGATGAGGGTAAACATGGCCCACCCACTAAACGCCGCGATGATCGCAAGTAGCCGCACGGCCTGAAGATCGAACAGCCGCAGGGGAAGAATCGGCTGCGCGGCACGGCGCTCGGCCCGGATGAACTGCCAGAAGATGAGCGACGCGAGAGCGCATGGCAGCCAGAAGCCGGGACGCAATAGGGCCTCCCAGGAGGACCCCGCGCCTTCTTCCAGCGCCAAAAGAAAACCGCCAATCGAGCCCGCAAGCAGCAGGGCGCCGGCCCAATCGAGGGAGGTCCCGGTCTCACGATGACCGGGGGTGTGAGGCAGGAACCTTCCAACGACCGCGACTGCGGCGATCCCCAGGGGCAAGTTCACGTAGAACACGGCCCTCCAGCCCCAATGTTCGGTGAGCCACCCACCCAAAGAGGGTCCAATTGCATTGGCCAGCCCGAAAGCCGAGGAGAGCATCGCTTGCCACTTGATGCGTCTTAGCTGGTCGGGGAAGATGTCCGCCGTGGCTGCGAACGCCGTTCCGACGAGCATGCCTCCGCCGATCCCCTGCAGGGCACGCGCGAGCACCAGCTCGAGCATGGATTGGGCCAATCCGCACAAGGCCGATGCGCCGGTGAAAATGACGATCGAGGCGAGCACGAAGCGCTTGCGACCGAAGAGGTCTCCCATGCGACCCATGATGGGCACAAAAATCGAAGACAGGAGCAGGTAGGCCGTGGCTACCCAGGAATAGAGGGCGAATCCCTTCAACTCGGCCACGATAACCGGCAGTGCCGTTCCGACCACGGTCTGGTCGAAGGCCACGAGCATGGTGACCAGGCATACGCCCAGCATGGCCGCAAAAGCCTCGGCACCCTGCAATCCGGACAAGCGCGCCGGGGGTGTCGTAGAAACGGGAGGGGATTCGCTCACAAGGACGCGTCGTTTTGGGACGCAGCGCCGTAAAAAGGCTTGTATCCTACGCCATTCCGGAAGTCGACGGCGCGTGAACCATGGCTGCTGTGGCCGGTCTGACTGACGAGAACAAGAGCTCTGACCTGGTCGCGGGTGCGCCGCAGCGACGGTAGTGTAGGCCCTCAAACTGATCCATGCCTGATCCAGAATACGACGCAGTGCGCGCCTGTCCCGACTGTGACGCGCTCCAAGCCGTGAACCACGCCAAGGCGGAGGGGCGCAGTTTTTGCGTGCGGTGTGGCTCCGAACTCCAAGAAGGGCGTGACGATCGTCTGGATCGGATCTTCCCGCTGGCCGTCGCGTCCATGACCGTCTATCTGATCGCCAACTTGGCGCCTCTGGTGCGTCTGAATCTGCAAGGCGATGCGGTCTCCACGACTCTTTTTGGCGCAGCGGCTGCGCTTTGGGCTGCGAACATGGAGCCCATCTCGGTTCTGGTGCTAATCACCACGGTCGTTCTTCCAGGCGTCTATCTGGGCGCGATCCTGTATCTTGTGGGCGGCGTGTTGTGGATGGAACGCGGACCGAATCCCCGTCGACTTCCATACGCCCAACCGGTGCTGCGCATTGCCCAACTCGCGCAGTCCTGGTCCATGATCGAAGTCTTCCTGATTAGCGCGCTGGTGGCCATCGTGCGACTGGCACCGGTGGGCACCGTGTCCGTGGGCAGCGCGCTTTGGGGAGTGGCTGGCCTTGTTCTCATGCTCGCCACCCTGGCGAGCGCGTTTCATCCAAGGCTTCTTTGGCGGCGTCTGGACCTTCTGGAGTCCCGGTGATTCAGGCCAAGAGTGCCAAGAGCCTTGGGCTGGCACGTTGTCACGTGTGCGCATTTGTAAGCCGCCTGGATGAGCATGACCAAGAGCGCTCTTGCCCACGTTGTGGGTCGCTCATCCACAGTCGCAAGCCCCAGAGTCTCGCCCGAACCTGGGCCTATCTGATCGCCGGCTTTGTGCTCTACATTCCGGCCAACGTGCTGCCCATGATGCACACGCGTACGATCTTCTACGAGCAAAACGATACGATCCTCTCGGGAATCCTCTACCTCTGGAACAACGGCTCCTGGGGACTGGCGCTGATCGTTTTTGTCGCGAGCATCATGGTGCCGCTCGTAAAACTCCTCTCTTTGAGTTTTTTGGCCTTCTCCATTCAACGACGCAGCGGCCTATGGCTTCTCCCGCGCACCCAGCTTTATCGCCTCGTTGAACTCATCGGTCGCTGGTCGATGCTCGATGTCTACGTACTGGCTCTTCTGACCTCACTCGTGCAGAACCCCGCCGTGGCCGACGTCCGTCCCGGACCGGCTGCGATTGCTTTTGCCTCAGTGGTCGTGCTCACCTTGCTGGCCTCGCGCTCGTTTGACGCCCGACTTCTCTGGGACGCCGCGGCTGAAGGCGCCTTGGCTCCGATCGGCGCGGATCCGGCCGTGACCTTGCTCTTGCCGGAAGCAAGGCGATGACGGATCCAGTGGCGCCTCCCCCCGAACCCAACCGTGCGGGGCAGCAAGTCGAGATACCGGAAGCGCGGGTGGTCTCGCGGCAGTGGCGGACCTTTCCTCTTTTCTGGCTGGTTCCGATCGTGGCGGTGCTCATCGGGCTCACGCTCCTCGTTCGCGGACTTTCCGAGGAGGGGCCGAGCATTGAAATCCACTTCAAGAACGCCGAAGGCCTGGAAGCAGGCAAGACCAAGATTAAGTACAAGAATGTCGATATCGGCGAAGTCAAAACGATTCGATTGGCCTCCGACCACGACAGCGTCACGGTGATCGCCCAGATGCAGCACGAGGCCGGCCAGCTGCTGGTCGAAGATACCCGCTTTTGGGTCGTGCGGCCCCGCGTGGCCGGCGGTCAAATCTCCGGTCTGGCCACCCTGGTCTCGGGCTCCTATATCGGCATGGACATTGGCAAATCGAACGAGTCGCGACGTAGCTTTGTCGGTCTTGAGACGGCTCCTACCGTGACGACCGATGAGCCTGGTCGGGTGTTCTTGCTCAAGAGCAACGATCTGGGATCGCTCGACGTCGGCTCGCCCGTGTATTTTCGAAAGGTTCAGGTCGGTCAGGTCACCAGTGTCGACCTCGACCCGGATGGCGGCGGTGTCTCGCTGAGGATCTTTGTGCGCTCGCCCTTTGAGCATCTGGTGACTCGCAACTCACGGTTCTGGCATGCCAGCGGCCTGGACATCACATTGGATGCCAATGGCGTGAGCGTCCATACCCAATCGCTGGTCTCGATCCTGCTTGGAGGGATCGCCTTCGCACCGCCTCCGGAGGGAGGCGCGGGGTCGGTGGCGCCGCAGGACACGACCTTTGTTCTCGCCGAGAACGAGACGCTGGCAATGCGCCGCACCGATGCCGAGATCACACCGCTTCTGGCCTATTTCACTGAATCCGTTAGGGGACTATCGGTGGGTGCACCGGTCGACTTCCGCGGCGTGACGATTGGCGAAGTGAAGTCGATCGACGTGCAGTTCGAGGCCGAGCAGGCCCGAGCCCGCTTCGCCGTCGTTCTGAGCTTGTACGTGGATCGCCTTTCAGCCGAGCCCCGACCTTCGGGAAAGAGGGCCGTTGAGCACGCGGAACTGCTCGAGCAGGCGATCGCCCATGGCCTGAAGGCCCAGTTGCGCACGGCGAACCTGCTCACCGGTCAACGCTTCGTGGCGCTCGATTTCTTCCCGAGCGTTGCCACTTCGGCCGCCAAGTTCGTGGCGATCCCGGGGGAAATTCCTACTGTGCCGGGCGGGCTCGAGGATCTGCAACTCGCGTTGACGGAACTGGCCAAAAAAGTCGATAAGGTGCCCTTCGAAGCGATCGCCAAGGATCTGCGTCAGACAATGGCCAGTCTGCAGCGCACCCTCAACGACACGGACCTGCTCATGCAGCAACTCCATGGCCAGGTCGCCCCGCAATTGACCGATCTACTGGGCGAGGCCAAGCGGGCGATGGGAAGCGCCAACGAGCTCTTGTCGCGCGATGCGCCCGCACAGCAGGATCTGCGCGAGGCCTTGCGGGAGCTGTCGCGATCGGCGGAGTCGCTGCGCGAATTGACCGACATGTTGCAGCGACATCCCGAGGTGCTCTTGCGAGGCCGGGCAGGCAATCCCGAGGAGACCATACGATGAAAGGCGAGCTGCGATGGCATGCTCTCTTGTGTGCGGCAGCCCTGGGTGGATGCGCGAGTAGCGCTCCGGAAAGCTTCTATACGCTCGAGCCGGTCGCAACCGCGTCGGCGACATCGTCGCCGGTCAAGGCCGGCCGCGCTTTGCTGCGTGTGGCAATTAACTCCGTTCGCGTGCCCGATCTCGTTGACCGCGACGAGATGGTATTTCAAGGCGAGCAGGGGAAGGTCACCATTAGCGAAGACCATCGCTGGGCCGAACCGTTGCGTGTAGGAATCGGTCGCGTGCTGGCCGAAGATCTGGCAAGCCGGCTCGGATCCCCACAGGTTACGGCTTATCCTGAGCGCTCGTTCGAGGATCCCGACTACATCGTCAATATCGACGTGCGACAATGGCAAGTGTGGCCCGGACAGAAAATGCGCGTCTCGGCCCTGTGGACCGCTGCGCATGCCAATAGTCCAGCCGAAGACAAGCCGCACAGTCGGAGTTTCGATCTCGAAGTTCCGCTCGGCGGTGCAAGCCTAGGTGATGCGCTGGCGGCGCAGAATGCGGCGTTGGGACAGCTTGCTGACGTGATTGCGAAGAGCCTCCTTGAACTCCCCGGATCCTGATGTGAGTACTCCTGCGGTCAGGATGCCGGCGCTATTCATCGGGCATGGAAGCCCGATGAATGCGCTGGAGGACAATGCCTATACGCGCGCGTGGCGCGAACTCGCCCAAGCACTTCCCAGGCCGCGGGCCGTGCTGGTCATCTCGGCGCACTGGATGACGCAGGCCCTCGCCGTCACGGCTAACGCGAAGCCCCCGACGATTCACGATTTTGGCGGCTTTCCTCCAGCACTTTTCGCCGTGCAGTATCCCGCCCCGGGCGAGCCGGATTTGGCGGCCCGAGTCCAGGGCCTGCTTGCGCCAGAGCCCGTCCGTCTGGATTCGGATTGGGGGTTAGACCACGGCAGCTGGTCGGTTTTGCTCAGGATGTATCCCGAGGCCGACATCCCGGTCGTCCAGCTCTCGTTGGACCTCAGCCGGCCCGCCCAGGATCATTTTGAATTCGGACGCGCGCTAAGACCCCTTCGAGACGAAGGCGTCCTCATCTTGGGGTCGGGTAATGTCGTGCACAATCTGCGAGTGATGCGCTGGGGTCCCCAGGTGGGCGCCTATCCCTGGGCCGTACGCTTTGACGAGCGGGTGCGGCGCGGTCTCGAGGCCCGTGATTACCAGTCGCTTGTGGGCTACCGAGAGCTCGGTGAGGACGCACGACTTTCCATCCCGACGCCAGAACATTACCTGCCGCTGTTGTATTGCATGGGAATCATCGAGCCCGACGACGCGCTGAGCTTTCCGGTTGAAGGCATCGCGGGCGGATCGATTAGCATGCTCTCGGTCCAAATCGGGGGCGGTGGGTCCGCCCATGCGCTCTAGCCCTCCGACCCGATCCGGCTAGTCCGTCTTCGGGGGGGTGCGGCCCTCTAGATCGGCGATGCGCGCTTCAAGCTCGGTCAGTTTGGCGCGCGTTCGGCTCAGAAGTTCGGCCTGCAGATCGAGTTGTTCGCGCGTGGCCAGGTCCAGCTTCGAGAAGCCCTGCTGAAGGAGCGCGCGCAGATTCTGCTCAAACTCGCGCGCCGGTGTCTGACGCGCCATGTCCGCAATGCGCGCCTGCATCTCCTCGAAGATCGAGTTCAGATCCATGCAGCGAGTCTAGCATGGACGATCAGCGGGGTTGCGGCACCCCGCACATTCCTGGTGCATTCTCGAAATCACAGAAACGGTGCACGGGAAGGCGTCGTCGCCGTGCACTGTCCGTGATCATCAGCGGGCCGGGCGATCCTTTTAAGGACGTGGGGCGACTGAACGAACCGTCGGGGTGCACCGCTAAGGGGCGGGCCCAGTCCATTTTCAGTGGCATAGACATTGCTTTTTGCACCCAACCCAAAGAGCGCCGCGTTCCCGGCGGCGCAATAAGTCCGTTGCGACAAGTCCAGACCGTCTGGCGCCTAGAGGACCCTATGAAATTGATCACGGCCATTATTAAGCCCTTCAAGCTCGACGAGGTGCGCGAGGCGCTCTCGGCCATCGGTGTGCAAGGCATCACTGTGACCGAGGTCAAGGGGTTCGGTCGCCAGAAGGGCCACACCGAGCTCTACCGCGGGGCGGAATACGTGGTCGACTTTCTGCCGAAAGTAAAGATTGAAGCCGCAGTGCCCGACGAGATCGTGGAGCGAACCATCGAGGCGATCGAAACATCCGCGCGGACCGGCAAAATCGGCGACGGAAAGATCTTCGTGTACGACGTCGAGCAGGTCATCCGGATCCGGACCGGCGAGACGGGTAAGGACGCGCTTTAAATAAAAGGGATGTTCATAATGAGAAAATGGTTTCTGATGTTGGCGCTTCTGGTCGGCCTCGGTGCAGGCGGGGGCTGGGTCGCGCCGGCTTGCGCGCAAGGTGATGCAACTGCCCCCGCTAGCGCGCCGACTGCCACGGCCGCACCCGCGGCCGATGCCGCGAGCGCTGCAGCACCCACGCCAAACAAAGGGGACACGGCTTGGATGCTGACTTCGACCGCGCTGGTGCTGGCGATGTCCGTGCCGGCACTGGCTCTGTTCTATGGCGGTCTGGTGCGCAGCAAGAACATGCTTTCCGTGTTGATGCAGGTCTTTGTGACTTTCTCCTTGATCACGGTTTTGTGGTGTATCTACGGCTACAGCCTGGCCTTCACCGAGGGAAACGCGTTTATTGGGGGATTTAGTCGGGTCTTCTTGAGCGGAACATTTGATCCAACGACGCAGAACTTCTCCCTGGCCAGCACCTTTAGCAAGGGCACTCCGCTCTACGAACTCGTCTATGTCGCCTTTCAGGCGACGTTTGCAGCGATCACGTGCTGTCTGATCCTTGGGGCCATCGTAGAGCGGGTCAAGTTCTCGGCCGTGCTGCTGTTTATGGTCATCTGGTTCACCTTCAGCTATCTGCCCGTGGCGCACATGGTTTGGTATTGGCCGGGGCCAGATGAGTTCAAAAGCGCAGCCGTCGCCGACGCCGTCACGGCCCGGGGTGGTTTCATCTGGCAAAGCGGCGCGCTCGACTACGCGGGCGGGACCGTCGTGCACATCAATTCGGGTGTCGCGGGCTTAGTCGGAGCGTTTCTGGTCGGAAAGCGCGTCGGACTGGGCAAGGAGTCCATGGCGCCTCACAGCCTGACAATGACCATGATCGGCGCTTCGTTACTCTGGTTCGGCTGGTTCGGATTTAATGCCGGCTCGGCACTGGAGGCGAACGGTTTCGCGGCCCTGGCCTTCATTAACACCTATCTCGCGACGGCTTGCGCAGTCTTGTCGTGGACCTTTGCGGAATGGATGATCAAGGGCAAGCCGTCGATGCTCGGTGCGGCCTCTGGCGCTGTCGCAGGTCTTGTGGCGATCACGCCTGCAGCCGGCAATGTCGGGGTCCCGGGCGCCTTCGTGATCGGAATCGCCGCTGGCCTGGTCTGCCTCTGGGGTGTAACCGGCCTAAAGAAAATGATCCCTGCCGACGATTCGCTAGATGTGTTCGGCGTGCACGCCTTGGGTGGGACGCTGGGGGCTCTTCTGACGGGCATCTTGAACGCGCCTTCCCTGGGGGGGCCGGGCGCATCTGACTGGGTGACCGGTAAGCAGATCTACCCGGGCATCCTGCCCCAGTTATTCATCCAAGCCAAGGCGGTCGGACTTACCATTGTTTGGACGGCGGTCGTGGCATTCATCGCCTTTAAGATCGTCGATTTGGTCATCGGATTGCGCGTAAGCGAGGAGCAGGAACGCGAGGGATTGGACATTTCGGCGCACGGCGAGTCCGCTTATCATCCTTAAGTTTCTGCTGTAGATCGGTTTTTTTGTTGTTTGGCAGCAGATGGTGTAGTACGTTTCTCCTCTCCAGAAGTTTCGAGCCTCCTCGGAGGTTTAAAGCCAGAAGGTTGCCCCCTCTGGCTTTTTTTTGGCTTTTCGGCCGGACACATTGCGGGCCGACTGTCGAAGGGGCCGCCCTGAACCCGCGCGCCGCGCAAGGCGGCTGGACGCGTTGCGCAAATCCCCCTGAAAACCCTTTAAAGACCGGGCTTTGACCCCATCTCTGGGGCGACGTGATCCGCGATAAACGCCTGGCGGCTATCGACATGTGTTTACCGTACAATCCCGTCAAACGAAAGGCGCCATGGTTCCTCATCTTGTGACTGCACTTTCCGGACCGCTTCTCGATCTGGAGAGGCGGATTCTGGACGCGACCCCTTCCATTGAGCGTTGGTTCAGGCTCGAATGGCAGGAGCACACGCCCCCGTTTTACTGCTCCGTCGATCTGCGTAACGCGGGTTTCAAGCTCGCCCCGGTCGATACGAATCTGTTTCCGGGAGGTTTTAACAACCTCTCGCCCGAAGTGCTTCCCCTGGCCGTCCAGGCCGCGATGGCGGGGATCGACAAGATTTGCCCGGATGCCCGCAATCTCCTGCTCATCCCCGAAAACCATACGCGTAACGCCTACTATCTTCAAAATGTCGCCCGGCTGTCGGCGATTCTGAGGCAAACGGGCCTTAACGTCCGTCTGGGCACGCTGAATCCCGAAATCAGGCAGCCCACCCCGATCGAGCTTGCCGATGGGCAAGTTCTGATGATCGAACCATTGGAACGCAATGGCAGACGCCTGGGCCTGAAGAACTTCGATCCTTGTGCGATCCTTCTGAACAACGATCTCTCCGGTGGCGTCCCTGAATGTTTGCGCGACCTTCACGAACAGTTCGTGTTGCCCCCCCTGCATGCGGGCTGGGCCACGCGGCGCAAGTCGAAGCACTTCGCGGCCTACGACGATGTAGCCAAACGCTTTAGCAAGACACTCGATATCGATCCCTGGATGATCAATCCGTATTTTGCTGTGTGCGGAGAGATCAATTTCCATGAACGCACAGGCGAGGAATGCCTAGCCGATAGCGTTGAGGCACTCTTGGCCAAAATCCGCAAGAAGTACAAGGAATACGGCATCAAGGAGCCGCCCTTTGTCATCGTCAAAGCGGACGCGGGAACGTACGGTATGGGCATCATGACGGTCAAGGATGCGGCCGAGGTCAAGAATCTGAATCGCAAGGCGCGTAACAAGATGTCGGTGATCAAGGAGGGGCAGGCGGTCACCGAAGTCATGATTCAAGAGGGTGTCTATACCTTCGAGACCGTCAATGAAGGGGTCGCCGAGCCCGTGGTCTACATGGTGGACCGGTTTGTCGTGGGCGGCTTTTATCGCGTGCACGCCGAGCGCGGCAAGGACGAAAACCTCAATGCCCCGGGCATGCAATTCGTACCCCTGCCGTTTGCCGCCAGCTGTAACCTGCCCGATCCCGGCCAGCGTCCGAGCGCGGCCCCCAATCGCTTTTACGCCTATGGCGTCGTGGCGCGCCTTGCCCTGTTGGCGGCCTCCTTGGAGCTCGAGCGCACCGACCCCAACCCGGAGATTTACTAGGCCAGATGCGCGTCGCCTTTATAGCTGATCCGCTGGATTCGTTCAAAACGTACAAGGACTCGACCTTCGCGATGATGGTCGAGGTGAACCGACGCGACCACGAGATCTGGTTCTTCGAGCAGGCCGAGATCGAGCGCGAGCCGTCGGGCCTCGTCCGCGCGCACGCCGCGCGACTCCAGCTGACGGGCCGGCCGAAGGACTGGTACGCTCTCGAGCCGCGCGTCTGGATGGCGTTGCGCGAGTTTGACGCGATCGTCATGCGCAAGGATCCCCCCTTTGACATGGAATACGTCTACTCGACCTATCTTCTCGAACTGGCTGAGCAACAGGGTGCACGCGTGTTCAATCGTCCGCGTGCGATTCGCGACCATAACGAGAAGATGGCGATACTCGGATTCGAGCAGTTCGTGGCTCCGACTCTGGTGACCCGCGACAATCAGCGGCTGCGCGCGTTTCATGCCGAGCACCAAGACATCATCATCAAGCCCCTGGATGGAATGGGTGGCACAGGCGTGTTCCGAGTGCGTGAAGACGAGTTAAATCTGGGTGCGATCATCGAGAGCGTCTCGGTCGAAGGGACGCGCACGGTCATGGCGCAGCGCTATATCCCCGAGATCGTAGAGGGGGACAAGCGGATCCTGCTGATCGGGGGAGAGCCGGTACCCTACTGCCTGGCCCGTATCCCGCAGGGCAAGGAGATTCGCGGCAACCTGGCTCAAGGCGGGGTCGGACGCGCGCAGAAGCTATCCGCGCGCGATCTCGAAATCGCCGCCACGCTTGCCCCGGTTCTCCTCGAACGTGGCCTGTTACTTGTCGGAATCGATGTGATCGGCGACTATCTGACCGAGGTCAACGTCACCAGTCCCACCTGTTTCCAGGAGATTACCGAGCAAACCGGTTATCCCGTGGCCAAGCGCTTCGTCGATGCGCTCGAGACCGCGCTACACTGAGGCGTTCGACTCCATGGAGAAGGAAATGAACCGTGATGTAGAGGCGATCGCCCGTCCACCTTCGGAGAGCGATACCGAGGCGGCGATCAATGAGGCGGCGATCAATGAGGCGACCGCCCGCCTAGTCAACCGGGCCGTAGAAAAACAGGCACGCAACGCGGCCCACGAGGAACAACGCCGCCAGGCATTGGAGCGGCGCGTCTGGCGCTGGGCCCTCGTGGCGTTATTGGGTCTTTGTGTTCTTGGGATGATCTTTACCGGGCTGTCGCGCCTGCACCTACTGTGAGCCAATCATCCACCGCTCCGATCGGCATCCTCCTGATCGGACATACTCCCCTCGCGTCGGCGCTCATGCGCTGCGCCTCGCATGTCTATGGCAGCGACCCCCCTGCCGTGAAAGCGGTCGATGTCACACCGGATTGCGACCCGCCGCGGGTTCTGCAACGGGTCAAAGAGGAAGTCAAGGCTCTGGATCAGGGCCGAGGAGTCCTGGTTCTGACGGACCTGTTTGGCGCGACGCCGGGCAATATTGCCGCGCAGCTGGCCGATGCGGGGCGGGTCGAAGTGCTCACCGGGGTGAATCTGCCGATGCTCTTGCGCGTTCTCACCTATCGAGACTCCTCGACCTTGGAGGGACTAATCGACAAGGCCACGAGCGGAGCGACCGCGGGTGTGATGAAGATTGCCTCGACCGCCCCGCACATCCAGGCGGCTTTAGCCCCGTCTGCGCCGGCGGAAAGCGCCAACCAGGATGGAGCAGATCATGCCCTCGCGCGATTGCGTGATCAGCAATAAACTGGGGCTGCACGCGCGTGCCTCGGCTAAGCTCACACAGCTGGCCACGCGCTTTCAAAGCGAGGTCTGGATGACTCGAAACGGGCGCCGGGTCAATGCCAAGAGCATCATGGGCGTCATGATGTTGGCTGCGGGCAAGGGCAGTACCGTGACCCTCGACGTCACGGGCCCCGACGAGGAAGCCGCGATGGACGCGCTGGTCGCCCTGATCGACAACAAGTTCGACGAGGGTCAGTAAGGCACTCCCCTGGGGCGTCAATCCCCGTGACCGCGTCGGCTCCCAGCGGTTTGTGTGTGAACCTCCAACTCTGACTACGAGTTATGGCCTTTACATTGCATGGCATTCCGGTGTCCCGCGGGATCTCGATCGGTCGGGCCCATGTCCTTGCGTCCGCCGCGCTCGAGGTGGTTCACTATCGCATCGCTGAAGATCAGGTCGACACCGAAATCGCGCGTCTGGACGATGCGATTGCCAGCGTCGTCAATGAGCTCTATTCGGTCGCCTCGGAGCTTCCGAGCGACTCACCACCCGAGTTCTCGGCCTTAATTGAGCTGCATCGGTTGATTCTGCAGGATCCCCTGTTGTCGGAAGAGCCCCGCCGGCTCATCGCCGAGCGCCGCTACAACGCCGAATGGGCACTCACCACCCAATTGCAGGCGGCCGTCGCGCAGTTCGAAGAGATCGAAGATGCCTACATCGCGGCGCGACGCGCCGACGTCGAGCAGGTCGTCGAACGGGTCCTGAAGATCTTGACCGGGACGGCGACTCCGTTCCCCGCTCCCGCACTGGGAAACGACGACATGTTGATCGTGGCGCATGACATCGCGCCTGCCGACATGCTGCAGTTCAAGAAACGGCCCTTCGGCGGTTTTGCGACCGACCTCGGTAGCGCGACCTCGCATACGGCGATCGTCGCGCGCAGCCTCGACATTCCGGCCATCGTCGGTCTGAGCTCGGCTTCGCGCCTCATCCGCCAGGATGAGTGGATCATCATCGATGGAGATGCAGGAATCCTGATCGTCGATCCCAGTCCGATCGTCTTGCAGGAATACCAGCTGAAGCGACGCGATGCCGAGATCCAGCGCGAAAAGCTCCGGCGTCTGAGCTCCATGCCTTCCCGCACGCTCGATGACGTTCCCATTGCGCTGCTGGCCAACATTGAGCTCCCGGCGGACTGCGCGATGGCCAACGATGTGGGCGCAACCGGTATCGGCCTTTATCGGACCGAGTTTCTGTTTATGAATCGCCACGGTGACCTGCCGGACGAACAGGAACAGTTCGAAGCCTATCGCGCCGTCGTCGACGCCATGGCCGAACGGGTTGTGACCATCCGTACGCTCGATATCGGGGCCGACAAGCCCCTGGATGCGGAGGCGCCATCGAACGCGGCCAATCCGGCATTGGGCCTGCGCGCGATCCGTTACTGTCTGGCCGAGCCCCAGATGTTTCTGACGCAATTGCGGGCCATCCTGCGGGCCTCGGCGTTTGGCCCGGTGCAGCTTTTAATCCCGATGATCGCGCATCTGCACGAGATTGATCAAACCCTCACGCTCATCGCCCAGGCGCGCGAACAGCTCGAAAAGCGTCATATCGCGTTCGATCCGAACATGAAGATCGGCGGCATGATCGAGATCCCTGCCGCCGCGTTAAGCCTGTCCGGATTTCTGAAGCGCTTGGATTTTCTGTCTATCGGCACCAATGATCTCATCCAGTACACGCTCGCCATCGACCGTACCGACAACACGGTGGCGCATCTCTACGATCCATTACACCCGGCAGTCCTGCACCTGGTCGCCCAAACCATCCAGGCCGGTGAACGCGCCGGCGTGCCGGTTGCGGTGTGCGGGGAAATGGCAGGAGATCCGGCATTTGCGAGGCTTCTGCTGGGGATGGGCTTGCGCGAGTTTTCAATGCACCCTGCGCAAATCCTCTCAGTCAAGCAGGAGATCCTGCGAGCCGATCTTTCCCGGTGCCGGGTCATGGCAAAGAAGGTCCTCGCGAGTTCGGACCCCGGAAAGATCCGGGCCCTGCTCGAAGTCCTTCCTCCGCGAGACTAGATGAAGCGCCGTCCTCTTGCTCGATTCGTCAACACCTCCAAAGGAGGGTGTGATCGCTCCACGCGCGCGCTTGCCGACGCGCCTACAGGCTTCTCGTACACGGGGATCCACGCGGCGCGCGAGCGGGACAGGCGTTCTGCTTGTGGCAAACTAAATCACCCGTCACTTTCCTCGCAATGAACTTGCCGCACCCTTCTGCGCCCCTGCTGGAATTGCCGCAGTTCCTTGCCGGAACCGGAGGCGATGTTGTCTGGCTCTACCAGCCCCCGTCTTCGGCCCCAGTGACGGTTGCCGGCGCTTTCTCAGAACTGTTCGGTCGCACGCTTCCCGCCGATGCGCGTGTATCCCACCGCTGGAAAGCCTGGATTCATCCCGACGATCAGACGGCTGTGACCCAGGCTTTCGAGGCGGGAATCGTCAAGGGGACCTACAACCAGGTCTATCGCCTGCTGCTTCCCGATGGCAAGGTACGCTGGCTGCACGACCGCGCCATTGCGTTGGGCGCGCTGGGAGTAATTCGGATCACGAGCGACTTCAGTCACCATTGGCGCCAGGAGGTCGAACTCGCGAATGCGCGCTCGCGCTACGAAGTGCTCTCGGAGCAAGGGGTCGAAACGAGTGTCGTTCTGGATCGCCTGGGCGTGGTGCGCGAGCTGGCGCGTTCCTATACCAACCTTTTGGGGATCACGCGCGAAGAAGGAATCGGACGTAGCTTTCTTGAGAGCATCGATCCTGCGCAACGGGAGGATGCCGTGTCCATGTTCGCGCGCCTCGTTGCTGATCCCAAGGGGCGCATCGATGTCGAATGGCGCGTACAAGGTCGTGATGGATCCTGGGTTTGGCTGGAAGGCACGATCCGCAATCTGCTCGCGGATTCCGCCGTGGCCGCGGTGGTTGCGACCTTTCGCGACGTCACTCCGAGAAAGGAGACGGAGCGGGCACTGCACGAGCGCATCGCAACCCTCGAGGAGAGGCTTGTGGAGCGCAACCGCGAACTGGAGGCGTCGAGCACACGCCTGCGCGATCTGGAGCGGTTGCAGCGCAAAGTCATCCTCGCGCTGCCCGACGTCCTTATTCGGTGCAGTGCAGATTCCACTGTGCTGGACATTACCGGCCCCGTGCAACAGATGGTGGCACCCCCCTCGGAGCTCATCGGCTCGCGCTTTGTGGAGCGGCCGGAGTTGGACGATTCAGTCAGGACGCTCTGGATTCAGACGCTCGCCAAGGCGATCGACAGCGGGCGTAATCAGATTTGCGAATACAGCCTGAACGTGATGGCAGGACAGCGTGAGTTCGAGGCGCGCTTTACGCCCATTTCCGCCGACGAGGTCGCCGTCATCATCCGCGACGTCGCCGAGCGCAATCGCCTGCGTGACCGCGTCCAGCACGTGGCGATGCACGACGAACTGACGGGGCTTTTGAACCGTGGAGCGCTTAGGGAGCGTTTGGAGGACCTCTTTGCTCGCTATCCCGATTCCCCCTTCGCCTTGCTGGTCGCGGATCTGGATCACTTCAAGCAGGTCAACGACACCTACGGCCATTCGATGGGCGACACGCTTTTGAAGGTGATTGCCAATCGCATTACGCGGCGAGCGGGGGCGGACTCCTTGCGCGCACGCATCGGGGGAGACGAATTCGCTGTCGCGATCGGCTGTCCGGAGGGAGAGGATGTACGCACGTTCGTTGAGAAGTTTGCTCAGGCGCTCATCACCGAACTGGGCAACCGCATGCGGTTGCACGGGGAATCGATCTATCTCACGCCGAGCGTGGGCATTGCCCTGTATCCGGCAGACACGCGCGACGCGGAGATGTTGATCCGCAATGCCGATGCCGCCATGATGCACGCCAAGGAGATCGGACGAAATTCGCTTTACTTCTATGATCCGGAGATCAAGGCCCAGGCGAGCTCGCTCTTTAATACGGAGCAGAGCTTGCGCCGCGCGCTCGACGAAAACCATCTGGCCTGCTTGTATCTGCCCAAGGTTCGGGTCCAAGACGGCGTCATCGTGGGCGTGGAAGCCCTGGTGCGCTGGAATACGGTCGAAGGAGAGGTCCTGGCCCCCGACCGGTTCATTCCCTTGGCCGAACGCACGGGGCTCATCAAGCCCCTCGGTCATTGGGTATTAAGGGAGGCCTTACGGCAGATCGCGATGCTGCCGCAATCGGGTCGCCCCGTGATTGATCTCGCAGTCAATGTCTCCGCCTCGCAGCTGCGCGAAAACCTGTTCATTGGCCAGTTGCGCGATGCGCTTGCGGAATTCGAATTCCCCGCGAACCGGCTCGTGCTGGAAATCGCCGAGACCGCGTTTGTCGACGACATGCATCTGACGGCGGAGGCTCTGGGAGAGATCGCCCACCTGGGCGTGCGCCTGTCCATCGATGATTTCGGTACCGGCCACGGCGGGCTGTCGTGGCTCAAGAATCTGCCGGTCCACGAGATCAAGATCGATCGCACTTTCATCAAGGGGTGCGCCATCGACGCTTTCGATGCCACCATCGTGAGCGGCCTCATCGAGATCGCCCATAATCTGGGTATTCTGACCGTCGCCGAGGGGGTCGAGAGGGCCGATCAGTTCGCCTTTCTGACACAGGTTAAGTGCGACTTGATCCAGGGCTATTTCGTCGGCATGCCCATGAGCCTGGCAGAACTCGTCCGAACGCCAAAACTCTGGCAGGGTCTGAGGAATTAGCGGGGCGTTGTTATGCGGGTGTTGCTGGTCGAGGACGACGCGATGATTGGAGAGGGCGTGCGCCAAGGCCTGCGCCAGGATGGATTCGCCGTCGACTGGGTCTCCGACGGCAATGCAGCCGAGTTGGCCTTGACCGCCGAGGCCTACGACCTCCTGCTTTTGGATCTGGGGCTGCCGCGCAAGTCGGGGCTTGAGGTGCTAAAGGGCCTGCGCGGGCGAGGGCAGTCGCTACCCGTGCTCGTGATCACGGCGCGCGACGCGGTCGCCGACCGCGTCGCGGGACTGGACGCGGGTGCAGACGACTATCTTGTCAAGCCATTCGATCTGGATGAACTGGGAGCCCGGATCCGAGCGCTGATGCGGCGCCACGCAGGTCGACCGGAACCGGTGGTGCGAATCGCCAATCTCACCATCAATCCTGCGACGCACGTGGTCACCCTCGATGAGAGCCCTGTCGCCTTGTCGGCGCGTGAGTTCGCACTCCTCATGGCGCTCGTCGAGCGTCCCGGCGCGGTCTTGTCGCGCGGGCAGCTCGAAGAAAAGGTCTATGGTTGGGGTGAGGAGGTTGGCAGCAACACCATCGAGGTCCACATTCACGCGCTGCGCAAGAAACTGGGTGCAGGTCTGATCCGCAATGTGCGCGGGGTAGGCTACACCGTGGCGCAGCACTGAGGGCGCAGTCCATGTCGATTCAGCGTCGCCTGCTCTTCTGGCTCTTGGCCGTCCTTGTGGGAGGAGCGGCGGCGACCGGCGCGATCGTCTACCGCGAGGCGCGCGAAGAGGCCAATGTTCTTTTCGACTACCAGCTCAAGCAAGTTGCTCAATCCCTGCCCTCACAGGCCTTTCGCGGCCTTACGACCCCGCATAGCGGATTGCCCGGCGTGGAAGACGGGGTCGTGGTGCAGATTTGGAGCCTGCAGGGCGAGAGGCTCTACCTGTCGCATCCCGACGCCCACCTGCCCGGGCGGGCTGAATTGGGTTTTGCCACGACGCACACCGACGGAGGCGACTGGCGGGTCTACAGCGCGCTCTATGAGGATGTCGTCATCCAAGTGGCCCAACCCATGCGCGTGCGACGGGAACTCGCCGCCGCGGTGGCGCTGCGCACCGTCTTGCCCCTGCTGCTCGTTCTTCCGGTTCTCGGGGTGCTGATCTGGTACACCGTCGGGCGCGGGATGCGGCCGGTACGACAGGTCGCCCGCGAAGTCGGACAGCGCAGCCCCCAAGCACTCGATCCCTTGCCCGAGAAGGGCCTGCCTGACGAGATCCGACCTGTCGTCGCCGCCCTTAATGGCCTCCTGAGCCGATTGGATCGTGCTTTAGCCTCGCAGCGTGACTTTATCGCCGATGCTGCCCATGAATTGCGCTCGCCTCTGACGGCACTGCAACTGCAGGTGCAATTGGCCGAACGCGCCCATTCTGAAGTCGATCGCAAACAAAGCCTTGAGGCGGTGCGCGCCGGACTAACGCGTGCGGCACATCTGGTCGAACAGTTGTTGGCGTTGGCCCGCGTCGAGCCCGAAGCCGGCCCGCTCAAGACCGAAGCGGTCGATCTGGGCGAACTCGCCAGGTCGGTCGTCGCCGAGTTCACCCCGCTGGCCTTGGAACGCAATATCGATTTGGGAGTGGCGCAATCAGATCCCGCGCGCATCGCGGGGGATCCGGAGGCGCTGCGCGTGCTGGTGCGCAATCTCGTGGACAACGCTCTGCGCTTTGCTCCGCCCGCAACGCGCGTGGACGTGGAGACTTATAAGAGGGCGAATCAGAGTATGTTGCGCGTCACCGACGCGGGCCCTGGCATACCCTATGCGGAGCGAAGTCGCGTCTTCGACCGTTTTTACCGCGGCAGCAAGCCCGGAGTCACCGGCAGCGGGCTCGGACTGGCAATCGTGCGCAACATCGTCGAGCGGCATGCGGCGCACATTACTTTGGGTGACCGGGAGGACGGCCAGGAGGGCCTGGTTGTCGAGGTCGGATTTCCCGAGCCTCCCGCCGCGCCCGAGCTTACGGCAGAACGCCGCGTGGCCTTAAGTCTGCCTTAAGTTCGCGGTCCTAGGATGCGACTGTGGCATCAAGCGACTTCCCTCTAGGAGACTTTTCAAATGAGACTTAAGCTACTTACGCAGCGCCTCGCGGCGGCCGGGATCATCGCCGCAGCGGGGTTCGGCCTGGCCCACTACGACGTACTCGGCCTCGGATCGGCCCATGCAGCGGCCCCCACGGTGGTTCAGGCGGCCGCCGTCCCGCCTGCGGCCGTCACGAGCAACAGTGCCGCCGTCACCCTGCCCAACTTCACGACGCTCGTGCAGCGCTTTGGACCGGCCGTGGTCAATATCACCGTCACTGCGCGTCAGCAGCAGACAGGATTTAACATGGGCGGCGGCCCGAACTCGGATGATCCCTTCTTTCAGTTTTTCAAGGGAATACCAGGCTTTACGATGCCCCCCAGGGGTGACCGCGTGGTCCATGGCCTGGGTTCGGGATTCATCGTCAGTCCCGACGGCTACATCATGACCAACGCGCACGTGGTCTCGGGAGCGACCGAGGTGACGGTCAAGCTGACCGACCGGCGCGAGTACAAGGCCAAAGTGATCGGCGCCGACAAGAAGAGCGATATCGCGGTCATCAAGATCGACGCGAAGAATCTCCCCGTGGTGACCCTGGGCAATGCCGACGCCGTTCAGGTCGGGGAATGGGTATTGGCCATCGGCTCGCCGTTTGGCTTCGAGAATTCGGTCACCTCGGGGATCGTCAGTGCCAAAGGACGTCCCCTCCCGGACGACAGCTATACGCCGTTCATCCAGACGGACGTTCCCGTAAACCCGGGCAATTCCGGTGGACCGCTGTTTAACATGAATGGCGACGTAATCGGGATCAATTCGCAGATCTTCTCCGAGACCGGGGGCTATCAAGGACTGTCATTTGCGATTCCCATCAACATCGCCGTGAAAGTCAAAGATGATTTGATCGCTCACGGCAAGGTGACGCGCGGCCGGCTTGGCGTGACCATTCAAGAGGTGAATCAGCAGCTCGCGAATTCGTTTGGACTGCCGCGACCAATGGGCGCACTCGTGAGCGAGGTGCAAAGCGATGGGCCGGCAGCGAATTCGGGACTGAAGGCGGGAGACGTGATCACGCAGATCAACGGGCGAGCCGTCGAACGCTCTGCAGACCTTCCGGCCGTGGTCTCCGAATTAAAGCCGGGTAGCCGTGCGCAGCTGCAGGTCTACCGCCAGGGTAAACCGACCGATATCGCGGTGACCATCGGCGAGCTCTCCGATACGAAGGATGTAGCGGCAGCGCAGCCTGCGGCCGACCATGGTCGCCTTGGTCTTGCTCTTCGACCCCTGGCACCCGAAGAGCGTGCGCAGTTGGGGGGCGAGGGCGGTCTGCTCGTGGAACAGGTGAGCGGCCCGGCCCAGGCGGCGGGTGTGCAGCCAGGCGATGTGGTCTTGGCGGTCAACGGCACACCGGTACGCTCGATCGAGCAGTTGCGCTCGGTCGTCAACAAGGCCACCGACAATGTGGCACTTCTGATCCAGCGTCAAGGCAACAAGCTTTTTGTGCCGATTGACCTCGGCTAAATGCAGCACGGGCAAGGCCGGGGCGTTCTTCGAGCGGATCTTTTGAGCTACCCCGGCCGAGAATGCCTCTTTTACTAGGAGAACAACGATGAACAAACATGTGCGGGTGACGGCCCTTGGGGCCGCCCTCTTCCTTTGCGGCGCGTTGGGCACCGCTTCCGCCGCCCCCCTGGTTGAGCAACATGCCGGTTCGATCGCCTATGTGACGGGCGGGGTCGGTGATTCCGAGGACGCGGCGATAAAGCAGATGATGCCTCAGTACTCTGTCTCGATGACTTTCGCCGAACGTCAGGGTGATAAGGCCGTCTACCTTGCGGACGTTCCGGTTTCGGTGCGCGATTCCAACGGCCAGACGGTGCTCAATATCAAGACCAACGGACCGTACCTGCTCGTGAGGCTGCCTGCGGGCCGCTACACGCTCGAAGCGTCCCATCAAGGGCGCACGGAGTCGCGCAGCATCAGTGTTACCTCCGCTCATTCGTCCCAAGCCGTGGTCTTCGAGTGGTCCTAGCGGGGCGCCGGTTTGACGCGCTTCCATCGATGGGCTAACCTTTTATTACATTCAAGCGCCGATTTGATCGTTCCCGGGCGAGCCGGGAATCAGCTTGCGGGCGCTCGGGTCATCCCACGTCACCGTGGTGGACCGCGAAATAAATACGGCTAAAGCGAAGGGGTCCGACCCGACGCGCTGATTCCAATCGCCCGTCGGGTTTTTTTTGTCCTATGAGTGCACCCTTCCTAGTCGAGGAACAACGCTTCACGTTTGCCGAGCCATTGGCACTTAAAGGCGGCGGGAGTCTGCGCGACTATGTTCTTGCCGTAGAGACCTACGGCGTTCTGAACGCCCAGCGCTCGAACGCGATATTGATCTGCCACGCGCTCAACGCGTCGCATCATGTCGCCGGAGCCTACGCCAACAGTCCTGGCGTTACGGGCTGGTGGGACAACATGGTGGGCCCGGGCAAGCCGGTGGACACGAATCGGTATTTTGTCATTGGCGTAAACAACATCGGCTCGTGTTTTGGCTCCACAGGACCGGCATCGCTGAACCCTGCAACCGGACGCACTTACGGAGCCGACTTTCCGGTGGTCACCGTCGAGGACTGGGTCGATGCCCAGGCGCGCCTGGCCGATCGACTGGGGATCTCGCGCTTTGCTGCGGTCATGGGGGGCAGCCTTGGCGGAATGCAGGCCATGGCGTGGTCTTTGCGCTATCCCGAGCGCGTGGCGCATTGTGTCGTCATCGCATCGACCCCCAAGCTCTCCGCGCAGAATATCGCCTTTAACGATGTCGCCCGTCAGGCCATTCTAAGTGATCCCGATTTTCAGGGAGGGCATTACGCCTCCCTGGGAAGCGTCCCCAAGCGGGGCTTGCGCGTGGCGCGCATGATCGGTCATATCACCTATCTTTCGGACGACGACATGGCAGCGAAGTTCGGGCGCGCCTTGCGCACGGATCACCTTCAGTACGGCTTCGGGGCCGACTTCGAGATCGAGAGCTATCTGCGATACCAGGGTGACAAGTTTTCCGAGTACTTCGACGCGAATACGTACCTGCTCATCACCAAGGCCCTGGACTACTTTGACCCGGCGCGGGAGCACAACGGATGTCTGAGAGAAGCGTTGGCCACGACCCGCGCGGCCTTTCTGGTGATCTCGTTTACAACGGACTGGCGATTTGCTCCAGAGCGCAGTCGTGAGATCGTGCGGGCTCTGCTGGATCTGAAGCGCTCGGTCACGTATGCCGAGATCGATGCGCCCCATGGTCACGATGCGTTTCTCCTTGACGATACGCGCTATCACGCCGTGGTGCGCGCCTACTTCGAGAGGATTCTCCCCGTCGAGGCGGTCTCATCGTGAGCCGTAGCCTGCGCTCGGATCTCATGCTGGTCGCCGATTGGATCGAGCCGGGGGCGTCGGTACTCGACTTGGGTTGTGGGGACGGGGCGCTTCTGGCTTACTTACAGGAAGAAAAAGGTTGTCAGTGCTACGGCGTGGAGATCGACGACGCCAACGTCTTGGCGTGCGTTCGCAATCGTGTGAACGTGATCCAGCAGAACCTGGAAGACGGGCTCGCGCTCTTTTCCGACAAGAGCTTTGATACGGTCCTTGAACTCCAGAGCCTGCAGATGGTGCGACAGACCGAGAAGATTCTGCGGGAGATCGGGCGCGTGGGCCGATCGAGCATCCTCACTTTTCCGAACTTCGGATACTGGAGGAATCGTGTCTCGGTCGCGCGGGGCCGCATGCCGGTCACGAAAGCTCTTCCCTTCGAGTGGTACGACACCCCCAATTTGCGTTTTTCGACGCTGGAGGACTTCGCCGAACTCGCCCACCGCACCGGATTTGACACCGTGGATCGGATGGCACTGCACGAAGGGCGGCCCGTGCACTGGTTGCCTAACCTGCGGGGAAGCCTCGCGGTGTTCCGCCTCAAAAAAAGACAGGAGATTGCGGGCTAAGGGACCGATTCCACCCCCTTGGCTTTTCGGTACACTGAGTGTTTTCCCATTCTGAGTGTGCCATGCAGCCTGAGGAGTACTTCGGCGACACTTACGCCGATGCGAGGCAGCGATTTCTTCAAAGCGTTGCCGAGAGCGGAAACAGCGTCACTTCGTTCGTAAACAACTTCTGTCCCGGAGAGAGGGGCGAAGCGCTGGTCACCGACGTGGCGCTCTTTGGCGACCCTCAGAGCCAAAACCTATTGGTCCTCGTGTCGGGAACGCACGGGGTTGAGGGCTTTTGCGGCTCGGGAGCCCAGGTCGGTCTGATCCGCGAGAAGCGCCTGGATCCGCCTGCAGCAAATACTGCAACGCTCTTGATTCATGCGATCAATCCCTATGGTTTTTCCTGGCTGCGTCGTGTCAACGAGGACAATGTCGATCTGAATCGCAATTCGATCGAGCATGCGAATCCGCCCGCCACGCATGCCGACTACACGGCGTTGCATCCGCACTTGATTCCCGAAGATTGGGACGGTGAATCACGCCGCCACGCCGATGAGGTACTGGCGCACTTTGTTGCTGAGCGGGGCCATAAGGCACTGCAAGCGGCCGTCTCGCTTGGGCAATACACCCATCCCGATGGCCTGTTCTATGGAGGTCGGGCCCTGGCTTGGTCCACGCGGACGTTTCAGGAAATCCTAAGGCGCTGGGCGAGCGGCAAAAAGCGCGTCGCCTTGATCGACTTTCATACCGGATTGGGACCCTCGGGGTACGGTGAGCCCATCTTCACGGAACCGGACCCAACGGGGCTCAGGCGCGCGCTGGCGTGGTATGGGAACGAGGTTACGTCTATTTTTCAGGGAGACTCGGCCTCAACGCAGGTGCAAGGTGCGCTCATCAATGGCGCGCGTTGGGTGCTGCCGGAAGCCGAGTTAACGCCGCTCGCTCTGGAATTCGGGACGCTGCCCTCGACCGAGGTCATCAACGCGCTGCGGGCTGACCAATGGCTGGAGTTGCACGGCGTGCGTGATTCCGAGTTGGGTCGACAGATCAAAGCGCAGGTGCGCGATAGCTTCTACGTCCAGACCCCTGCCTGGGAGAAGGCCGTGCTCGAACGCAGCTTCGAGTTCGTGGGTAAGGCATTGACTGCGCTCTCTCGTGCGGCCCCTTGACGTTGGACCGGCCCAAGACCTGGCGCCAACTGGTCAATGGGCGCATGCTCATCTGCGTCTTTCTCGGGTTTACCTCGGGTCTACCGCTTTTTGTTCTGCTCACCCTGGTTCAGGCCTGGCTGCGCTCGGAGGCAGTGGATCTCAAGACGATCGGCCTGTTCGCGCTGATCCAGTTTCCCTACACCTGGAAGTTTCTGTGGGCCCCGCTCATGGACCGGTTCGCCTTGCCTCGGCTGGGACGTCGACGAGGGTGGATGATGGTCATGCAGTTGGCGGTGCTTCTGACCATCGCAAGTCTGGGTCAGCTCGACCCGAAAACGCAGATCCGATGGGTGATCCCCCTGGCCGTGGCCCTGGCTTTTTTTTCGGCGAGCCTTGACATCGTAATCGACGCGTTCCGGCGCGAGATTTTGGATGACTCCGAGCAAGGCATGGGAACGGCGATCCACGTGAACGCCTATAAGCTCGCGGGCCTGGTGCCAGGCTCCCTCGCCTTGATTCTGGCCGACCATCTGCCGTGGAGTGCGGTGTTTCCGATCACGTCCGCATTCATGCTGCCTGGACTGTGCATGACCCTCTTCGTTAGCGAGCCCCGACTCCAGGGAGCCCCTCCTTCCACCTTGCGCGACGCCGTCGTCCTGCCGCTTAGGGAGTTGGTGTCGCGCGGCGGCCTGACCGGGGCATTGTGGATTCTGGCTTTCATCTTCCTCTACAAGTTGGGTGATTCCATGGCGACGTCGCTGTCGACGGCCTTTTATCTGGATCTGGGATTTTCGAAGACCCAGATCGGATTGATCGCCAAAAACGTCGGGCTTTGGGCCAGCGTGGCCGGCGGCCTTGTGGGAGGGGCCTGGCTCGTCACGCTGGGAATCAATCGGGGGCTGTGGCTCTTTGGCGCCTTGCAGCTGACCTCGATTCTGGGTTTTGCTGCGCTGGCCTGGGCCGGGCCTAGCCTGCTTCTGTTGGGGCTTTCGATCGGTTTTGAGGCGTTTGCCAGCGTGGGTCTAGGTACGGCCGCGTTTACGGCGTTTATCGCTCGGGCTACCGATCGTCGTTACACGGCGACCCAATTCGCGCTTTTTACTAGTTTGGCATCGGTGCCTCGAACGTTTGCCAATGCGGGAGCGGGCTACATTGTCGATGCCGCAGGCTGGTTCACATTTTTTCTCATCTGCACGGCGCTTGCCGTGCCGGGCCTCGTCTTGCTGCCGAAGGTCGCTCCCTGGAGAGAAGAGCGCGAGCCCGGCGCAAGTCCCCCAGTGTGCTCATAGGACAGTCGTGGCGTGCGCTCTAGCGCGAAAGGACCGTGTATTGAAGCTGGAAGTAGATGCCGCGATCCTGCAGGTTGCCCCGGCCCGAGACAATCGCCTCCGGATAGACGAGCCGATACGCCTTTGAGAGATCCAACTGGAGTCCGCGCCAGTGAAGTTGGCCGGCCAAACCGACGGAGGACAATGTGGCCGATCCTTGCCCGACGGTCGTCCCATGGCCAATGTCATAGAAGGGGATCATCGCCAGATCGAGGCCCGTGTGCTGGTCGTGTACCAACGGATAGCTGAACTCGACATTCACGATCTGACCCTTATCCGTGAGCAGTTGATTCTCGCGGAAACCTCGTACCGTTGCATCTCCTCCAATGGTCATCGAATCCAGCGGCAGAACATGCGCATTGGTCTCCTGGACGGTTCCGCGCAAGATGATTTGCGCGCCGTTGTCTAGGACCTGCCGGGCATACTGGGCCTGGCCAAGCCAGACCGTATAGTCACGATCGGGTTCGGCTTCCGTGGGCAAACCGAGCTGCGTCTGCTCGTTGTCTTTCACGAAACTAAAGGTCGAGCGCAGCGCGACGACATCGGTGAGCGTGCGGTCCGTGTAGTCCTGCACGAAGCGCCAGACGGGTGCCTCGGTATCCCCGTCTGGCTCGCCGGGAATGAAGGAGAAGGGCTCGCCCAGTAAAGTGGTCCGGTTCTCGCGGACGACGCGATACAGTCCCACCGAGAAATGCTGCTGCAAGGAGTCAAAGAGCGTCTGTTCGATACCCAGTCCTTTGCTGACGAGGATACTGCGGATACCGAGGATGTTGACCGGCTCCTCGGTGACTGCGGAATCGCCGTGATCGTACAGAACCACCAACTGCGTGTTCGGCTGCAATAGCGGCATATGCCAATGCACGCCCGTACTGACAACCCCACCGCCTTGGATCGGCGTCTCTTCGCTGAGTTCGAGCAGATCGCCCTGGTTGGTCAGATTGCGTGCAGAACCTCGAAAACCGAATGCCTCCGCGCCGATCGACGGCGGACGATAATTGTTGAAATAGGTCGTCAATTGATAGGGGGCCGCGCGCGTGACATCGACATCGAGATTGGCCTCGCCCGGGCTGTCGCCTGGTAAGAGTTTCGCGTTCATCTGGTTGATGAGCGGGTCTGCTAAAAGGAGCTGAAAGCGATCGCGCAGCGTATCGAGATTCAGCGGCCCGTCCGTCTCGTCCAGGCGGCTCGTGATGTAGTGCGGATTGAGCCCTTCTAGTCCCGTCAGTCGAATCGCCGTCAGGCGCCCTTCAATGAGGGTGTATGTGAGGGTGCCCCCACTGAAGGCCTCCGGCCCCAATACGGCGCCAGAGTTGATGTAGCCGGCATCGATATAGAACTGCGTGATGCGGCGCCGCAGGTTTTCCATGTCCAATGCAGAGAGCGTGCGTCCGACGTACGGCGCGGCCAGGGCGTCAAGCGCCTCGGTCGCAACGACCGTATTGCCCTTGAATTGGATGCGCTCGATGTGCACCCCGACGGCGTCTGAGCTCGGGGCACTGGGGATCGCCTCGTCGGGCGGCAGTGGGGGCAGCTGGAACAGCCCATCGGGATGATCCGGCAAAAAACCGGGCCGCTGGGGCTCAAGCTCGTTCAGATGCTCATTGGGATCGGCAGCCCGGGCCGGATCTGCGAGCGCGATACCCAGCAACAGCACAACCGTGGACAGTGCCCGTGGCACGGCGAGAATCCTGAAACTCAATGCGGGCACTCCATCTCTAGCGCGGCAAGCTCGAGCCGCGTGTCTTGGAGCGCGTGGCCGTCCGGCGTCGTTTCAGGATCGGCCCGAACCAGATTGCGTGCCGATGGGGCAAAGCCACCGCGTCCCCCCGAGGCCAGGGAGCTACCGGCGGTGTGCTGGCAGCGATCCCGACCCAGAGCCCCGTTCGTCAAAAATCGCTCTCCGAGCGCAGATAAGCTCGCCGAGAGATCCAGCGCCGGGTTGGTGATCCGGATCGTGCCGCTAAGTCCGGTGGGCGCTGCGGCCTGAATGACATTGAATCCGAACACATCGGGCTCGAACACGTACGGGGTGGATCCGCCCACGAAAAGACTGTCGCCACTGGGAATCAGGGCTTCCACATCAATGAGCACGTTCCCGCCTTGGGCCTTGGCCGCGGTCGTATTCGCCTGGATAAATCCGGAATTGAGGATGAGGGCATCGACGTCGATGATGATGTTGCCGCCGTTTCCCTTGGAGCCCGATGCCGACGTGGTGATGGCAGACTGGTTCAGTTCCAGGATCTGTCCACCCAGAATCGTGATCGAGCCGCCATTGCCGCTAACCGAACTGGTCGAAATCGCCGAAGGATCCAAGAGAAGCTCGTTGCCGAACTGAATTCGGATGTCGCCCGCGGGCGCGTTACCCAAGGCGATCGCGGAGATCAGCCCGCGATCGGTCACGGTGATGTTCGGGGCAGAAAGGGTCAGCAGCGTCGGGGTGAGGCCCGACGGATTGGCCAGGCTCGAGCGATTGGCAATCGAGATCTCCGCCAGATCGGAGACCGTGATGGATCCGCTCGCATCCACGGTCACGCTGCCGGGCACCCCGGATCCGGAGAGCGCCTCGGCGTCGATTCGGCTGGCGAATCCGTCCACCGAGATCGTGTTTGCGGATACCTCTACCGATCCCGCGTGACCCTCGGAGAAGGTGCTCGATTCAATCGCGCCGGCCCGCACGAGCGAGATCGCACCTTGTGCGCTGACTTCGACGGTGCCGGCATTGGCCCCGGTCTGGACCGAATTGGAGTCACTCGTAATGCCGGTGTCTTGGATCAGGTTCGCGCCGTCGATGAGGATATTGCCGGCTCGGACCTGGACCGAGCCGGCGCTGCCAAAGAGGAACGTGTCCGAGGAGATCGTGCCCCCATCTTTGAGCGTGAGATCCCCGGAAACCGCGACCTGGACGCTGCCCCCTTTTCCAAGGGGATTTAGCGAGACCATCGAGCTGGAGATGCCGGCAAATTCCCCTTGGGCATTGATAGTCAGCGAGCCGGCATTCACGCGCACCGTGCCCGAGTTTCCAAAGGAGAGCTCCGAATCAGATTCGATCTCGCCATATTGGAGGAGGGTCAGATTACCCACGGCCGAGACGTCGATCGAGCCGGCTCCCCCCAGGGCCTTTTCGGTGTTCGTCGAGATTCCGGTAGAGCGATCCGACACCCCTGCGCTATTGATGACGATGGAGCCTGCCGAGACCTTGATCGCGCCCGCATCGAAGGACGAACTCGTGGTCGAGGTGATGTTAGCGCCAGAGGTGATGCTGAGACTCCCCGGGGTGACGACACTGATCGTGCCGGCCGGACCACTTGTCGCGGTATGCGAGTTCGACGTGATGCCCGTCGAGGAGGTGGCACTGCCGGCCAGATCGATATTTGCGGCCGAGACGGAGACGTTTCCTGCCGCGCCGGTCGAAAATGTGTCGGCCGAGATCGAGCTTAAGCTCACCAGAAGATTGCCGTGGGCGGTGATGCTGATATTGCCGGAATTTCCGGCCGAATTGCTCTCCGAGGAGATGGTACCGCCGTTGATGAGCGACAGGCCGCCAGTGGTTGCCACGCTGATGTCGCCCGCATTGCCGGAACCCTGGTTCGCGATGCTCAATATGCCGGCCGCCGTAGTGCTGCCGGCACCATTGGCCAGGATGTCTTGGGCTTGCACCTGGATCGGCCCTGCATTTCCGCTAGCATAGGCGGCCGTGTAGATCTGTCCGCTTGAAGCGAACGAAAGCGGTCCTGCGACGTCGACTTGGATCGGACCCGAGGCGCCGCTGCCCGAAGTTGCCGAATAGACCGACGAGCCGGTCGCAATCGACAGGGGTCCGGTCACGTTCAGAAGCACGCCCGCGGCGCTCCCGCTGGATTCGGTAGTGGAACTGATGATCGCGGCATGCGCGAGTGACAAGCCGTTCGTTGCTGTCACCTGGACGGGTCCGGCATTGCCCGTACTTCCCTGGGCGGCGTCGGTGTAGAAACCGGTGATGTAGGGGCTGGACTCGGAGTCGATGTTAATCGAGCCCGCTGTGATGAACACGCCAGCCGAATTGCCGCTCGACTCCGTCGTCGAGGAGATAGCGCCCCCGTTGACAACCGACAGGTTCTGCGCCGCGCTCACCTGCACGCGTCCGGCATTGCCCGTTCCGCTCGGTGCGTCGGTGAATATGCCGGTAAAGGTTGAGCTGCCTTGGGTATCGATCGTGATATTGCCGGCGCTGACGTACACATTTCCGCTGTTCTGATTGAAGGTATAGCTATAGATCTCGCCCCCGTTGGTGATCGCAAGGTTGCCATGAAGGACCGGCAAAGGGCCCGTCAGCGGGATCTCGACCTGGTCTGCTCCAACCGCCGCCACGCGCACGTCGGCGCTGCCATAGGTGGCCACGTCGGCATTATTGACGGTGACATCGCCGCCGATGACGCTCACGGGCGCTGCGAGCTGGGCGATGAAGGACCCATCCCCGACCGCTATGGTCGCGCGGGTGGTGCCAAGAAATCCGAAAGCCTCCGGCGCCAACGCCGAGAAGGTGCTCACATGCGCCAAATCAGAGTAAAAGTTGCCGTCTGAGAACTTCAAATAGTTCGCCGTCGTGACGTGAAAGGCGGCCGGAACATTGATTGAGGCACCGGCGCCGAATGTAACCCCGGCCGGATTGATAAGGAAGAAGTTGGGGGCTCCGCTGGCTGGCAGGACATTGATGTTCCCGTAGAGGAGCGAGGCGCTACCGCCGGTCACCCGGCTAATGATATTGGCGATTCCCGCAGTCGAGGTCGTAAAGCTGGCTGCTTCTCCAACAGCCAGATTGAATGTGGAAAAGCTCTGAAACAGATTCTGCCCCGACACGAGCCCCAGACTTTGAGGAATCACGTAGTTCGGGCCGGTCAGCGTTTGAGGTGCGTGTCCGAGGCTGCCGTCGGTGCGAATCTGCCCCTGTACAGCCATGCCGGGAAGTAGGCATGCGAGGAACACGAGCAGTGTACGCAGGGCGCCGGTGGGGCCGATCGGGGGGTCTCGTTGAATCGCGCGGGGGTAGGTCATGGTCCTAGAGCCAGTTGCCGATGAGAACGAAGGGAGCCCAGTAGAAGGGATGCTCGGTGCCGGACTGGTGCAAGAGGCTCAGTTGAGCTGAACGCAGGGCTTGGGCCTTGGAATAGTGACCCGATTCGAGGTCGGTGTAGAACTGCTCCATGATGGCGCGGGCCGCTTCGTCTTCGACGGGCCACAGGGTTCCAAGAACGCTTTTGGCCCGCGCTTTCATTGCGGCGCCCGAGATTCCGAGGGGAGAGCGCTCATTGCCTTCGGCCGTCTCGCAGGCCGAAAGGCTTAAGAGCTCGATGGGCGACTGGCGGTATTCGCGCGATTGGAGCAGGGACTGGAGATCGCCCAGGGTCAAAAGGTCGTCGTAGGTCAGGATGAAGCTCTCCTGGGCACTGCCTCCGAAGTAGCCGTGGGACGCGATGTGAACGATTCGGTAGTCTCCGGAGCCAGCTTCGGCGTTGAATCGGGCGTCGGTGAAATCCGCGTTCAAAAGGCCGACGCCTTGCGTGGTTTGGGTGAGGGACTGCACTTCCTGCTGGACCCCGGGCAGGGCAAGGCCTTGTCGTTCAGCTTCCTGCTCGGCCGCGCGGTTGGGTGTAGTCGCGCGCGTGAACCGCAAGGCGCGGGTGGAAGGAGCGGTGCTGGCTACCGCGGCATTGGTCGGTGGTGAATCCGGGGATCCGATGTCGAGCGAGCGCAGCTTCGAGACCACGGGTCCGGGCAGAGACAGGCCGGCGATCAGTGCCGTCGGCTTTTGGGTCGAGGGCGGACTCGCGTTGGTCATCGATAAGCCAGTCACGGTCGCCACCGCAAAGCGTTCGATGACGAACTGACGCCCGTCATAGAGCGAGCCGATCGGGATCAAGCGCAGTACACCGTCAGAGACCACCACCAATGTCTGGACATGCTCGGCCTCGAAGGTCGCATCCAGCGGAGCGATGAGCCAGTCGTAGAGTTGCTTGGCCTGGGGGCGATAGTCGTTGCGATCGTTGCGAAGCGATTCGGCAAACGCGCGCACGGTCGATGCGATCTGGGGCTCTCCAATTCGGACCGTGGCTCGCGTGATGCCGTCGGCCGTCTCGAGGAGGAGTTCGGTGCGGTCCGGCAAGAGAATAGGATAGAGAAAAGCGGTTCCCTGCGCCGGTACCACCGTCCCGGCCTGGAGAGCATCGACGGTGCAGCGATCGCCCAGGTAATCCTGCATCTCGGCTTGTTTGAGTAACTCCAGAACGTCTTTGACCGAGTGCAAGGCGGCATTCTGGGATTCCGAGGGGAGTTCAGCCGACTGCCTCAACAAAAGATCGACGAGTCCAAGGTAAACCGGCTCGAGGGTCGTGCCGAACGAAGACTGGCCGTTTTCGTATGCAATGGGGATATCCTGCCGGACCGCCTGGATCTGGTCGACGGCGCGGCGATAAGCCGCGATGGCGAGATCGGTTCGCTTCTGCCGCGCGAGGATGCGGCCTTGGCGCCATTCGAGCGCGACAACGAGATCGGCGACTCGGCCAAGGGTCGCCTTTTTAGCCTGCTCAAGCCCGCCTTGGGACAAGGCAAGCGCCTCGGCATCGCGCCCCTGGCGTTCATAGAGCTGGGCGAGCGCATCGCGACTCTCGACTTGAAGCCGCACGTCCGAGGCCCGATCGGCGAGCTTCCTGGAGGTCTCGATGGACTGATACGCTAGAGGCAACCCCGGATTACCCAACTGCGCGGCCTGGTCCCCCAGGTTGAGCCCATAGAAGGCGCGATCGTGGTCGTCAGGAAGGCGACCCAGCTGCGGTGCGAGTCGTTCGAGCAGCGCAAGTCGTGCGGGCGCCGGGCTGAGTCGGACCAGGTCAAGCTGTGCACTAAACCAAACCTTCGGCTCGCGGGATTGGGCACCTTCCTCGTAGAACCTGCGCGCCCCAGCCGGGTCATGCCGCACGGTGGCTAGATTGCCCAAATCGATGGCGACGGCAGCGCGCGCATCGCCCGCCAATGCCCCGTAGGCCACGCGCAAATGGGTCTCTGCATCCTCGTAGCGGTGCTCTTCAAATAGAGTGGCACCCAACTCGCCCTCGGCCCGACCACGCGTCGCGTCCGACTGCGCCAGATGGCTGGCCGCAGTCAGTGCATCGATGGCCAGATCAAGCTGACCATCGGCTCGCAATCCGCTCGCGCGCGCGATCAGTTGATTCGCTTCCGCGTCACCCGTTGCGGCCGCCGAAAAGCCTGAATGCGCCATCGCGAGGCAAAAAAAGAGCACAGCAATCCCACTGCGGTCACGCATGCGCTTCCTCTAATACAGCCCCGTCCGAAGAATGGTGCACGGCTGCTTTGGCGGTGCATACCTTAAGGACTGGAACCGGACGATCTCCCAATACCCCGTTTCGGGCATCTGCTTGCTGCGAACGCCGGCCCAGGGTGCTTAATGATTGGAGCAAAATTCGGCTGGACCCGCAATCAATATCTGAACCTCAATTGTCGAACTGTTGGGATTAGCGAGGCTTGGCCTTGGCCAAGGCCCAGCGCTGCCGAAGCACGAGCTAAGTTTCTGCGGGCACGACACTGGCGGGATTCCAGCCGCCATTGCGCAGTACAGTCTGATAGCCGTCCGGATCGGCAAATGTGGCACCCTGCAAGGACCAGTAGGGATTAGACGGCTCAACCGGTACAAAGCCTGCGGCCAGCATTTGGGCGCAGCTCGCCTGCCACAGCGCGAAGTCCTCGATGTAGAACACGATGAGGTCCTCCGGTGTTGGGGTGGGCGACACTGGCGCAAAAGACCGTTGCGTAAACTCAATGTGGTAGTTATCGCCCTGCCTGCCCAGGATCACACCTGAGAAGCCGGCGTGATCGGCAAAGCGCGCGAGGATCTCCAGCCCCAGGCCGTCACGATACATTTTCTCCGCCCGTTCAAGATTGCCTACGGGCCGGGCCAGCCGGCAATGTGAAAACATCCGTTCCTCCGATGGAAGCCGGCATCGCCGCCGGTGTCCGGGCGCGGCATTCCCGACAAGCCCAAAGTGGGAGAAAATTGATGGTGCCAGCAGTGGGGCCTAGGCGCCACCCCCAGGAGCAACCGGTCTGCGCTTTCGTGGTGTAGGCTCGCGCTCGTCGCCTTCGGGAGCCAGGAAGGAAGCTAGATGATTGATCTAAAGCGCTACTTTGATCGGGTCGGATACGCGGGCGAAAAGAACACCACGGTTCAGACGCTCGTAGCGCTCCACGAGGCGCATGCGGGCGCCATTCCCTTTGAGAACATCGATGTGCTCAGGGGGCTGCCGGTCTCGGTGCGGCTGTCGGACGTCGAGGCCAAGCTGGTGGGCGCGGAGCGGGGGGGATACTGCTTCGAACAAGCCACCCTGTTTCGCGCCGTTTTGGAGGCACTGGGCTTTCGCGCCCGGATCCAGTTGGCACGCGTGCGCTGGGCCGATGGACGAAAATTGCCGCGTTCGCACATGGTCCTTTGCGTCGAGACCGACGAGGGTCCGTATCTCGCTGACGTCGGATTCGGCGGCCGCGGGCTTTTGCACCCGATCCCCTTCGCTGTACAAAACGAGCACTCGTCTGCTGACGGCTGTCGGTATCGCCTCGCGATCGAAGAGGCTGGAGACTGGGTGCTCGAGGGCGATATCGGGCGCGGCTTCGAGCCGCACTACGGCATCGCCCGGTCGGAGGCGACCCCGGAGGATATCGAGATGGCGAACTTTTACGTGTCGACTTCTCCGCAATCCATTTTCAGAAGCACGCTTGTGGTCCAGCGGTTAAGACGCCAGCGGCGCGCGCTCCTGGTCAACCGCAGTCTGAGCATTCGGGCCAACGGGCAGACGACGCTATCGGAACTGTCGAGCGACGGCGAGCTTCGAGAGGTCCTCGCGGACGAGTTCGGACTGCGTCTTGATCCGGGGATCGCGTTGTCACTGCCCTCGTCTGCTGGGGCCTAGCGTGCGGCTTCGCAAGGGCGATTGGGCGCGCGCAGCAGTGACGCTGGCCCACCCAGTCCGGCCGGTCGTTGCCCGCGTGCCATAATCGCACCGCACCCCGTGATCGTCGAGTTTGTTTAGTGGGGCAGTTGCGAAAGGCAAATCAATGGCAGGTCAACCTGAAATCACGAACATGGCGCTCTTTTGCGACTTTGAGAATATCGCATTGGGGGTGCGCGATGCCAAGTATGCGCAGTTCGACATCAATCGCGTCTTGGAGCGCCTGCTCGTGAAGGGAAGCATTGTCGTCAAGAAGGCGTACTGCGACTGGGAGCGCTACAAGGAATTCAAGTCCACCATGCACGAGGCGGCGTTCGAACTGATCGAGATTCCTCACGTGCGGCAGTCAGGAAAGAACTCCGCAGACATTCGCATGGTCGTCGACGCGCTCGATTTATGCTACACCAAACTGCATGTCGACACGTTCGTGATCATTAGCGGTGATTCGGATTTCTCCCCGCTCGTCTCAAAGCTGCGCGAGAACAACCGCTTTGTGATCGGCGTGGGCGTGAAGAATTCGACATCCGATCTGCTTAGCGGTAATTGCGACGAATTCATCTATTACGATGACCTCGTGCGTGCCCAGGAGACCAAGCGGAAGCAGGCCTCCAAGAAGGCGACGAGCAAGACGGCGGTAAGCGCAGACAAGCCGGCCTCCGCGAAGACGGAGGACGAGCGCCGCCAGGATGCGATTGATTTCCTGGTGGAGACGGTCGAAGCACTGATCGGCGAACGTGGATCAGACGAGAAGATCTGGGGATCCATGATCAAGCAGACGATGAAGCGGCGTCGGCCTGGCTTCAATGAGTCCTACTACGGATTTAGGACGTTCAAGGACCTCATGGAAGAGGCCCAGGTCCGCGGCGTCTTGTCGATGCAGCCCGATGAAAAAACGGGACAATACATGGTAAAGCTGGCTGCGCCGAACTAGGGACGCGGGAGGCAGCGAACGCCACCGGCAACGTACAAGCTGGCGACAGACCCGCTCGTCGGATTTCACAGGCCATTTCACCGGGGAGAACCACAATGACGACGGAACGTCGCGGGAACAACGAACGCCGCAGCGTGGGCGAGCGCCGCAACGACACGCAAAGGCGCGATGTCCAGGAAAGGCGCGCGGGGTCAAAGGCGGCCCCGCGGCAGCCCAAAAAATCAAGCCTTGCTCCACCCGCCTTCGAGGCCATTCATCCCAAAGGGGTTTTTGACCTGTCCGCGTTCGCCCCTCTGTCTGCCGCCGTGAAAACCGGGAACCTGGTCTTCGTATCCGGCGTGCCGGCCTATGATGCCAAAGGAGGTCTCGCCGTGGGCGACTTCGCGGCCCAAATGACCCAGGTCTTGTCCAATGTCTCGGCCATTCTCGCGGCCGCCGGTTGCGACTGGTCCCATGTCGTCAAGGCGAATGTATTGCTGACCCGCCGCGAGGATTTCGCGCAGATGAACCGGCTCTACGCCGCACATTTTCCTGCGGGCCACTATCCGGCAAGAACCACCGCCATCGTCTACTCTCTTCCGCATCCCGATTTCCTCATCGAGATTGAATGCGTTGCTTCCCTGAATTAGGCCTGTGCTGCCGCGGCCGCGCGCGCGGCGCAAAGACGGCGGGACCCCCTCGATACCGCGAAACCAGCGACCTGTCCTAGAGGCTAGCCGTCTTTCGTGTCCCGCGTTCTCATTCCCATTCCTGCATACGACTTTGATCCGACCGAAGTCGCCGTCTCGTGGATGCGACTCGTTGACGCGCGTCATGAGGTCATTTTTGCCACACCGGATGGAACCGCGGCACAGGGCGATCCTCTCATGCTGACCGGAGAGGGCCTCGACCTCTGGGGCCGGGTTCCAGGCCTGCGGCGCGCGAAGGTGCTGGGCCTTTTCTTGCGGGCCAATTCCCAGGCTCGCAAGGCATACGCAGCCCTCCGGGGCAGCCCTGAGTTTTTGGCGCCGAGGAACTACGCGGAACTCGAAGTGGGCGCGTACGACGCGCTCCTTCTGCCGGGCGGCCATCGGGCGCACGGCATGCGGCCCTACCTCGAGGACGTCACGCTGCGATCGTTTGTGGCCGATTTCGTCGACGCCGAGAAGCCTTTTGCTGCGATCTGCCACGGAGCGGTCTTGGCCGCGCGATCCGTCTCCAAGAAGACAGGTCGATCGATTCTTTACGGCCGCAAGACAACGGGGCTCACATGGTCACTCGAGCGCAGCGCCTGGAACCTGATGAAGCATCTGGGACGGGTCTGGGATGCAAATTATTACCGCACTTATCTTGAATCGGTCGAGCAGGCGCCGGGCTACTGCAGCGTGCAGGCTGAAGTCGAGCGCGCCTTGCGCGCGCCATCGGACTTTCTGGACGTTCCCGCAGGCAGCGCCCATTTCTTTCGGAAAACGAGTGGTCTGTTTCGCGATTCACCGGGGGATAGTCGTGCCGCGTTCGTCGTGCGCGACGGTGACTATGTCTCCGCCCGCTGGCCAGGTGATGTCAACCTGTTTGCAAAGACGTTTTGCGAAGTGCTCGCAGAGCGCGGACGCGACCCAGGCGCGAAGGGCACATTGTCGGCAGGCTCGTCAGCGCCGGCATGACGTCCCGGGGCTAGAGCGACCAGTCGTAGTCGATCGTCAGGGGAGCGTGGTCGCTAAAGCGCTGATCCTTGTAAATCGAGGTCGCCACGGCCTTTTCGGCGATACCCGGTGTGGCGATCTGATAGTCGATACGCCAGCCCACGTTATTGGTCCAAGCCTGACCACGACTGCTCCACCAGGTGTACTGATCGGGTCTAGGGTCGAGCCTACGGAACACGTCGACAAAGCCGAGCTCATCGAAGACGGCCGAAAGCCATGCGCGCTCTTCAGGCAGGAAGCCGGAGTTCTTCTGATTGCTCCTCCAGTTCTTCAGATCGATTTCCTTGTGGGCGATGTTCCAATCGCCACAGAGAATGAATTCGCGCTTGGTCTCGAGGCTTTCCTTTTTCAGTGCCTTCAGATGGGGAAGGAATTCATGCAAGAAGCGAAACTTTGCCGCCTGCCTTTCGGGTGAACTGGATCCTGAAGGGAGGTAGACGCTGATGACGGAAAGCTGACTGCGGCTCCGATCAAAATCGGCGCGTACGTAGCGTCCTTCCAGGTCAAACTCTTTCGAGCCGAATCCGAGCGCCATCGCCTTGGGTCGCTTGACCGCATACAGGGCCGCTCCGCTGTAGCCCTTCTTTTCGGCGTAGTGAAAACCACCGTGGTGCGTTGCGCTTTGGAGCAGAATCTCGTCCATGTCTGCCTGCTGGGCCTTGAGCTCCTGGACACAGAGGACATCGGGGGCGAGGATCTTAAGCCAGTCGAAGACGCCCTTTTTGGCCGCCGATCGGATTCCGTTAAGATTTAGCGTTGTCACTCTCAGGCGCTTTTGGGCCGGCACGGTGGGAGGTTTGCGCATAGGAACGAAGTTTGCGTTAGGTCGTGCGAAACCCTCTTGGGGGGCGCGCCGTGGACAAAAATCGGGCGTTGAGGGGGTATTTTGACCAAAAGAGGCGTATTTTGAGCAATTTGCGTCAGGACTTCATTGAGTTCGCCGTGCGGTCTGGGGTTCTGATGTTCGGAGAATTCGTCACCAAGGCGGGTCGTCAATCCCCCTATTTTTTTAACGCAGGGCTCTTTCATCACGGCGGGACACTGGCCAAGCTGTCGGGATTCTATGCGAAAACCCTGCTCGCGGCCGAGCGGGACCATGGATTAAAATTCGACCTGCTGTTTGGCCCGGCCTATAAGGGAATCACCCTGGCGTCGGCTACGGCAATCGCGCTGGCCCAGGTCGACATTCTTCACGGCGGCCGCGACATCCCCTTCGCTTTTAATCGGAAGGAAGCCAAGGACCACGGCGAGAAGGGCATAATAATCGGGGCAAAGCTTGCGGGCAACGTTGTCATCGTCGATGACGTGGTCTCGGCGGGGACTTCGGTACGGGAGTCGGTACAGATCATCCGGCAAGCGGGAGCGAATCCGGCCGCGGTACTCATAGCGTTGGACCGGCAGGAGCGCGGAGGCGATGCCGTCAACGTTTCGGCCATGTCGGCAGTTCAGGAAGTGGAGCGGGACTATGGAATCCCGGTAGTATCCATCGCGAATCTCGATGACATCATGAGCTATCTCGAACTCGCCGCGACACCTGAACTGGCGTCTTACCAGACCGCAGTTGCACAATACCGTGCGCGCTACGGGGTGGCAGGATGATGCGGGCCGCCCTCCACACAGCCGCCTGCGTGGCCGTATTGGCCCTTGGGGGCGCCGCCTTTGGTCAGGCTCATATCTATTCTTGCAAGGACGCGAGCGGGCACACGATCACCTCGGATAGGCCGATTCCCGAGTGTGCTGATCGGACGATGGAAGAACGCAGCAAGGGCGGCACCGTGTTACGCGAGATTACCCCCCCTCTGACGCCCGCCCAACAGCGTCAGCTCGAAGCAGACGAGAAGAAAAAGCACGAGCTTGCTGAAGCCGAGCGCGAGCAGCAACGCCGCGATCAGGCGTTGTTGACCAACTATTCCAGCGAGAAGGACATCGATAGCGCGCGCGCTCGCGCGCTCGAGGACTATCAGGACGCGATCGCGAAGGCCCAGGAGCGATTAAAGCTGCTCTACGAGGACCGTACCGCCAATCAGAAGGAGGCGGCAAACTACAAGGGACAGACCGTGCCTTACAGCGTCCAAGGCAAAATCGATTTGACCGAGGCGCAGATCAATTCGGAGAATCAGACGATCGCGGATCGGAAGGTGGATATCGAACGGATCAACCACCGATTTGACGCGGATCTCGAGCGCTTTCGCGTCCTCACCAAGGGAACGGCGAAAAACTAAAGGTCGGCAGCGGGCTCGCCCCGATCAGCCGGCGAGCTTTTTACGCAGCAGGTCATTGAGCTGTTGCGGATTGGCCTTGCCTTGCATCGCCTTCATTACCTGACCGACAAAAAATCCGAACAACTTGTCCTTGCCGGAGCGGTAGTCGGCCAGCTGCGCGGGGTGCGAGTGCAGGATGTCGTCGATGATTTTCTCGATCGCACCTGTGTCGGAGATCTGCTTGAGTCCTTTCTCGAGGATGATCTGGTCGGCCGCGTGTTCATCCGTGAGCGCTTTTTCCCAGAGCATCTCGAAGACGTCCTTGGCGATCTTCCCGCTGATAGTGCCATCGAGGATGCGGGCCAACAGGTTCGCCAGTTGCGGCGCCGAGACCGGGGACGCTTCTATTTCCAGGGCGTCGCGCCGAAGGTGGGACGCAACATCCCCCATGATCCAGTTCACGACGAGTTTCGAATGCTCCGCGCCCAGTTTCCGGACCGCTGTCTCAAAGAAAGTCGCCGTGGCCCGGCTGGCCGTCACCGCGTGCGCATCGTATTCCGAAAGGGCATACGCTTGCGCAAAGCGGGTGCGCGTGGCCGACGGCAGCTCCGGCATCGATTGGCGAACCTGCTCTACCCAGCTTGCCGAGACGCGCAGCGCCGGCAGATCCGGGTCGGGGAAGTAACGGTAGTCATCCGCATCCTCCTTGCTTCGCATGGGTCGTGTCTCGTTGCGATCCGGGTCGTAAAGGCGCGTTTCCTGACGAATGCGACCCCCGTCCTCCCGGATCTCGATGTGGCGTTGGACTTCGTAGTCGATCGCCTGCTGGAGAAAACGGAAGGAATTGAGGTTCTTGATTTCGCAGCGCGTACCCAGCTGCGTCTCGCCAGCCGGACGCACCGAGACATTGGCATCACAGCGAAAAGAGCCCTCTTGCATGTTCCCGTCACAGATCCCGAGCCATACAACCAAAGCGTGCAAGGCCCGGGCGTAAGCCACCGCCTCGGCTGAAGAGCGAAGATCGGGCTCGGAGACGATCTCGAGCAGGGGCGTTCCCGCGCGATTCAAGTCGATCCCGCTCATCCCCGCGAAGTCCTGGTGGAGACTTTTTCCGGCATCTTCTTCGAGGTGCGCGCGCGTAATGCGCACGATCTTGGAGAACACCCTGCCGTCCTCCTCAACCATGAACGAGAGCGTGCCCCCTTGAACGATGGGGCGCTCGAATTGGCTGATCTGGTAACCCTTCGGCAGGTCCGGGTAGAAGTAGTTCTTCCGTGCGAACACCGACACAGGAGCAATGGTCGCTCCGATGGCAAGTCCCAAGCGGATGGCCCGCTCGACGGCGCCACGGTTGAGCACAGGCAGCGTGCCGGGCAAAGCCAGATCGATCGGCGAGGCTTGGGTGTTCGGTTCCGCCCCGAAGCGCGTGGACGTTCCGCTAAAGATTTTCGATACGGTCGAGAGCTGGGTATGGGTCTCCAGACCGACGACGACTTCCCACTTCATCGCTTGGTCTCGCTATCAGAGGCGGGGTCGACCCGAGGCCCGTTGTGCGGTGAGCGCAGGTGCCAATCTGTCGCTTTTTGGAACTGATGCGCCGCACCCAGGAGTCGCGCCTCGTCGAAATAATTGGCGATCAGCTGCAGACCGATGGGTCGCTGCTGCGCGCCGAATCCGCAAGGCACGGATAGCCCGGGCAGACCCGCCAGACTGACCGACAAGGTAAAGATGTCGGCAAGGTAGTTCGCAACCGGATCATCGGTCTTCTCGCCGATGTCCCAGGCCACGGTCGGCGCGACCGGCGTCGCAATGACGTCGCAATCACGAAACGCAGACCGGAAATCCTCCGCGATCAGTCGGCGGATCTTTTGAGCCTGCACGTAATAGGCGTCGTAATAGCCGTGAGAAAGCACATAGGTTCCGACCAGGATGCGTCGCTTGACCTCCCAGCCGAAGCCCTCGGCGCGCGTGCGCTCGTACATTTCGAGCAGGTCGCCATAGTGCTGTGCCCGGTGGCCGTATCGCGCGCCATCAAAGCGGGACAGATTGGAAGAGGCCTCCGCGGGCGCGATGACGTAATAAGCCGGAATCGACAACTCGGTTCGGGGCAGCGAAATGTCCACCAGCCGTGCACCGAGTCGCTCGTACTGCGCCAGGGCCGCCTGCACCGCGTGCGCAACGTCGGTGTGAACGCCCTCGCCGAAGTATTCCCGGGGCAGGCCAATGCGCAGGCCGTCGATGGGTCGCAAAAACTCGCGACCGAAGTCCTCACGCACCCGTTCTACACTCGTGGAGTCGCGCTCATCGAACCCCGCCATGTGATTCAGAACCAAAGCACAATCGGCCGCCGACTTAGCCAGTACGCCGCCCTGATCCAGACTGGACGCGAAGGCGATCATGCCCCAGCGCGAGACGCGACCATAGGTCGGCTTGATGCCGGTGACCCCGCACATCGAAGCCGGTTGCCTGATCGAGCCCCCGGTGTCGGTGCCGGTGGCCGCGGGAGCAAGCCGGGCCGCGACCAGCGCGGCGGAGCCTCCCGATGTACCGCCGGAGATCGCGCGCCGGTCCCACGGATTTTTCACGGGACCGAAGAACGAGTTCTCATTCGAGGAGCCCATGGCGAATTCGTCGCAATTTGCCTTGCCGATCGTGACCATCCCCGCGCCAGGGGACTGGATGCCTAGCCGTTGGACGACCGTTGCGTCAAAAGGGCTGCGATAGTTCTCGAGCATTCGCGATCCCGCAGTGGACCTGAATTCGCGCGTGGTGAAAATGTCCTTGTGGGCAATCGGGATGCCCGTCAAGGGTGTCGCGTCACCCGATGCAATGCGCGCATCGGCCGCGTGCGCCTGGGCCAGGGAGACTTCGGCATCCACGCTGATGAAGGCATTTAAGTCCGCCTGCTCTTCGATGCGGTCCAAAAAGAGCTGGGTCAGCTCGACGCTGGAGATCTTTCGCGATCGGAGGGCTTGCGCGATCGCTTCGAGAGAATCGTTATGCATGCGATTTACCGGCCATCCCGAACACAGAGCACGTTGGCCTGGAGTCTCATTCGATCACCTTGGGCACCAGATAGAGTCCATCGCGGACTGCGGGCGCTTGCGACTGGTAGGTCTCACGGTCGTTCACTTCGGTCACGACGTCCTCGCGCAAGCGTAGCGCGACCTCTTCAATCATCTCCATGGGCGTTGCCAGGGGCTCGACGGTAGCGGTTGGTATCGATTGCATCTTTTCGATCAAGGCGAAGATGCTATTGAGCTGCGCCAGAGTCGCTGCGGCCTCGGCAGCACCCAGTTCAATTCGCGCAAGGCGCGCGATGCCTTGCACATCGGAGAGTTTGAGGGACATCGTGCCTTAACGTATCGTTTGTTGCGACCTGTGAAACTCAGCTCGATTCCGGGTTCGTGGTGTCGCGGTGGCAAACCGGGTCAATGCAAAACTAGGGGTCGCACGCACAGGCCCAAATTGGGGCTTCCCCGACAAATCGGCCTAGAATTATAAGGTATCATCCCCCTTTTTAGCGGCTTCCCCCGCGAACCGGCTGGGTGATACAGCAACCCGGGAGCGGGTCACAACCCGCTCGGAGATACGGTCAGGGTGTCGCTGCGCGCAAAGCCCGGCGGAAACAAGAATGTTTGGATTTCTGAGAAGTTATTTTTCCAACGATCTCGCGATCGATTTGGGCACGGCCAATACGCTGATCTACGTCCGGGGCAAAGGCATCGTCCTCGATGAACCCTCGGTGGTTGCCATCCGGCAGGAAGGCGGACCCAACGGGAAGAAGACGATCCAGGCAGTGGGAAAAGAGGCCAAGGCGATGTTGGGCAAGGTCCCCGGAAACATCGAAGCGATCCGGCCCATGAAGGATGGCGTCATCGCGGACTTCACGGTGACCGAACAGATGCTCAAGCAGTTCATCAAGATGGTCCACGAGTCGCGGCTGTTTTCGCCTTCTCCGCGAATCATCATTTGTGTACCCTGCGGATCGACCCAGGTCGAGCGCCGGGCCATCCGGGAATCAGCCCTGGGTGCGGGAGCTTCGCAGGTCTACCTGATCGAAGAACCCATGGCCGCGGCCATCGGCGCGGGCCTGCCGGTTGCCGAGGCGACCGGATCGATGGTGGTCGATATTGGAGGAGGCACGACTGAGGTGGGCGTCATCTCCCTTGGAGGCATGGTCTACAAGGGAAGCGTGCGAGTGGGAGGAGACAAGTTCGACGAGGCGATCATCAACTACATTCGACGCAATTATGGGATGTTAATTGGTGAGCCGACAGCCGAATCGATCAAAAAGGAGATCGGCTCCGCCTTTCCGGGCTCCGAGGTCAAGGAGATGGAGGTCAAGGGCCGCAATCTCTCAGAGGGCGTGCCACGCTCGTTTACGATCTCGTCAAACGAGATCCTCGAAGCCCTGACCGATCCCCTGAATAACATTGTCTCGGCCGTAAAAAGCGCTCTTGAGCAGACCCCTCCCGAACTGGGGGCCGACATCGCTGAAAAGGGCATGATGCTCACGGGCGGTGGGGCGTTGTTGCGCGATCTGGACAGGCTCTTGATGGAAGAGACTGGACTTCCCGTGATCGTTGCAGAAGATCCTTTGACTTGCGTGGTCCGGGGTTCTGGGCTTGCGCTCGAACGCATGGACAAGCTGGGCAGCATCTTCACTTCGGAGTGAGTGCGAGTGGTAAGGCGTTCAGCGAGACGCGTTGAGCGCAAGCAGGTCCGGTGCTTGAGTTGTATTGCGTGCTTGCTGGCTCTTCGTGGCTCCGCGAGGCTCGCCCATGGAATATAGCCCGCCCCCATTCTTCAAACAGGGCCCTTCGGCTCGCGCGCGGCTGATCTTCTTCTCCGTGTTTGCCATCACCCTGCTCGTCGCCGATGCGAGGTTTAACGCGCTTTCGACCATCCGCAGGATCCTCGGCGCGACGCTTTATCCCATCCAGCGAGGGGTGCTGCTGCCCGGCGACTGGCTTGCCGATGCGAGCCGCTATTTCACCTCAACCGAAAAGCTTGAAGAGGAAAACGCCGGTCTCGTGCGGGAGAAGACGCAGCTTGCGCAAAATGGCCTGCTTTCACAAGAACTCCTCGCCGAGAACACCCAGCTGCGTAAGCTCCTGGGTGCGCGCGCGCGTCAGCAGAGCAAGTCGATTTCCACCGAAATTCTCTACGACGCCCGGGATCCCTCATCGCGACGGGTCGTGATCGATCGAGGCTCCGGCGATGGGATCACCCCGGGACTGCCCGTCATCGACGATTCCGGCGTGGTGGGCCAGGTCACGCGCGTGTTTCCTCTTCTGTCGGAAGTGACCCTCTTGACGGACAAAAGTCAGGTCATACCCGTACAGAACCTGCGATCGGGGCTGCGATCGGTCGCCACCGGAGGCAGCGAAGGAGGCCTCTTGAATCTGCGATTCATGGCCGCGAATGCGGATGTCAAAATAGGGGATACGCTCGTGACCTCGGGCATTGACGGTGTTTACCCGGCCGGATTGCCCGTGGCACGTATCGTCCAGATCGAGCACGGAGCGGCATTCGCTTTTGCGACGATTCTTTGTGAGCCCATCGGGGGCGTCGATCGCAATCGCTACCTTCTGGTCTTGCTTCCCGAGCCGCTTCCCGAGGCGCCACCGCCGCCGGAACCGACCCCCGAACAACGTCACATCAGAAGGCCGGCACACTGATGCAAAACCCGCAGTACATCCTTCGCCCCGTCAGTCCGCCTTTTATCGCGTTCTCGCTGGCTTGGGCGCTGATTCTCAATTTCCTGCCTTGGGGGCACATCTACTGGATCCCCGATTTTGTGGCGCTGACTCTGGTCTTCTGGAGCATTCACCAGCCGCGTAAGGTCGGGATCGGTGTGGCTTTCGCGATGGGGCTTCTCATGGACGTCGATGATGCGACACTGTTGGGCCAGCACGCGCTTGCCTATACGCTTTTGTCCTATGGGGCCATCATGCTGCATCGGCGCATCCTCTGGTTTGGAACGCTGGCCCAGACCATCCATGTGCTGCCTCTTTTCCTCGTGGCCCAGGTGGCGACCTTCGTGGTGCGCTTTCTGGTCGAGGGGACCTATCCCGATTGGACCAGTCCGCTGGAGAGCTTCGTGACTGCCGCACTTTGGCCCATCGCCACGTGGCTGTTGCTCGCACCGCAGCGGCGTCCGCTGGATCGCGATGAGAATCGGCCTATTTAACGGCCTCGGAGATCCAAGAAGATGACCGAGTTCAAGGACACCGAGCGTGAGTTGCGTCTCTTTAGGCTGAGATTGGCCGCCGCAGTCTCTTTCGTGCTCGTCGGTTTCGCCCTCCTTGCGGGACGGCTCGTCGATCTTCAGGTCGTGCGCCACTCGGAATTCGCCGCGCAGGCCGAGGAAAACCGCATCTCCGTCGTGCCCATACCCCCCAACCGTGGCTTGATCCTCGATCGAAATGGCGTGGTTCTCGCGCGCAACTATTCGGCCTATACACTTGAGATCACTCCGGCCAGAGTCACGGATTTGGACGCGACCATCGACGCGCTCTCCGAGGTGATCGAGATCCAACCACGAGACCGCAAGCGATTTCGAAAGGTTTTGGAGGAATCAAAAGGCCTCGAGAGCGTGCCGATTCGCACCCGGCTAACGGACGAAGAAGTGGCCCGCTTTGCGGCGCAGCACTATCGTTTTCCCGGAGTGGAAATTCAGGCTCGTCTGTTTCGCCAGTACCCCTTGGGGGAACTGGCCGCGCACGTCATCGGATACATTGGCCGAAAGAGTCAGCGTGATATCGACGCCCTGGCTCAGCGGGAAGACGAGGAAGGTATTGATCTGCTGAGCAACTATCAGGGCACCGACTACATCGGCAAGGAGGGCTTGGAAAAACGCTACGAGGAATACCTGCACGGAACTACCGGGTATGAGGAGGTCGAGGTCTCCGCCGGCGGACATGCGGTAAGAACCCTGTCGAGCACTCCTGCCACAGCCGGAAACAATCTGATCTTGTCGCTCGATGTGGACTTGCAACAGGTGGCTGAAAAGGCCTTCGGCGACCGGCGTGGCGCGCTGGTCGCCATCGAGCCGGAGAGCGGCGATGTGCTCGCCTTCGTCTCCGAACCCGGTTTCGACCCCAATTTGTTTGTGGAAGGCATCGACAGTCAGAATTGGGACCTGTTGAACAATTCGCCCGATCGGCCCTTGATCAACCGGCCTTTGACGGGCGCCTATCCGCCCGGATCGACTTTCAAACCCTTTTTGGCACTCGACGCGCTCGAAACCGGGAAACGGACACCGCAGTGGGGCTTTAATGACCCCGGGTTTTTCATGTTCGCGGGCCATCGGTTTCGCGATGACAAGGAAGGGGGTCATGGCTACGTTGACATGTACCGCTCCATTGTCGCGTCTTGCGATACCTACTACTACATGCTGGCCAACGATTTGGGGATCGATTCCATCGCGAGCTTCATGAAACCCTTCGGGTTCGGACAGATCACGGGAATCGACCTGGACGGCGAGCGCACCGGGGTCTTGCCCTCGCCGGAGTGGAAACGGCGCTTTTTCAAGGGAGCCGAGCAGCAGCGCTGGTATGCGGGCGACACCGTGAGCATCGGCATCGGCCAGGGCTACAACGCCTATACTCCCCTGCAGATGGCGCATGCGATCGCAACGCTCGCCAACGACGGAGTGGTGATGACCCCGCACTTGGTGAAAGCCATCGAAAACAGCAAGACGGGCGAACGGACGCTGACCATTCCCAAGGCGAGCTTTCGCATCGCCTTGAAGCCTCAGAACCTGCAGACCATTCGCGATGCCCTCGTAGGTGTGAACAAGGAAGGCACGAGTGCGGCGGCATTTAAGGGGGCAGGCTATACCTCCGGTGGCAAGACGGGGACGGCGCAATTGTTTCAGGTCAAGGAAAACGAGAAATATCGGGAAGGGCACGTCGCTGAGCGCTTGCGCGATCACGCCTGGTTTATCGCCTATGCCCCGGCCGATCACCCGCGCATCGCTGTTGCAGTTCTCGTGGAGAACGGGGGGTTCGGTGCGCAAGCGGCAGCCCCAATCGCGCGCGAGGTGTTTGACTTTTACCTGTTAGGCAAGAAGCCGTCGGCAAACCAACCAGGAGCGGCACCGGAGATCGAGGTGCACGATGACTAGCCGACCCTGGGCCGAGGAACTTTGGGCGCGCATGCGCCCCTATCTGCAAGTCTTCGACGGCCCCCTGCTGGGCGTTCTTGCCATCCTCGCCATTTTGAGCCTGGTGACCGTCTATAGCGCGGGTTACGATTTTCCCGGGCGATTTGTCGGTCAGATCCGCAATCTCTGCGCGGCGTTTCTCATGATGTGGTTTCTAGCACACGTTCCTCCCCAGTCGCTGATGCGTTTTGCCGTGCCGATTTATACCGTCGGCGTAGGCCTGCTCGTGGCCGTTGCACTCTTTGGCACGGTGAAAAAGGGCGCCCGGCGCTGGCTGGATATCGGCGTTGTTATCCAACCTTCCGAGGTCATGAAAATCGGCATGCCGCTCATGCTGGCCTGGTACTTTCACAAGCACGAGACGCTGGTGCGTGGCCGTGACTTCCTCGCAGCCGCGGTACTGCTTGCCATCCCAGTTGGCCTTATCGCCAAGCAGCCCGACCTCGGGACGGCGATCCTGGTTTTGGCTGCGGGAATCTATGTCATTTACTTCGCGGGTCTGTCCTGGAAACTGATCGCGCCGGTCATTCTCGCTCTGGCCTTGGGCGCTGGAAGTCTGATGTACTTTGGCGATCGCATCTGCGCGACCGATGTCGCCTGGCCGGGCATGCATGACTACCAAAAGCAGCGCATCTGTACCTTGTTGGATCCCACGACCGATCCGCTGGGGCGGGGCTTTCACACGATTCAGGCGGCGATCGCCGTGGGATCGGGGGGCGTGACCGGCAAGGGATATCTCCAGGGTACGCAAGCCCACCTGGAGTTCATTCCCGAGCGGACTACGGATTTCATCCTGGCCGTCTACTCCGAAGAATTCGGACTGGTGGGCAATCTCGTTTTGATCCTGCTGTATTTGGCCCTGGTCGGGCGCGGCCTCATGATTGCCCTCAATGCCCCGTCCTACTTCGCACGTCTTCTCGCCGGCGCGATCACACTGATGTTTTTCACGTATGCCTTCGTGAATATGGGCATGGTCTCGGGCCTTCTGCCTGTTGTTGGCGTGCCCCTGCCCTTCATGAGCTACGGAGGCACGGCGCTCGGTACCTTGGGCGTGGGCGCCGGCATCCTGATGAGCGTGCAGCGCCATCGCAAGCTGATTCAGACCTGAGTTGCGAATGTGTCCCAGCGAGACTCGATGCTAGGCGGCGCACTGCCCAAGCCCAATGCACGCGCAGGCGCAGCCCGTCCCCTGATTCTCTTTTGCATCGCCCTTTTGCTCTTGGCCGGGTGCGCATCGACTCCGAAAAGTTCGCGACCCTCCACCTCCTCCGGGGGTGGCGCGCCTGCGCGGGGCGGCGGGTACTACCTGGACGACGGACCGGGTGACAATCCGCCCGCCAATCTGGATCAGATTCCCGATGCTGTGCCGCGAACCGAGCCTTATTCGTCGGGTGCGAACCGACCCTACAATGTGTTTGGCAAGGACTACCTGCCCGACACCTCGGATCGGCCCTTCGTCGAGCAAGGCATCGCCTCCTGGTACGGCCGACGGTTCAATGGGCAGCGGACCTCGAGCGGCGAGGTCTACGACATGTATGCAATGACCGCGGCGCATCCGACGCTGCCCATTCCCAGCTACGCACGCGTGACCAACCCGTCCAACGGACGATCGGTCATCGTGCGCATCAATGACCGTGGGCCGTTTCACTCCGGCCGGATTATCGACCTTTCGTTCGCGGCGGCCTACCGATTGGGTTACGCCAATGTCGGCAGCACGATGGTGCAAGTCGAACGACTCCTGCCGCGCGACATCGCCGCGGGCCGCTACACGGTCACTGCACCGGTGGTTGCACAACGAGACACGGCAAAACCGGCAGCCCCTGCCGCTAGCCGGCCGAATACCGCCGCCGCAAACGATGCGTCCCCGCTTGCCGCCGTGGAGCCGAGTACGAACGCGCCGGGCTCATCGGTCATTGGGGCGCAGGCTTCCACGTCCAGCGGGCCCGGGGCGGCGTCGGGCGGATCCACTGCAAGCCCGACCGGGCTTAGCCCGGGGGACCTGCCCTCGGACCTGGTCCCAGCGGAATACCTGGCCCAGAATGCCCCGCGCGCGAGCGCCGTGCCCTCCGCGGATCTGCCGCTTAGCGGGCACTATGTGCAGCTGGCAGCCTTTCGTGCGCGCGCGGGAGCAGAAGGATTCATGCAACATCTCACGCGTGAGCTGGATCCAACGCTGGCGACGCGCCTGCGCATCACGGCTGCCGACAGCTTCTATCGCGTGCAGCTGGGCCCCTACGGCGATCGCAATGAAGCCGAAGGGGCCGCCAGCCGTCTGAAGGGCGACTTGGGGATCGAGACGATGATCGTGACCCCCCGTTGACGCGTTCCCGGTCAATCCGGATGCACATCGCGCTTCAAGTCTAGCGCCAGGCCATAGAGGCCATTTCGCGGCAGTCCCGTGAGTTCAACGGCGAGGGCTACAGCTTCCGAAAGAGGGAGCCGATCCAAAAGCTTCGCCAGCACGGGCCGCGCGCGCTCCAGGGCGTCGGGGGGATTCTCTTGCGCTTCCACGATGAGGACGAATTCACCCCTCTGGCGATCCGCATCTTCGCGCATCCACTTAAGCGCTTCGCCGAGCCGGATCGACTTGATGCTCTCAAAAAATTTGGTGAGCTCCCGCGCGATGACAAGTCTTCGGTGGGCGCCAAAGACCTTGCAAAGCAATTCGATGGTCTCGAGAACGCGCTGGGGCGCCTCATACAGGACCAGGTGCGCCGGCCCGATGACGAGTTCGCGTAGCACGCGTTCGGCCTGCGCGGCTTTGGAAGGCAGAAAACCGAGAAAGTAGAAGCCGGCTTCCTCCAGGCCCGCGGCGCTTAAAGCACAAATTGCGGCGCTGGCTCCCGGCAAGGGGACGACGTGCATGCCTGCCTCGCGGGCGCTCGCGACGAGCTTGGCGCCGGGATCCGAGATTGCAGGCGTCCCGGCATCCGAGATGTAGGCAATGCGCTCACCCAGACGCAACGCGGCAATCACGGTGTGTGACGAGCTGCGCTCATTGTGTCGATGCAATGAGATACAAGGTTTGCTAATTCCGTAGTGACCCAGAAGCCGGCGCGCCATGCGCGTATCTTCGGCGGCCACGCGGTCGACCCTCGTTAAGACCGCCAGCGCTCGTACGGTGATATCGGCCAGATTGCCAATCGGAGTGGCGACGACAAAGAGCGTCCCGGGAGGATATTGCTGCTCTTCTGCCTCCCGCACGAACGGGTTGATGTCCATGGAGCCCAATGCAAAAATTCGCGAAGCCCAATTCTGCCGTTAGCACCGTGCGCCTCGCCATTACCGTGACGGGACAGGGCGAAAGACGGGCGTCTTGAAGGGCTGAGTATAATTGCGTCATGACACTGATCGATCGCATTTTGCGCCAGTTTGACGACAGCGCACGTTTGAAGCAGCAAGCCGGTGCAGAACTCGGTGACGCGCTAGCCCAGTCCGTCGAACTGATGGTCGAGGCGCTATCGAATGACAACAAGATTCTGGCCTGTGGCAACGGTGGATCGGCCGCCGACAGCCAGCATTTTGCGGCTGAACTCATCGGGCGCTTCGAACGCGAGCGGCTGCCCCTGGCGGCGATTGCACTCACCACCGATTCCTCGATCCTGACGGCGATCGGAAACGACTACAGCTTCGAGGTGATCTTTGCCAAGCAGGTCCAGGGACTGGGGCGTCCGGGCGATGTGCTTCTGGCCATCTCGACCTCAGGCAGCTCTCCCGATGTCTTGGCGGCAGTCGAGGCTGCACACGAGCGGGAGATGCGCGTCGTCGCTTTGAGCGGCAAGGGCGGCGGCAGAATGAATGAACTGTTGCGTCCCGGCGATGTCCACATCTGCGTTCCGCACGATCGCACGACACGCATCCAGGAAGTGCATCTTCTGGCGCTGCACTGTCTGTGTGACGGCATTGATTGGATGTTACTGGGGGAGGAGTGAATGACGGCCCAAAAGCAGAAGTTCGCAGTCGTCGCGCTTGATTGTGCCGCTATGGCGGACAAGCCAGGATTGAAAGAGTGGCGCAGCCTGCGCCTCGGTCTCATCGTTTTGGCACTGGGAGCCCCCTTGGCGGGGTGCATTCCCGTCATCGCGACGGGGGTCGTGGCGGGCACCTACGCTGCCACGGATCGAAGATCGGTCGGGGCCATCTCGGACGACAAGGTCATTAGCGTGCGTGCCGACAATCTCATCGAAAAGGAGTTTGGCGACGGGTCTCACATAACCGTCACCTCGTTTAACCGCAAGGTATTGCTCACCGGCGAGGTGCCCGACGACCGGGCCAAGGTACGCGCGGAGCGGATCGTCAACGGCGTCGAAAATGTGACCGGCGTGGTTAATGAGCTCGCGGTATCGCCCCCAAGTTCGTTCACATCGCGCTCCAGCGACACGTTCATCACGTCCGAGGTCAAGGCGCATCTCATCAATGAGAAAGATATTTACGCCAACGTGTTCAAGGTCGTCACGGAACGTGGAACGGTCTACCTCATGGGGCGCGTGACCGAGCGCGAGGGCGACTACGCGGCCAATATTGCGCGGCAAATTGGCGGTGTTCTTGGCGTCGTCAAGGTCTTCGACTACATCTCCGAGGACGAGCTAAAACTGATGAACACCCAAGCCGCTCCTTCCTAAGGACGAGCCCGTTGGGTTCGTGCGCGCGCATCGCTCGTGGGATTCGGCGCTGCTCGACGCTTGGACGCCTTGTGCTGCGGACTGGCGCACCCGAGGGCCGGAAGATTAAGGCACGCACGCGCCTGCGCCTCAGCGCTGCAATGCTGGTCGTGCTCGCCACGCTCATGGGCGTGGGCGTTGGGCCAAGCCTCGCCGAGGACACGCTGTCTGGCGCGTTTCGCCAACGCATCGCGGCCACGGGTAAGCGGGGCTTTCTATATCTCGTGACTTCGGCAAACGCCGATGTCGAGAATGCGGCCAGCACGCGGCTGTATCTCTATGGAACGGTCCACGTGGGCAAGCCCTCGCTGTTTCCGCTCAATGACGAGGTCGCGAAATGCCTCGACGGATCGACGCGCCTGGCGCTCGAGGCCGATCCGGGTAAGGAGTCGAGCATTGCGAGACTCGTCCAGCAGCTCGCCATATATCCTGAGAACGACTCTCTGTCGAATCACATTCCCGCTGATCTTCTGGCGCGGCTGCCCGAGGTCGGCGATCGCCTCCACATCCCGATGGCCCGCATGTTGCGCATGCGGGCCTGGATGCTCTCGCAGTCCTTGGACATGCTCGAATTGGCGCGAGAAGGCCTCAGCGGGGGCGAAGGGGTGGACGTCCTCTTGGCTCAATACGCAACGCAGCGCAACATCCCGATCGTCGAAATCGAGGGTTTTGAGCGACAGCTGCAACTCTTAAGTGGCGAGCCCGATCCGGTTCAGATCGACGAGCTGCGTGACTCCATCGATGAAATTCAAGACGGCCAGGCCGCGCACGATGCCCAGACACTTCTCGACGGATGGGCCAACGCGGACGTCGATGCCGTCGAATCCAATCTCGCTGAGCTGCGCGAGCGCGACAGCGCCTTCTCCCGTTACCTTCTCGATGAAATCCTAAACGCTCGCAACCGGACGATGGCCGATCGGGCCGAACAGTTCCTGGCCGAAGGCGGAACCACTTTTTTTGCGGTGGGATCCCTGCACTTGTTTTCCGAGCAGGGCTTGGTCAGCGAGTTAAAGCGTCGCGGCTATCGCGTCCAAAACCTCCAGTAGGCGCAGCCGGCCCAACGGGAGCGATGCCCTGTGGCCGCCCCGACTTCCTGGAAGTTCTAGTGTGCGACGTGACGTTCGACCGGGGCAGACACGCGTGGGCGCGACATTTCGAAACCCAAAGCGGCGCGCAGGCGATCGCGCAGAATGCGCGATAGTCCGGCCTCACCGAGGGCCTGACGCAGCTCCCGCAGTGTGAAGAGTTCAGCCTGGATCCCAAACCGGGCGGTCTCTGCGAATGCGTCGAGCTCGGTGCGGTCGTCGAAAGCGTCGGGCTGGTGATTCCAGAACATGAAGTTCAGAAAATCCCGCGCGAAGTCGTAGGGTTTAAGTGGCTTGAATGCGACGCAGTCCAAGCCTGGTCTTGGGCGCCGCCCATCGCGCCTTGGACCGAGTTCGGTCAGGCGCGGATCGTGACCCTGTTGCCAGTGCGCGATCTGATGCACCATGAAGAGTTTATAGAACCGGTAGCCGTGGAGAAAAGGGATCTCCTGGTTCATGTACATCCGAACGGGAGCGACCTCGATCGATCGCGAGCGGGTCGAGAGGGTCGCGATCCGTTGACCGATCTGCTCACTCGAAAACTGCTTGAACTTCACTGTGTATTCGTCGATCCAGGGTCGGGACATCCGATTGTCCGGTGGGGCGATGAAATAGAGTTCTTCGCGACTGAAGAACTGGGTCAAAGGATAGGTGCGATGGGGCTCGGGTAGGTCCCGCCACAAGGTGTTTGCTGAAAGCGACGGCTTATCGAAGTAAGCCGAAACATCGAAGTAAAATCGTTCTCGCCGAATCGTATCGGTGTCTTGAACCTGGTGAACGTCGAAATAGCGTTCGCCATCGACCATCGTCCAGAGCTTCGAGTGGGCCAACTCGCGGCCGAACAAGGACGGTATCGTGCGCTCGAGATAGAGCTTGGCCTGCCCTTCACACATGCACGGGAAGGCGTGAGCGGTTGATTGGATGAGATTGGGCAAGTACTTACTCCTATCGAAAGCCAATCGCTGAGCCGAAGCCCTGCAAACTTTCGACGGCGCGGTTAACGTCCGAGGTGCGATAAAACTATCGCATCAAAGATATCGACCGGGAATAGCCCGACTTGAGTAGGTCTACGCCTTTGTTGCGCGCCGGCCGCGCAGGAATGGGAAGCGAGCGAAGCGTGCGCTTCCGAAACCTGCGTCCAGCGGCCGTTGACTTGGGACCGCGCCAGATGGGCTCATCCCGAAGAGGGGGCTTCTCGAGCCTGCGCTAGCGGCCGCCTTCTTCTCCCACAGGGGCTGCGGGCTGTCCCAGGCCCGGAGATCCGCCCGCCTTCGGACGGTCCTCGGTTTCGGGTATCGGCAGGGACTCGGTCAGACGCGCCTGGTTCTTGCGGTAGAAGTAGTCCGCGGCCTTGCGCCCCCAGCGATCCAGATAGGAATAGATCACCGGGACCACGACAAGGGTGAGCAAGGTCGACGTCAAAACCCCACCAATGATGGCCCGACCCATCGGCGACTGCTGTTCGGAGCCCGCTCCTAGGCCGAGCGCCAAGGGAAGCATGCCAAAGACCATCGCCGTCGTGGTCATGAGGATCGGTCGAAGCCGCACCTGACCTGCAGCGAGCAGGGCGTCGTGTTGATTCATGCCCTCGCGTTGGCCATGATTGGCAAAGTCAACCAGCAGAATGGCATTCTTGGTGACCAGGCCCATAAGCATAATGAAGCCGATGATGGAGAAGATGTTCAGGGTTGTGCGTGTGAGAAACAGCGCGAGCAGAACTCCGATCAGCGAGAACGGAAGCGATGCCATGATGGCAATGGGCTGCAGAAAGCTCGCAAATTGAGAGGCGAGGATCAGGTAGATGAAAATGATCGCGAGCCCCAATGCGCCCAGTGCAGCCTGACTCGACTCGTCCTGCTCTTCCTGCGCTCCGCCGACCATGATCTGGTAGCCCGAGGGCAGCGACCGCGCAACGATGAGTTTATGGATGTCGGCCCCGATGTCGCCCGCGGGACGGCCTTGGACGTTCGCGTACAGACTGACACGGCGTTGCAGGTTCTGGCGCTTGATGATCTGCGGGCTATCGGCTGTGACGACGGCGGCCACCTGGCGCAAGGGCACCAGCCGTGGCGAGCCATCGGGTCCGGCCCGGCTCGTCGAGATCATGAGATCACCGATGTCTTCGGCGGCGGTCCGGTTTGACGGCGGCAGTTGCACCCGAACTTCGTAGTTTTGGGAGTCGGGAGCGAGCCAATAGCCCACCGTCTGTCCGGCGACCAGGGGTTGCAAGGCGCTGCCCAGCGAAGCCGTGGTGAGCCCAAGCTCGCTGAGAGCGCCCGGATTCGGACGAATCGCCAAGGCCGGCGTACCGGGCTTTAGGCTCGTCTGCAGGTCGACGACACCGGGAATCTTTTCGACGTCGGCGTACAGATCCGTCGCAATCCGATTGATTGTTGCGTCCTCCGGACCGATTACGCTCAGGAAAATCGGTGTGTTAAATCCAATACTTGATTGAATGCCAGGAATGTGACTGAGCTTGCCACGAATGATTTTCTCCAGCTCCTGCTGGCTTCGCGAACGCTCGCTACGATCGGCGAGTTTGAGCAGCAGCCGGACCGTCCCGCGCCCGTTGCCGAAAACGTCGACATCGACCGAGTCGATCTCGGGAATCGACTTGAGCTCTCGCTCGACCAGTTGAGTTCTTTGGTCCGCGTATTCGAGACTGGCGCCGGCCGGGGTCGTCAACTGGACCGAGATCCATCCCTCGTCATCCTGGGGCACGAATTCGGTCCCGATGAGAGGGATCAGGCCGAGGCCGCCCACAAACAAGAGCCCCGCGATTGCCAGGGTCGCTATCCGATGCAACAGCGCCCATTCCAAAATCGTCCCGTAGACGACATGCAGCCAATCGATGAAGCGGCCTACCGCATCGAGGACCCAGCGCACCGGCGCGAAGCCCAAGACGCGCGACTGGGCTGGGTCATACCAGACCGACGAGAGCATCGGATCGAGCGTGAAGCTCACGAACAGGGAGACGAGGACGGCAACCGTGACGGTGATACCGAAGGAAAAGAAGAACTTTCCGATCGCACCGTTCATGAACGCGACCGGCACAAAGACCGCCACAATCGCGAATGTGGTGGCCATGACCGCAAGCCCGATCTCGTCGGTTCCATCAAGCGCTGCCGTGCGGTGATCCTTTCCTTTGCGCAGATGCCGCACGATGTTTTCTCGCACCACGATCGCATCGTCGATCAGTAAGCCAATACATAGCGACAGGGCCATCATCGTCATGAAGTTCAGCGTGAAGCCGAAAATGTACAGGGCGATGAAGCTCGACAAGACCGCGATGGGTAGGGTCAATCCGGTGATGACAGTGCTGCGCCAGCTGCGCAAAAAGAGGAAGACGATCAAGATCGTCAATAGACCGCCCTCGAGCAGCGTGTGCTTGACCCCCGTTAGCGAGTCCTGGATGAAATCCGAGTTCGCATTCAAAACGCGGACATCGACTCCCGGAGGCAGCCGGTCCTTCATTGATTTGACGGTTTCCTTGATCGCGTTTCCGGTCGCGACGATGTTGGCGTCTTGCACCTTGTAGACATCCAGACTGATCGAGGGCTGCCCGTTCAAGCGTGAAAGGGTTGTCGGCTCCTGTTCTCCGTCCTCGATGTCGGCGACTTGATTCAGGTACACCGGAGCGCCCTGGGTGGCGCCGCGCCGTGCGACGACGATACGCCCGAAGCCGGCGACATCCTTGATCTTTCCCTCCACACGCACCAAGGCCTCGGTCTGCGCGTTCTCGATGCGGCCTGCGGCGATGTCCTGGTTCGCACTACGAATCGCCTCCATGACCTGGTCCACGCCCACGTTGTAGGCGGCCAAGGCGTCAGGATGTACGTGGATGAGGATCTGCCGGGCGCGCCCTCCCGAATAGACGAGTCGCCCCACACCGGGGGCCTTTTGCAGCTCCTTGATGATGATCTGGTCGGTCAAGGTCGTCAGCGAGCGCAGGTCGCGGGTTGTGGACGTGACCGCCAGCTCTGCGACCGGTTCGTCATTCTCGGTGTCAGCGCGGATGACGAGGGGATCCTTCGCTTCCCGCGGGAAATTCGGTCGGATCTGTGCTATCCGATCGCGCACGTCCTGGATGGCACGGTTGATGTCGGTCCCCAGCCGGAACTCGACGAAGGTTTCAGAGTCCCCCTCGATCGAGTTGGATCGGATGAGTTTGATGCCGCTGACAGTGTTGACCGCGTTCTCGATCGGTTTGGTGAGATCGTTTTCGACCGCCTCGGGGGAGGCCCCGGGATAGCTCACCTGAATGGTCAGGGTCGGAAAGCTAATATCGGGCAGCTCTTCGACCCCGAGCCTGCTATACGAGAACATTCCCAAGATGCACAGTCCTGCCATCACCATGGTGGCGAAGACCGGATTTTTTATCGAAACTTTCGTGATCCACATGGTTTTTCCTCGATGGCGCCCTGATACGCCTCTGGATCGACTACGCGGCCCAACCGTGCATTGTCATGCACCCGGCCGCTGGCCCTCGCAAACTAGGAAGACGCCGGCGCTGCAGCCGCGCTTTGGGGAGCAGCCGGTCCCTTGATCGTGGCCGGTGCCCCTTCCTTCAAGTTATCGAACTTCGCTGCGAGCACGGGGACATCGGCAGGCAATCCCTGTTTGACTTCGACCAGACCAGCCGCGGCATCCCGCCTTCCAACCTCGATCGGACGGCGCGTCAGCACCTTAGATTCAATACTCCAGACCACGGCTTGTCCTGCGTCGATCTGAACCGCGGTGGCCGGCAGCGACGGTACGGGAGCACTTTGCCCCAGGTCGAGCACGCCTTCGGCAAACATGCCGGACTTCAGGACGTGATCGGGATTGCGTACCGTGAAATAAACCGGAATGGAACGTGTGCCAGGTTCCGTGGCCGGACTGATGCGATCGAGCACCGCAGGAAATACGTGGCCAGGAAATCCGTCGACGGTGAGCTTGGCCGTTTGACCGCGATTCAATTGCGCGATCTCCGAGGCGGGCACCAAGGCCTCGAGTTCAAGCGAGTCCAGATCGACGATCGTGAAAAGAGAGGCATCGACGGAGGCCTTCTCGCCGACCTTCACGTAGCGCTTGGCGACGATGCCCGAAAGAGGCGCGGTCACGTTTGTCTGAGACAACGCGATCTGCGCGAGCTGGACCTCGGCCTCGGCTGCCTCAAGCGTAGCGCGGTTCGCCTTATATGTGCTCTCGGCGCTATCGAATGCGTTTTGCGATATGAAGTTCTTCTCCAGGAGAGCCCGGTTCGTGGTCCGATTTTTCTCGGCGAGATCGAATTGCGCCTTGGCTGAATCGCGCGAGCTGACTTTCTCTGCCAGACGGGCCTTCAAGTCCGCGGTATCCAATTGAGCTAGCTGCTCGCCCGCGCGCACAGGGTCACCCTCACGCACACGAATGCTTACGACGTCGACTGCCTGCTTGGCCTTGACCACGGCCTGCCCGCGTGCGTCCAGATTGCCGTTGATGGCCAGGGAACGCTCGAGCACATGCGGCTTCAGATAGGTCAGATCCGATGGGTTGAACTCGAGTTCGACTGTCTTGGGCGGGTCGACCGCCCTAGAGCGGGCGATGCTCAGTCCCAGTAGCACGAGTCCCGTCACGACGACGATGGCGCAAAGGGAAGCCACAACGATGCGCTTGCGGCGCGATTTAGCTGATGCGATCATATTTAGCATTGAAAGGCGCTCGCTGCCCGAAGTATCCCATGGGCGCGATTCTAGAAATGACTGCGTTGTCAGGCCAGTGCTTGCCGACAGAACGCCTCATAGAACGACGAACTGACAGACCAGAGGCGCGAAGCGCAATCGCGCGCCAGCGCACTACACTGCGCGCTCCTCGCCTTGTCGCCGGGAGGGCGGCTGTCCCGGTGGCTTGTCCCCCAAAACCTGGTCCCGAAGAGCCCGTTTTCCAAAAACCTCCACCATGCGCACGTCCGAACCCGGGTTTTCCTTCCGGATTCGCTCGAAGTCCGACTTGATCTCCCCGGTGAACCCGACGGTGCGGGTCAGAGCCAGCCGGCCGTCCACGATGACGGCAACCGCGACCGGTCTGCCCCAAAGCCTGACGAGTTCCACCAGACGCTCGGGAAACTGCGAGCACGCCCGCTCAAAGAGGTCCCACATGTTGTCGAGCTCGTCCAGGGGCGCTCGGTGCATGCTCTCGCCGTCGACGCGCAGTATCAGCCAAGCGGGTCGCTCCTGGTTTCGGGAGAAGGGCGTGTTTTGCATGAGGCTTACTTCACAGGAGAACCATTTGACCCGTAAAACAGTATCGAATGTGGAAGGATCGAGACAATGCCGCTCTTCCACTTCGCCGGAACGTTATTTTGCACGGTTCTGGACCAATTGGACGCACCACCCCGGTATTTCGACAATTCAGAGGCATCGCAACGCCTAAAGAGCACGGTTTTCGCGTGGCGTGATAGCCACACTATGCCAGCCAATGCTCCAAACGGGTTCGCCCACCACAACTTATCCGGGCAAGGGCAACGCCGTCGTTTCCTTGATGCGATCGAGCGCGAAGCTCGATTTGACGTCGACGACCGCGGGATGTCGAAGCAGGTGGTGCATGACGAAGCGCGAATAATGCGCGAGATCTTGGGCCTGAACCCGCAACAGGTAGTCCATCTCTCCAGTCATGGCATAGCATGCGACCACCTCGGGCCAGCTTTCGACGGCGGCGCGAAAAGCGTCTAGCGGCGAGCGCCGCGAGGACTCATTGTGCTTTTCAAGCCGCACCGTGGCGAAGGCCAAAAGACCCAGGCCCACTCGTCCGGGATCGAGGAGCGCTACGTAGCACCGAATGACGCCCGCTTCCTCCAGCCTTCGAATGCGTCTTAAGCAAGGAGACGGCGAAAGACTCACGCGTTCGGCGATTTCCTGATTGCTAAGCTTTCCGTCCTGCTGCAGCAATTCGAGAATCCGCCAGTCGGTGCGGTCCCAAACAATCTGGTCAGTGGGCATATCTGCTCCAGAGATGGCGAACCCTGATTTTAGGCGAAGGTTAGGACCTCCTCTTTTCGAATTCAGCATCAAAGTGGTGCGTATGCGAGGGTCTTTGGCGCACCATCATAGGGCGGTGCCGCTCTAAGTGGATGTCCTAGGCGATCTTCTAGGAGTTCCCACCGGCATCTCAGGAGAGTCTTGTGACGCGGGCAATCAAGTCGCCGCACGGATCACGCTCGGTGTCGCAGCAGTACAGCATCGCAGACCTCAGGCACCGGATGGCACGGATGGTGCTTTGAGAGGTCGGTCAAGTCAGTTCGTCATCGTCGTGAATTCCAAAATGCAATGCCGAGCGTGGCGAGGGTTTGTGTCGCCCGCCTCGGCTCGCTGCGCGACTGTAGTGCTGGGAGGCGCAGCGCCCGGGAATGGGGCGGGTTACGGTGCGCTAACGATTGGCAAGTAAGACATCAGGGATTCGGCAGGTGCCAAGGGGGACTCCCCTTCGTATTTCGGGCCGAAACGGTGAAGTACCGCGCGGACTTCAACCCGTTGAGAAGACTAGTTGAGTTCGAGGACGTTCTTTTTCCAAAGGAGTTCAAATGAAACGTAGAACCGCTCTTAAACATATCGCGCTTACGGGGAGTGCACTTGCGACCTCAGGCTGGCTACCCGCGGCCAAGGCGGCAGACACGATCAAGGTAGGCATTTTGCATTCGCTCTCGGGAACCATGGCGATCTCCGAGACATCGCTCAAAAACGTTGCGTTGATGACCATCGATGAGATCAACGCGGGTGGCGGGGTGCTGGGCAAGCAGCTTGAGCCGGTCGTGGTTGACCCGGCTTCGAACTGGCCGCTGTTTGCTGAAAAGGCGCGCGGTCTGCTAAGCCAGGACAAAGTGGCCGTCGTCTTCGGCTGCTGGACCTCGGTTTCGCGCAAGTCGGTTCTGCCGGTGTTCAAGGAACTCAACGGTCTGCTCTTCTATCCCGTTCAATACGAAGGCGAAGAACTCGAGCACAACGTTTTCTACACGGGCGCTGCTCCCAATCAGCAAGCCATTCCTGCCGTCGAATACTTGATGAGCAAAGAAGGGGGCGGAGCCAAACAGTTCGTCCTTCTGGGTACCGACTATGTTTATCCACGCACGACTAACAAGATCCTGCGCGCATTCCTGAACAAGAATGGGGTGACGGACGCCCAGATTCAGGAGGAGTACACGCCCTTTGGCCATTCCGATTACCAGACGATTGTGGCCAACATCAAGAAATTTGCCGCTGGTGGCAAGACCGCCGTGGTCTCGACCATCAACGGTGACTCCAACGTGCCCTTCTACAAGGAATTGGGTAACGCGGGACTAAAGGCTACCGACGTGCCCGTGGTCGCGTTCTCGGTCGGCGAGGAAGAACTGCGTGGCGTCGATACCAAGCCGCTCGTGGGTCACCTTGCGGCATGGAACTATTTCGAGTCGATCAAAAATCCTGTCAACGCGGCCTTCATCAAGTCCTACAAGGACTACGCCAAGGCGAAGAACCTGCCCAATGCCGATACTGTCGTGACCAACGACCCGATGGAAGCGACCTACATCGGAATTCACATGTGGAAGCAGGCCGTGGAAAAGGCCAAGTCCACGGATGTGGAAAAGGTCATCGCGGCGGTGGGTGGTCAGACGTTCAAGGCGCCCGATGGGTTCACCATCGAGATGGACAAGACCAACCATCACCTGCACAAGCCCGTATTCATCGGCGAAATCCAGGCGGACGGCCAGTTCAAGATCGTCTGGAAAACACCGCAGCCGGTGCGTGCCCAGCCCTGGAGCCCATTCGTTCCTGGTAATGAGGGCAAGCAGAACATCTGAGTCCGACTGAGGATGACGGGTTTGCCGCGATACCGCGGCAAACCCGAGTCGTACCTGGGCCCGCTTCGCCCGGAACTGCAATTTTTGAACTTGTGATGCCCTTGAACGACTGTCTACGTGCGTCCCGCCTGTTCGCGGCAGCGCTTGTGCTGTGTGGACTTTGGCTTGCTTTGTACTCGGCAACGACGTACGGCGCCGAGGCGAATCTCAATGGAGATCTCCTAAAGCCACTCGCTGGGGATGATTTTGACGCAAAAGTCGAGACCATCCGCAAGCTCGGCACCCTCGCTAGTCCAGAAGCGTTCGCGATCCTAAACGCGATGAATGAAGACAAGCTGCAGGCCACGTCCACGGGGCGACTTCTGATTGTCGATGATTCAGGTAAAGCGAAAGATCCGGTCACCGGGGAGGTGCTCGATCCTCCGGACGGAACCGATTCCATCATCATCAATAATCCCCTGCGCAGCGAGATCGAGCGTGCGCTGGCGGGACTGCGCCTGTTCGCGAAAGACCCCCAAGTTCGCAGCGCGGCTGCCGACGAGATTCAGCAGAATCCGAGCCCCGGACAGCGACCCTTGCTGGAACGAGCGCTCAGCCAGGAGCAGGATCCGAATATCAAAGCCAAGCTCGCGCTGGCGATTGCAACCGTCGATCTGAAAAATCCCGACGCCAAAATCCGCATGCAGGCGGTGCGCACGCTGGCTGACACAACCAATGCCTCGTTGCGACCCGTGTTGGCCGCGCTTTTGGTCAAAGGGCCGGACGGAAACTACCCGGAGCCCGACGCCGACGTGCGTAGCGCGCTCGAGGATACCTTGCACAAGATCGACCGGCGCCTGGCTCTCATGGAGTGGGTCGGCAACCTGTTCTACGGAGCAAGCCTGGCCAGCGTCCTGCTACTCGCGGCCTTGGGGCTTGCCATCACGTTCGGCCTCATGGGCATCATCAACATGGCCCACGGCGAGCTTCTCATGATCGGAGCGTACGCCACTTATGTCGTACAGCTGGGCTTTCGACGCTTTCTGCCAGCATGGATTGACTGGTATGTGATTGCGGCCATACCGGTCGCGTTCGCGGTCGCCGCCTTGGTCGGAATGATCCTTGAGCGCAGCGTCATCCGCTGGCTCTACGGGCGACCCCTCGAGACGCTCCTGGCCACCTGGGGGATCAGCCTCATCCTGCAACAAGCCGTGCGCTCGCTGTTCGGCGCGCAAAACGTCGAGGTTGGCAATCCGAGCTGGATGAGCGGCGGCTTCACCGTGTTAGGTGGGCTGGTGCTCGAATACAACCGGCTCGTCATCATTACTTTCGCACTGTTGGTTGTCTTTCTCGTCTGGCTCCTTCTGAATCGCACCCGTCTTGGGCTGTTCGTCCGCGCGGTCACCCAGAATCGCCGAATGGCCGATTGCGTCGGCGTTCCCACGGGGCGAGTCGACATGCTCACTTTCGGGCTGGGCTCCGGCATCGCCGGCCTAGGCGGCGTGGCACTTTCGCAACTGGGCAATGTTGGCCCGGATCTGGGTCAGAGCTTCATCGTGGACTCGTTCATGGTGGTGGTGCTAGGCGGCGTTGGTCAACTCGCAGGGACGATCATCGCTTCGCTGGGCTTAGGCGAGATCAGCAAGTTCCTGGAACCCTCGGCAGGCCCGGTCATGGCGAAGATCATGATTCTGGTGCTCATCGTGTTGTTCATCCAGAAGCGGCCTCAGGGTCTCTTCGCGCTCAAGGGTCGAAGCGTCGAATGAGTGCGACCATCCTTTCGGATCGCCCGCGGCTGTTTTCGCGCTCCGCGTGGATCGCGCTCGTCGTCGCCACGCTCGTGCTCGCGGCAGTGCCGGTGCTCAATATCGCTTTTCCGGACGGCAGCGCACTGCACGTTTCGAGTTACGTCGTGGCACTGCTTGGAAAGTTCATGTGCTATGCGATCGCGGCCTTGGCACTCGATCTGGTTTGGGGCTACACCGGCATCCTGTCGCTGGGCCACGGGCTCTTCTTCGCATTGGGCGGATACGCGCACGGAATGTACTTGATGCGTGCGATCGGACACGACGGGGTCTATCAAAGCGACTTGCCCGATTTCATGGTATTTCTGAACTGGAAGGCCTATCCGTGGTATTGGACCTTTAGCGAGCACGTTGTCTACTGCTGGGCGCTTGCGCTCATCGTGCCCGGGATCCTCGCGTTCGTATTCGGCTTTTTTGCTTTTCGCTCGCGCATCAAGGGGGTCTACTTTTCGATCATCACGCAGGCTCTGACGTTTGCCGCGATGCTCCTGTTCTTTCGGAACAATACGGGTTTTGGAGGCAACAACGGCTTCACCGATTTCAAGCGCATCCTCGGATTTACGATCACTGCTCCCGGGACCAAGGCGGCTTTATATCTCGTGACTTTGGCTGTCCTTTTCGGCAGCCTCGCCCTGGGTCGCGCCATAACCCAATCCAAGCTCGGACGCGTTCTCACCGGCATTAGGGATGCGGAGAGCCGACTCATGTTCGTGGGCTACGACCCGCTCTGGTTCAAGCTATTCATTTGGACGTTGTCGGCGGTGCTTTGCGGAATTGCCGGCGCCCTCTATGTGCCGCAGGTCGGCATTATTAATCCGGGTGAGATGTCTCCCGCGAATTCCATCGAAATGGTGATCTGGGTCGCAACCGGCGGTCGCGGCACGCTCATCGGCCCGATCCTAGGAGCGGGAGTCGTCAATTTTCTAAAGACCTTGTTCACAAGCGCCTTCCCCGAGTTCTGGCTTTATTTGCTCGGGCTAATCTTTGTGCTTGTGACCCTCTTTCTGCCGCAGGGAATCGTGGGTCTGGCACGCCAGATCTATGCGGCCCGACGCGGGTCGGAAAGACGGCGCGCGCTCGTGGCAAAGAGGGCATGATGAACGCGCAAAGCGGCTCTACCGAGACGGGATCGAATGGCTCGGCATCGCATCGTCCCGTGACCGAGATCGACGACAGCGCGTTACAGGACGGCGGCGCAGGGACAGCGGCTTATTCGCACCTCAACACGGAAGAAGTCGATACCCGGCATGGGGCGATTCTTTATCTTGACGAGATCACCGTCAGCTTCGATGGCTTTAAGGCGCTCAACAAGCTGACCCTGGATATTGGTGTTGGTGAATTGCGCTGCATCATCGGGCCCAATGGCGCGGGCAAGACCACCATGATGGACGTCATCACCGGTAAGACGCGCCCGGATAGCGGCTCGGCCTTCTTCGGACAGAACATCGATCTGACGCGTCTGAGTGAACCCGCTATCGCTCACGCGGGGATCGGGCGGAAGTTTCAACGCCCGACGGTATTCGAAAACCATACGGTATTCGAGAATCTCGAATTGGCCATGAAAACCGACAAGCGCGTGCGCCCCACGCTGTTTGCGCGGCTTTCCGGCGCGCAACGAGATGCGATCGATTCGACCCTTACGCTGATCCGCCTGACCGACGAGGTCTATCGCAAGGCGGGTCTGTTGTCGCACGGCCAAAAGCAGTGGCTCGAGATCGGTATGCTGCTCATTCAGGAGCCCAAACTCTTGCTCCTGGATGAGCCCGTCGCCGGCATGACCGACGCCGAGACCGAACGAACGGGAGAGCTTCTGAACGAATTGCGTGGATTGCACTCGCTTGTGGTCGTCGAACACGACATGGAGTTTGTGGCCGGGATTGCCGTGGGCAGCAAGGTGACCGTGCTTCACGAAGGTTCGGTGCTTGCCGAGGGCAGCATGGACCAGGTGCAATCGGATCCGCGCGTCATCGAAGTGTACTTGGGGCGTTGAAATGATGACCGTGGAAGGATTGAATCAATACTATGGCGGAAGCCACACCCTCAGAGGCATTTCGCTGACGGTCGAGAAGGGTCGGTGCACCGCGCTTTTGGGTCGTAATGGGGTTGGCAAGACAACACTTTTGCGCTGTCTCATGGGAGTACTCCCCGTGGCAAGCGGTACCGTGCATTTCGAGGGTAGCGATATCACGCGGCGCTCGCCCCATGAACGCGCCGCGATGGGTCTGGCCTATGTCCCCCAGGGACGGGAGATCTTCGCCCGACTGACCGTCGAGGAAAATATCTGGATGGGGATGGCGACCAAACCGGGACGGGACGCGCGTCGCATCAAAGGAGAGGTTTTCGAGCTTTTCCCGGTGCTGAAGGAAATGCTCGGACGCAGGGGTGGAGACCTCTCCGGAGGTCAGCAGCAGCAGCTCGCGATCGCACGGGCGCTGGTGGCCGAACCAAAGCTCATCATCCTCGACGAGCCGACAGAAGGCATCCAACCGTCAATCATCAAAGACATTGAGCGTGTTATCCGGCTCTTGCGCGAACGCGGGGACATCGCCATCTTGCTGTGCGAACAATATTTCGATTTCGCGCGCGCGCTGGCCGACCGCTTCGTGGTGCTCTCGAGGGGCGAGGTTGTGGCCAAAGGCGGACAGGAAGAGATGGATAGCGAGGAAGTCCGACGCCACCTCGCGGTCTAGCCGTTTTTTACGCCAAGGCCAGCACGATCGAGCCGGCAACGATGAGCGCAGCCCCGGCCAGCGCCTTTAAACTGATCGATTCCCCAAGTACCACGATGCCCAGCAAGATCGCAAAGGCGACCGAGAGTTTGTCGATCGGAGCAACGCGGGACACCGGACCCAGCTGGAGTGCCCGGTAGTAGCACAACCATGAAAGTCCGGTGGCGATTCCTGAGAGAGTCAAAAAAAACCAGGTGATGCCCGCGATCGCGTTGGGCCTTTGCCATTCGCCTCGCCAGGCGACGATGCCTGCTGCCAGAGCCAAGATCACCACTGTGCGAATGAGTGTGGCGAGATTCGAGTTGACCCCCGCGACACCGATCTTCCCAAGAAGGGCCGTAAGCCCTGCAAAAAAGGCGGACCCCAGGGCCCAAGCTTCCCAGCGCGTTGTCCAGTTCATCACTTCCTCGAAATCAGTAAGGTCGGCGAGGTAGCATGATAGGTCGCATCCGCATGGGATGCGAAAGGCATGCGCCGCCGAGCATAAGTCCCGCTTCTCGCGGGTTTACGCAATCGGCTACCCCTAATGGGCCGGGTGACGCACGAAACATTGCGTGAAATGACCAAGACAGAGTGCGATTCGCAATCGATTGTCGCGACCCCCAACTATAATGAGCCATTCGACGAGGACTGTTCTGGAGAGCGCAGCATGGACACTGAACACTGGGAAAATCCGATGGGTACGGCGGGGTTCGAGTTCATCGAGTACGCTGCCCCGGACCCGGCCGCGATGGGCAGCCTGTTTGAGCGTATGGGATTTCAGGCCATCGCGCGCCATCGGCACAAAAACGTCACCCTGTATCGCCAGGGGGAAATCAACTTCATCATCAATGCAGAACCGGATTCGTTCGCGCAACGCTTCGCGCGCCACCATGGCCCGTCCATCTGCGCGATCGCATTTCGGGTTCAAGATGCGGCGCAGGCTTATCAACGCGCGCTGTCTTTGGGCGCATGGGGATTTGCGAACCAGGCCGGACCTGGAGAGCTCAATATCCCGGCGATCAAGGGGATCGGGGATTCGCTCATATATCTGGTCGACCGCTGGCGTGGAAAAAACGGGGCCAGCGACGGGGACATCGGCAATATTAGCTTTTTCGATGTCGATTTCGAACCGTTACCCGGGGCCACGTTAAAGCCGCAAGGAAATGGCCTGACCTACATTGACCATTTGACCCATAACGTCCACCGCGGACGAATGACGGAGTGGTCGGACTTCTATGAGCGCTTTTTCAACTTTCGGGAAATCCGCTACTTCGACATCGAGGGACAGGTCACGGGCGTGAAATCAAAGGCCATGACTTCGCCATGCGGGATGATTCGGATTCCGATCAACGAAGAAGGAAACGAAAAAGCGGGGCAGATCCAGGAGTATCTGGATGCCTACCATGGCGAGGGAATCCAACACATTGCCCTGGGCTCGGCCGATCTGTATCGGACGGTGGATGCCATGCGTGCCAATCAGATTCACCTACTCGACACAATCGATACCTACTACGAACTGGTCGACAAGCGGATTCCAGGGCATGGTGAACCATTAGCGGAACTACAGCGCCGCAAGATTCTCGTCGATGGCAAGCCGGGTCAGCTCTTGCTGCAGATCTTCACCGAGAACCAGCTTGGCCCGATCTTTTTCGAATTCATTCAAAGAAAGGGTGACCAAGGTTTCGGTGAAGGTAATTTCAAGGCACTGTTTGAATCGATCGAACTCGATCAGATGCGCCGCGGCGTACTCAAGTCCGGCACCCCGGCTTGAACGGGCCGTGTGCATATCCAATCGCAACTGACCGCCTCCTCCCATGAACCCTCTCTTGCCTGCCACATCCGCTCGTGACGGACTGAACACGGGGGCGGCACCGGTCACCTATGGTCAGGGAGAACGGCCACCACGAGGAGACTACGGGCGGGCGCGGGCCGATTACACCTGCAGCCAGGAATGGAAGCGCTACAGCGCAGCAGAGCATGCGCTCTACGCCCGACTCTATGCTCGCCAGTTTTCTCAGCTTAAAGATTGCGCATGCGACGAATTCGTCACGTCGCTCGCCGCGCTCGATGCGGCCCAGAAGATTCCGCAGCTCGACGCCGTCTCCGAGAAGCTTTATCGACGGACACGCTGGCAACTCGTCGCCGTGCCTGGGTTGATCCCTGAAGAAGCGTTCTTCGCGCTTCTGGCTCGGCGGCAATTTCCCGTGACGGAGTGGCTGCGTCGGCCCGAAGAATTTGATTATGTCGTCGAGCCGGATATCTTTCATGATTTCTTCGGACACGTGCCGCTTTTGTTCAATCCTGTGTTCGCCGACTACATGCAGGCGTATGGAGAAGGCGGGCTGAAAGCGACGAGCTTGACGGCCTGCGAATATCTGGCGCGCCTCTATTGGTACACGGTGGAATTTGGTCTTATTCAAACCGAGCGCGGTCTGCGGATCTACGGCGCAGGAATTCTCTCGTCTGGGACCGAGACGCGCCATAGCCTAACGAGCAGCGCCGCGAATCGGGTCGCATTCAGCCTTGAGCGCATCATGCGAAGCGAGTACCGGATCGACGCGTTCCAGGAAACCTACTTCGTGATCGAGTCATTCGAGCAGTTGTTCAGGGCGACGGCCCCGGACTTCACGCCGATCTACGAACGCCTGAAGGATCAAGGGACGCTCTCGCCGTCTCTGGTCCTGCCTGGAGAGCGCACCTTCGTGCCCAACCCGTCCGCTTAGTCCCTCGCGCGAAGGCCGATGGGCCGCCCGGTTCTCGGTTAAACTCGAAGCCGCGGTTTTTTTGGCCGAACCCGAGTCGTCGCATCGCCGGCGCGGCGTCGTGATCAAAGCGTCGAACATTGTCTATCGCGAGGGATCCAGCTTGAATATTGTCGTCCTTGCGGCCGGTATGGGAAAGCGCATGCGCTCGTCCGTACCCAAGGTCTTGCATCCACTGGCCGGTCAGGCGCTGCTCGGCCATGTCTTGGAGGTCGCGCGTTCCCTTAGTCCGTCGCGTCTGATCGTCGTATATGGACACGGGGGACAGCAGGTGCCCGAAGCATTTTCCGCATTGTCCGAAATCACATGGGCGCGTCAGGACTTGCAACTGGGGACGGGGCATGCGGTTGCACAGACGATCGATCATCTCGATTCGAGTCCGCAAACGCTGATTCTTTCGGGTGATGTGCCGCTCACTCGTCCCTCGACGCTCAAGCGTTTGCTTGCTGCTGCCGAAGGCTCAGACATGGCCCTACTCACAGTCGAGCTCGCCAATCCGACGGGGTACGGGCGCATCCTGCGCGAAAATGGCCGCATCACCGGAATTGTCGAAGAGAAAGATGCAACCCCCGCGCAGCGCGCTTTGTCCGAGGTCTACAGTGGCATCCTCGTTGCTCCCACGGATGCGCTCAAGCGCTGGTTGGGCATGTTGGCGAACAATAATGCGCAGGCAGAGTACTACTTGACGGACGTGATTGGATTTGCGGCGAAAGAAGGTCTCGACATCGGATCGGCCCATCCAGACGAGGCCTGGGAGACGCTTGGCGTCAACAGTAAATCCCAGCTCGCGCAACTGGAGCGGATTTATCAAGGTGAGGTGGCGCGTGGCCTTCTGGAGGCAGGGGTAACGCTCGCCGATCCGGCGCGCCTGGATGTGCGTGGACGGCTGGAGTGCGGAAACGACGTCTTTATCGACGTCGGATGTGTCTTCGAAGGCCATGTGGTGCTGGCGGACGGCGTGCATGTCGGCGCCCATTGCGTCCTGTCGAATGCGCGCGTTGGCGCCGATGCGAAGATCGAGCCCTTATGTCACATTGACCAGGCGGTCATTGGTGAGCGTGCGCATATCGGTCCCTATGCGAGGTTGCGTCCCGGCACCGAACTCGCGGAGGACGTCCATATCGGCAATTTCGTCGAAGTGAAAAACTCCCAGATCGCTGCGGCCTCCAAGGCGAACCATCTGTCGTACGTCGGGGATACGACAGTGGGGCAGCGGGTCAACATTGGCGCTGGGACCATCACGTGCAATTACGATGGCGCAAACAAGCATCGCACGGTCATCGGCGACGATGTGCATATCGGCTCGGACACACAGCTTGTGGCCCCGGTTCATGTGGGCCCGGGTGCCACCGTGGGCGCCGGCACCACGGTCTGGAAAGATGTGCCAGCGGGCGCCTTGGCGCTCAACGAAAAGGTACAGATCGCACGGATGGGTTGGACGCGGCCGAAAAAGCATAAAAAGCCGGCCTAGCGGGGCAGCCGAGTTTCGTACTTGCTGCGATGAATTGAGAAGAACGAGCGCACGTTCCGGACGTTGGCATCGACCGTGAACAGGCGGTGCGCCAAGGCATGATAGGCGGGCATATCGCGCACCTGGACGACCAGGACGAAATCGGGCCCGGGCGATACCCGATAGCACTGTAGGACAGCCACGTCCTTCTCGATTCTCTCCTCGAATTTGCGTTGATGCTCGTCGCCTTGGTGATCGAGCGTGATCTCGACGATCGCCGTCAACGATGGGCCATAGGTCTGCGGATCGAGGATCGCCACCTGCCGGTCGATGACGCCCACTTCGACGAGCCGCTGAACGCGCCGCAGGCATGTGGGAGGGGACGCGTGCACTCTTTTGGCCAGTTCGGTGTTGGGAATCGACGCGTCCGATTGAAGCTCCTCGAGGATGCGCTCATCAAGCCCGTCCAGATTTGGGAATTCCTTTAGCACGATGTCTCGATGTTATTGAACACTTAGCAAATATAAATGAACAAATATTCCAGTCAACTGTTAAAATGAAATTATTGTCGAAAACACGTCAATAATTGAATGGAAATGGCTCAAGCTCTCCCTTAGACTGCGTTCACCCATCAGACCTTCGGAGCTTGCCATGTGTGGAATCGTCGCTGCAGTTGCTCAACGCAATATCACGCCCATTCTCGTGGAAGGACTCAAGCGCCTTGAGTATCGTGGCTACGATTCCTGCGGCATCGCGTTATACGTGAATGGCAGCTTGAAACGCTCGCGCAGCACCTCGCGGGTAGCGGACCTGGAGACCCAAATCTCCCAGGCGCATCTGGAGGGCTTTACGGGCGTCGCCCACACGCGATGGGCCACACACGGGGCACCCGTCACGAGCAACGCCCACCCCCATTTCTCCGGGGAGCGGGTTGCTCTGGTCCATAACGGAATCATCGAAAACCACGAGGAGCTCCGTGCGCAATTGATCGAAGCCGGATTCCATTTTGAGAGCCAGACCGATACGGAGGTGATTGCCCACCTTATTAATCATTTGTACGCCGGTGATCTTTTTGAGGCGGTACAGCAGGCCACACGGCAGCTTCGGGGTGCCTACGCAATCGCGGTGTTCTGCCGCGACGAACCGCATCGCGTTGTGGGTGCGCGTTTGGGCTCGCCCTTGATCGTGGGCGTGGGCAAAGGGGAAAACTTCCTGGCCTCGGATGCGATGGCGCTTGCAGGCACGACCGATCAGATCGTCTATCTGGAAGAGGGCGATGTCGTGGACATCCAGCTGCAGCGCTTCTGGGTCGCCGATTCACAAGGCAAACCGGTTAAACGCGAGGTGCACACGGTCACCGCGCACAGTGGCGCGGCTGAACTCGGTCCTTATCGGCACTACATGCAAAAGGAGATCTTCGAGCAGCCCAGAGCCGTGGGTGACACGCTCGAGGGCGTCGAGGCGATCACAGCCGAACTGTTCGGTGATCGGGCTTACCGCGTTTTCTCCGAGATCGATTCGCTGCTTATCCTGGCGTGCGGAACAAGCTACTACGCGGGACTGACCGCCAAGTACTGGATCGAGTCAATTGCGCGCGTACCGGTGGCAGTGGAGATTGCCAGCGAGTACCGCTACAGGGAAAGCGTACCCAATCCTCGACAACTGGTCGTGACCATCTCACAAAGCGGGGAGACGGCCGACACGCTCGCCGCACTGAAACATGCGCGCGATCTGGGCATGCTTCATTCCCTCACCATCTGTAACGTAGCCACCAGTGCGATGATGAGAGAGTGCGAGTTGCACTATGTCACACGCGCCGGTGTTGAAATTGGTGTGGCTTCGACGAAGGCGTTCACGACGCAGCTGGTGGGCCTGTTCCTGCTAACCCTCGTGCTTGGCCAGGTCAAAGGCCGCATCAGTGAGGCCGAACAGGCGAGCCAGCTACGTTCTCTACGGCATCTCCCGGCCGCGTTAAGTGCGGTGCTGGCGCTCGAGCCCCAGATCATCGCCTGGGCCGAGCAGTTCGCACGCAAGGAACACGCTCTCTTTCTGGGACGCGGGCTGCACTATCCCATCGCCCTCGAAGGGGCATTGAAGTTGAAGGAGATCTCCTATATCCATGCGGAGGCCTATCCCGCGGGCGAACTCAAACACGGCCCCCTGGCGCTGGTCACCGAGGCGATGCCGGTCGTCACCGTCGCACCCAACGACACGTTGCTTGAGAAGCTCAAGTCAAACATGCAGGAAGTCCGGGCCCGCGGCGGGCAGCTCTACGTCGTCGCCGACGGTGACAGCCATATCACGGCTTCCGAGGGCGTCCACATTTTGCGCATGCCCGAACACTACGGCTGGCTTTCGCCCATCCTTCATACGGTACCGCTTCAGCTGCTGGCATATCACACTGCGTTGGCGAAAGGAACGGACGTCGATAAGCCCAGAAATCTTGCGAAGTCGGTGACAGTTGAGTAGCGAGTGAACTCGGCTATGGGTCGTGATCGCCGAGAATAAAGTCTGTCGGAGACAATAAAGTCGGTCGGGGCTCTAAATCAATCTGTCCTCGCTTGTTTCGACCAGCGCAAGTTTGGACGTCTACCGCCCGTGCTGCCGTGCTGCCGCCCAATCACGGTTAGACAGCAGCGGTAATTTTGGCGCTATCTGTCGCGACGTCCAAGGTTTCCCACCGAGCGTGTTCGTCCGGGTGTAGTTGTATGCGAACCCATTCGATCGCCCGCGATTCAGCATTTGTGATCAAAAAAGTGTAGGTCAGAAGTGCATCGTAAATTGTGACGCCAAGCGCCTCAGCCACAGCCGGTGAGGGAAAACGGACGCTTACTTGACGCTGCATTACCGCGGGTTCAAGACCCGCCTCTCTGATTATCTGGGCCATTGGCAATTTTTGGAGGTCCGCCAGCGAATGCGCTTTGCCTATGTCGGGTACCTGTGCATTTAGCGTAACGCTATGTTTCCGCCGCTTAAACGTGCGCAGGCGACTACACATCCAAAGTTTCGAGCCGATCGGCAATCCAAATGCCACGCATGCTGCAGTTGGAGCAACCTCTGTGCGCGCGAACAAAAGCGAGTACTTAAACGGCGACGGTCCGACGGGAAATTCGACGGATTGAGGGGACTCGAGCTCGGCAGCATTTTGGGGCGTGATCGGTTGAGGCCGCCTACCTCGCCCTCGATTGAGGAGGCCTTCTGACGCTAGTCGCTCAAGTGCTGTTCTAGCGGTTATCACACTCACTTTATAGCGTGCCGCGGCCTCGACCTCGCCTGGGAAATCGTCTCTTCCCACCCAGATGCCGTCCTGGATTTCCGATCTCAGGTGCCAGTAGATCTGGTGGTGGAACGGGATGTCGGGGTTCAGAAGCGAATGCACTTCTCGGCGCTCCTCACCTTTGGTAACGGTGTTGCTCAATACTGGCTCCGAGCTCAATAACCGAAATTAAACCTCATTTTACCTTCCAATCAACGAAAACTTGACAATCATCTAATCTTCTATCATTATATGATTTAGTCACTAATCTCGATGACATAACGACATAAATTGGAGACACGCATGCTGAACGACCTCGAGTCGCCCATGCCCATAGAGACACCAGCCAGGAAATCAAGCCTTACGATCAGGGATGTCGCTATCGTATCGGGTGCCGGATTGGGAATGTTCATCAACCTGGGCACCATCATCCTTTATACGTTCGGCGTGTTTCTCAAGCCGATCGTCGGGGAAATGGGATGGCAACGAGCCGTTATCGTGGGAGCCTTTGGCCCTGCGACCCTCGCGGCCGGGTTGGTAGCGCCGTTTGCGGGCGCTCTGATAGATCGCTTCGGAGTGCGTCGTTTTGTATTCGCAGCATCGCTCGCCTTTGCGGCGGGACTTTGTCTGCTGGGCCTGTACCCACACACGCAAAACGAATACGTCGTCTGTTTGATAATTGCTGTGATCAGCGGAGCCGGCCTCACTCCTCTCCCTTTCAGTTACGTCGTCACTGAGGCCTTTGATCGGCGCCGTGGGTTGGCGCTCGGCGTTGTCCTCACTATCTCGGCTGCTGCTGTCGCAATACTCCCTCCTGTTGCGGCGCAGGTCATTGATAGATTTGGGTGGCGCGAAGCTTATGTGATGCTGGGTATTTTCGTGTTGGTTGGTGGCGTCTTCATTGCGACGGTGCTTTTTAGGTCGCTTCGCGCGAAGACTCGTGCTCTGCGAAGCTCTGTGGCTCTGATGCCCGCGGCATCCGTTCCTGGAGTGACCTACGGAAAGGCATTGAGATCGCCAATATTTTGGCTTCTCCTGGCTTCGCTGTTCCTTGCGTCATTTTGCGTCAGCGCGGGCACAATCCCGCTGCCTGCAGTGCTCAGTGACCGAGGAGTACCCCCAACACGCGCCGCGTTAGCGTTCTCTATCATTGGAATTTCCATGGGCATTACCCGACTGACAGTCGGAGCGCTCTTGGACTACCTCCGTGCTCCAAAACTGACAGCCGCGCTCCTTCTGGCACCGATCGTGGGACATGTGCTCCTTGCGCAAGGAACCGCAGGAGGAGAGGTGGTTGTCGCCGCCGCCTGCTTCGGCATTGGGCTCGGTGTGGAATTGGACGCTTACGCCTACATGGTCTCGCGTGCTTTCGGCGTCGCCAATTTTGGAAAAATCTACGGCACCGTTCTCATCGCGTTTACCGCTGGCATTGCGACGGGACCGTCTATCGTCAGCAGTGTCTTTGTCGACACCGGTGGCTTCAATCCCGGTTTTCTAGCAATGGGAGCCGCAGGAGTACTTGCAGCGGCACTTCTATTCTTCGTGAAACCTTCGGCATTTCCGTACGCAGCGAGAGGCCATGCTCCAGCTACCAAATGATCCATACAAATGAAAAAAGAAACCTTCACACCCATTCCGTTACGTCAGTCCGTCGTCAACGTTGCGGAGAAAATCGGAGTGGCCACAGTACGTGGACTGCACCATTTTGCGTACCGCTGTAAGAACACGGAGGAGACTCGACATTTCTATGAGGACATTCTCGGCTTACCTCTAGCGTGTGTTGTCCAGCACGACAAAGTGCCAAGCTCGGGAGAGGAAGCCCCGTACTACCACATCTTCTTCGAAATGGCGGATGGATCCTACCTGGCGTTCTTTGATCTTCTAGACGATCAACCGTGCATTCCAGACCCGCTGACCCCAGCATGGGTGAATCACCTGGCTCTGGAGGTAGCAACCGTCGAAGACCTGTTGACTGCGAAAGGCCAGTTGGAGCGAAACGGCGTTGATGTAACGGAAGTCATCGACCACAAATGGTTTGTTTCCATCTACTTCTTCGATCCAAACGGGATCCGTTTGGAACTCGTCGTGCGCAACGCTTCTATCGACGAAATGGTCGCAAAGGCAAAAGTGGCGCACTCGAAAATTGCAGGGCGCGACGCGAAAGCAGCGTCGCTCAGGACTGCCGCATGAGCAGCACCTCTCATCGCGAACTTGTCACACTGGAGATCGGCCAGGGTGCAAAGTTCGAGAGTCAATCGGGGCTGCATTCGGCCGCGCCACGAATCTATGGCTCCTTATGTGGGCCAAAAGGTGGAAAGGTTGCTGGCCTCATCATGCATCCGACCAGCAACTTCATGGGTCACTACTTGTTGGACCCCTGTCAAAAGCTGGGACTGCCAATTCTCGCGTTGAATACGCGATTCGTGAATAACGACACGACCCTCACGATGGAGAGAACTCTTGAGGATGTAGGGGCCGGCGTTCGTTTCCTGAAGAAGCATTTCGAGCGAGTTGTTTTGATTGGAAACTCAGGTGGAGCTTCCCTGATGGCGTTCTATCAAGCCCAAGCCGAAAGGCCATTTATTCATAACACCCCAGCTGGAGACCCCATCTCGTTGACGATGGAGCAGTGTCCGCCGGGCGATGGCATTGCAATCCTTGCCGGCCACCCTGGACGATCCCATCTCATGGCCCACTGGATCGATCCCTCAGTCATTGAGGAGCGTGACTCGCTCTCCGCTTTCCCCGCATTGAATCTATTCGAGCCTGGCCGCGGGGTGCCTTTCGACGCCGAGTTCTTGGAGGAATACCGGTCAGAACAACGGGCGCGGATAGAACGCATCACCGCCTATGCGCACCGAAGACTTCAATACCTGCGGTCGCTTGCCGAACCAATCCAGGACGAAGCTCTAGTGGTCTACCGGACATACGCGGATCCACGTTTTCTCGACCTCACTCTTGACAGCAATGACCGAGCCATCGGCGGAAATCGCGCAGGCTCCGATGGATCGACAAAAAGCACCAACAATGCTGTGAGCACATTGGCCAGGTTCAGCTCGTTGACAGGCTGGCTATCCCAATGGTCGTCCGAATCCAGGGCAGATGGGCCGACAAACTTAGCAAAAACATCAGTACCAGTGCTTCAAATGGAGTACACCGCCGATGCGTCCATTTTTCCTTCCGACGTCTCGCGCTGGTCGGCGTCCTGTCCGGGAAGGGAGACGTCGGTACGAGTCCCCAGAGGTACGCACTATCTGAAAAATCAACCGGAGCTCATCGAACTGGTCGCATCCACGGTAAGCGACTGGGCAAATGAGATCGGCCCAGTTCAACCGCATATCGCATCACTGGAGCACTCATGAACGATTCCTCGAACCTACACGAGATTCCCAATTCAACCGTTCCCGCTAGGGTTCCCGTAGAAAGGACATCATTCCGCCCGCGCGAGTACGCACACATTGTCTTTGCTACTGCGAACCCTGATGCCCTCATCAACTGGTATT
>JBEKVI010000002.1:0-228825 GCA_049514215.1 Burkholderiaceae bacterium
GGGTGCTCGATTCCATGGGAGACCCGACTTTGGGTGTGATCACCGCTTTTCATTATTCGGCAGCCCATGACTCCGCAGAGAACAAGGCGTTCTTGAAGGCGTACGCCGCGGTCGCGGGGGACAAGCGCCCGAATTTCATGGCTGTTGCCGGCTATGACGGGATGGCGGCGATCTTCGACGCACTAAGAAAGACCGGCGGAGACTCCGACGGCGAGAAGATTCTCGCGGCACTAAAGGGTTGGAAGCATTTGAGCCCGCGTGGTCCCATCGAGATCGACCCCGAGACGCGCGACATCATCCAGACGGTCTATATCCGCCGCGTTGAACGACGCGACGGTCACCTCTACAACATCGAGTTCGACCAGTTTCCCGCAGTCCGGGATCCCGGCAAGCCGTGAGTGTGGCACCACCGATGCCTAAGGGGGAGGGGTGCCTTTGGCCAACCTAGCGGGCGTCCTGTTTGACGGCATCGCTTATGGCAGCCTGCTGTTTCTCATCAGCCTTGGCCTTTCCGTCACCCTGGGATTGATGAACTTCGTCAATCTCGCCCATGGCGCTTTCGCGATGCTGGGCGGCTATGTCTGCGTGACGCTCATGCTGCGCGCGCAGATCCCTTTTCTTTTCTGTCTGCCCTTGGCTTTCGTGGCCAGCGCGCTGGCCGGAATCGCCCTCGAGCGCACGCTTTATCGGCGGCTCTATCAGGCAAGCCACCTTGATCAGGTGCTCTTTAGCATTGGTTTGACCTTCATGGCGAGCGCTGCGGCAACGTACGTGTTCGGATCCGGCCAGCAACCCGTCACCCTGCCGGCCTGGCTGCTCGGCCAGGTGCATCTGGGACGACTGGAATTGGGCGCCTACCGCCTGTTTCTCATCGCAGTCGTCCTGATCATCACCCTCGCACTCGGAGCGCTACTCACGTACAGCCGATTCGGCGCACAAATTCGCGCATCTGTCGACAATCAGGTCGCAGCCAGCGGACTTGGGATCAATGTCGAACGCGTCTTCATGTTGACCTTTGCGCTTGGTTCCGGATTGGCCGGCTTGGGCGGGGGGCTCGGGATCGACGTACTCGGCCTGGATCCCAGCTTTCCGATCAAATACATGGTCTATTTCCTTTTGGTGGTCGCCGTGGGCGGGGCGGGGACCATCCGTGGCCCGCTCGTGGCTGCCCTCGCCCTGGGGGTGTTTGACGTGGCCGGCAAGTACTACCTGCCCCAGATCGGCGCCTTCGTGATCTATGGGCTCATGGTGGTCTCACTGATTTTCTGGCCCCATGGGCTGTACCGAAAGCGGGGCACGTGAATCGCGCTGGCGGCCGCGCACGGGCGGCATCCGGGCTCACGGGCCTTGAGTGGAGTCCGACTGAAATCGCTTTCTGGGGGAGCCTTTGTGCTGCGGCCTTGGTGTTTCCCCATTACTTGGTCCTGGGCAGCCAGATTCTCATCGTCGGTCTGCTTGCGCTCTCCCTCGATCTGATTCTGGGTTACGCGGGAATCGTCTCCTTGGGGCACGCCGCGTATTTCGGCCTTGGCGCCTACACCGCGGGTCTTTTGGCCTCGCATGGATGGGGCGAACCGCTGAGCGCACTCCTTGCCGCGGGGGTCGTGGCCGCAGCGGTGGGATTTCCGATCAGCTTTCTCGTGGTTCGCGGGGGAGATCTGTCGCGTCTTATGGTCACCCTGGGAATCGGGCTCATGCTCTTTGAAGCGGCGAACAAGGCGGCTGCCGTCACGGGGGGCGTCGACGGTCTCTCGGGGATCGAGATGTGGAAGCTTCTGGGCCTTTTCTCCTTCGACATCGAAGGCCGCGTCGCCTATGCGTATTGCCTGGTGATCACGCTCCTACTTTTCGTGGTGTTGCGCCATCTCACACGCTCGCCATTCGGTCTGTCTCTTCGAGGCATCCGAGAAAATCCCAAGCGCATGCCGGCCCTAGGCGCGCCGGTACGTGCGCGCCAGGTCGCGGTATTCACGGTGAGTGCGGCCGTGGCCGGCATTGCGGGCGCCTTATTGACCCAGACGACGCAGTTCGTGGGCCTCGATACGCTCGGATTTTCGCGTTCGGCCGAGCTACTCATCATCCTGGTTCTTGGGGGAACGGGTCGTCTTTATGGCGCGCTCGTGGGTGCTGCGGTCTATATGATCGCGCAGGACTATCTGTCAGGCTTAAATCCCGTCTACTGGCAGTTCTGGATCGGCTTGTTACTCATCGTCGTCGTACTCGTCGGACGTGGCGGGATCATGGGCGTGCTCGAGCGGGCCTGGGAACGCCTGGATCGGAAGACTCCGTGAGCCTCGCGCTACGCACCGAGAGCCTGAGCAAAGTCTGGGGCGGCTTCGTGGCCAACAGTGCGATCGAATTCCAGCTTCAGCGTGGAGCCCGTCATGCCTTGATTGGCCCCAATGGTGCCGGCAAGACGACCTTCATCAATCTGCTTTCAGGTGCCCTGAAAGCCTCCTCCGGAGAAGTCTATCTGGCAGAGGAGAGAATCACGGCGCTTTCACAGCACGTGCGCGTCAAGCGCGGACTGACGAGAACGTTTCAGATCAATTCCCTTTTCGGACGTCTCACAGTGCTCGAATCGACCCTGCTTGCAGTCTTTGAACGAAGCGGCTCGGCTCAGCACTGGTGGCGCGCGGTTCGCGGTCATGGCGTTGAGATCGCCGAGGCCCGCGCGCTCCTCGCGCAGCTCAGGCTCGAAGATGTGGCTACCGAGTACACCGCGTCTTTGCCCTATGGGAAACAGCGTCTGCTTGAAATCGTCCTTGCGCTCGCGACGCAACCCAAGATCCTGTTATTGGACGAGCCTGCCGCCGGAATTCCGCGTGCGGAAAGCCGCGAGCTCTTCGAGGTCCTTGCCGGCCTTCCGAAAGACGTCACGATCCTGCTCATCGAGCACGATATGGACCTGGTTTTCAAATTTGCTCAGCGGATTACGGTACTGGTGGGCGGCCGCGTGCTGGTCGAGGGCACTCCCGAGGAGATCGCCGGCGACGCCCGCGTGCGCGAGGTGTATCTGGGTGAGGGCGAGGATGGTTGAACTGCTCAGACTCGAGCGAGTGAGCGCAGGCTATGGCGAGGCGGTGGTGCTCGAGGACATTTCGCTTCAAATCGGGCAGGGAGACAGCCTTGCCCTTCTCGGACGCAACGGCGTGGGAAAGACGACCTTGCTCATCACGCTTATGGGCTTTACGCGACTGCACTCGGGCGCCCTCTACTGGCAGGGCCGCGAGATGTCCCGGTTGGCCACGTACCGACGCGTGGCGCAAGGCCTGGGGTGGGTGCCCCAGGAGCGTCTGGTTTTCCCGTCGCTGACGGTTGCCGAACACCTGAAGGCCGTCGCGCGGTCCGGTCCGTGGGGCCCGGAGCACGTATTCGAGATCTTTCCACGCCTGGCCGAGCGCCGCGAAAATTTTGGAAACCAGCTCTCAGGAGGCGAACAGCAGATGCTCGCGATCGGCCGTGCTCTCGTGACCAATCCCAAACTCCTGCTCCTTGATGAACCGATGGAAGGTCTTGCGCCGCTGATCGTCTTGGAGTTGACGCGCGCCATCCGTACGCTCGTAGCCGAGGGCGAGCTTGCGATCATCGTGGTCGAACAGCACGCCAAGCTGGCCTTGGCCTTAACGCGTCGTGCTCTTGTTCTGGACCGGGGCCGCGTTGTCTTTGAGGGGGCAAGCGAGGCCCTGGCCCGGGATCCGGACCGCCTCCATCAGCTCGTTGCGGTCGCCTAGGGCAAAGACGAACAGACAAGCCCCAAGACCGGTTTTAAAAGCGCCGCGGAAAGCCGTATCCTTGCAGGGTTCGGCCGGTCCCTTTTTAGGGAGTGGTGCTCTCGAGGAGCGAAGTTGCGAGCGGGTGTGCGGTCGCTATCGGCCTAGTGCGGGCATCGGGAGAACCGGCGTGAGAATTCTGGTCAGTAATGATGACGGCTACTTCTCGCCAGGCATCGAGGCGCTTGCGCAGGCGCTCGCCGGCTTTGGAGAAGTGGTGGTGGTCGCGCCCGAGCAGAACCGCAGCGGGGCATCGAATTCGCTGACGCTGGATCGGCCGCTTTCGGTCTCGCGCGCAGCCAACGGGTTCTACTACATCAACGGCACGCCGACGGACTGTGTGCACATTGCACTCACCGGATTGCTTGAGCACCGCCCCGACCTCGTCGTCTCCGGGATCAACCATGGTCAGAACATGGGAGACGACACCATCTATTCCGGTACCGTGGCTGCTGCCATGGAGGGGTTTCTGTTCGGAGTGTCTTCGATCGCCTTTTCTCTGGTGGATAAGGAGACGGCCCACCTGGCCTCGGCGGCCCGCATCGCCCAGGAGATCGTCGCACGCCACGTGCAGTCGCCTCTGGCCCCACTTTTCCTGCTGAATGTGAACATTCCCAGTCTTCCCTACGAGACGATGGGTCCTATCGTGGGTACCCGCTTGGGCAAGCGCCATGAGTCCGAGCCGGTGTTTGCCACGACCAATCCGCGCGGCGACAAAATGTATTGGATTGGAGCCGCGGGCAGCGCCCGTGACGCGGGCCCGGGCACGGACTTTCACGCGCTCGCACACGGCCAGGTCTCCGTCACACCGTTACAGATCGACCTCACGCACAATGCGCTGCTTTCGGATTTGGTCAGCTGGCTAAAGCCATGACACGCACGCCTCGCAAGGGTTGGATGGTCGAGCTTGCCGCTGGGGATTCAAGCAGGCGCAAACCCGGTCGTGACCGCAAGACGGCGGACCCAGAAAAAAAAGAGGTCAAGGAAGGTCTTGGACTGACCTCGGTGCGCTTGCGCGAGCGCATGGTCGAGCGGCTCAGGATCTCCGGGATTCGAGACGAACGGGTCCTTGCGGCCATGCAACGCATTCCGCGCCATGCGTTCGTCGATCAGGGGCTCGCGAGTCGAGCCTACGAGGATACCGCTCTTCCCATCGGCTATGAGCAGACCATCTCCCAGCCGTATATCGTGGCGCGCATGACCGAGGCGCTGGGCACAGCACTGGACGGTGAGCGGGTGCTCGAGGTTGGCACCGGCTGCGGCTATCAGGCCGCGATTCTGGCCTGCGTCGCGCGCGAAGTGTACTCGGTGGAACGGATTCGCGGCTTGCACGAGCGTTCGCGTCTTCATTTGCGTCCCTTAAGGCTTGCCAACCTGCGTCTGATTTATGGTGACGGCCTGAAAGGCGTGCCCGAAGCGGCACCATTTGACGGGATGCTCATTGCTGCGGCCGCGCCTGATCTTCCGCGGGCGCTGCTCGAACAATTGCGCGTCGGTGGCGTCGCGATCGCCCCCCTGGGCCAGGAGCGGCAATCCCTGTGGCGCATCGTTCGCACCTCGGAAACAAATTTCTCCCGCGAATTGTTAGCCGAAGTGCGCTTTGTGTCGCTGCTTGCAGGTATCGTCTAGGCTGTTCCGCGAACAGAGCGGTCTTCGGCTGTCTCGCTGTCACTTTTTCGTTTGCGTTTGTGCGTTACACTTGCCCCGAGACGCGTTCTCGTCCCCGATCTTCTCGCCTCACATTATCCTCACCATGTTTGGAGTCTTCGCCCGTCCCGTCTGGGGCGTCACTGTTGCGCTCGGTCTTGTCGCGTTGCTGTCGGGATGTGCGAGCAATGGCAATCTCGCCCCGGTCACCGATCGTTCCCCGAATCCCGCCGCTCGAAGCGAGCCGCAGCCGGCGCCCCCCGTCCTACCCGAAACGCCACCGCCATCCCCACCGGTGCCGACCTATACGGTCAAACCGGGCGACACGATCTTTAGCATCGGTCAAAGGACGAACCAGGATTATCGTCAACTCGCGGCATGGAACAACCTCGATGCGAGCTTCCACCTGCAGGTTGGGCAGACGTTGCGACTCGGGCCGCCTGATCTCGCTTCGGGCGACACCGTAGCGCAAGCGACACCGGTGGGAAGCAGCACGGTCGAGCAGCGTGCGCTGGGCGCAAGCGCGGCCTCCGATGCGGGTATGCCAGGCTCGCCAAGTCCTCCGCCGCCGGGAAATGCGGGCGCAAACGCACCTCTGAAATCCGGCCCCTCGGGCGTGAAGAGACCCTATTCGGATGCGGCGCTCGCGGAACTTTCGCGGCCTGAGGGGCAAGCCGATTCGGGCACACCCCCAGCGCCGCCTGCGGTCGTGGCCATGGCCAATCCCAGCCCGGCACCTGCGCCAGATGCCGCTGCGCCGGCGGGCGACGAGGCGGCCATTGGATGGATCTGGCCGGCTAAGGGCCCCCTGTTATCGCAGTTCAATGCACCGAAGAACAAGGGCATCGATATCGCAGGCAAGATGGGCGATCCGATTCTCGCCTCCGGAAGCGGAACGGTCATCTATGTCGGTCAGGGCCTTCGCGGTTTGGGCAATCTCGTTGTCGTCAAGCATACCGAAGGATTGATCTCGGTTTACGCGCACAATAGTAAGATCTTGGTGGCGAACAACCAGCCGGTCAAAAGGGGCGACCAAATTGCCGAAATGGGAAACTCCGAATCCGAGAAGATCGAGTTGCACTTTGAGATTCGGCGTCAAGGCGAGCCCGTGGACCCACTGAAATATTTGCCGAGCCGTTGATGGCATCCCAAAGACCCTCTTCGCGCAAGGCTAGCCACCTCGAGGCCGAGACGGATGCTGAGCCCGCTGAAGGTGCGACCGAGACGGAAATGGATGGGCACGCCGCCAGCACCGACGGTGAAGCGCCACTGGGGATCCCCTTGGATGGTGCCGCGCCGGCTGAAGACAGCCCCGAGGCAGCCGAAGTCCCCGAGACCACGGAACTCGCAACCGACAGCATCCAGCACTATCTGCATGGCATCGGCGCCAAGCCGCTCCTGACGCCAGCTGAGGAGCTCGCGACGGCAACGCTGGCCGCGCAGGGCGATTTTGCTGCGCGCCAGAAAATGATCGAGCACAACCTAAGACTCGTCGTTAGCATTGCGAAGAATTATCTGAACCGGGGCGTGGCGCTGCTCGATCTTATCGAAGAGGGCAATCTCGGCCTCATCCATGCCCTGGAAAAGTTCGATCCCCAGCGCGGTTTTCGCTTCTCCACGTACGCGACCTGGTGGATTCGACAGGCTGTCGAGCGCGCCATCATCAGCCAGTCCCGTACCGTACGGCTTCCGGTGCATGTGGTGCGCGATTTGAACCAGGTGCTGCGCGCCAAGCGGCACCTGGAAGAAGCCGCCCGTGCCACGAGCGCGCGTTCGAGCGAAGTGACCACAGAGCAGATCGCGCATCTGCTCGGACGCACTCGTGAGGATGTCACCGATGTGCTGGCGCTCTCAGAACATACCGCGTCCCTCGATGCTCCGCTCGACTTCGACCCGACCCTTTCCTTGGGCGACACGCTCGCCGATACAGGTTCGGCAACCCCGGAATCGACTGCGCAGCACCACGAAGTCGAAATTCTCGTGGGCAGCTGGCTTGAGCGGCTTTCCGAAAAACAGCGTTTCGTCGTGGAGCGCCGCTTCGGGTTGAACAACCATGACACAGCGACCTTGGAGGATCTGGCCGACGAGCTGGGTCTGACTCGCGAGCGTGTGCGCCAGATCCAGCAGGAGGCACTCGTCAAACTGAAACGCACCCTCGTGACCCGGGGTGTAGGCAAGGATGCTCTGCTCTAGGTGACGTTTCGATGATTCCGGTTTTGGTATTCGATATCGAGACGGTGCCTGATGCCGCCGCTTTGCGCAGGCTCAATGGCTGGCCGGCCGAGCTTTCCGAGGCGGAGGTCGTCAAACGCGGCTTCGCCGAACGCCTCGAGAAAACCGGCCGGGAGTTCATGCCGCACCATTTGCAGCGTGTGGTGGCGATCTCCTGCGTCTTTCGCGATAGCGAAGGGCTTCGCATTCGCTCGCTCGGAAGTTTGGAGGACACCGAGGCCAAGCTGATCCAGGATTTCTATCGGACCATCGAGAAGTATTCCCCGCAGCTCGTGTCCTGGAATGGCGGCGGATTCGATCTGCCCGTCCTGCATTACCGCAGTCTCCTTCACGGTCTTGTCGCACTGCGCTACTGGGAGCTTGGGGAAGACGACCGGGAATTCAAGTACAACAACTACATCAACCGCTACCACGCCCGGCACCTCGATCTCATGGACGTGCTCGCCTCTTATCAGAGTCGTGCTAATGCGCCACTCGATGATGTGGCCCGCCTGTGCGGTTTTCCGGGCAAGCTCGGCATGGACGGCAGTCAAGTCTGGGACGCGTATTCGCGCGGCCAACTGGCCGAGATTCGCAACTATTGCGAGACCGACGTCCTCAATACCTGGCTCGTCTATTGCCGGTTTCAGCTGCTCAGAGGCGCGCTAAGCCACGAGGCCTATGCCGCGGAGGTCGCCCTGGCGCGTTCCACCCTGAGGGCTCTTCCCGAGCCCCACTGGAAGGAATTTCTTGCTGCCTGGGTCAGCGTTGACGAGCCCTGAGCCGATCTGCACGGGGGTGGCCTTAGCGATCGTTCCGCCGTCCGGTGCCGGTTGCGCCGGGCTCACACCCCTGCCCCCAGTCGGTGGGGTTGCGCGATGAGTGAGGCGGGGCTGCGCATCGAGTCGCTCGACCAGGACGCGCGAGGCATCGGCCACGTCGCTGGCAAGGTCGTCTTTGTGGAGCAGGCCTTGCCCGGTGAAACCGTTCGCTATCGGAGCTTTCGCAGAAAGGCGAGCTACGAAATCGCTTCTTTGGTCGAAGTGCTGCATGCGAGCGCTGCGCGGGTCCGAGCGCCTTGTCCGTCCTTTGGGGTCTGCGGCGGCTGCTCGATGCAGCACATGGACGCGGCCACCCAGGTCGCCGTCAAGCAGCGTGTCCTCGAGGACAGCTTGGCTCGCATCGGCAAGGTCGAGCCCGAGCAGATTTACCGGCCGGTCCGCGGGCCGAGCTGGCGCTACCGGTTCCGGGCGCGCCTTAGCGTGCGCTTTGTCGCCAAGCGCGGGGGCATTCTCATCGGCTTTCACGAACGCAAGAGCAGCTTCGTGGCCGATATGAAGACCTGCGAGATCGTGCCCGAGCACGTGTCCCGCCTGCTCGTGCCGCTGCGAGCGCTCATCGAGGGGCTTAGCATTCGCGACCGCCTGCCTCAGATCGAGTTAGCCGTGGGCGAGGACTGCACCGTACTCGTATTGCGCATCCTTGACCCGGTCAGCGTCGCAGACCGGGAACGGCTGACGTCCTTTGCCACGGCGCACGGGATCGAGTTTTGGCTGCAGTCCAAGGGTCCCGAGACCGCCCACCCACTGAGCGCTACGGCCACGCCGCTTTATTTCAGCCTTCCCGAGTTTGCCACGCGCATTCCCTTTCGCCCGACGGACTTCACGCAGGTCAATCATTTCATCAACCGCGTTCTGGTCGGGCGTGCTGTGCGCCTCCTCGCGCCAGAGCCCACCGATCGCATCGTCGATCTCTTCTGCGGCCTGGGCAATTTCAGTATTCCTCTGTCGCGGCGGGCACGGGAGGTGATTGGCATCGATGGCAGTCCCGGTTTGGTCGAGCGCGCCCGCACCAATGCGGCCCACAACGGCGCCGCAGACCGATGCTCCTTTCAGACTCGGGACCTCTTTACGATCGTGCGCGAGGATCTGGACGCGCTCGGCCACATCGACAAGTTGCTCATCGATCCGCCACGCGAGGGCGCTTTGGCAATAGCGAAAGCGCTGGCAGAGCAAGGAGAGCACGGGCCGAAACGGATTGTGTACGTCTCCTGCAATCCGGGAACTCTGGCGCGCGATGCGGCCATTCTCGTTCACCAGGCGGGATATCGCCTGCGCGGCGCGGGCATCGTAAACATGTTCCCACAGACCTCGCACGTCGAATCGCTGGCGGTGTTCGAGCGCCTTCCGACGACGCCTACGCAGGGCCCGATTCCAGAGCCTGACCCCGGCGCTGTGGGAAGATAGGACCCTGCCGGTCTGTCCCCGTCGGGCCGCATCTGTTCCTAGGAGGAGCCTTTTGAGCGCACCGAGCAAGTCTGACCCGCGTGGCATTGTGTGCAGTGTCCTCGTACTAGTGGCGCTGGGTATCGCGGGATGCCAGTCCACGCCCCCGAATCCGAATTCGCTGGCCCTAGAGGCGCCCCAGCTCGCCCATGTGGATCTGCCGCGCTACATGGGGCGCTGGTACAACATTGCGAACATTCCGTATTTCGGCGAGAAGGGGTACGTGGCCAGCTATTCCGAATGGACGCTGCGACCGGATGGCGCGATAGACGATCTTTATGTCGGACGCAAGGGCGGTTTCGACGAACCCGAGACGCGCCGTGAATTCGTCGACTCGGTGGTGCCGGGAAGCGGCAATGCGCACTGGCGCGTGCGCCTATTCTGGCCCATTTATGTGAGCCAATTGACCCTGTATGTCGATCCCGATTACCAGTACACGATCCTCGGGTACCCCGACAAGAGCCTGGGCTGGATTTTCGCGCGCTCTCCGGACATGAGCGGGTCCCGCTACGCGGAACTCCTCGAGCGTCTTGAGACGATGGGATATGACACGACGCGCTTTCGTCGCGTCCCGCAACATCCAGACCAACTCGGCAAGCCCGGATTCCAGTCGCCGGGTTTCGACTGACCGGCAGCGGAACCCGGTCAAAGACTTCGGTACGCGAGAAGCGCGGCGGTGCGCCAAACCGGGTCTTGCTGCGGGCCTTCAAAAGCAGCGGGGGGCGGCAAGCCGCCCCCCGCTTCTGTCAAGGACGCTTAATCTCGATTGCCGCCGAAGATCCCAAGGAGCATCAGCAGGTTCTGGAACACGTTGTAGAGGTCCAGGTAAATCGCGAGTGTTGCGCTGACGTAATTCGTCTCGCCGCCATTGACGACCCGCTGCACGTCATAGAGCATGAACGCGGAGAAGATGACGATGGCCAGCGTCGAGATCGTCAGAAACAGCGCCGGAATCTGGAAAAAGAAATTCGCAAGGCAGGCGACGATCAGTATGACCGCACCCACGGTGAGCCATTTTCCGAGCCCCGAGAAATCGCGCTTACTGACCGTGGCAATCGTGGCCATGACAAAGAAAATCACCGCCGTGCCGCCGAAAGCCATCGTGATCAGCGTGACTCCATTGGAGAAACCGAGCACATAGGCGAGCAGCCGCGAGAGCATCAAGCCCATGAAAAAGGTAAATGCCAATAGAAGCCCGACTCCAAGGGCGCTGTTGCGAAAGCGCTGGATCGCGAAAATCAGACCGAAGGCGCCCACCATGAAAACGATCAGGGCAGTCCCGGGACTGCGGGCCATCACCTGCCCGAAATTGAGCGTGATCCCGAGCCAGGCTCCAGCGACCGTCGGGATGAGCGAAAGGGCAAGCAGCCAGTAGGTGTTACGGAGCACCCGATTGCGCTCGGCCTGGCTGAGCTCGCCGGCGCCATACTGATAGGGGTTGGCTCTTTGCATTTCGTTCATCGTATCTCCTCGAACAAGTCAGCGAGTCTACTCGCTTAAAGAATGAGACTACCGGAACTATCGAGAAGTTGCACGCCCGCTGGAACTGCACCGTCCCGTGACCGTTTTCTTCCCGTCCGGAATGCCGCGCCCAGACCCCGGGCTTCCCGGGGGCCCGCAACTGACGGACAGGTGGGGGCGCGTGCTACAATTTAAAGTTGATTTTTTCACTAATCCCTTCTTTAGGTTGGAGTTTTTATGGCGATTGAGCGCACTTTATCGATCATCAAGCCCGATGGCGTGGCCAAAAATGTGATCGGAAAGATCTATTCCCGTTTCGAGGACGCGTCGCTAAAAGTCGTCGCGGCGAGGATGACACGCCTCTCCCGGCCCGAAGCCGAAGGATTCTATGCGGTCCACAAGGAACGCCCCTTTTTCAAGGACCTCGTCGATTTCATGGTGTCCGGACCGGTCATGATCCAGGTCCTCGAAGGCGAGAATGCGATCCAGCTCAATCGGGACCTGATGGGCGCGACCGATCCCAAAAAGGCCGCTGCCGGTACCATCAGGGCGGATTTTGCCGACAGTATCGACGCGAACGTGGTGCACGGTTCTGACGGACCGGAGACCGCACGCACCGAGGTGGCGTATTTTTTCCCGACCCTGAGCGTCTACTCGCGCTAGAGCCGGGCGTAGCGCACACGGCGAACTTCCCCATGAACCCTTTGGTCAACCTGCTCGACTTCGACGCCAGTGACCTCAAGTCCTGGTGCGCGGCGCGTGGAGAAAAGCCGTTTCGTGCGCGCCAGCTGCTGCGCTGGATGCATCATTTCGGGGTGGCCGATTTTGCCGCAATGACCGACCTTGCGAAGTCATTGCGCGCTGTGCTCGAGAAGGAAGCGACCGTCGCTCCGCCTGCGGTGCTGGCCGACCACGTCTCGGCCGACGGCACACGTAAGTGGCTGCTCGATGTGGGTCGTGGCAATGCCGTGGAAAGCGTCTATATCCCGGAAGCGGAGCGGGGGACGTTGTGTGTGTCGACCCAGGCCGGGTGCGCGGTGGACTGCCGCTTCTGCTCGACCGGCAAACAGGGCTTTAGCCGGAACCTGACGGTCGCTGAGATCATCGGCCAGCTGTGGTGGGCCGAACACACACTGCGCGCGGGGGACCCACCGGCGAGCGTCTCGCAGCGCAAGATCAGCAACGTCGTCTTGATGGGAATGGGTGAACCGCTTCTGAATTACGAGGCGACTGTGAAGGCCTTGCGCATCATGCTCGACGACAACGCCTATGGCCTGTCGCGGCGGCGCGTGACGGTCTCGACTTCCGGCGTGGTTCCGATGATCGACCGTCTTGCTCTGGACTGTCCTGTAGCTCTGGCGGTTTCGTTGCACGCGCCCAACGATGCCCTGCGCGACGAACTCGTGCCGCTCAACCGGAAGTATCCTCTGGCCGAGCTCATGGCCGCTTGCGAGCGTTATCTCGTCCATGCGCCGCGCGATTTCATCACCTTCGAATATGTGCTTCTTGCCGGAATCAATGACAGCCCGACACAGGCCCAGGCGTTGGCACGGCTTCTGGCCCAGGTGCCTTGCAAAGTGAATCTGATACCCTTTAACCCCTTTCCCGATTCGGGGCTGGCCCGTCCGGCGCAAGGCGCCGTTCGTGCGTTTGGGGAAGTGCTGTTGGCCGCCGGTATCGTTACCACGATTCGCAAGACGCGCGGCGATGATATCGATGCCGCATGCGGCCAACTCGCAGGCGAAGTGCAGGATCGGACCCGCTGGGCCGAACGCAACGCAAAGGTGATCCATATTGCCGAGGTTTCTGCATGAGGTTTGGGCATGGCCGCAAGTGCTTGCCAATTAGCTGGCTTTGCTGCATGGTCGCTGCCTTGCCAGGCCTGGCGGGGTGCTCGTTCGGCCCGAAGCAACCGCCGGAGCAGCCGGTGATCGTCAGCCAGAATTCCAGTCAGGGAGGGTTTAACCCCGACCCGGGGACCAGCTTTAATTCAACTTCGAGCCAGGCCGTCAACATCAAGGATCGCTCGCCGGATACGGACGCGCGCAAGCGTGCGCGGCTGCATATGGAACTGGCGATTGGCTACTACCAAGACGGCAAGTTTGCCGTTGCCCTGGATGAACTCAAGCAGGCCCTGGGTGTGGATCCGACGTTTGCCGAGGCGCATGGCGTGCTGGCGCTCGTCTATATGGAATTGGGAGAAAAGCAGCTTGCCGAGCAGAGCTTTCAGAAGGCTTTGCAACTGGCGCCGGATAATTCGGATATCCTGAACAACTATGGCTGGTTTTTGTGCCAGAACGGGCGCACGACGGATTCGATCCCGTATTTTCTGAAGGCGATTCAAAACCCGCTCTATCCTCAACCCGCCAAGCCGCTGCAGAATGCGGGGGTTTGCTCGATGCGCGCCGGCGATAAAACGGCCGCTGAAAATTACTTCCAACGCTCCTTCCAGCTCGATCCTTCAGGGCCGGTTTCGGCGTTGAATCTTGCGGAGATTTTTTATGCGCGTGGTGAGACCCAGCGCGCGCGGTTTTATGTCAGCCTCGTGAACAAATCTGCGTCATCAGCCAGTGCGGAGAGCCTGTGGTTGGGCATCCGCATCGAGCACCAATTGGGCAACGGGCCTGAGGAATTAAGTCTGTCAACCCAATTGGAGCGCAATTTCCCTGGGTCACGCGAGGCGGAACTGCAGGCTCGCCATGCCTACAATGAATGAACGAGAGCCGGGCGAATCGGCGCCCGGCGAGATCACCGACGCGACCAAGGCTTGCGCGCGCTTCGACGGCAGCGAAGGGTCGCCCGCCAAGCCGTTGGGTACCCGGCTGCGCGAGACGCGCGAGTCGTTGGGGCTTTCGGCCGAAGAAGTCGCATCGCAACTGAAGATCGGCGTGCGCAAGATCGAGGCGATCGAAGAAGGACGCTGGGAAGAGCTGCCCCAGGCGCCTTATTCGCGCGGTTTTTTGCGCAATTACGCCAAGATCCTGCATGTAGACGATGCACGTCTCATCGAAGAGCTCGACGCCTTGCTCGGCAAGTCGTCGGAACCCTCTGACTTGAGCTTCCAGCCCTCCTTGAAGACGCCCTTTCCGCAGCGCACGCGCGGCAACCATGATTCGGGCGGGGCGCGCCTGATGCGCTTGGGAACCCTGGGTTTCGCCTTGGCTGCCGGACTGATCGCCTGGTCCGGGACGGAGTCGTTCCACCATAGTGAAGCGGTGGCTGCGGCTTGGATCGCCGGGCACACAGGGTCAGAGTACGGAACTCCGGTTCCGAGCGGCCCGGCTGCCGCAATGACGGCAACCGCCGTGCAGCCGGAGGCTGAAAAAGCACCGTCTGCCGTGGCGGCCAACCGCGCGACACCCGATCCCAGAACGCTCGCCCCTCCGGTTGCACAGGCCCCGTTGACGCTGGCCTCGATTTCGAGTTCGCCCACCGCGAACGACGCCACGCCTGCGCAGGCGTCGGCTGCGCCGGCGGCTCTCAATGGCGATCTGGTGATGCGCTTTAACGATGAGTCCTGGGTCGAAGTCCGTCAGGCCGACGGCAAGATCCTCATGGCGCAACTGAATCATGCCGGCGCGGGGAAGGCCCTCGATGGTGATCCGCCGCTGGAACTCGTCATCGGCAATGCGCCCGGCGTTGCCCTGCAATACCGGGGAAGCGTCGTCGACCTCGTCCCCTACACCCGTGACCGCGTCGCACACATCACGCTTAAGTAAACCGAAATAGGACACAGCACTATGGCAGAGGCCCCACAGTTCGCCGCCCCGGCGGCGGAGCCCGCGCTGGCCGGCCAGCGCGAGACCCAAAAGGATGCGCAGACCTGCGGCCGTCATGCCACTCGGAAGGTTCGGATCGGTTCGGGTCCTGGCGCAGTCTGGGTGGGCGGTAGCGCGCCCATTCTCGTCCAATCGATGACCAATACCGATACGGCCGACGCAATCGCCACGGCAATCCAAGTCAAAGAACTGGCGCAGGCAGGCTCGGAAGTCGTGCGCATCACCGTCAATTCCCCCGAAGCGGCTCAGGAAGTGGCCGCCATCCGGGAGCAGCTCGATCGGATGGGAATCAACGTGCCTCTGGTGGGCGATTTCCACTACAACGGTCACAAACTCCTGACGCAATACCCCGGGTGTGCCGAGGCTTTGGCCAAATATCGGATCAATCCGGGCAATCTCGGCAAGGGCGCCAAGCGGGAAGACAACTTCGCCCAGATGATCGAAGTCGCCTGCCGGTTCGAAAAGCCGGTTCGCATCGGTGTGAATTGGGGCAGTCTCGATCAGGAGCTTCTCGCCCGTGTAATGGACGAGAACGCCCGGCGCCCGGAGCCGCGCGACGCCCAGGCCGTCATGCATGAGGCACTGGTGACGTCAGCCATCGAGAACGCCCAGCGCGCCGAACAGTTGGGGCTTGCCGGCGATCGCATCATCTTGTCGTGCAAGGTCTCCGGCGTCCAGGATCTCATTGCGGTGTACCGGAAACTCGCCAGTCGCTGCGACTATCCCTTGCACCTCGGGCTCACCGAAGCGGGCATGGGCAGCAAGGGAATCGTGGCCTCGACGGCGGCCTTGGCCGTTTTGCTGCAGGAAGGTATCGGGGATACGATCCGAATCTCGCTCACCCCGGAGCCGGGTGGGGATCGCACCCGCGAAGTCCTGGTCGCCCAGGAGATCCTTCAGACCATGGGTCTGCGTGCCTTCGCTCCGATGGTCATCGCCTGTCCTGGCTGCGGACGCACCACGAGCACGGTCTTTCAGGAACTTGCGGCCAAGATTCAGGGCTGGCTGCGCGACCAGATGCCGCACTGGAAGTCCCGCTACGCGGGTGTTGAATCCATGCACGTGGCGGTCATGGGCTGTATCGTGAATGGCCCTGGCGAATCCAAGCATGCCGACATCGGCATCAGTTTGCCCGGCTCGGGCGAGTCTCCCGTGGCGCCCGTGTTCGTGGACGGGGAACGCTCGGTCACTCTGAAAGGCGAGCGCATCGCCGAGGAGTTCCAGGCGATCGTGGCCGAGTACGTCGAACGGCGCTACGGCCGACAGCAACGGGAGGCAGCGGCGACTGCCGATGTCCTTTGAGTTCTGCAATCGGGGCAGAACGGGGCGGCCCGGCCGCCGAGCGGCTCGCCGCTGTGAAGGGGATGAACGACATCCTTCCGGCCGATGCCCCTTATTGGGAACGCGTGGAGATGGCAGTCGATGCGCTTGCTCGTGCCTACGGGTATCGTCCGATCCGCACCCCCATCGTCGAATTCACCCGTCTGTTCAAGCGCGGAATCGGCGAGGTCACGGACATCGTCGAAAAAGAAATGTACTCATTCCGGGACGCGCTAAATGGGGAGGATCTTTCCTTAAGGCCCGAGTGCACGGCATCCGTGGTTCGCGCGGTCATTGAACACAACCTGCTCTACGACGGCCCCAAGCGGCTTTGCTATATCGGGCCGATGTTCCGCCACGAAAAGCCGCAGCTCGGCCGCTCGCGCCAATTTCACCAGTTCGGCGTGGAAGCTTTGGGGTTCGCCGGGCCGGACATCGATGCCGAAGTCATTTTGATGGGTCAAAGGCTCTGGGATGATCTCGCGCTTTCGAACGTCCGTCTGGAGCTCAACAGCATCGGGCAACCCGAAGAGCGCGCGCGCCACCGGGAAGACCTCGTACGCTACTTCGAGGCGAACGAGGCGCTGCTGGACGCGGATGCGCGTCGTCGTTTGCATACCAACCCGTTGCGGATTCTGGACACCAAGAATCCGGCACTCCAGGAACTTGCCGAAGGGGCTCCCAAGCTCATCGACTATCTCGGTGATGGCTCGCAAGCGCACTTTAACGAACTTCAAAAGCTTCTGAGAGAGTCGGGGGTGAGCTTTAGCGTCAATCCACGCCTCGTGCGCGGGCTCGACTACTACAACAGAACGGTCTTTGAGTGGATTAGTCCCGGACTCGCCTCGCAGGGAACGATCTGCGGTGGCGGGCGCTACGATCCGCTCATGGCACTCATGGGCGGAAAGCCCGCGCCGGCGTGCGGCTTTGCGATGGGCCTTGAACGCATCGTGGCACTGCTGAAGCAGGAATCCGCGCTTCCGGCGCAGGAGCGCTGCGATGTTTACGTCGTGCACCAGGGTGCGGACGCCTCGCGCCTGGCTTTGCGCGTCGCCGAAGGTCTGCGCTCGGGTGGACTGGACGTCGTTTTGCACTGTAGCGGGGACGGTTCGCCTAGCAGCTTTAAGGCCCAGCTCAAGAAAGCCGATGCGAGCGGCGCTGAGTTCGCCGTCATCCTGGGCGAGGAGGAATTCAAGATGGGGCAGGCCAGCGTCAAGGCGCTGCGCCAGGGCGAGTCCAAGGGACCCCAGGAGCGCGTCGCGCTCGACCAGCTCTCCGACTATTTGGTCGGGGCGTTGTTTGGCGATACCGAATTCGAAGAATAAGTCAGGGACAGAAATTGGCATACGATCTGGAAGAGCAGGAAAAGCTGGACGAACTGAAGGACTGGTGGAATCGATGGGGGACCCTCGTGACCGCGGTGATCGTCGCCGCCGCCCTTGCCGTGCTCGCGTACCGCGCGTGGAACTACTACCAGGCTAACCAGGCCTCAAAGGCCGCACTGCTTTACGAGCAACTGGACAAGGCCATCGCTGGCAAGCAGATGCCGCTCGTCAAGGAGATTACCGGAACGATGCTGGATCGTTACTCGGGCACCGCCTACGCCCAGATGGCCGCGCTGTCGGCGGCCAAGGCCAATCTCGATACCCACGACGTGAAGTCCGCTCAGACGCAGTTGGAGTGGGCGGCCGAGCACGCGCGCGATCCGGAATACCGCTGGGTCGCCAAATTGCGTCTGGCGGGAGTTCTCCTAGACGAGGGTCAGGCCGATCTCGCGCTCAAGCAGCTTGACGGGGAGGTGCCGGTCAATTTTGAGGCGGCCTTCGATGACCGTCGCGGCGACATTCTCGCGACCCAGGGCAAATTCGATTTGGCGCGTGCGCAGTACGAGATGGCGCTCACGAAACTCGTGGCCGTGGGCAACGATGTGCGCACAGCCTACACCAACGTGATTCAGCTCAAGCTCGATGCCCTGGGCAGCGCGGTCGCGGCGAATCAGTCCAAGTCGACCGCCACGGGTGCCGTAGCGCCTGAGGAGGCGAAGCCGACGACTGCGGCCACGCCGGACAAGCCTGCCTCGGTCCCCACGCCCACCCCCAATCCGTCGGAGAAGAAATGATGCGTCGCCTCCTTATCCTCATTCTGGCGACGCAGCTTTCCGGGTGTTTCCTGTCTAACCTATTTAAGTCGGATGATCCGCATCCTCCGACGCCCTTGGGTCCGATCACGACCAAGCTCGATGTCAAACAGGTTTGGAATCTGAATATCGGCGACGCCGGGCGCTATTATTTTTCGCCGACGGTCCACGAGATGGACACCTATGTGGCCGCCAACGACGGGACCGTGGCACGGCTTAACACCCTCACGGGCGCCGTCGCCTGGAAACAGAACGTGGGGTCCAATCTTTCGGCCGGGGTCGGCGCGGACGCGGCGACGCTCGCGGTGGCGACCACTGACGGCGAGCTTGTCGTCCTCGAGATCGACGGCAAGACCCGCTGGAAGGCCAGTGTGGGCGGTGAAGTGTTGAGTCCGCCCGCGGTGGGGGAGGGGCTCGTGGTCGCAAGAACCTCGGATGGCCGTTTCATCGGTTTCGACGGTGCCACCGGCAAGCGGAAGTGGGCCTATCAGCGCCCCCCCCAGACCTTGATCCTGCGTAGCGCCCCGGGCATTGTCATCGATTCGGGCAATCTCTACGCGGGTCTGCCCGGCGGCAGGCTGATCGACCTCGCACTGACCAATGGCGGTCTGCGCTGGGAGTCGGCCGTCGCCATCCCCAAGGGAACCACCGAACTTGAGCGCGTCGCCGACGTCATGGGATCCCCGGTCATTGCCGGCCGCCAGGTGTGCGTGGCCACGTTCCAGGGTCGGGCCGGGTGCTTCGAGCTTACCAAAGGGGCGGCGGTCTGGACCCGCGACGTCTCCACGCCCAGCGGCATCGCCGTAGACCTCCATAACGCCTATCTGTGCGACGAGAAGTCGACCGTCGAGGCGATGTCCCGCCTGGGCGGCGGCGGCGTCTGGAAAGACGACAAATTGCAGTATCGGGCGCTAACGACGCCGGCCGTGCTCAAGGACTCGGTTGCGGTGGCCGATTTCGAGGGCTTTGTCCACTGGCTTGCGACGGACGACGGATCGATTGTCGCGCGTGCCCCAACCGATGGATCGCCGGTGCGGGTGGCGCCGGTGGTCGCGCGCGTGGGCAATCAGGAGCTCTTGCTGGTACAGACTTCCAAGGGCGGTATCTACGCCTTTTCAACCCCTTAGGCAGGTCGGCCGCTCCGAGGCGGCCGTTGAACCAATCATGCCCGCCGTGCTCCCCGTCATCGCCCTGATTGGTCGTCCCAACGTGGGAAAGTCCACGCTGTTTAACCGCATGACGCGCTCGCGCGATGCGCTCGTCGCCGATCTGCCGGGGCTCACCCGCGATCGTCACTATGGGGCTGGGCGCATCGGTGAGCGTCCCTTTCTGGTGATCGATACCGGCGGATTCGAGCCGGTCGTCAAAGAGGGCCTCGTGCATGAGATGGCCAAGCAGACCCGGCAGGCCGTCGCGGAAGCCGACGTGGTCATCTTGCTCGTTGACGGCCGCCAGGGCATCACGCCCCAGGATAAGGAGATCGCAGACGATCTGCGCAAACAGGGCCTGACGATCTTGGTCGGGGTCAACAAGGCCGAGGGCATGAGCAGCGCTCAGGTCACCGCCGAATTTTTCGAACTGGGACTGGGTGCGCCGCTGGCGATCTCGGCCGCGCACGGTGACGGAGTGAGCGATCTGGTCGAAATCGCCCTCGATCTGGTTACGCCCGCCGGGCAAGCGGGCGATGAAGACGAGGTCCCGGCCGATGAGAGGCGCGTGCGTATTGCCATCGTCGGGCGCCCCAACGTGGGCAAGTCGACCCTCGTGAACACGCTCTTGGGGGAGGAGCGAGTCATCGCCTTTGACCAGCCGGGCACCACGCGCGACAGTATCCACATCGACTTCGATCGGGGCGAGAAACGCTATACGCTCATCGATACGGCGGGCTTGAGGCGCCGCGGCAAGGTGTTCGAGGCGGTCGAGAAATTCTCTGTGGTGAAAACCCTCCAGTCGATCGCCGAGGCGAACGTTGTGGTCCTCTTGATCGATGCTAAGGAAGAGGTCTCTGAGCAGGACGCCCACATCGGCGGATTCATACTCGAGTCGGGGCGGGCGCTGGTGCTGGCGATCAACAAATGGGACGACCTGGACGAATATCGGCGTGGCCTCATCAAGCGCGACATCGACCGTAAGCTCGGATTTCTGTCGTTTGCGCGGCGCCACTTCATCTCGGCTCTGCGAGGCGAAGGAATCGGGGCACTGCTTCGCTCCGTGGACTTAGCCTACGCTGCAGCGGTCGCGAAACTTCCGACGCCCAAGCTCACGCGGGCCCTCATTGCCGCATGTGAGCGGCAGGCGCCGCCCCGGCGCGGGCCGACGCGTCCCAAGCTGCGCTACGCGCACCAGGGCGGCCAAAACCCGCCCGTGGTGGTCATCCACGGTAACGCCCTCGACCGGATCCCAGACACGTATCGCCGGTATCTCGAATCCTTTTTCAGGGAAACCTTTTCCCTGCAAGGCACTCCATTGAGGATCGAGTTCCGTTCGGGCCGCAACCCCTTTGCGGATCGGGCCTAGGGCCTCGAAAAGCGCCGCGGGCGTTGGTTTTCCTGATGGCGGCCGAATTTGACCGCATCGGGTCTGGATGCTGTGGCAATTGGCAACGAAATGGGCTACATTGATTTCGCGCTAAGAGGATGGCACGCCGCCCAGCGTCCTGCGAACTTGATAACGAGCCCCGGGCCCCCAACATGACGTAGGGGCAACACGGGGCCGCGTTTTGCCTGCGCTGAAAGTGGAACAACAACAACCTCCGGAGTTATCATGAGCAATAAGGGGCAACTACTACAAGACCCATTTCTGAACGTTCTGCGCAAAGAGCATATTCCGGTGTCGATCTATCTGGTCAACGGCATCAAGTTGCAGGGTCAAATCGAGTCGTTTGACCAGTATGTGGTGCTTTTGCGCAATACGGTGACCCAGATGGTGTACAAACACGCGATTTCGACAGTGGTGCCGGCGCGTGCCGTGAATTTCAATATCGAAGCCGCCGAATGATCATCCCGTTCGCGGTCCGGGCGCTTCGCGCCTATAGCATCGAAGGCTAATCCTACGCGCGCCGCACTGGTTGGAATCGACTTTGGGAACTCGGATGAGGCCAGCAGCCTCATCGAGTTGGGACTGCTGGCACGTTCTGCCGGTGTTCAGGCGGTCATACAGATCACGGGGACGCGACAGGCGCCCGATCCGGGCCTGTTCGTTGGAACCGGAAAGGCCGAGGAGATCGCGGCGGCCATCCGAGACCATGATCTTGACCTCGTTCTCTTCAATCACGCTCTCTCGGGTGCTCAGCAGCGCAATCTGGAACGGCTGCTCCAGACCGTGGTGGTCGACCGGACCAGCCTCATCCTGGATATCTTCGCGCTGCGCGCCAAAAGTCACGAGGGGAAGATCCAGGTCGAGTTGGCCCAGCTAAGACATCTCTCGACGCGCCTTGTGCGCGGCTGGACCCACCTTGAGCGGCAAAAAGGCGGGATCGGATTAAGAGGCCCTGGGGAAACCCAGCTTGAGACCGACCGGCGCCTGATCGGGGAGCGGGTCAAGACCCTGCGCGGAAAGCTGGACAAACTGAGCCGCCAGCGCTCGACCCAAAGGCGTGCGCGCACGCGCCAAGGTGCTTTCGGCGTGTCAGTCGTGGGATACACCAATGCCGGGAAATCGACGCTCTTTAACGCGTTGACCCATGCCCAGGCGTATGCAGCCGACCAACTCTTCGCCACGCTCGATACCACCTCGCGCCGGCTCTATCTCGAGGGGGCAGGCCAGATCGTCCTGTCCGATACGGTCGGATTCATCCGCGAGCTTCCCCACCAACTCGTCGAGGCCTTCAAGGCAACGCTCGAGGAAACCGCGATGGCCGACCTGCTCTTGCACGTGGTCGATGCCTCGAGCCCTGCGCGGCTCGAGCAAATCGAACAGGTCAACGCGGTGTTGACCGAGATCGGCGCCGAGCGCATTCCCCAGATTCTGGTGTGGAACAAGATCGACGCCGCGGGCCTGGCTCCCGGCGTTGAGCGCGACGAGTGTGATACCATCCGGCGCGTTGCGCTAAGCGCTCGAGACGGTACTGGGGTGGACATGCTGCGCGCCGCGCTGGTTGAGGCCGCTGTGCAGTTCGCGGGAGTGACCCCGGTGCAAGCGTCACCGGGCCCCGATTCGAGCTTCGCCGAATTAGGTGCCTGAATCCAACCTAAATATGCCGAGCCTTCTGAGCGCGCCTGCTGGCGCGCGTCTTCCATCGCGTTGGGACAATCTCACCTTTTCTGAAGGTGACGGGCGTCGCCCCAAGCACGACGGCCCCCCGGATCTGGAGGAGCTCTGGCAGGACTTCAACCGGCGCCTGCAGTCGCTTTTCGGGCGGCGTGGGCGCGGCGGCGGTCCCTTGCGCGGCGGGGGCGGAATGCGCGGGCTGGGCATCGCCTTTGGCGGCGTGGCTGCGGCCTTGTTCGTCATCTGGCTTTTGAGCGGTTTCTACCAGGTGCCCGAGGGATCCGCCGGGGTCGTTCTGAAGTTCGGAAAATACAAAGATACGACCGGACCCGGCCTTTGGTACCACTATCCATATCCCATCGAGTCCGTCGAAAAAGTCCAGCTGTCTTCGCTGCACTCGATCGATATCGGGCGCAACAGCCTCAACCGCGAGACGAATCTGCGTGATTCGTCGATGCTGACCGAAGACGAAAACATTATCGACGTACCCTTTGCCGTGCAATTCAGGGTCCAGGATGCGGCCGACTATCAGTTCAATAACGCCAATCCCGACGACACCGTGGAGCAGGCGGCAGAGACGGCGGTCCGGGAAATTGTGGGCCGCAGCAAGATGGACTACGTTCTCTACGAGGGGCGCGAACAAATCCGCATCGAGTTGAAGGAAGCCATCCAACGCATTCTGGACAGCTACCGGTCCGGTCTTTTGGTCACGAGCGTGACCCTTGGAAACGTTCAACCTCCGGAAGCCGTGCAAGCCGCCTTCGACGACGCCGTGAAGGCGAACCAGGACCGCGAGCGCGCGAAAAACGAAGGTCAGGCCTATGCCAACGACGTCGTTCCCCGCGCCCGAGGCGACGCGTCCCGGCTCGTCCTGCAGGCCGAGGGCTATAAGGCCAAGGTTGTGGCGACCGCACAGGGCGACGCCGAGCGGTTTAAGGCAGTACTCACCGAGTATGCCAAGGCCCCGCAGGTCACCCGCGACCGGATGTATCTGCAGACCATGGAAGAGGTGTATGCGAATTCGGCCAAGGTCCTCATCGACACGCGTGCCTCGAGCGATCTGCTGTATCTGCCCCTGGACAAATTGCTCGATTCGGCGCGCAACGCCCAGGCGGCCCCGCCGGTCGCGGGTGCCACGGTCCAGCCGTCCGCCCCGGCGGCCCCGACCTACCCCCCGCTAAACGACGACGCGCGCTCGCGCGACCCCATCCGCAGCCGCGAGCGCGAGGTGCGCTAGTGAGTCAGCCGTGACCATGATGAACCGCGCCGTTGCCCTCATTGCCGTGATCCTGCTGTTGGTCTTGATCGCGAGCTCCATGATCTTCATCGTCGACCAGCGCAATTTCGCGATCGTGTTTACCTTCCAGAAGGTCAAGGAGGTGATCGCGCAGCCTGGCCTGTATCTGAAATGGCCCTATCCGGTGGATCAGGTCGTCACCGTCGACAAGCGCATCCAGACCATCGATGGCGCGCAGGCTGACAAGTACATCACCTCCGAGAAGCGCAACCTTCTGGTCGATCTCTTCGTCAAATGGCAGATTACCGATCCGGTACGCTATTACGTCAGTTTCCATGGCGAAAAGAGCCTTGCGCAAGACCGGCTCATGCAGATCATTCGCGCCGGATTAAACGAGGAATTCACCAAGCGTACGGTCGCTGAGGTGGTCTCCAGCCAACGCGAAGAGGTCATGAACGCGGTGCGGACCAAGGTCGCCAAGGACGCGGGTGAAGTCGGCATTCGGGTGGTCGACGTACGCCTAAAGCGCGTCGATCTCCTGGCTACGATCAGTGAACGGGTCTACCAGCGCATGCAGGCCGAGCGCAATCGCGTCGCCAATCAACTGCGCTCGACGGGGGCCGCCGAGGAGGAGCAGATCAAGGCCGATGCGGACCGTCAAACCGAGGTAATCCTCGCTGACGCCTACGAAAAGAGCCAAGCCATCCAGGGCGAGGGTGATGCCAAGGCGTCCCAGATCTATGCCGAGGCGTTTGGCCGCGACCCCCAGTTCTATGCTTTCTACAAGAGCCTCGAGGCTTATCGGCGGACCTTTAGCGGTCACGACGATCTCATCATCGTCGACCCGAGCTCCGAGTTCTTCAAGTACATGAAGAATCCTACGATCGTGCCGAATCCGAAGAAGTAGGCGGCAGTTATGTGGTCGACCATCGTGGTGGCCTTAGCGTTGCTGTTGATATTCGAAGGTCTTATGCCCTTTGCCGCACCTGCGCGTTGGAAGGATACCTTTCGCCGCATCGTCGAATTTACCGATGGACAGGTGCGTTTTTTGGGCCTGCTTTCAATCATCGTCGGATTCATCCTCCTGTTCGTCGCGAGTCTGTTCTGACTTAAAATCCCTCCTTTGACCTGCCGCACGAGCCCATCGGGGCTCGGTCGCTCCGAACATGCCAGCCTGGCTATTACCCGAGTCGATATCCGACATCCTGCCTGCCGAAGCGCGCCGCATTGAGGAGTTGCGTCGCGGTTTGTTGGACCTGTTTCGGACCTATGGCTACGAGCTCGTGATGCCGCCGCTTCTGGAGTACACGGAATCGCTGCTTTCCGGAACAGGTCAGGACATGGACTTGCAGATGTTCAAGCTCGTCGATCAGATTTCAGGTCGCACGATGGGGCTTAGGGCCGACATCACTCCCCAGGTTGCGCGCATCGACGCGCATCTATTGAACCGCCAGGGAGTGACCCGGCTCTGTTACGCGGGCAGTGTCGTCCACACCCGGCCCCAGGCGCTTTCGGCCACTCGCGAACCCTTGCAGGTCGGCGCGGAGATCTATGGTCATGCCGGTCTCGAGGCGGATCTCGAGATCCAGCAACTGTTGCTCGCCGCGCTCGAGAGGGTCGGTATCCCCGAGGTGAGACTCGATCTCGGCCATGCCCAGATCCTGCGCGCGATCCTCGCTACCGATCCGGCCGGCTTTGTGGTGGCCGAGCAGGTGCATGCCCTGCTTTCGGCGAAAGACCGCGACGGACTGGCGCAGTTACAAGGCCTGCTGCCGGAGACGACGCGCGCCGTAGTCGCACTGTGTGAGCTCTACGGCGGCGTCGAAGTGATCGATCGGGCGCGTCACACGCTGCCGCCTTTGCCGCGCATCGGCGCCGCACTTGACGCGCTCGCAACGCTCGTGGCCGGCCTTGACGTGACCCAGGTCACGATCGATCTAGCCGACATACGGGGTTACTACTATCACAGCGGTGTCATGTTTTCAGCCTACTGCGAAGGCTTGCCGAGCGCGGTGGCCCGGGGCGGTCGTTACGATCAGGTCGGCGAGGCGTTCGGCCGCGCCCGTCCGGCAGCGGGTTTTAGCCTCTATCTGCGCGATCTCGCACCGCTTTTGCCCCACTCGCCCGTCCCTGGCGCGATCTGGGCACCCTTCTCGAACGATGTCGCGCTGCGAAGCCGGATTTCCGCCCTGCGCAGCGCTGGCGAGATTGTGGTCCAGGCCCTGCCGGGCCATGAGTCAGAGCTCGAGGAGTTTCACTGCGACCGGATGCTCGTGCTGCGCGCCGAAGGCTGGACAATCGAACCGTTTCACGCCGAACACCGCTAGAATCCGCTTGGCATTCCTTCCCTTCTCCTGACTAGATGAGCATTGATCATGGCTAAAAACGTCGTCGTCATCGGCACCCAGTGGGGCGACGAGGGCAAGGGCAAGGTGGTCGATTGGTTGACCGACCATGCGCAGGCGGTCGTGCGTTTCCAGGGCGGCCATAACGCTGGCCACACCCTGATCATCGGCGGCAAGAAGACTGTCTTGCGCCTGATTCCCTCGGGGATCATGCGTGCTAACGTGACCTGCTATATCGGCAATGGCGTGGTGATCTCGCCCACGGCGCTGCTAGGCGAGATCGCCGAACTTGAACAGGCCGGCCTTAGCGTTGCAGCGCGACTGCGCATCAGCGAAGCCTGTCCCCTGATCCTGCCCTCGCATATCGCCATCGACCAGGCCCGCGAGGCTCGGCAGGGCTCGAGCAAGATCGGCACGACCGGACGGGGGATCGGGCCGGCCTACGAGGACAAAGTGGCGCGCCGGGCCTTACGTGTGCAGGACCTGTTTGCTCCGGCACGCTTTGCTGAGCGTCTTGCCGAGGTGCTGGACTATCACAACTTCGTCCTGCAGCACTACCTGAAGGTTGCGCCGGTGGACTTCGAAGAAGTCAAGGACGCCACCCTCAAATTGGCTGATCGTATCAAGCCCATGATTGCTGACGTTCCCCGGCTCCTCTATGAAGCGCAAAAAAACGGGCAGAGTCTGCTCTTCGAGGGAGCCCAGGGAGCGCTTTTGGACGTCGATCACGGGACCTACCCTTACGTGACCTCGAGCAACTGCGTGGCTGGCGCCGCTGCCGCCGGAGCGGGTGTAGGACCGCAGAGTCTGCACTATGTTCTGGGGATCACCAAGGCGTACACCACGCGAGTCGGATCGGGTCCCTTTCCGACGGAACTGTTCGATGCCGTCGGCCGCCATTTGGCCGAGCGGGGCAACGAGTTTGGGTCGGTCACGGGGCGCGCCCGTCGCTGCGGTTGGTTCGATGCGGCCGCCCTGAAGCGCTCGATTCAGATCAACGGCGTCTCGGGGCTGTGCATCACCAAGCTTGACGTGCTCGACGGCGTCGAGTCGATCAAGCTCGGCGTCGGTTACCGGATCGACGGAAAGGTGATTGATATCCTGCCTTTCGGAGCGTCAGAAATCGAGGGCTGCGAGCCGGTCTACGAAGAGCTTGAGGGCTGGAAGCAGAGCACCTTTGGCATCCGCACCCTCGAAGGGCTGCCCTTGAACGCGCGACGCTATCTGGAACGGCTTGCCTCGGTCTGCGGCGTGCCGATCGACATGATTTCGACCGGGCCCGAGCGCGACGAGACGATCGTGCTGCGCCATCCCTTCCTCTGAGGCCACGTGACCCCATGAGTGCGCCACCGAGCGGTTCCGATCTTTGGGTTTCCTGGGACGAATATCACCGTACGATCGAGCGTTTGTGCATGATCCTGTTCGAGTCTGACTGGAGATTCGACCACGTACTCTGCCTGGCGCGCGGAGGACTGCGCGTGGGTGACGTGGTCTCTCGCATCTTCGATCTGCCGCTGGCGATCCTCGCCGCGAGTTCCTACAGGGAGGAGGGCGGCACGCGGCGCGGCGACCTCGACATCGCGCGTCACATCACCGCCACACGCAGCGCGCCCAGTGGACGACTGCTCCTCGTGGACGACCTGGTCGATTCCGGAACCACATTGGACCTGACTATTTTGTGATGCATCTTCCCACGAATCCGTGGATCCATCAGCCGTTCGAGGACTATGACACCTTGAGGCCGCATCAACTGGCAGCGTGGATGAAGCGGGGTACGTCGGGTCCCTGATGCACTGGGGCTGCCCGCACAACCCGGGTCTGCAGCGCAAGGAGAGAGCTGGGCGCGTGGCGGGCACGCGCATTGCCTTTATGAGTCCGGCTCTTTGAAGCGGCTTCTTTCAAAGACTTGGTAACCAATTGTCACCGCAACGCCGGGCCTGCGGTTTTTGGGCGTACATGGAGTGTCCTGAGCGCAGTAAGATCCGTCACTCGAAGTGACGGCCCCAAAAACGTCATCGCATCCGGACAAGGCGTAGTGTACGAGGGGATGCGACGAGTACGGCATTTGTCATGGATGGAGTTGGAGGAAGAAATGGGTATCCGCTCGGACGGCGCCTGGCGCGTTTTCAACGGTCTCGTGGCCGCGTCCTTGCTTCTGGCGCAGGCGGCCTGTGCACCTTCGCTCGATGCGGACGGAATCTATCCCGTCATCGAGCTGTCGAGCCCGGATCTGACCAATGAATCCATCCCCAAGAAGAACACCTGTGACGGAGAAGCGATCTCGCCTGCGCTCAATTGGAGCGCCGTTCCGGAAAACACCCGCAGTCTCGTTCTTCTCGTGACGGCCAAGGACTCTCCGCTGACCTTCATTACGGGACCGTTCGTTCACTGGGTACTCTACGATCTGCCGCCCCAAACGCGGGGACTTCCGGAGGGTGTGCCTGCCCAGGAACTGAGGCCCGATGGCTCAAAGCAGGGCAAAAACGGGTTCGACAGGACCGGCTACCTGGGACCGTGTCCCGTGGGGCCCTATCCCCACCGCTACTCCTTCACCCTCTACGCGCTCGATTCGAGCCTGAATCTGCCCGGCGGCGCGAGTAAGAGCGAGGTGCTTGCGGCAATGCAGGGACATGTGGTCGGGCAGGGCCGATTCGTGGGACGCTATCAGCGTTAGCCGAGGGGATAAAAGACGGTAAATTCAGATTGGCGGGTTTTGCTGCTACTATTGCCCTACAGCAATTCCCAGGACGGCCGATTCAGGTCGTCGCGGACATGCGGTAAGGCTGGTAGCCGGATGGACCTGCCAGACCGCTCGAGCGAGCGGTGAAGGTTCGGGTCTGCATCGCCATGATTGCCGCTTCGAGTTTTCCGAAGGAAGACCACGCGCAGACGAGCGTGGAGCCGACTTGAAAGCTCGTTAAAATACCCGATGTATTGAATATCAAAAAGCGTTCGTTGCAGACCCTGCGCAGCAAGGCGCGGATCCGACCGAGCTTCATTTGTGGGAAAGGCAGGAAGTGGACCGCTAAAGGGTGCCGTAGCTGCCTGCGGTCCTGGTGCCCAGAAGAGGACTCGAACCTCCACAGTGTTGCCACCGCTAGGACCTGAACCTAGTGCGTCTACCAATTCCGCCATCTGGGCACGATGGGGCTAAAGCGAACGCAAGATTGTAAAGAGATTGCCCATTTTGTCAACAGAGAAGAATAATACCAACCCTCCCGAAGGCGGACCCATAGTCAAGCGCCGCGAATCCAACAAGAGCGCACGCGCGTCGAACGAATCGTTCCCCGCCGCGCCCGCTTTCGAAGTGGCCATCCCGAGTCGAGAAGAGATGCTGCGCGAGCTGCGCAGCGCCGACGTACCCCTCACCCCGGAGCAGCTGGCCAAGCGATTGGGAGTGAACGCGCCGGCCTGGGACGGGTTCGAACGTCGGCTCGCCGCCATGGAACGTGACGGGCAACTCATGCCCAACCGCAAAGGCGTGCTCTTGCTTTCGACCAAGCTCGACTTCATCGCCGGGCGCGTGTCCGGGCACCGCGATGGCTATGGTTTCCTGATCCGGGACGATGGCGTCAGGCCCGACCTGTGGCTGGCGCCCAAAGAGATGCTCAAAGTCCTGCATGGTGACCGCGTGCTGGTCAAGCCGACGGGGTCGGACTATCGCGGCAAACCCGAGGGCGTGATCGTCGAGGTTACCGAGCGCCGCACCAACAAGCTGGTCGGACGCCTCCTCAACGAGCGGGGCGTCTTTGTCGTGGTCCCGGAAGACCAGCGCATCAAGCACGACATCCTGATTACGCCCGGCGAGACGCGCAAGGCGCAACCTGGCCAGGTCGTTACGGTCGAAATCGTCGAGCAACCGTCGCGTTATACCCAGCCCATCGGACGAATTGCCGAAGTGCTGGGCGAGATCGACGATCCGGGAATGGAAATCGAGATTGCGGTGCGCAAGTTCGATGTCCCCCACCTTTTCCCCTCGCAAGCTTTGGCCCAGGCGGATCGCCTGCCGGACGCCGTGCAAAAGAAGGACCTGGCGCAGCGCGTCGATCTGCGCGATCTCGCCTTCGTCACCATCGATGGCGAGGATGCACGCGATTTCGACGATGCCGTCTACTGCGAGCCTCTTGAAGCACGCCGGTCAGGTCATCGACTTCTCGTCGCCATTGCCGACGTGAGCCACTATGTCGCGCCGGGGACCGCGCTCGACGAGGAGGCCTTCGAACGAAGCACGTCGGTGTATTTCCCGCGCCGCGTGATTCCGATGCTCCCCGAAAAGCTGTCCAACGGTCTGTGTTCTCTTAATCCGAACGTCGATCGGCTGGTGCTCGTGTGCGACATGGTGGTCAGCGCCGCCGGGGAAGTCACGGCCTACCAGTTCTTCAATGCCGTGATCCATTCTGCGGCACGGCTCACTTACAACGAGGTGGCCAGTATCCTGGCCGCGCCCGAAGGGCCGACGGCCCAGCTGCGCAGCGCGATCGTGCCCCGCCTGCAGCATCTGTTCAATGTTTTTCAGGCGCTGCTATCGTCCCGGCAAGCCCGGGGTGCGATCGACTTCGACACGACGGAGACGGCGATCGTGTGCAATCCCGAGGGAAAGATCGAGCAGATCGTTCCGCGTACGCGCAACGATGCGCACAAGCTCATCGAGGAATGCATGCTGGCTGCAAACGTGTGTGCGGCCGATTTCGCAACGCGCCTGAAGCATCCCGTGCTTTTCCGGGTCCACGATGGCCCCACGCCCGAAAAGCTCGCGAATCTGAGAACCTTCCTCAAGACGCTCGGACTCTCGCTGGCTGGCGGTGAGCGGCCGCAGGCCAGCGACTATCAGGCGCTGACCCAGCGCATCCACGATCGACCGGACGCTCCACTGTTGCAGACGATGCTCTTGCGCTCCATGCAGCAGGCGATCTACAGCCCTGACAACGGGGGGCACTTTGGATTGGCCTATCCGGCCTATGCGCACTTTACTTCGCCCATCCGTCGCTATCCCGATCTTCTGACCCACCGCGTGATCAAGGCGATCCTGGCTGGGACCAAGTACATCCCTTCCCTGCCGCGCAGCGATGATGATCCGATCCCGGCGGGCGCGCGCACGCGTGTACCCACCAGGGAAGAGGCGCAGAGAATTCACGCGATCTGGGAGCAGTTCGGGTTGCAATGCTCGGCCAATGAACGGCGCGCTGACGAGGCCAGCCGAGACGTCGAGGCCTGGCTTAAATGCTATTTCATGCGAGAGCGGGTGGGCGAGCAGTTCCGCGGCACCATCTCTGGCGTGGCGCCCTTCGGTGTATTCGTCACGCTTGACGATCTCTTCGTCGAAGGACTGGTTCATGTATCCGAACTGGGGACGGACTATTTTCAGTTCAACGAAGCGCTGCACGAGTTGCGCGGCGAGCGCACCGGCCAACGCTTCCGGCTGACCGAGCCCTTGACGGTCCAGGTTTCGCGCGTCGATCTGGAGGCACGCAAGATCGAATTTCGACTCGTGCGCGGCTCGACCTACAACGAGTTGATGCGCGGTGTGCTACCAGACGAGGCGAAAAGCGCACGCAAGACGGGTCCCCGGGCCCCGGGCAAGCGCGCAGCCAAGCCACGCGAAGACACCAAGGCCCCCTCGAACGCCGAACACGTGAAGTCCGCCGGCCGCGCCCGCAAAGCGGCCGGAAGGCCGGCCGGAAAAGTGGCCCGCCGAAAGCATTAGTCGCCCGTGACGAAAGACCGGATCCTCTTCGGGTTTCACGCCGTTACTGCGCGTGTGCGGCACGATGCAAAGACGGTGGGCGAGGTCTACGTCGAGGCGGGCCGCCGCGACAAACGGATGCAGGATTTCTTACGGGGCGCCCAGGGTGCGGGGCTGCGTGTCCTGGCGGTCGATCGCGCGCGACTAGATGGGCTGGTCGGGCATGGCCGGCACCAGGGCGTTGCGGCGCGCGCGAGCGTGGTGCCCCTGTCCCACAGCATTGACGAGATCCTCGACGAACTCAGCGAGCCCGCGCTGTTGCTGGTGCTCGATGGCATCACCGACCCGCACAATCTGGGTGCATGTCTGCGGGTCGCCGACGGGGCTGGAGCGCACGCGGTGATCGCTCCCAAGGACCGGGCCTGCGGTCTGAACGCCACCGCCGCCAAGGCGGCCAGCGGTGCCGCCGAGAGCGTCCCTTACATCACGGTCACCAACCTCGCACGGACGCTGCGCGAACTTCAGGAGCGGGAGATCCGCGTCGTTGGCACTGAGGGTGCGAGCGGCTCACCTCTTTACGAATCCGAACTCAAGGGACCCCTGGCCCTGGTCATCGGCGCCGAAGGCGAGGGAATGCGGCGCCTTACCCGCGAGACCTGCGATGTGCTGGTCTCCATTCCCATGACCGGCGTGGTGGAAAGCCTCAATGCGAGTGTGGCCGCCGCGATCTGCCTGTACGAAGCCAGACGCCAACGCCAGCTCACCATCGGGGTGGGATCCGCGTAGACAGCCACTGCGCCCAAGCAATCGGCTCTGGACAGCGGGGACCGTGGAAGGGCTGATCCGCCTTGCTGTGCTCACCCGAAAGGATCGGTCAGACCCGCCTGCGATCGCGAGAGCGTTCAGACCGCCGAGCCCTGAGCCGCCGGTGGGAAGCACTGGCTTCTGAGGGGCGACTCTGATATACTTTTACGCTTTCTTTCACGGTGCGATCCATCCAGTCGCAACCGCATGTCTAAGGAGTTTGGATATGGCCTTCGCCAACTTGAACAAGGCGGAAATCGTTGCCGCGCACGCTCGTGCACAAAACGATACTGGTTCACCTGAAGTCCAGGTGGCCCTTTTGACGGCGCGCATCAATGAACTCACGCCGCATTTCAAGGAACACACCAAGGATCACCATTCGCGGCGCGGGCTGCTTCGCATGGTCAGCCGCCGTCGCAAATTGCTCGATTACCTCAAAGGCAGAGATGCCGATCGCTATCGTGCGCTGATCGAGAAACTTGGTCTGCGCAAGTAGTTGCACTTGTCCTTACCCCAGTCGTATCACGGCATCGAGCCTGCGCCAGAACACTGACGCGGGCTTTTTGTTTATTTGGGTTTTGCGCCGTCCCGATACAGGCCGGTTCGGCGCGCATGCATCGGCCTGAGATTGCAGGCGCACCCGGGCCATCGGCCCTTGCGACTCATTGCAGTTGAGGTGTACCGGCACACCTGAAATCAACCGGGACATTGTGAAAGGAAACCATTGTGTTCAACAAGATCTCTAAAACCTTCCAGTACGGGCAGCATCAAGTCACGCTTGAGACGGGAGAAATGGCACGTCAAGCCAGCGGCGCGGTGCTGGTGAGCGTCGACGACACGGTGGTCTTGGCGACCGTCGTTGCGGCCAAGTCGGCCCGCTCGGGACAGGATTTCTTCCCCTTGACGGTGGACTACATCGAAAAGACCTATGCCGCCGGACGGATCCCCGGCGGATTTTTCAAGCGCGAGGGCAAGCCGAGCGAAAAAGAGACGCTCACTTCCCGACTGATCGACCGGCCCCTGCGGCCCCTGTTTCCCGAAGGCTTCTATAACGAGGTCCAGGTCATCATCCACGTGCTCTCGGTCAATCCGGAAGTCGACCCCGACATCCCCGCGTTGGTGGGCGCCTCGGCCGCTTTGGCGATCTCGGGCATTCCGTTCGCGGGCCCGATCGGCGCCGCGCGCGTGGCTTACGTCGACGGTCAATATGTTCTGAACCCCACGAAGACCCAACTGTCCACGTCCGGGCTCGACCTGGTCGTGGCGGGGACCGAGCAAGCCGTCCTCATGGTCGAGTCGGAGGCCCATCAACTTCCCGAGGACGTCATGCTCGGTGCCGTCGTCTTCGGGCACGAACAGATGCAAGCGGCGATCACGGCCATTCACGATCTGGTGCGCGATGCCGGCAAACCCGAATGGGATTGGGTGGCCCCGCCCAAAAACGAGGCCCTGCTCAATCGTGTGAAGCATTTTGCGGAAGCCGATCTGCGTGCGGCGTACCTGATTCGCGAGAAGCAGCAGCGTTCCCAGCAGCTGAGCCAGATCTCCAAGCACGTTCTCGAACAGCTCACCGAAGAGGCGCAAAAAGTCGGCGGGGTCGCCCCTGACGAGGTCGAGGTCGGCAATATCCTTTTCGAGCTCGAGTCGAAGATCGTGCGCAGCCAGATCCTTGAGGGAGAGCCGCGTATCGACGGACGCGACACGCGCACGGTGCGTCCCATCGCCATTCGCACCGGTCTTTTGCCGCGCACCCACGGGTCGGCGTTGTTCACCCGCGGCGAGACCCAGGCCATGGTGATTGCAACGCTGGGCACGGCGCGCGATGAACAGATCATCGATGCGCTCATGGGCGAATATCGCGATCGCTTCATGCTCCACTACAACATGCCTCCGTTCGCCACGGGCGAGACCGGCCGCGTTGGGACCCCGAAGCGACGCGAGATCGGACACGGGCGTCTGGCCAAGCGCGCCTTGGCGGCGTGTCTGCCGTCTGCCGAAGAATTCAGCTATTCGATCCGGGTGGTCTCGGAGATCACGGAATCCAACGGCTCCTCGTCTATGGCCTCGGTCTGCGGAGGCTGTCTGGCGCTGATGGATGCGGGCGTGCCGATGAAGGCCCACGTTGCCGGGATTGCCATGGGTCTCATCAAAGAGGGCAACAAGTTTGCCGTATTGACCGACATCCTGGGCGATGAAGACCACCTGGGCGATATGGACTTCAAGGTCGCCGGTACGACCACGGGCGTGACCGCGCTGCAGATGGACATCAAGATCCAGGGGATCACCAAGGAAATCATGCAAGTCGCTCTGGCGCAGGCGCGCGAGGCGCGCTTGCATATCCTGGGCAAGATGCAAGAGGCGCTTCCCCACTTTAAGACCGAGCTCTCGGATTTTGCTCCGCGCCTGATCACGCTCAAGATCAATCCGGAAAAGATCCGGGACGTGATTGGCAAGGGAGGCGCGACCATCCGGGCCCTGACCGAGGAGACCGGCACGCAGATCGACATCAACGACACAGGGATTGTCACCATCGCGTCCGTCGACGCCGCCGCGGGCCAGATCGCGAAAAAGCGCATCGAGGAGTTGACCGCCGAAGTCGAAGTGGGTTCGGTCTACGAGGGAACCGTCCTAAAACTGCTCGACTTTGGTGCGATCGTGCAAGTGCTGCCCGGCAAGGATGGTCTGCTGCACATCAGCCAAATCGCCCAGGAGCGGGTCAATGCGGTGTCCGATTACCTGAAGGAAGGCCAGACGGTCAAGGTCAAGGTCCTCGAAGCGGACGATAAAGGCCGTCTGCGCCTGTCGATGAAGGCGCTCGCGGCAGAACAGGCCAGTGCCCCCGCACCTGCGCCTGCCGCAGCCGCAGAAGAACCCCAGGCCTAGGATCTGCTGGATGTGCCGGGCGCCCACGGGCGCCCGGTTACGAGCGACAGCGTTCGGTGGAGTCGCGACAAAGGGGTCTTTGGCCTTTGAATTTCAAAAGCTGGCCTGCATCGCTAAAGGCCCTGGGCCATCGGAATTTTCGCATCTATTTTTCCGGGCAGCTCGTCTCCCTGGTCGGTACCTGGATGCAAAACGTGGCGATGAGCTGGCTCGCCTACCGCATCGGCCATCTGGTCTGGCTTTTGGGTGCCATCACGTTTTTTCAGCAGATTCCGATGCTGGTGCTGGCTCCGTTCACCGGGGTCCTACTGGATCGCATTGACCGCTTGCGGCTGCTGCGGGTGACGCAGTCGCTTTCGATCATTCCGGCGCTGCTGGCGGCGATTCTGACTTTCATGGGGCATGTGCAGGTCTGGCAACTCATGGTCCTGGCGGGCTGCCTGGGGTTGATCAATGCCGTCGACGTTCCCGCAAGGCAAAGCCTCATCGTTGGATTGATCGCCGACCGGGAGGCGTTACCCAACGCCATCGCGATGAACTCCCTCGCCGTCAATTCGGCCCGCCTGGTGGGGCCGGCGATCGCGGGTCTGGTGGTCGCACTCATCGGCGAGGCCATGTGCTTCTTGCTTAATGCGATCAGCTATCTCGCCGTGGTCCTGGCTTTGTTTCGGGTCCGCATGGAACGCGCGAGTCCCGCGCACCCGCCCGGCACGGGCGGAATTCGAGAAGGCTGGGCCTACGCTGCGCACCGCGGCTCGATTCGAACCCTCCTGCTCCTGGTCGCTGTCGCGAGTCTGTTGGTCCAACCTTATACCGTCGTCATGCCCTACTACGCACGCGACGTCTTTGGAGGTGACTCGCGCACTCTGGGGGTGCTTCTGGCCTGCTCGGGCGCTGGAGCCTTGTGTGCGTCGGCGTTTCTGCTGACCCGTCCCCACATTCACGCCCTGGTGCAGACCGTCCGCTGGAGCGCGGTGCTGGCGAGCCTTGCTGCGATGGCCTTCTCGCACAGTCACGTTCTGGGTCTGAGCTGCCTTTTGCTCATTGCGACCGGGTTCGGCATGATCGCAACCGCTGCCGCCTGCAACACCCTCATCCAGTCGATCGTCCCCGACGCACTTCGGGGCAGGGTGATGGCCCTCTACTCCGCCAGTTTCATCGGCGTGGCCCCGGTGGGCAGTCTGCTTGTGAGCAGTACTGCGCAGCGTGTGGGTGTACCCGACACGCTTCTGGGTTGTGGCCTCATTGCGGCGGCACTGAGCCTGGCGCTGGGCCGGGGATTGCGCCACGTGCGAGCCGACCTCCCTTAGGGTTGACGCTCGACATCGCGACCGGCGCGGCTCGGTCGCACGCGCGATAATGGGGGTTGGATCGGAGAAGACGAGGAGGGCGACGGATGCTGGTGATCGAAATTCAAAAGCCGGGGGGCCCGGAGGTGTTGGTCCCAAGCGAGCGGCCCACCCCCGAGCTCAAGCCGGGGGAGGTGCTCATCAAGGTCGCAGCCGCCGGGGTCAATCGGCCTGACGTCCTCCAGCGCACGGGTAACTACCCGGTGCCTGCGGGGGCCTCGGACATTCCGGGGCTCGAGATCGCGGGAACGATCGTCGCAGGGGATACGGCGGGCTCTGGTCTGGCAATAGGACAGGCCGTGTGTGCCCTCGTGCAAGGCGGCGGCTACGCGGAGTTCTGTGCAGCGCCCCTGGGTCAATGCCTTCCCATCCCGAAGGGGCTCTCAGAGATCGAGGCAGCGTCACTTCCCGAGACTTTCTTTACGGTGTGGACCAACGTCTTCGACCGAGCGCGCCTGGCTCCCGGAGAAACGCTGCTGGTCCAGGGAGGCACGAGCGGGATCGGGGTGGCGGCAGTGCAAATTGCTCACGCGTTCGGTCATCGGGTGTTCGCAACCGCCGGCTCCGACGAAAAAGCGAGGGCTTGCGAGGCCCTCGGAGCCGCACGGGGCATCAACTACCGGACGGAGGATTTTGCCGATGTCGTCGCCCAGGAAACCGCGAACAAAGGCGTCGATGTCGTTTTGGACATGATCGCAGGGCACTATCTGCGGCGTGAAATTGCCTGCCTTGCCGACGATGGACGTATTGCGCTCATCGCGCTTTTAGGGGGCGCAAAAGCCGAACTGGATCTCGGTCAGATCCTGCGCCGGCGGCTGACCGTGTCCGGCTCGACCTTGCGTCCAAGGTCGGTGGAGTTCAAAACCGCCATCGCCCGGCGCCTAGAAGAGCGCGTCTGGCCACTTCTGGAGAAAAAAGCGATTCGACCGGTGGTTTTCAAGACCTTTGCGCTCAAAGACGCCTCCGAGGCGCATCGCCTGATGGAGTCTAGCCAGCACATCGGAAAAATCGTTCTTGCAGTGTAGCAATTTAGGCGTCTTCCGGTCCCGCCTCAAAAGGGGGCGCATTTGACCGTGCCGACGCGAAAACGCTACAATTCGGCGGTTTTGGAGAAGGCTGGTCACGATGCTGCAGCGCACGAAAATGGTTGTCGGGAATTGGAAAATGAACGGCAATCACGCGCAAAATGCCCTTCTCTTGGGCGCTTTGCGCGCAGGACTTCGCACCGCTTCCAAAGCACTTGTGGGAGTATGCGTGCCGTACCCTTATCTGGGCCAGGCCCGGGACGGGCTTTCGGACAGTGCGATCTTCTGGGCTGCGCAAGACGTCAGTGATGAAGAAAGTGGCGCCTACACGGGGCAGGTTTCTGCGTCGATGCTCTCTGATTTTGGATGTGCCATGACTCTGGTGGGTCATTCGGAACGGCGCGGATTCAACGGCGAGTCCAACCAATTGGTGGCGAGAAAGGCCAAGCGCGCGCTGTCGACTCGCATCCGGCCCATCGTTTGCGTGGGTGAAACGCTCGAGGAGCGTGAAGCCGGTCACACCGAGGAAGTTGTATTGGCGCAGCTTCAGGCGGTGCTCGAGGAGCTCGCCGCGGCCGAGCTCGATCAGTTGGTGCTGGCCTACGAGCCGGTCTGGGCGATCGGTACGGGACGCACCGCCACGCCCGGGCAGGCGCAGGAGGTCCATGCGATGTTGCGAAGGCAAGTTGCACAAAAGAGTCTACCGGCTGCAGAGGCCCTGACGATTCTCTACGGGGGCAGCGTCAAGCCCGCGAACGCTGCGGAACTGTTTAGGATGACCGACATCGACGGGGCCTTAGTTGGGGGTGCGTCGTTGAACGCAGACGATTTTCTGGCCATCGTTGATGCGATGGAAAAAGGCTAGGTTTGGCATTGGATACAGCATGGAAATACTAAGATACGTTATCTACGCGCTCATGTTCCTTTCGGCGCTGGGCATTATCGGACTGGTTTTGCTCCAGCACGGCAAGGGTGCCGACATGGGGACGGGATTTGGGGCGGGCGCCTCGGGAAGCCTCTTTGGAGCGACCGGATCGGCCAACTTTCTGTCGCGCTCGACCGCGGTTCTCGCGGTGGTGTTCTTCGCCGCGACTCTGGCGTTGAGCTGGTTTGCGAACAATCGCCCAAGGCTGGCACCGGGAGCAACTGAAAACCTGCCAACGCAGGTTTTGCCGAGTCCCAAGCAGGACAATCTACCCGGAACGCTTCCGGCCGAACCCAAGGCACCGCCAAGCGGGGTGCCGGCCTCAGGTGGCGGAAGCGAGATTCCGAAGTAAAGTGCAGTATGGCAGGCGAGAGTCTGGTGTTCAGTGCCGACGTGGTGAAATTGGTAGACACGCTATCTTGAGGGGGTAGTGGCGAAAGCTGTGCGAGTTCGAGTCTCGCCGTCGGCACCAATGAATTGATCGCGCAAACCTGGAGAAGAGGTACGGGTCTGACCCGGATTTGGGTCAACCTCTTTTGCGCGGATGAGAAAGCCCTAATCCGAACCGAGTGCATGACCAGGATGCTGCCTTGAATCTCGAAAACTATTTCCCGGTGCTGTTGTTCATCCTGGTTGGCACCATCGTGGGGGTCGCTGCCGTCACGCTGGGCAGTCTGGTCTCGCCCAGCCATCCCGATAGCGAAAAGTTGTCGCCCTACGAATGCGGCTTCGAGGCTTTCGAGGATGCACGCATGCGCTTTGACGTGCGCTACTACCTGGTTGCGATCCTGTTCATCCTTTTTGATCTCGAGACCGCGTTCTTCTTTCCATGGGCGGTTGCGCTTCACGATCTCGGGCTTTACGGATTTATGACGATGGTCGTGTTCGTCATCGAATTTGCGGTAGGCTTTTGGTACATCTGGAAGAAGGGCGCGCTCGACTGGGAGTGACCGGTCGGTGCGCCCGGCAAACAAGGCGAACGAATCATGAGTATCGAAGGACGACTACAGGAAGGCTTCATCACCACCAAGGTCGACCAGCTCCTGAACTGGACGCGCACCGGCTCGCTTTGGCCGATGACTTTCGGCTTGGCGTGTTGTGCCGTTGAGATGATGCATGCAGGCGCTGCGCGCTATGATCTGGACCGCTTCGGGGTGGTCTTTCGACCTAGTCCGCGCCAGTCGGATGTCATGATTGTGGCAGGAACCCTCTGTAACAAGATGGCGCCAGCCTTGCGCAAGGTCTACGATCAGATGACCGAGCCGCGCTGGGTCATCTCGATGGGATCTTGTGCCAACGGCGGCGGCTACTATCACTACTCCTACTCGGTGGTGCGCGGGTGCGATCGGATCGTGCCCGTGGACGTCTACGTTCCTGGATGTCCTCCGACGGCGGAGGCCCTGGTCTACGGGGTGTTGCAGCTCATGAACAAGATCAAGCGCACGAGCACGATCGCGCGCGCCTGAGCTGCCTTTCCTCATCCACCCCAAGACCATTCATGACCACCCGCCTGGAATCGCTGGAAGCGAGTTTGCGTGCTGCACTGAGCGAGCACATCGACAGCTTGAGTGTCGCCCTGGGCGAGATGACGGTGGTCTGCAAGGCGCAAAATGCCGTGCACGTAGCCACTACCTTGCGCTCCCATCCGGATCTGCGCTTTGAGCAGCTGATCGATCTTTGTGGGGTCGACTACCTCACACACGGTCTGGAAGGCTGGACGGGCCGCCGCTTTTGCGCCGTCTCGCACCTTCTTTCGGTCAGCCTGAACTGGCGTGTGCGTCTGCGGGTATTCGCCGATGACGACGAATTTCCCGTGCTGCAGTCCTTCGTCGACGTCTGGCCTGCCGCAAACTGGTACGAGCGCGAGGCCTTCGATCTCTATGGGATCGTCTTCGAGAACCATCCGGATTTGCGACGCATCCTCACCGACTACGGCTTCATCGGCCACCCGTTCCGCAAGGACTTTCCGATCTCGGGCATGGTTGAAATGCGCTATGACCCCGAACAAAAGCGCGTGATTTATCAACCTGTGACGATCGCCCCTCGTGAGATCGTTCCCCGCATCATTCGGGAAGAAGGGTACGGAGGGACTGCCTGAGATGGCCGAGATCAAGAACTACACTCTGAACTTCGGGCCCCAGCACCCGGCCGCCCACGGCGTGTTGCGGCTCGTGTTGGAGTTAGACGGCGAAGTCGTGCAACGCGCCGACCCACACATCGGCCTTTTGCATCGTGCCACGGAGAAGTTGGCCGAACAGAAGACCTATATCCAGTCCGTCCCCTACATGGATCGGCTCGATTACGTCTCGATGATGTGCAACGAGCACGCCTACGTTATGGCCATCGAGAAACTGCTGGGCATCGACGTTCCGCTCAGGGCCCAGTACATTCGCGTCCTCTTCGATGAGATCACGCGACTGTTGAATCACCTGCTCTGGCTCGGGGCGCATGCGCTCGACGTGGGTGCGATGGCGGTCTTCCTCTACGCCTTTCGGGAACGTGAGGAATTGATGGACTGTTATGAGGCGGTCTCAGGCGCGCGCATGCATGCGGCCTACTACCGGCCAGGCGGCGTGTATCGCGACCTGCCCGAGACGATGCCGCAGTACCGCACCTCCAAGTACAAGAATGAGCGTGCGATCAAGTCGCTCAATGAGAACCGCCAGGGTTCGCTGCTCGACTTCATCGAGGATTTCGCGACGCGCTTTCCCCGCTATGTGGACGAGTATGAAACGCTCCTCACGGACAACCGGATCTGGAAGCAGCGCCTAGTCGGGGTTGGCGTGGTCTCGGCGGAGCGCGCTCTGGCGCTGGGCTTTACGGGGGCGATGCTGCGAGGCTCAGGCGTCGAATGGGATCTGCGCAAGAAACAGCCCTATGAGGTCTACGATCTGCTTGAGTTCGACATTCCGGTGGGAGTCAATGGGGACTGCTACGATCGCTACCTCGTGCGCATCGAGGAGATGCGGCAGTCCAATCACATCATCAAGCAGTGTATCGAGTGGCTGCGCAATCACTCCGGCCCGGTCATGATCGCCAATCATAAGGTGGCCCCGCCTTCGCGCGTGACCATGAAGACCAACATGGAAGAGTTGATCCATCACTTCAAGCTCTTCACGGAAGGGATGCATGTGCCGCCCGGCGAGGCGTACGCGTCCATCGAGCATCCCAAGGGCGAATTTGGCATCTATCTCGTCTCCGACGGCGCTAACAAGCCTTATCGTTTGAAGATCCGGGCTCCGGGCTTTCCGCACCTGCATGCGTTAGACGAAATGTCCAGGGGACATATGATCGCCGACGTCGTGACCATCATCGGTACGCAGGACATCGTGTTTGGAGAGATCGACCGCTAGTCACCGCCTTCAGTCGTCCGTTTCAGTTCAGGTCAAAGGCAATCATCGCAATCATGCCGCTGAGTCAAGATTCCTTAAAGAAGATCGATCGGGAGGTCGCTAAGTATCCTCCCGAGGGCAAACAGTCCGCCGTCATGGCGGCATTGGCCGTCGCGCAGGACGAGTACGGATGGATCTCGGCGCAGGCGATCGAGGAAGTCGCGCACTATCTCGGCCTGCCCCCGATCGCAGTCCAGGAGGTCGCGACCTTCTACAATATGTTCGATGTCAAGCCGGTGGGGAAGTACAAGATCAGCGTGTGCACCAATCTTCCCTGCGCCCTATCGGGTGGCGAACGCGCGGGAAGACTCCTGCAGGAGCGACTCGGGGTCACCTGGACGGAGACCACAGCCGATGGCCGTTTCACCCTGATGGAGGGTGAGTGCATGGGAGCCTGCGGCGACGCTCCCGTGATGATCGTCAACAACAAACGAATGTGCAGTTTCATGAGCGACGAAAAAATCGATGCCTTGCTCGCCGAACTGAAATAGAACCGACCATGATGACCTCCCTGCACGACCGGCATATCGCTCCCCAGATCCTTGGCGGATTGAACGGCGCTAACTGGACGCTGGAGGAGTATCAAAAGCGCGGTGGCTATAGCGCTTTACGCAAGATCCTGGACGAGAAGATCACACCCGATGCGATCATCGCCACGCTGAAGGCTTCGGCGTTGCGTGGACGGGGCGGCGCGGGCTTCCCGACCGGCCTGAAGTGGAGCTTCATGCCGCGCCAATTTCCCGGGCAGAAGTATCTGGTCTGCAATTCCGACGAGGGAGAGCCTGGAACCTTCAAGGACCGTGACATTCTGCGCTTTAATCCCCACATCCTGATCGAGGGGATGATCATCGGCGGCTACGCGATGGGCATTTCGGTCGGATACAACTATATCCACGGAGAGATCTGGGATGTCTACGAGCGCTTTGAAGAAGCGCTCGCCGAAGCCCGTGCGGCCGGGTTCCTCGGTACCAACATCATGGGATCGGACCTCTCGTTCGAGTTGCACGCCTTTCATGGCTATGGCGCCTACATCTGCGGCGAAGAGACGGCGCTTTTGGAGTCGCTCGAGGGGAAAAAAGGGCAGCCGCGCTTTAAGCCCCCGTTTCCAGCGAGTTTTGGTCTCTACGGCAAACCGACGACGATCAACAACACGGAAACGTTTGCTGCCGTCCCCTGGATCATCTTAAACGGCGGTGATGCGTTCCTTAAGATCGGCAAGCCCAACAACGGCGGTACCAAAATCTTCTCGGTTTCAGGCGATGTCGAGCGCCCGGACAACTACGAGGTTCCGCTGGGGACCCCGTTTTCGAAGCTGCTTGAGCTGGCCGGCGGGATGCGCGGGGGAAAGAAGCTCAAAGCGGTGATCCCTGGAGGCTCGTCGGCCCCAGTGGTTCCTGGCGAGATGATGATGCAAACCGACATGGACTACGACTCGATCGCCAAAGCAGGCTCGATGCTGGGCTCGGGCGCCGTCATCGTCATGGACGAGACGCGGTGCATGGTGAAGTCGCTCTTGCGCCTGTCCTATTTCTACTTCGAGGAGTCCTGCGGCCAATGCACGCCCTGCCGCGAGGGGACGGGCTGGATGTACCGCGTCGTGCATCGCATTGAACATGGGCAAGGGCGGCTCGAGGACCTCGAATTGCTCAACTCCGTGGCGGACAATATCCAGGGACGGACCATCTGCGCATTGGGTGACGCCGCGGCGATGCCGGTGCGCGCCTTTATCAAGCACTACCGGGACGAGTTTCTTCATCACATCGAGCACAAGTCCTGCTTGGTTCCGACCTACGTCTAACCTGACCGAGCACTCATGATCGAAATTACTCTGGATGGAAAGAAAGTCCAAGTGCGCGAAGGCAGCATGGTGATGGAGGCTGCCAACAAGCTCGACACCTACATCCCGCACTTCTGCTATCACAAGAAGCTCACGATCGCGGCCAATTGCCGGATGTGCTTGGTGGATATTGAAAAGGCGCCCAAGCCACTGCCGGCGTGTGCGACCCCCGTGACGGCGGGCATGGTCGTCCACACCCGTTCCGAGAAGGCCATCAAGGCCCAAAAGGGTGTGATGGAGTTTCTTTTGATCAACCACCCTCTGGATTGTCCCATCTGTGACCAGGGCGGTGAATGCCTGCTCCAGGACCTGGCTGTCGGCTACGGTGCCTCAGCTTCGCGCTACACGGAAGAAAAGCGCGTGGTTTTCAGAAAGGACGTCGGACCGCTCGTCGGGATGGAGGAGATGAACCGGTGCATCCACTGCACCCGATGCGTACGCTTTGGCCAAGAGATCGCCGGCATCATGGAACTGGGCATGCTGCGCCGCGGGGAGTTTGCCGAGATCACCACCTTCGTTGGGCGAACGATCGATTCTGAATTGTCCGGAAACATGATCGACATCTGTCCTGTGGGCGCCTTGACCTCGAAACCGTTTCGCTACTCCGCCCGGACCTGGGAGCTGTCCCGCCGCAAATCCGTCAGCCCTCACGACAGCCTCGGATCGAATCTGATCGTGCAGGTCAAAAACGACCGGGTCATGCGCGTTGTGCCGCTCGAGAACGAAGAGATCAACGAATGCTGGCTCTCCGACAAGGACCGCTTCTCCTACGAGGGACTCAATGCCCCGGACCGCCTGACGCGTCCGATGCTCAAAGAGGATGGTCAGTGGCGCGAAGTCGATTGGGAGGTCGCGCTCGAGTATGTCTCGGAGGGATTGCGCTCGGTCATCACCGAGCATGGCGCGAGCGCTTTGGGTGCACTCGCGAGTCCCCACAGCACCCTCGAGGAGTTGTTTCTGCTCCAGAAGCTGGTCCGAAGCCTGGGCTCCGAGAACATCGATTCGAGGCTGCGCCAGTCCGATTTCAGTTTCGACGGCAAACTCTCGGGCGTGCCGTGGCTTGGCATGCCCGTGGCTGCCGTGAGTGAATTGGATTGCGCCTTCGTCATCGGCTCGTTTTTGCGCAAGGATCACCCGCTGCTGGCCCAGCGTCTGCGCCAGGCTTCCCGAAGCGGTGCGCAGGTAAGTTCGCTTCACGCCGTAGACGACGACTGGCTGATGCCGATGGCGCAGCGTTGGGTCGCAGCGCCGAGCGCCTGGATTGCTAGGCTTGCCGCACTGGCCGCATCGGTTGCGGCGCAAGCACAGGTGGCCGCACCGGTGGAGACGCCGACCGACGCCGACAGCGATGCCCTGGCGCAATCCCTTCTTTCGGGGGCCAAGAAAGCGATCTTCCTCGGCAATAGCGCGATCCACCATCCCCAGGCCTCGCAGATCTTTTTATTGGCTCAATGGATCGCCAACCAGACCGGGGCGACACTGGGTGTGCTCACCGAGGCTGCCAATAGTGTGGGCGCCTATATCGCAGGCGCGATACCACGCGGCGAAGGACTGAACGCGCGCGCCCAGCTGGAAAATCCGCGGCGCGCCTACCTCTTGCTCAATCTCGAGCCCGAACTGGACCTGGGCATGCCGCGCGCCGCGCAAGCCGCCTTGGAGGCGGCCGACCTGGTCGTGGCCCTGAGCGCATTTCGGCCCCCCAATCCGGACTTCGCCGACGTACTCTTGCCGATCGCCCCGTTCACCGAGACCTCGGGTACGTTCGTCAACGCGGAGGCACGCGCGCAAAGCTTCAATGGCGTCGTGAGACCGGCCGGCGAGACACGCCCGGGGTGGAAGGTGCTGCGCGTCCTGGGCAACCTCCTGGATCTCGAAGGCTTCCAGTACGACACGCCCGAAGCCGTGCGCGCTGAAGTGACCGGTGGAGTCACGGACTTCTCCTCTCGCTGCGCCAATGCGCTGCGCACCACGGTGGGCTTTGCGGCACCTCAGCCGGCCCCACCCGAAAGCGCGCGGCTCGAGCGTATGGCCGATGTGCCGATCTATTTCGCCGATGCCCTCGTACGGCGCGCCGAGGCGCTCCAGCAAACGCACGACGCGCGTGCGCCCGAAGTCCGCATCAATGCCCGGACAGCGGGACGTCTCGGTTTGGCCGATGGCGACGCAGTGCGGGTGCGCCAGGGCGGGGGAGCGGCAGAACTACCCTTGAAAATTGACGATGCCGTCGCCGACGGCGTCGCGCGCGTTGCCGCCGCGCACGCCTCGACGTCCGGGCTTGCCACGCAGTTTGGCTGGCTCGAGCTGGAAAAAGCGGGGGTGGCATGATCGATTCGGTCGTCGCGCTCGGCCAGGACGTGTTTGGATTCGCCTGGCCTTTGGCCTGGGGCCTCGTGAAGATCGTCTGCGTGGTGCTGCCTTTGATCCTGAGCGTCGCCTATCTCACGCTGTGGGAGCGCAAGGTCATCGGATGGATGCATTTGAGGCTGGGTCCAAATCGGGTTGGCTACGGTTGGCTACAGCCATTCGCCGACGTCCTGAAACTCTTGTTCAAGGAAATCATCGTCCCGACCAATGCCAATGCGGAGCTGTTTCTGCTGGCCCCGGTCATGACCATCATGCCGGCCGTAGCGGCGTGGGCGATCATCCCTTTTGGTCCGGACCGCGCCGTGGGCAACATCAACGCGGGTTTGCTTTATGTCATGGCCATCACCTCCATCGAGGTGTACGGAATCATCATCGCCGGTTGGGCCTCGAACTCGAAGTACGCCTTCCTGGGTGCGATGCGCGCGTCGGCCCAGATGGTGTCCTACGAGATCGCGATGGGGTTCGCCCTCGTGGTCGTGCTCATGGTCAGTGGCAGCTTGAACCTGACCGAGATTGTCCAATCGCAGGAGCGCGGCTGGTTCGCAACCCACGGGTTGACCTTTCTGTCCTGGAACTGGCTGCCGTTGCTGCCGATCTTTGTCATCTACTTTGTCTCCGGGGTCGCCGAAACCAACCGGCACCCGTTCGACGTGGTCGAAGGTGAGTCCGAGATCGTGGCCGGGCACATGGTCGAGTATTCGGGGATGGGGTTCGCGATGTTCTTTCTCGCCGAGTACATGAACATGATCCTCATCTCGGCGCTGGCGTCGGTCATGTTTCTGGGTGGCTGGACGGCCCCAGTCTCGTTTGCCCTCGTGGGCATGGAGACACCAGGGTGGATTGCGGACTCGCTGCCATTTTGGAATTGGGCCTGGTTCATCGGCAAGACGTTTTTTATGGTGACCTTGTTCATCTGGTTTCGCGCCACATTTCCTCGCTATCGCTATGACCAGATCATGCGACTGGGCTGGAAGGTATTCATCCCGCTTGCGCTCGTCTGGCTCATGGTTGTGGGCTTGTGGATGCAGACGCCCCTGAACATCTGGAAATAACCCTGGGAATCTCTGATGGAAGCGATCAAGGAGTTTTTTGGCAGCCTGATGCTAGGCGAACTGCTCAAGGGCATGGCGCTGACGGGGCGCTACATGTTCGCCCGCAAGATCACGATCCAGTTTCCCGAGGAGAAGACGCCCGCCTCACCGCGCTTTCGCGGCTTGCATGCGCTCAGGCGTTATCCGAACGGCGAGGAGCGCTGCATCGCCTGCAAGCTGTGCGAGGCGGTGTGCCCTGCTTTGGCCATCACGATCGAGTCGGACCAGCGCTCCGACGGCACGCGCCGCACCACGCGTTACGACATCGATCTGACGAAATGCATATTCTGCGGATTCTGCGAGGAATCCTGTCCGGTGGACTCGATCGTTGAGACTCACATCCTGGAATATCACGGCGAAAAGCGCGGTGATCTTTACTATACCAAGGAGATGCTATTGGCTGTCGGGGATCGCTACGAAAACGAGATCGCGCAGGCGCGCGAGGCCGACGCGGCCTATCGTTAAAGTCACGAACCGAAGGGGTGGCGATCGCGCCCTTAGGGCAGGGCTCGCGCAACGCCGGCACGCACAAGAATAAATATGGATAAAACCTTTTTCGTCACGGTCTTCTACATCTTTTTCGTGATCGTCGTGTTTGCCGCCCTGCGCGTCATCACGGCGCGCAATCCCGTGCATGCGGCACTTTACCTTGTGCTCGCCTTCTTTTCGGCCGCGGCGATCTGGCTGCTTTTGCGCGCGGAGTTCCTTGCGATCGTCCTGGTGCTGGTCTACGTCGGTGCCGTCATGGTGCTTTTTCTTTTCGTCGTCATGATGCTCGACATCAATCTGGACAAGCTGCGCGAGGGATTCTGGAAGCATCTGCCTTTTGCGGCGCTCATCGGGGTGCTGATCGTCCTTGAAATGGCCCTGGTCCTGGTCCGCACCTTCCTTTCGCCCGAAAGCAATGCCCCCGTCATCCCTGCCGGGACGAGCAATACGCACGAACTCGGGTTACTCATCTATACGCATTACGTGTTCGCCTTCGAAGTGGCGGCCGTGATCCTGCTTTTGGCCATCGTCGCGGCGGTGGCATTGACGCTCAGGCGCCGCAAGGACGTTCGGGGTCAGGTCCCGTCGCAGCAGATCGCGGTTCAGCGCGCCGACCGGATCCGCATCGTCTCCATGCCCAGCGAGAAGAAGGAATAGGGGAGCTATGTCGATCTTGACCGGTGTCTTTAATCTCGGGCTGGCGCACTACCTTGTGCTTGGCGCAATCCTGTTTTCGATTGGTGTTGTCGGTATTTTTCTGAACCGTCGAAATCTCATCGTGCTGCTCATGGCCATCGAGCTCATGCTCCTGGCCGTCAACACCAATTTCATCGCCTTCTCGCACTACCTCGGGGACTACACCGGCCAGGTCTTCGTGTTCTTCGTCCTGACGGTGGCCGCGGCCGAGTCGGCCATCGGGCTTGCCATCCTCGTGCTGTTGTTCCGCAATCTGAACACGATCAACGTCGAGGATCTCGACGAACTGAAGGGTTGAAACGGTGGAATCGATCAGTCCCAATCTTCTTCTAGCCATCCCGCTGGCGCCACTGGCCGGGGCGATTCTCGCCGGCCTGTTCGGCAAGACCATCGGCCGCTCGGGGGCTCACGTGGTCACGATCCTCGGGGTCACGATTGCCTTCGTGCTCTCGATCATGGTGCTCCTCGACGTCCTGGGCGGGGCGCGCTGGGACGCGACGGTCTACACCTGGGCCGCAAGCGGTTCGCTCAACCTGGAGGTCGGCTTTCTGATCGATCCTCTGACGGTCACCATGCTCGTGGTCGTGACCTTCGTCTCGCTCATGGTCCACATCTACACGATCGGCTATATGGCCGACGATCCCGGATACCAGCGCTTCTTCGCTTATATCTCGCTGTTCACCTTCTCCATGCTCATGCTGGTCATGGCCAACAACTTTCTCCAGCTCTTCTTTGGCTGGGAGGCGGTGGGCCTGGTTTCCTACCTTCTCATCGGTTTCTGGTATACGCGGCCCACGGCGATCTATGCGAACCTGAAGGCGTTCTTGGTGAACCGGGTGGGCGACTTCGGTTTCATCCTGGGGATCGGCCTTTTACTGTCGGCCACGGGCTCGCTGCATTACGCTGACGTCTTCGCACAGGCTCCGCAACTGGCCACCCAACTCGTCCCTGCAACGAGCTGGGGGCTTCTTACGGCAAGCTGCATTTGTCTTTTTATCGGCGCGATGGGCAAGTCGGCCCAGTTTCCGCTGCACGTGTGGCTTCCGGACTCCATGGAAGGTCCCACGCCGATTTCGGCCCTGATCCACGCGGCGACCATGGTGACTGCCGGCATTTTCATGGTGGCGCGGATGTCGCCCCTGTTCGAACTTTCCGATACGGCCTTGTCCTTTGTCATCGTGATCGGTGCCATCACCGCTCTTTTCATGGGGTTTTTGGGCCTGGTCCAAAACGATATCAAGCGCGTCGTCGCCTATTCAACGCTGTCCCAGCTGGGCTACATGACCGTGGCCTTGGGTGTGTCCGCTTATCCGATCGCCATTTTTCACCTCATGACCCACGCCTTCTTCAAGGCGCTCTTGTTCCTTGGCGCAGGCTCGGTGATTCTGGGAATGCATCACGATCAGGACATCCGCAACATGGGCGGACTCTGGAAGTACATGAAGATCACCTGGCTGACTTCGCTCATCGGTTCTTTGGCGCTGATCGGGACTCCGGGATTTTCGGGCTTTTATTCCAAGGACAGCATCATCGAGGCTGTTGCCGCCTCGCAGCTGTGGGGCGCCAATGTCGCCTACATTGCGCTCCTGGGCGGGGTTTTCGTGACGGCGCTCTACTCGTTTCGCATGTATTTCCTGGTCTTCCACGGTAAGGAGCGCTTCCATACCGGAACGGCGGCGGCACACCACAGCGAGTCGGCTGCGGCCGCGGCCGACGTGCACGAGGTGGACGTGAAGTCGGAGGCAGACGATGCGCAGCACGGCCACGATCACCACCAAGGCGTGCCGCACGAATCACCCTGGGTCGTGACGTTTCCCTTGATCGCACTGGCCTTCTTCTCGATTTGCGCCGGCTACATCATCGGGCCCTTTCTGTACGGAGATTTTTTCAAGGGCGCGATCTTCGTTGCCGATCAGCATGAATCGATGGCCCACCTGAAGGAGGAATTTACCGGTGTGCTGCCCATGACCTTCGATGCGCTCGTGGGACTGCCATTTTGGTTTGCGCTCGCTGGCGTCGTGCTTGCATGGTATTTGTATCTCAAAAATACGGGGCTTCCGGCGGTGCTGGAAAAGCGCTTTTCGGGTCTTTACGCCCTCCTCGAGAACAAGTACTACCTGGATCGCTTCAACGACGTCGTCTTCGCCAAGGGCGCGCGCCTGCTCGGCGGCGGACTGTGGCGGCGTGGCGACCAGGGCGTCATCGACGGCTTCTTCGTCAACGGCAGCGCCCGCGCCGTGGGCTGGATCGCAAGCGTGCTGCGCCAGCTCCAGACCGGAATCCTCTCGCACTATGCGATTTCCATGCTGGTGGGCGTTCTGGCCCTCATGACCTGGTTCGTGGTACGCCAGATCATCTTTCACTGACCGGACCACTCGAGGCTATAAGAATAACAATGCAGCAGACGATTCCCTACCTTAGTCTGTCGATCTGGCTCCCGATCGGATTCGGGCTGCTGATCCTCATCGTCGGCACTGACTCCCGTGCGGGACTGTCGCGAGGACTGGCGCTGATCGGTTCGCTCTTGAGCTTTTTGGTCACGCTACCCCTCTACATCGGGTTCGACACGTCAAGCGCATCGCTCCAGTTTGTCGAGAGCGCTCCCTGGATCGAGCGATTGGGCGCGAACTATGGTCTGGGGGTCGATGGGATCTCGCTCTGGTTCGTACTTTTGACGGCCGCCATCACGGTAATCGTCGTGATCTCGGCCTGGGAGGTCATCAAGACCAGCGTGGCACAGTACTTCGCCGCCTTCCTGATTCTTTCCGGCCTCATGGTGGGCGTCTTTAGTGCGACCGACGGATTGCTGTTCTACGTTTTCTTCGAGGCGACCCTGATCCCGATGTATATCATCATCGGCATCTGGGGCGGCCCCAACCGGATGTATGCGGCGATCAAGTTCTTCCTCTACACGCTGCTGGGCTCCTTGCTCACGATGGTCGCGATCATCTATCTCTGGTACAAGTCGGGCGGCAGCTTCGAGATCAAGACCTGGCAAGAGCTCCCCTTGACCGAGACCGCGCAGCTGCTTCTTTTTGGCGCCTTCTTCATGGCCTTCGCGGTCAAAGTGCCAATGTGGCCGGTCCACACCTGGCTTCCCGACGCGCACGTGGAGGCGCCCACCGGCGGCTCGGTGGTGCTGGCCGCCATCATGCTGAAGTTGGGTGCCTATGGCTTCGTGCGCTTCTCGCTTCCGATCCTGCCCGATGCCAGTCACGAGCTGGCCGGATTCGTGATCACGCTCTCGCTCATTGCCGTCATCTACGTCGGATTCGTAGCCATGGTTCAAAGCGACATGAAAAAGCTCGTGGCCTATTCGTCGATCGCACACATGGGCTTCGTCACGCTCGGGTTCTTCATTTTTAGCACCTTCGGCATGGAGGGCGCCCTCATCCAGATGATCTCCCACGGATTCGTCTCGGGCGCGATGTTCCTTTGTATCGGGGTGCTCTACGACCGCATGCACTCGCGCCTGATCGCCGACTACGGTGGCGTGGTCAACACCATGCCTGTGTTCGCGTCGTTGTTCATGCTCTTTGCGATGGCGAACTGCGGGCTGCCGGCCACGAGCGGATTCGTCGGCGAGTTTTTCGTCATCCTGGCGTCGGTCCAGTTTAATTTCTGGATCGGTCTGCTGGCGGCCACCGCGCTGATCCTGGGTGCGGCCTACACCTTGTGGATGTACAAGCGAGTGATCTTCGGTGCCGTCGCCAATGCCCACGTGGCGGCCTTGAAGGACTTAAGCGCCCGTGAATTCGTGATGCTTGCGCTCCTGGCCGTCGCCACCCTCTACATGGGTCTCTATCCCAAACCGTTCGTCGATGTCATGCATGCCTCGGTGGTCGACCTCGAAAAGCACGTGGCGGTCAAGAAACTGGGAGAGCACTAAGATGCTGACCGAAGATCCGTGGAGCATCAATCTTTTGCCCGCTTATCCCGAGATCCTTCTCGTTGTCGCGGTTTCTGCCATCCTGCTCATCGACATGTTTCTAAGCGACGCGCGCCGCGTCGTGACCTATGTGCTCTCGCTTGTGACGATCGCCTTTTGCGCGGTCGTCAATCTCGCCTTCCTGATCGACGCGGATACGATCTACACGTTTAACAACATGTTCGTGAGCGATCCGATGTCGAATCTCCTGAAGGTGGGGACGTATCTGGCCGTGGCGATGAGCTTCGTCTATTCACGGGAATTCGTGATCCAGCGCGGGTTGGTCTCCGGGGAGCGCGGCGGGGAATTCTATGCCATCGCCTTGTTCGCCCTCCTGGGCCAGATGGTGATGATCTCCGCGAACAACTTCCTGTCGATCTATCTCGGCCTGGAGCTCATGTCGCTGTCGCTCTACGCGATGTGTGCGCTGGCGCGCGATGACCGAGCCGCCACCGAGGCTTCGATGAAGTACTTCATCCTGGGTGCGCTCGCCTCGGGATTTCTCCTCTACGGCATGTCCATGGTCTATGGCGCGACCGGCTCGCTCGACCTGACGGTCATCGCCCGCGAACTGGCGAGCGGGGGTTCGAGCCATACCATCATGGTCTTTGGCCTCGTCTTTCTGGTTGCGGGCTTGGCCTTTAAGCTCGGCGTCGTCCCGTTTCACATGTGGATACCCGACGTCTATCAGGGGGCGCCCACGGCAGTCACGCTGATGATCGGGGGGGCGCCGAAACTGGCCGCTTTTGCCATCACCTTGCGCATTCTGGTCGAGGGCATGATCGTCTTCGCCGTGGACTGGCAGCAGATGCTCATCGTCTTGGCCGTGCTTTCGCTGGCGCTGGGCAATATCGCAGCCATCGCCCAGACGAGCGTCAAACGCCTCCTTGGCTACTCGACCATCGCGCAGATGGGCTTCATGCTGCTGGGATTGTTCTCCGGTGTCGTGGGCGGGAACGCCTACTCGGCCGCCTCGGCCTATGGCGCTGCGATGTTCTATGTTCTGACCTATGTCGTAACCGTACTGGGGGCGTTCGGTGTTCTCATGCTGCTCTCGCGGGCCGGCTACGAGGCCGACAGCATGGAGGACCTCAAGGGCCTGTTCAAGCGAAGCCCGGTGGCTGCCGGCGTCATGCTCGTCATCATGTTCTCGCTCACCGGAATTCCCCCGACCGTGGGGTTTTACGCCAAGTTCGTGGTCGTCAATGCAGCCGTCGTCGCAGGACAGGTGGGACTTGCGGTATTCGCCCTCATGATGTCGCTCATCGCGGCTTACTACTACTTGCGTATCGTCAAGCTCATGTTTTTCGACGACCCTGTAAGCGATGTGCCGGTGGCCCCCGCAAGACTCGATATGCGGCTCTTGCTGGCGGCCAACGGAGCGGCCGTCGTCGCCTTCGGGATCGTGCCGGGTTGGCTCATGCAATACTGTCTTATCGCGATCACGCGAACCTTGGCCTCCTAGCCACCCGCGAACTTCCCGGTCGCCGCGCGCCCAAGGCCGCTGCACCGGATTACTCCCAGACCTTTACCGCCGATGGCTCACGACGACGAGAAACTGAGGGAAACGCTGATTCGCTCGGAGCGCGTCTTCGACGGCCGCTTTCTGCATGTCAACCGCGACATTGTTCGGCTTCCCGACGGGCATGAGACCTATCGGGAGTACATCCTGCATCCGGGGGCCGTCATGATCATCGCGCTCCTGGAGGACAACCAAGTCGTCATGGAAAGACAGTGGCGCTATCCCCTGGGTCGGGCCTTTATTGAGTTTCCAGCCGGCAAGATCGATCCGGGAGAGGCCCCGATCGTCACCGCGGAGCGGGAACTGCGCGAGGAGACCGGCTACACCGCAGCCCGCTTCGACTATCTGTGCACGATCAACAATGCCATCTCCTACTCCAACGAGCACATCGATTTCTATGTCGCCACGGGCCTAAAGGCCGGTGAACGCAAACTCGATGCAGGCGAGTTTCTCGATGTGCTGACCGTTCCTGCCCTGCAGGTTCTGGAATGGGTGCGCGAGGGTACCGTGACGGATGTCAAGACCATCATCGGCGCCTTCTGGCTGGAAAAACTCGTCACGGGGACCTGGACTCCTCCACGACCCGGCGTCTAGGAGCTCGTGGCCCGCCCGATGGGCCGACGCTACATGTTCGGATAATTGGGCCCGCCTCCGCCCTCGGGGACGACCCAGACAATGTTCTGGGTCGGATCCTTGATATCGCAGGTCTTGCAGTGCACGCAGTTCTGGGAGTTGATCTGCAAGCGGTCGCTCAGATCCTCATCCTTGACGAATTCGTAGACCCCGGCCGGGCAGTAGCGCCACTCGGGACCTGCGTACTCCATCAAGTTGATGCGCACCGGCACCGTCGGATCCTTGAGCGTGAGATGGACCGGCTGGTTTTCGGCATGATTGGTATTCGAGATGAAAACCGAGGAGAGCCGATCGAAGGTGAGCACGCCATCGGGCTTCGGATAAGCAATCGGCACGCCCAGATTGGCTGGTTTCAGACACTCGTTGTCCGGTTTGTGGTGATGCAAGGTCCAAGGCACCCTGCCTCCGAGCACCTTCTGCTCGAGTCCGACCATCAATGAGCCAAACCACAATCCCTTGGACATCCACTGTTTGAAGTTGCGCGTGCGATGCAATTCCTCCTTAAGCCAGGAGTCCTCGAACGCAGCCGGGTAGGCCGAGAGCTCATCGGCTGCGCGCCCCAGCGCCAAGGCGGCGAAGGCGGCCTCGGCCGCCATCATGCCGGATTTGATCGCCGCGTGACTGCCTTTGATGCGCGCGGCGTTCAGAAACCCTGCCTCGCACCCGATCAAAGCCCCTCCGGGAAACACCAGCTTGGGCAACGAGGTCAGACCGCCCGCGGTAATCGAGCGGGCCCCGTAGCAGATCCGCTTGCCGCCTTCGAGAAAGGCGCGAATCGCCGGATGCGTCTTGTAGCGCTGAAACTCCTCGTAGGGAGAAAGAAAGGCGTTCTCATAACCGAGCCCCACGACGAAGCCGATGGCGACCTGATGGTTTTCCTGATGATAAAGAAACGACCCGCCGTAGGTGCTCGAATCGAGGGGCCAGCCGGCACTGTGCACCACGAGGCCGGCCTCGTGCCGAGCCGGATCGATTTCCCAGAGCTCCTTAAGGCCGATGCCGTAGACCTGCGGATCGCGTCCCTTGGTCAGCCCGAACTGGGTCATGAGTTGGCGACCGAGATGACCCCGCGAGCCCTCCGCAAAAAAGGTGTACTTCGCATGGAGCTCCATCCCCAGCTGGAACTCGGCGGTGGGCTCGCCATCGCGCCCGACGCCCAGATTCCCGGTCGCTATGCCGCGCACCGCGCCACTGGGCGTATACAGGATCTCGGCGGCGGCAAAGCCCGGAAAGACTTCCACGCCCGCGTTTTCCGCCTCCTGACCCAGCCAGCGCACCACGTTGCCCAGACTGACGATGTAGTTGCCCTCGTTGCGAAAGCAGTCCGGGAGCATCCAGTGGGGTGTTTGCCTGGCCTTGTGCTCCGTCAGAAAAAGAAACCGGTCCTCGGTCACCGGGGTATTGAGCGGTGCGCCCCGTTCCTTCCAGTCGGGAAACAGCTCGGTGATCGCGCGCGGATCCATCACCGCACCGGAGAGCGTGTGCGCGCCCAACTCGCCGCCTTTTTCCAGAACGCAGACACTGACTTCCTGACCGTGCTTGGCGGCGAGCTGCTTTAGGCGAATCGCGGCGGACAAGCCGGCCGGTCCGCCACCCACCACGACCACGTCAAACTCCATCGCCTCCCGGGGTCCGAAGCGTTCCAGAAGACTCGTTTGCGCGTTTGAATTCATATGAAGGGGTTCCTGATAAACTGCGGATCGCTGGTGCGTGTGGGATGGCGTGTCGACATCCTGGGGGGACGTCCTTCAAGAGACGCCTCGGTTCTTCTTGGAATATGGCACAGCCGTACAGAACCCGGATTTTCGGGTAGTTTGGTGGACGCTGCAACCACCTTCATTTGCGGTCCCGCCTTTTTGGACCGGGGTATGGGCTCGGCCGTTCGGCCGCAGCCAGGAGAGCCAGCATGGGTGTGGAAGTCAATCTGGAAGGAAAAATCGCCTTCGTGACCGGCGCCTCGAGCGGCTTGGGCGCCCGCTTCGCCAAGGTCCTCTCGCTCGCGGGAGCGCGCGTCGTGCTGGCCTCGCGCCGCGTCGAGCGACTCAAGGAGCTGCGTGCGGAAATCGAATCTGAAGGCGGCGATGCGCACGTGGTCGCCCTGGACGTGACCGATCCGGCCAGCATACGCTCGGCCGTCGCCCATGCCGAAACCGAAGCGGGGCCGATCGACATCTTGGTCAATAATTCCGGCGTCTCGACCACCCAAAGGCTGATCGATGTGACCCCGGAGGACTACGACTATGTTTTTCGGACCAACACGCAAGGCGCGTTTTTCGTCGCCCAGGAAGTCGCCAAGCGCATGATCGCAAGGGCCAAGGCCAAGCCCGAGCAGCAGGCGCGAATCGTTAACGTCGCCTCGGTCGCAGGCCTGAGGGTACTGCCCCAGATCGGCGTCTATTGCATGAGCAAGGCAGCCGTGGTCCAGATGACCAAGGCGATGGCACTCGAATGGGGCCGATACGGAATCAACACCTGCGCGATCTGCCCGGGATACATTCGCACCGAGATCAACGATAAGCACTTCGAGAGCGAAGCCGGTCAGAAGCTGGTCCAGATGCTCCCGCGCAAGCGTGTGGGTGAACCCTCGGACCTGGATGGACTCGTGCTTCTTTTGGCGTGCGACGAATCGCGTTTCATCAACGGCGCCATCATTACCGCCGATGACGGTCACAGCGTGTACTAGGGGCCGGTTGGAGTGAGCGAGGTCCGCGAATTCGAAGCCATCATCCCGATCCGCTGGGCGACATGGACGATGCACCGGTGACGGAAAGAGGGCAAGCTCATCTAAGGTAGGATTTTCGCTACGAATCCTCGAGCCCAAGAGAGGAACCTTCGCCGGTCGCCTTCGCTCACTTTACGTGTCGCAACACCCCGCGCAAGCGGACATTCGATTCAATACAGCCGCTTCATATCCGTCGCTGTCGGAAACAGTGAGACGTCCTTTGGGGAACTGGAAGTCTGTAGCTCCGCTTGCCACCAGCCAACGTCGCGCCAAGCGCCCAATTTGAATCCGACTTTCCTGTAGGTGCCGATGTGCTTGAACCCGACTGACTCATGAAGGGCTACGCTTGCGGCGTTTGGGAGCGCTATTCCTCCGAATGCTTGGCAGTAACCCAACCGCACCAGTTCGGAAAGCAAGATGCCATACAGCCGTTTACCAATGCCATTTCCTCGAGAGTCCTCTCGAACGTAAGCAGTGACGTCAACTGACCATTGATAGGCGGGTCTCTCGCGGTGCTTGCTGGCATGGCAATAGCCGTTGAGAACGCCATCAGGGTCTTCGCTGGCCAACCAAGGTAGCGTCTCCAGAGTCTTGGCGATGCGAGACTTCATTTCTTCCAGCGTTGGCGGCGCTAGTTCGAACGAGATGGCCGTGTTTTGAACAACCGGCGCGTAGATTGCCAAGACAGCCGCAGCGTCGTTCGGGGTAGCTACGCGAATGCTCATTATTTTCCCGGAACGCAAACGCGAATTTTATTCGCCCGGGGTTGGCGGGGAAGGCTCGCCGCGCGCCTTCGCGGCGTGGAAGGCACGCTCCATAAGTACGGCGGTCGCGGGGCGGGCCCCTTTGAACGCAGCTGAGCCGAAGAGTGCCGAGGGCGCCTTTCCCATCTCGAGACGCTGAAACCCAAAATTCTCAAAGTATCCCTCGGCCGTGGTGGTGAGTAAATATATCTTGGCTATCCCACGTCGCCGTGCCTCATGCTCCATCGCGCAAACCAAGGCACTGCCAACGCCCCCTTGCTTTGCTGCCCAACGACGGCGAGATTAACTTTTCCACTTTTGTTACCAGTCGCCCCTCAGCAGCAGGATGACGCGGGCTTTACTGGTATCGACAGGGATTTTCCAGCGTGGGTACTTTTCGGGTCGACGCGACACGCGCTTTCTGTCGTCTCTTGCTGCTCGCCTTCACCGAACACCGCAATCTCGCCCAGCGTATGGAAATGCTCCCACGCGATTCCCTGCGGGTCTGTCACCCAATGCTTTTCACTTCGGGCGTAGCAGCAAGTCGTTTCGCGTTCGTCGAGCAGAGCCATGTCCGCGGCACGGGCGCGCGCCCTCAAATCAGCCAGTTCCTCCTCTGTGTCCGTCTGGATCCCAAGATGGTCGACGCCCGACTTATTCCCGCGCGTGGAGATGGCGAAGTTAATCCTTGGGTCTTCAAGCATCCACTTGGCATAGTCTTCCTCTATGCGCGTGGGGACAGCACCAAACATGTTGCTGTAGAACGCAATGCTCGCCTTAAGGTTCTTGACGCTTACATGCACGTGAAATCGCTTCACTTCTGTCTCCTCTAGTCACGACAGGACGCAGCCGATTCGCTCAGGCATGCCGCTCCCTGACAGCAGTTCTCGGTGAGATACCGAAGCACTCCATTCATTCGGTCGTAGGCCGCCCGGTAGATGAGGAATCGGCCCTTTCGGTCCTGGGTCACAAGACCGGCATTCATGAGCTCCTTCAAATGGAAGGAGAGCGTATTCGCGGGTATTTCTAGTGCTTCGGCCATCGTGCCTGGTGTCAATCCCTCATTGCCTGCGACCACGAGGGCCCGAAACGCCTGCAGTCGCGCCGGTTGAGCAAGCGCCGAAAGGGCACGAACGACATATTTCTCGTCCAAATCGAGCACGGCAATCCTCATAGCTGCAATCCAGGGTCGATGGCCAGATTCTAAGTATCGATAGTTCCAAGTATATAGAAATATTGACCGTTGTCCATCACGAGAGCTTTGATGTTCCAGAAAGCGGTGGTGCCTCGCACGCACCGCCCTGTGGCACAAGGCCATGAGCGATGCGTGCGAGAATAGCTGGCCCCGCATACAGCGTGAGAGAGTCTCGCGCTGCTATGCCCGCACTGAACGACTGGAGCGAGTATGCGGTTCGAAATCCCGGAGGAGAAAAGACTGGTATTTGAGATGATTATCCCCATCCGCTGGGGCGACATGGACGCTATGCAGCACGTCAATAACGCCTCGTACTTCCGATACTTTGAAACGGTGCGAATCGACTGGATGCACTCCATCGGCGCGACGCCAAACTCGAACGGCGAGGGGCCGGTCATCGTGAACGCGTTTTGTAACTTCATCAAGCAACTTGAGTATCCCGGAAATGTGATTGCGAAACACTACGTGGCCAACCCTGGCCGCTCGAGCTTCGATACGTTCCTAACGTTGGAGCGGCCCGATGACCCCGGCATAATCTACGCCAATGGGGGGGCGACTACAGTTTGGATTGATTACCAGGCGAAGAGGTCAGCACCCTTGCCACAGTGGTTCCGTGAGTTGCTCGGATGACTCGGCAGAAGCAGGGTGCGCCGGCTTTTCGGTTATTCGCTTGCTCGGGCAGAGTGCACCGCCGGGACTTCGCGCTTCCAACAAGGAGCTCGAGAGGATCAGCGGCAAAATTGGCGCGGCTGGCAGCGGCAGCGCCTTATTCGGTCTTTGTGTAGCGGACGGTATAATGGCGCCCAAGAAGTGACTCGTAGGCGGGCGGCGTCAACCTTGTCAACCCCAAAAAGCGAGAAGTAGTGGACCCTAAAGATGTCAATAACACGCTCCGCTTTCGCCACCTCGAAAAAGCGCGCATCGCGTGGATCGACCACGCCGCTTCGCCGGACCGAAGGGTTCGGCGACGACGATGCGCTTGGCGGCTCGGTGGTGGTGTGGATGAACGACGGCTAGCAGAGTTCGGCCCCCTCGCCCGAGGCTTTGCGCAACCCGAGGCAGACCGACTCTTCGCCCAAGGCATAGAATTGCAGCTTCCCGAACGAGGATTCATCCATGGATAAGGTATTCCCCAGCGCGGAGGCGGCGCTGTCCGATCTGGTCCGAGACGGACTTGTGGTCGCCGTCGGCGGCTTTGGCTTGTGCGGCATTCCCGAAGCGCTCATCGCGGCCCTGCGCGACAGTAAGGTCTCAGACCTGACGGCAATCTCGAACAATGCCGGTGTCGATGGTTTCGGTCTTGGGCAGCTGCTCTCGACCCGGCAGATCAAGAAAATGATTGCCTCCTACGTGGGGGAGAACAAGGAATTCGAGCGCCAGTACCTCTCTGGCGAACTCGAACTCGAATTCACTCCGCAGGGGACGCTCGCTGAAAAGCTGCGCGCCGGCGGTGCAGGGATCCCGGCGTTCTTCACGAAGACGGGTTACGGAACGCTCGTTGCCGAGGGCAAGGAGAGCCGCGAGTTCGACGGCCACATGTACGTCATGGAGCGCTCGCTCGTGGCGGATTTGTCGCTTGTAAAGGCCTGGAAGGCCGATCGCGCCGGCAATCTCATCTACCGTCGGACCGCCCGCAACTTCAATCCGAACGTGGCCATGGCCGGGCGCGTGACCGTGGCCGAGGTGGAGGTGATCGTCGAGACCGGAACGCTCGATCCCGATGAGATCCATACACCCGGAATCTTCGTCCACCGTCTCGTGCTCAATCCGACTCCCGAGAAACGCATTGAACAGCGCACCACGCGCGCATCCAAGTAGGAGCGACCGAACATGGCATGGACTCGTGATCAAATGGCCGCGCGCGCCGCTCAGGAACTGCGCGATGGCTACTACGTGAACCTCGGCATCGGGTTACCCACGCTCGTGGCCAATCATGTGCCCGCAGGGATGGAGGTCTGGCTTCAGTCGGAAAACGGTCTCCTGGGAATCGGACCCTTTCCGACGGACGATGAGGTCGATCCCGACCTCATCAATGCGGGCAAGCAAACCGTCACGACATTGCCGGGTTCGTCGATCTTCTCCTCGGCCGACTCGTTTGGAATGATTCGTGGTGGCAAGATCAACTTGGCCATCTTGGGCGCGATGCAGGTCAGCGGCTCAGGCGATTTGGCCAACTGGATGATCCCCGGCAAGATGGTTAAGGGGATGGGCGGTGCGATGGATCTTGTCGCCGGTGTGGGCAGGGTGCTCGTCCTCATGGAGCATACGGCCAAAAAGAAGGACGGCTCCGAGGACCTGAAGATCCTGCCCCAGTGCACCTTACCTCTGACGGGCGTGGGCGTGGTCAACCTCATCATCACGGATCTGGGCGTATTGGAAGTCACGCCCACGGCGCTGAAGGTTCTGGAGTGCGCGACCGACGTGACGCCCGAGTTGCTCGCCCAAAAAACCGGCGTGGAGCTGGATTTTTCGGCGCTCACGGCCAAAGCCTAGATTCAACCTTGCTCCGGGGGGCGCAAGCCCTCCCTGTGACCTAGGCCTGTGCTAGCTCCAAGATGGTCGAGGCGAATGCCTTTGCCAGCGCCAGCATTTGCGAAAGATCGACCGCTCCGGGGAGCAGGTCCGAGGGGAGATGGTAGGCAAAAGTCGCCGGTGCCTCCAGACTTAGAGCGCGTTCGGGGATATTGGCTCCAGCCACACTGGCGGGCGCGCCAGTGCCGGCCGAAGGGAGGGATGACGCGCTTTCGGTTTCGTCACTGCGCGTCCAGCGCGCCTTTTCAATATCCAGACGGGTCTGAAAGAGCTGAAGCCAGCCCGCGTTCTGGCCGCCCAGTTTCATCACGCTCGAGCGCGCCCCCAGATTGGGCCCGAGTTCAATCCATCCGAGGGCTTCGGAGGGCAAGGCGGGGTAGCGCTTCATGAAGGCGTCCAGTCCCATGTTTCCCAGTTCACTGCCGCTCGTGGCCGCGAAGATCACGGTCCGCGGCGCCGCCGATTTCCCCAGTGCTCCGGCCGCGTAGACCTGGCAGACCAGTCCGCCCACGCGCTCGCCGACGCAGGGACCCCAGCCGCTACGACCGCACAGCACGATGATGGGAGGCAGGTGTGGGTCACTGCCCGACCACACCGAAACCACGTTGCGCCCCTCACCGGGGGCTCTTTGGAAGAGCGCGACGATTGTGCCTTCAAGTCGCTCGGCCGCCGCCTTCATGAGCCAGTCACGGTGCTCGCTGCTGACCTGCACCACCGGTTTGGCCTGCGGTCTGGAGGCCACGGGGCTTGCGCAATCGAGTGGTGCAAGACCCGGCGTCGTACCGCGTGTTATCACGATGACGGCGCGATAGCGGTCCTCGCTACGGGTCCGCTTTAAAGTCTCGTTGAGCGCATCCCAAGGGGCGATCTCGAGGACAGCGATCTCACCTTCCTCGCCCGCCGGCGTAAAGCGGCCGGACACACCGTCCTGCTGTGTCGCGCCCCCGTCGAACAGAGGAAGACCCAGAGCGTGGTGCTCGCCTTGATCGATGGCGCAGCGGGTGACGTCCACCCGGTCAAAGGGATAGCGCTCGACGGCGACATCCAGGCCGGCTTCGCTCGTGACGCGCGCAAGCCATTGGGCCGATGCGCGCTCGACGTCCGTCCCGGTCCATTGCCAGCCGAGCTCGTCCCAGCCCGCGATGAACTGCTGCAGCGCGCGCAAATCGGGTGGGAGATCGGACGGCGCCAGCGCGCGGAGCAACCCCGGCAGCCCCGCGAGCGCGGCGCCCAAACCTGATCGAAGCAGGCGGCGTCGGCCGATGAACATGCGGCGACGCCGGGGCCTAGAGGGTCGCCAGCCGCGCGAGCGCTCGATCCAGAGTCGCTTCCGTCTTGGCAAAGCAAAACCGCACGACACCGGACTCCACGGGGGTCTCATAGAAGGCGGAGACGGGAATCGCGGCTACCCTGGCCTCGCGCGTAAGCCATTGGCAGAAGTCAGACTCGTTCAGGGGGCCCTGGCCCGTGTCAATGGCGCCAAAGCGTGCGAGTTGGAAGTAGGTCCCGGCACAGGTGATGGGCGCGAAGCGTGTGTTGGCCAGGCCGCGCAAAAAGTAGTCTCTCTTGGCTTCGTAGAAAGCGGAAAGTCCGAGATAGGGAAGGGGATCGGCCATGTAGGCCGCCAGCGCGTGCTGCATAGGGGTGTTCACGGTGAATACGTTGAACTGGTGCACCTTGCGAAACTCGGCCGTCAGCGCCGCCGGAGCGGCCGCGTAGGCCACCTTCCAGCCCGTGACATGATAGGTCTTGCCAAAGCTCGAGACGACCACGCTGCGCTGGGCGAGGTCTGGATAGCGCGCGACGCTTAGGTGGCTGCGCCCGTCGAAGACCATGTGCTCGTAGACTTCGTCGGAGATGAGAAACAGTCCGTTCTCTACGACAATCTTCTCGAGCGCGCGCAGATCGTGCTCCTGAAACACGGACCCGGTCGGATTGTGGGGGCTGTTGACGATCAGAAGACGGGTTTTCGGTGTGATGGCCCGCTCGATTTCGTCCCAGGGTACGCTGAAGTTCTCGCCTGCGCCCACGGGCGCTGTCATTCGCACCGGGACCGCTGTGCCTCCGGCCAACCGGATCGAGGGCACGTAACTGTCATACACCGGCTCGATGACGATGACTTCGTCGCCAGGATGAACGAGCGCCAGGATGGCGGTCATGATCGCCTGAGTCGCTCCCGCAGTCACGGTCAATTCGGTTTGGGGGTCGTAGCGGTGTTGATACAACGCTTCGATCTTCTCGGTGATGCGTTCGCGCAGCGCCAGCACGCCCGCCATGGGGGGATATTGATTGTGCCCGGCACGCATGGCCGCCGTTACAGCGTCCACGAGTGCCGGATCGCATTGGAAGTCGGGAAACCCCTGGCCAAGATTGACCGCATCGTGCTCCACGGCCAGGGCCGACATGACCGTGAAGATGGTCGTCCCCACCGTGGGCAGCTTGGTGCGCGGCACGGGCAGGGGGGCTTGGGTCAAGGATCGGTCGGCGCGCGGATTCATGCGAAACGATAAGGGTTGCTCGACCAATTATACCGTCACCCCGGAAACGTGTTCCCGGTCCTCAGGGCTCAAGCCCGGTAAACGCGCAGGCGCGAAGCGCTTGGGTCTATACTTTTCAAAATGATGGGCCTTACCTGGGCGTCGACAGGGATCTTCACTCGGTTGCATGCAAAAATTGCTCCTTCTTTGCCGCGCGTGCGCCCGTTTGCACCGCGCGCTTGTGGTTTCGGCCCTTCTTGCAGCGGCGCTTTCGGGATGCGCAGCACTGCCTGCGCATCCCGAGCGGGCGGTCTCGTCAGCCATCTCCGACTATACGAGCACGACGCTCTATCGGATCACCGAGCCGGTCGTCCCCGGCGACGGTCGCTCGAGTTTTCGGCTGCTACCCTTCGCTTCCTCCGCCTATGCCACGCGCATCGCGCTGTCGGACCTCGCCCAGAAAAGTCTCGATATCCAGTACTACTATTTCCCGGGCGATAACTCGGGGAAGTTTCTGATGCGCGCGTTACGCAATGCATCCGAGCGTGGCGTCAGGGTGCGGGTTTTGATCGACGATCTCTATACCAGCGGGGAGGATCCGCTACTGACCAGCCTCGCTGCGTTTCCCAATGTCGAGATCCGGCTCTTTAATCCCTTCCCCAATTTTCGCGACTCGTTGTACCTGCGCTTTTTGGGTTCCGTCGGACAATGGGGCCGCGTGAATCACCGCATGCACAACAAGCTTTTCATTGCGGATAACGTCGCGGCCGTCGCCGGGGGGCGCAACATGGCCGACGAGTATTTCATGCGTTCTCAGTCCAACAACTTCGTCGACGTCGACGCCTTCGTCGCAGGTCCCCTGGTCCGCGATCTCTCGACGATCTTTGATCGTTACTGGAACAGTGAATTCGCCTATCCCCTGGCCTCCATCGTGCGGCCGGACGTAGGCCGGGAAGCGGCCCAGCGCCGCTTCGATGAACTCACGATCTACACGGTCGCGCCGCCTGCTGACGAGGTGACCCCCGAGACGCGGCGCTATGCCACGTTACCTGACGAGCTCAAGGCGCAGCACCTTGACGGCGCCGTGCCGGCGCGCGCCCGCGCGTTCGCCGATCCCTTAAGCAAGGTCACGGGCGCGAATCTGAAGTCGATCGAGGGGACCGTCACCGACCAGGTGATGCATCTGATCGACTCGGCTCAGGAGAACGTCACGCTCATCTCGCCTTATTTCGTGCCGGGTGAGCGCGGCATGGAGCTCATCCGACGCGCGCATGCGCGCGGTGTCGACCAAGTCGTGGTGACCAATTCGCTGGCCTCGACCGACGCGCCGGTGGTCCACGGCGGCTATATACGCTATCGGATCGAGATGTTGCGCGCTGGAGTCGAGATCCGGGAGCTTAGCCCCACCATCGTCGCCAAGCGCGAGCACTTCGGACGCTTTGGCAGCTCTTTTGGGGCGTTGCACGCCAAACTCGCCGTGGTCGACCACGATCGGTTCTTTCTGGGATCGATGAATCTGGACGAGCGCTCGGAATTCGAAAACACTGAACTGGGATTGATCGTGGAGAGCCCCGAATTGGCCGCGCAGCTCATCGATCGCACCGATCCTCGCAGCAGCTACACCCTGCGCTTGACGCCCGACGGCGCCGGCATTGAATGGGTGGAAGACGATGGCAAAAGCGAGGTCGTCTATCACAGCGAGCCCGAGGCCAGCTTCTGGCTCCGATTGGAAGTACGGCTTTTGCAGCCCGTGATTCCCGAGCGCGATCTGTAGGCAAGTGCGCTAGGTCTTGGCCGAGTCGCCCAGCAGAACAGCGCTCGCTTCCCGAGGATGCAGAATCCGAAACAGCCCGAGCCGAACCGTCTGTGCGGCCAGCTTCAGCACGAGCTTGTCCTTGCTGATGAGCCATTGGGCGCCGCTCTGATCTGCCAGTTCCAAGAACTTCTGATCGTCGTGGTCGCGGCATTGGGGCAGTGCCCTGCTTAAAGGACGCGCGCTGAGGGGCTCGACGAAGTGGTCGTACTGGAGCAGGGCGGAACTCCTTTGTTGCGCCGTGGCGCGCAGCTTCGGGCGCCCAAGAATTCGCAACAGTTCGGCCCGACAGTCCTCGCGCGTCACGACGCAGGCACGCTCGCTCTCGATCTCGCGCCTTATGGCGCGGGTTTCGGGATCGTCGAAGATGAGCCAATCCAGCACCACGTTGGTGTCGAGCACCCAGACCGGTCGATCAGAGCGATGGGCCGCAGGAGCACGCTCGCCGCTAGAATGGGGGTCGTGCACGGCGGCAGTGTGGATCACGGGGTCGGTGTCACCGCTTGGAAAGTGCCCGCATTCTACGCATTTTCGAAGCCTGAGCCGAGTTTCGATCGACGCACAACGGGGAACTACGCCCGGCCGACCCGGTCAAGCATCGACTTTGCAAGTACAGTTCCCGCATTCGGTTCAACATAGGAAGACATCAGGACATGATTCAGATCGGAAGCGGATTTGACTCCGGCGCCATCGAGGTGGTGCAGGCAACCTCGGCCGATGCGATCGAAGTGCGCATTCGGCGCGACAGCCACGAGAATTTCACGCAGTGGTTTCATTTTCGCCTGAGCGGCGCGCGCGGGCAGACCACTTCCATTCGGTTCCTCAATGCCGCAGCGTGCACCTATCCGAAGGGCTGGGAGGATTACCAGGTCGTTGCCTCGTACGACCGGCAGAACTGGTTTCGCGTGCCCACGCGCTATGGCGAGGGGGTCCTCTCGGTGCGCCACGTGCCCGAGCACGACATCATTTATTACGCCTATTTCGAGCCCTACTCCTGGGAACGCCACCTGAATTTCCTGGGGCAGCTGCAGTGCGAACCCCATGTCCGAGTCGAGAACTTGACGCGTACGGCCGATGGGCATGACCTCGATCTTGTACGCATCTCAAGGGGCCCGGCGCTCAAAGCCCCCGTGTGGATCATTGCGCGCCAGCACCCGGGTGAAACCATGGCGGAGTGGTTCACCGAGGGCTTGATCGAACGGCTGCTTGATGCGGCCGATCCGCTTGCGCGCATCGCGCTCTCGCTCGCGAGCTTTTGCATCGTCCCGAACATGAATCCAGACGGATCGGTGCGGGGGAACCTGCGTACTAACGCGCGCGGGGCGAACCTGAATCGGGAGTGGTCAGGGCCCAACCCCGAGACGAGCCCCGAAGTGTGCGCGGTGCGCCTGGCCATGCAGAAGGAGGGGGTCTGCCTGTTCTTGGATATTCACGGCGACGAAGCCTTGCCCTATGTCTTTGTGGCGGGCAGCGAGATGCTGCCAAGCTTTAGCGCAAGGCAGGCTGCGCACCAGGCCGCATTCATCGCCGCCTTCAAAGCGGCGAGCCCGGATTTTCAGGATCGCCACGGCTATCCGTCGGGGAAATATCATAGCGACGCACTCAAGCTTGCATCCAAATGGGTCGGTCATGAATTCGATTGCCTCTCGCTCACCCTCGAGATGCCCTTTAAGGACAACGCGAACCTGCCCGATCCAGCGGTTGGATGGAACGGAGCGCGCAGCAAGCGCCTCGGCGCGGCCGCGCTTGCGCCCATCACGGCGCATCTGCAGGCGCTAGGGCCCGTCTCTGGCTAGCCTCTTCGGTGCAGCAATGCACAACTTTTTCGGGCACCGGCGCGGGTCCTCGTCCGGGTAGCCGGACTTGCTTCCTGATGTGAGTTGAACTAAGGTGAGGACGCGGCAAGCGATGCGCCGGCCGTGCTCGCGCGGCAATGGAGTCATCGTTTCGACATACAACTTCTGGAGTCCAAAAATGAATCGACGTGCTGCAGCGCTGCGCGGCCTGATCCTCGCGGCCGGTGTTCTGGTTGTTCCATTCTCGGCCCGCGCCGAGACCGTCGTCTTCACCGCGGGGCTGAGCCCGGCAAGCGAAGTTCCTCCAAAAAAGAGCAACGGAACGGGAACGGTCCAAGCGGTGCTCGATACCAAATCGAACAAACTTCACTATGTCGTGAACTACAAGGATTTGACGGGGGATGCCACGGGCGCGCACTTCCATGGACCGGCGCAACCCGGCCAGAATGCGGGCATCAGCTACGGGCTCAAGAGTAGTCTGGCCAGCCCGATCGAGGGAGATGCCACGCTCACGCCCGAGCAGGCAGCCGACCTTGCGGCCGGGAAGTGGTATTTCAACGTGCATACGGCAGCCAATCCCAGCGGCGAGATTCGCGGCCAGCTGCTGCGTCAGTAGTTGCGGCCCGGCGGGACAGCGCGCGCGGTCCGCCTAGGGTCGCGTGAACTGCTGGGCCAGAGTGAATTCGTCGACCCGTCCGGGATAGCTGATTCCCTGTTTCATGGCCCAGCTCACCATCTGGTGATACATCACGATGACCGGGCGATTGCGAAGGCCGAAGGACATCATCGCGCGCGTCGACTTCTCGCGATCGGCCTCATCGAAGATCTGAAAATCATGATCGAGCATGGCATCGAGCTCGGGTTGGCTTGATTTGCCCATATTCCAGCTCCCGTAGCCCTTGGCCGAATTGGGCGTGGCCAGATGTGCCTTGATGGTGTTATCGCCCAGGGTCGAGCCCCATCCGATGAGCGCGAAGCTGTAGGATCCCGCGCGCGCCTTGGGAAGATAGGCGACCCAGGGTTCGACGGCAACCTGGGAGAGAATCCCCACGCGTGAGAGCATGCCGGCGACGGCTTCGGCGACCTTGACGTCGTTGACGTAACGTTCCTTGGGAGCGTGCAAGACGAGCCGGAATCCGTCCGGGTAACCGGCTTGCGCGAGCAGCGCCTTAGCGCCTTCGGGATCATAGGCGTCGACTGGGATCTCCGGGTTATATCCAAAGATTCCAGGAGCGACCAGATTGGACGCGGGCACCGCGAGGTTTTCCATGATCCGGCGCACCAGCTGATCCCGGTTGATCGCTTTGGAGATTGCCAGCCGCACCCGTGCGTCCTTGAAGGGGTTGCGGGCCAGCGGTTTGCCGCTTCGGTCGCTGACGTCGGGGGTCACGTCGCGAAATTGGTCCATGTGCCAGAACAAGGTGCGCCATGACACCTGCTGCTCGAGTTTGAAACGGGGGTCGCTGCGCAGCCGGCTGGCGTCGGCGGTCGGGACATACTCGATGACGTCGACGTCATCGGACAGAAGTGCCGCCATGCGCGGAGCACCCGCCGTGAGCAGGCGCAAGGTCACGTGCTCCCAGGAGGCTTTGCCACCCCAGTATCCTGGATTGCGGCGCAGCTCGATCCGGTCACCTCTTTGAAAACTCTCGAGTGCGAAAGGCCCGGTACCGATCGCAGCACGCCCGTTGTCGAAGTCGGCCGGCGTCGCTTTGTCTGCCGCTTTTCTCGAGACGATGAATATGGCGTTAAGGTCGTAGGGCAGGAGAACGTACGGACTCGCCGTCTTCACGCGCACCGTGTGAGCGTCGACGATCTCGGTGGAGACGATGGTTTTCACAAAGGGCGTAAAGGGTCCCGGACTTCCCGTGAGCGTATTGGGCCGCTCGAGCGAGAAGACCACGTCTTCAGCAGTGAAGTCGCTGCCATCGTGAAATTTGACTCCCTCCCGTAGCGTGAACTCCCAGGTCAGAGGATCGATGGTGCGCCAACGGGTCGCCAGGCCCGGAATCAGCCTGCCGTTTCGATCGGTCAAGGTCAGGGGATCGAAAATATGGGCTGATACGGCCACATTCGGCCCCGAATTGTTCCAATGCGGATCCATCGAGGTGACATCGGCCGAAAGACCAATACGCAGCGTATCTGCGTGAGCCGCCGCGAACGGTGTGGCGAAGACGAGAAAGATCAACAGCGCAACGAAGGCGCGGTGCGGAGATCTCATGAGAAGTCGGGGCCGAGAATCGCTGGGCTAGGAGGCCTTTTGGGGCGCTGCGGCGGCAGGTTCGCGCCGCACGCGACCGCTTAAGGTGCTGTCCGGTACCAGGAAGGTCAGACCGAACGGAACAAGCGCGACGACGGCGCCCACCAGGAATATGCGGCGAAATGCGTGTTCCGCCAGTGCGCGAATCGCATCTTCGGTCGCACTCGGTGCGGCGTCAGCGTTGCCCAATAGAGTATGGAGCATCTCGCCGCCTACGGCATTGGTGCCCATGATTCCCGCCCCGCCGTGCAGGGTCGCAAGCAGGATCGTGCTCAAAACGGCGATGCCGATGGCGCCTCCCAAGGAACGAAACAGCGCCGTAGCGGCGGTCGCAACCCCGATATTGTGGGGCGGCACGGCGTTTTGAACGGCGACCAGAGAGCTCGGAAACTGTAGACCAATGCCAAACCCGGCCACAGCCATGGCCAATGCGGTGATGACGATGGAATGGATATCGACAAACGCGATCGAGGCGATGGCGAGCGGAACAAGCGCGGCCCCCATCATTTGCACCGGACGGTAGCGACCCGTGCGAACCATGACTCGGCCGGCGCAAAAAGCGCCACACGGGATCATGAGGGAAAGCGGCACGAGCCGCCAGGCCGCGGCATCGGCGGCCACGCCACCCACGATTTGAAACCGCAAGGGCATGAGCACCGACATGGAGATGAGATTGAAATAGGCCAGAAAAAGCACGGCGCAACACGAGGCGACAGCGCGGATGCGAAACAGGGGCAATGGCAGGATAGGCTCTTCGGCCTTGCGTTCCCAGAGCACGAAAATGCCGAGCAGCAATGCCGCCAGGCCCAGCAGCTCCAGGTTGTCGGGCTCATCGAGCGGCACTCCTTGGCCGACCCGGGTCACGGCGATGAGAAGGGCGGCAAGTCCGGCCGACAAGAGGAGGGCTCCTGGGTAATCGATCCGGCGTCGCAGACCCGGCACCGGCAATCGTGCAAGAGCACGCCGCGAGACCAGAAACGCCAGGGGCCCTAGGACCAGATTGATCCAGAAGCACCAGCGCCAGGATAAATAGTGCGTCAGCAGGCCGCCCACCACGGGACCGGCCACACTGGAGACGGCATAGACACCGCTGATATAGCCCTGGTAGCGGCCGCGCTCCCGTAGGGAGACCACGTCGGCGATGATCGTCTGTGAGATCGAGATGAGACCGCCTCCGCCCAGCCCTTGTAGGACGCGAGCCGCGACCAGTTGCGGCATCGACTGGGCGAGCGCGCATCCGAGTGACGCGGCAAGGAAAATGGCGATTGCGCTAAGCAGCATGATTCGCCGGCCGAACAGGTCGCCCAGCTTGCCATAGATGGGCGTGGCGATGGTGGAGGCCACGAGATAGCCCGAGACGACCCAGGCCAGAAGCTCGAAGCCGCTCAGTTGCTCGGCCATGCGGGGCAGGGCGACCGAGACGATGGTCTGATCGAGAGCCCCCAGAAGAATCGCAAGCATGAGCCCGATGATGATCGAGCGCACATCCGCCGGCTCCATCGGCTTGGCGCTTGCGACAGAATCGTTCAATGCAAGTGGGCGCGCGGTTCTTCGGCGTCCTCGGGCAGTTCGGGGTGCACCAGTTCACCCGAAGGATCGGCGAATAGCGGGGCGCCGCAGTCCTCGCAGAATTCGAGAGGGAAGAGTTGATCCAGATAGATCATTTCGTGGATCCTGCAGTCCTTTAACAGCGCTTCGATCTGATCGCGCGGTCCTTCGGGCTCGGGGCCTTCTTCCCGTCCGAACAGAGGCCAGACCACACCGTAGTAGACGTCGCTTCCGTTCTCCAGCGTAAATCCGATGCGATATTCCTCTCCGCGCTCTTCTCCAAACAACGCGACGACCGCCCTTAGGCGTTCGGGCTCAAGGGTGAGCGCCGTCTCCAGGAAGGCCACGGCGGCCCTGATCCCGAAGGGCCGCACCGCCTGGTCGGATTCCCGACAGCTGACGTGGTACGCATCCGGCAAAAGAAGCTCGGTCTGCGATCCGGTGAGGACCTGGGCGAGCAGCGCTCCGGCCGCCTCGCGCCAATGGACGAGCACCTCTGCACGGCCGACGCTCGTCTCTGCGCCCGGCAACCCCTGCTCTTGCCAGCGCATCAAAGCCCCGTCGCCGGGCCCAACCAGTGCGGCGATCAGATAGCGCGTGTCGGCCAGTAGCGGGGCGGTCTGGGGCAGCTTTGCGAAGGTCGGCGCGCGGGCGGTCTCAAGCAAGGCCCGACGGCCGAGAGTTTGCGTGAGCTCGCGCGTTTTGGAAAAGCGCTGAGGCAATTGGTCGATCGAGTAGAGGTAGGGCGACAGGGCGACCCGCACGCCACGGGCGGCGATGTGACTGGCAAGATGCGCGCCGAGCGCTTGCGCTACGTCGCTGCGCAGTGGGCCGGAGAAGATCGAATACTTCGACCACGCCAGAACCGGAGCGGCCAAAAGGAGCACTTGCTCGCCATCGAGCCCGGCCGATTCGGATTGCGCCTCCGCGGCGTCGATCAGGACGTCGTAGGCCGGCAAATGACCGCGATGCAGATGATCGAGCGCATGCTCTAAGGCGCTGTCGGATCCGTGCTCGAGTAGCCGGATCAATTCCGCTGACAGGCGCCGATCCCAGAATCGGTCCTCGATATGGCTGCCGGAATTGGCCAAACCGGTGGCCAGGACGACAAGCAGCTCCGCGTCGCGGGTCAGGCGAGGCGAAGGCGACTTGTTCCTCTTGCGCTTCATCATGGATCCGGTCCGTGGGCGCACGGGACCCAGATCCCGTGCGCGAACTGGGGTTGACTAGGCCGCAAGCAGTTGCCTGAGCACGTAGGGCAAAATCCCACCGTTATTGTAGTAGTCGACTTCGATGGGGGTATCGATGCGCAGCAGCAGAGGGACCGAGCGGCTCTGGCCGCCCTTGGTTACGACCATCTCGACGTCCATCTGCGGACGAATCGCACCCGGGATGACGATATCGAACGTCTCGTCGCCCACGATACCCAGTGATTCGGCCGAATCGGAGCCTTTGAACTGCAGTGCGAGCACACCCATGCCGATCAGGTTCGAGCGGTGAATCCGCTCGAAACTGCGCGCGATGACGGCTTTGACGCCCAATAGGAAGGTGCCTTTGGCCGCCCAATCGCGTGACGACCCAGTTCCGTATTCCTCGCCCCCAAAGACGACCGTGGGCACACCGGCGTCGATGTAATGCATGGCGGCCTCGTAGATCGAGGTCTGCTCTCCTTGCGGTTGCAAGAGGGTATAGCCGCCTTCGATGCGACTGCCATCGGCCTTGGGGGGAATCATGAGGTTCTTGATACGCACGTTGGCAAACGTTCCGCGCATCATCACATCATGATTGCCGCGTCTGGCCCCATAGCTGTTGAAGTCGACCTTGGCGACGTTGTGGTCGATCAGATAGCGTCCCGCGGGCGACGTATCCTTGATCGAGCCGGCCGGCGAGATGTGATCCGTCGTCACCGAGTCTCCGAAAATTCCGAGCGCGCGGGCGCCCTTGACCCCTAAGGCCTGCACTTGGTTGTCCATAGCGAAGTGCTCGAAAAAGGGAGGCTCGGCAATGTAGGTCGAACTCGGCCAGTCGTACACCTGCCCGGAGGCCGAACTGACCTGACTCCACAGATCGCCCTCGTGGGTTAACGAACCGTAGAGTTTGCGGAAGGTCTTGGCATCCATCGCGCTTTTCAAAAGCGCATGCACCTCCTCGCTGGTCGGCCAGATGTCGCCGATATAGACATCCTCTCCCTTTTTGCCCTTGCCCAGGGGTTCGGTCATGAGGTCAATCAAGACCGTGCCTGCGATCGCGTAGGCGACCACGAGAGGGGGCGAAGCGAGAAAGTTGGCCTTGATGTTCGGGTGAATGCGCGCTTCAAAGTTGCGATTGCCCGAAAGAACCGCCGAACACACGAGATCGTTTTGGGTGATGAGTTCGTTTAGCGCGGGTGTGAGATCACCGGCATTGCCAATGCAAGTCGTACATCCGTACGCGGTGACGCCAAATCCGAGCTGTTCGAGATAGGGCAGAAGCTTCGTCTTGGTGAGGTAGTCGGTTACGACCCGGCTGCCGGGCGCAAGCGAGGTCTTAATATGGGCAGCCACTCCTAGGCCGCGCTCGACGGCCTTTTTTGCGAGGAGTCCTGCAGCCAAGAGCACGCTTGGATTCGAAGTGTTCGTACACGACGTGATGGCTGCAATCAGGATGTCGCCGTTGTGGACCTCGACACCATCTTTGTTGAGAAAGGGCTTTCTCAATTCAGCCGCGGCCTTGTTAAAACCGTTCTCCGCGACCGGCTTTGAAAAAAGTGTCTGGAACGTCTTTTTCACATTGCCGATCTCAATGCGATCCTGAGGCCGCTTGGGTCCGGCAACCGATGGCGCCACCGTTCCCAGATCCAGTTCAAGCTCGACGCTGTAGTCGATTTGGCCCTTCTTGGGAATGCCAAACAGACCCTGCGCCTTGAAGTAGGCCGCGAACGCGTCGATCTCTTCCTTGGTCCGTCCGGTACCTTCGAAGTAGGCGATGGTTTTCTCGTCGACCGGGAAAAACCCCATCGTGGCGCCATACTCGGGCGCCATGTTCCCGATGGTTGCCCGATCCGGGACCGAGAGCGATGCCGTGCCTTCGCCGAAGAACTCGACGAACTTCCCAACGACCTTGGCACGTCGCAACATCTCGGTCACCGTCAAAACGAGATCGGTGGCCGTCACTCCGCCGCGCAACGCTCCTTTCAGGTGCACCCCGACCACGTCCGGGGTGAGAAAGTAGACGGGCTGACCCAGCATTCCGGCTTCCGCTTCGATGCCTCCGACCCCCCAGCCCACCACGCCGATGCCATTGATCATGGTCGTATGACTGTCGGTGCCCACCAGCGTGTCGGGGTAGTAGACCCCGTGCTTGTGGTGAACGCCCCGGGCGAGATACTCGAGATTGACCTGATGCACGATGCCAATGCCCGGCGGGACCACTTTGAAGGTGTCGAAGGCCTGCATGCCCCACTTCATAAATTGATAACGTTCCTTGTTGCGCTGAAATTCGACCTTCATGTTCAGGTCGAGCGCATCGGGCTGTCGGAAATAGTCGATCTGGACCGAGTGGTCTACGACCAGGTCGACCGGAACGAGCGGTTCGATCTGTTTGGGATCCTTGCCCATGCGCGCCGCAACGCCCCGCATTGCGGCCAGATCGGCCAGGAGCGGCACGCCCGTGAAATCCTGGAGCACGATGCGCGCGACGACAAACGGAATCTCGTCCGTGCGCGCGGCCATGGGTTGCCAGGACGCGAGCTGGCGCACGTGCTCTTCGGTGATCTTCTTGCCGTCGCAGTTGCGCAAAACCGACTCGAGAACGATGCGAATCGATACCGGTAGCCGCGAGAGATCGGTGTCGAGCGCGTTGGCCAATGCCGGCAGGGAATACAAACGGCCCGTCTTGGAGCCGATCTTGAACTCTTTTAGCGTGTGAAGCGTATCGTGGTCCATGGGAATTCCTCTGGTTTTGGTGGTGTGTGAGGAGGTTTGGGTGGGTTGCGGCGAGAGCGGTGGCTCTGCCTTCAAATCACGTACAGATCGACATAGTCATTCACGGCCATCGAAGCGAGCCGCTTTGCATCCAGCGAAACGTCAAGAATCCGCTCCTGCTGCTTGGCTGGAAAGCGACGCGCCAAATTGGTCCTGAATTTGGCCTCAAGCAAGGGGATGCCTTCCTTGCGGCGCCGTTTATGCCCGATGGGATACTCCACGACGACTTCATCGAGCTTCTTGCCGTTTTTGAGCTCGATGGTCAACGCGTTTGCGATGGAACGCTTCTCGGGATCGTGGTAGTCCTTGGTAAAGCGCGGATCCTCGACACACACGATGCGCTCGCGTAGTGCGTCGATGCGCGGGTCGGAGGCGATCGTGTCCTCGTAGTCGCCTGCGGTCAGCCGGCCAAACAGGAGCGGCACGGCCACCATATACTGAATGCAGTGATCCCGATCGGCTGGATTGTTCAGCGGACCCTTCTTGTCGATGATGCGGATGCACGCTTCGTGGGTGCGAATGGTCACCTTCTTGATGTCGTCCGCGCTGGCCCCGCGCTTGGCCAGTGCGGCATGGAGCGTCATGGCTGCTTCGACTGCCGTCTGTGAATGGAATTCTGCAGGAAACGAGATCTTGAAGAGGACGTTCTCCATGACGTAGCTGCCATAGGGGCGCTGAAACTGGAAGGGTTTGCCCTTGAAGAGGACATCATAGAATCCCCAGGTCTTTGCGCTTAGGACGGTGGGATAGCCCATTTCGCCTTTTTGCGCGACCAGAGCGAGCCAGACGGCGCGCGCCGTTGCGTCTCCTGCCGCCCAGCTCTTGCGCGAGCCGGTGTTGGGGGCGTGCCGATAGGTGCGCAGCGACTGTCCGTCGACCCAGGCGAGCGAGACAGCGTTGCACAATTCCTCCCGGTCCAGCCCCAACAAATGCCCAACGACCGCGGTCGAGGCGACTTTGACCAGGACAACGTGGTCCAGCCCGACCTTGTTAAAGGAGTTCTCAAGCGCAAGACATCCCTGGATCTCATGCGCCTTGATCATGGCGGTGAGCACCTCGTGCATCGAGCGTGGCGCCTGGCCCCGCGCGATCGCCGCACGCGACAGCCAGTCGGCCGTCGCAAGAATGCCACCCAGATTGTCCGACGGATGCCCCCATTCCGCTGCGAGCCAGGTGTCATTGAAGTCCAGCCAGCGGATCATCGCGCCGATATTGAACGCGGCCTGGACCGGGTCAAGCTGGAACTGTGTGCCCGGCACGCGCGCGCCATGCGGGACGATGGTGCCGTGAACCGTGGGCCCAAGGAGCTTGGTGCAGGCCGGATATTCGAGCGCCTCAAGGCCGCAGCCGAGCGTGTCGATGAGGCAGTTTCGCGCGGTCTCGTAGGCCAGCTTCGAAGTGATTTTGTAATCGACGACGTAGTCGACGATATCGGTCAAAACGCGATCGGGGGTCTGCCGGACGCGGCGAATCGGTGCGGACATTAGGGTCTTTCGAAGGGGAGGAAAAGCCCGAAGGCGCCGTGGGGCGCCTCTGGCAAGTCGCAGGTTCGACGATGGACTGCGCCGCGGCGCGCTGGACCTGTGCCGTGCGCCGGGCGCAGTGTCAGGCGGCCGCCTGGATACGATTGACGAGTTCTGCAGCGACGTCTTTGCCGTGGGCTTTGGCAATCGCCGAGCCCAGTTCCTCCTGCAGCGCGAGCAACTCCTCGGCGCTCGAGCACTTCTCGATCTTCAACTGCATGAAGTAACCGCGCAGGCCAAGATAGTCGCTCACGATTTCGTTCATGATCGTGTAGAGCCGGTTGAATCGATGCTCCGCCTCGGTCGTGATGTTGAGTGCTGGCTCCAATGCGGCGTTGGGCGGGCGTGCCGCGGGAGGTGCCGGCTTGGCCGGGGCGATCGGAATGGGAGCGCTGCCGTACTTGGTCGCCCGCGGGGCCGTCGCCGGGGGGACCGCAGGTGCCACGACGATCGGAGGCGGCGCCGGTTTGGGTTCCGGGGGAGCTGCAATATAGAGCTCGATGAGTCCTTTGGCCAGAAGTTGCTCTAGAGCGTCCGGTGGCGCCTTGCCCCCGCTCATGAGGTCTTTCAGCTGGGAGACCGGTCTGTGACCATCCACGAGCAAAAGAACGGTCCTTAGGGCTCCGGAGAGATGCAGCGCCCGGGTTCGCATTTCTTCGCGCCCGGACTCTGTCTTCGTATAGATCTCCCGTTCGTTCATCCCCAGTCCCACCTGCGCTACTCCCGTTCGGTTTTTCCCCGGCACACGGGTTCGCGCGTACTCGTCTGAGCCGGATTATGCGACGAAATGGGGTCAGACGCGAACAGGAAACCTGCGGGCAAGCCTCCTGTGGCGCAGTCGCGGTCGCCGCGGCACCACCCCGCGCCCAGACGGCTAGCGCATCCCTGCTCGCTGTTCCCCAGCCGCCGACCCCGCAACGCGGCTTGCCTAAGCCCGTGTCCCCGGCGGCAAAAACTCTGCCGCCGGGGCATGCGGACGCGTGCCGTCGAGGCCGGTTTCCGGGTCGACTCATTTTCGTTTCGACAAGGGGACGAAAGCCTGATCCTCCGGGCCCGTGTAATTGGCGCTGGGCCGGATGATCTTATTGTCGATTCGTTGCTCAATGACGTGCGCGGCCCACCCCGAGGTGCGTGAGATCACGAACAGCGGGGTAAACATCGCTGTAGGCACGCCCATCATGTGGTAGCTCACCGCGGAGAACCAGTCGAGATTCGGGAACATCTTCTTGGCGTCCCACATGACCTTCTCGAGCCGCTCGGCGATGGCGAACATTTTCATCGAGCCGCTGTGCTTGGACAGCGCATGCGCGACCTCTTTGATGATCTTGTTGCGCGGATCGGAGACCGTGTAGACCGGGTGACCAAAACCGATGATGACTTCCTTGGCGTCCACCCTGCGCTTGACGTCGGCCTCGGCTTCGTCCGGGCTAGCATAGCGGCTTTGGATGTCGAAGGCGGCCTCGTTGGCTCCGCCATGCTTGGGTCCGCGCAGCGCTCCGATGGCACCGGCGATGGCCGAATAGAAATCGGACCCGGTGCCGGCGATGACGCGCGCGGTAAATGTGGAGGCGTTGAACTCGTGTTCCGCATACAGGTTCAAGGACGTATGCATGGCCCGTACCCACTCTGGGGTTGGGTTCACGCCGTGCAGAAGATGCAGGAAGTGGCCGCCGATCGAGTCGTCATCGGTCTCGACTTCGATGCGCCTGCCGTTGTAGGCATAGTGGTACCAGTAAAGAAGGACTGATCCCAGACTGGCCAGGAGGCGGTCGGCGATGTCGCGCGCACCGGCCACGTAGTGGTCTTCGCGTTCGGGGAGAACGCACCCGAGCGCCGAAACCCCGGTGCGCATTACATCCATGGGATGAGAAGAGGCCGGCAGCCACTCGAGAGCCGCTTTCACATTGGCGGGCAGACCGCGCAGGGATTTGAGCTTCGTCTTATAGGCGGCCAACTCAGATGCCGTGGGCAAATGTTCATGGACAAGCAGATAGGCGATTTCCTCGAACTCGCACGCCTGGGCGATATCGAGGATGTCATAGCCGCGATAGTGCAAATCGTTTCCGGTCCGACCCACCGTGCACAAAGCGGTGTTACCGGCCACGACGCCAGACAGCGCGACCGATTTTTTGGGCTTGGGGCCGATCGCGGGGGACATTTCTTGCGGCATTTCGAAGTCTCCGTTTAGGCGGCGCTTATGGGGTCAGGGCGCCGAAGCATGGAGCGCGGACAGTTTCGACCCGCGCCGAAGGCGCCTCGGGCGCAAGCGGTCAGCCGCTTGCGCCCCGGCACCGAATTCCTACTTGTTTTTCGCGAAAAGCGCGTCGAGCTTGCGTTCATAGTCGTAGTACCCGATTGAGCGATAGAGCTCATCGCGGGTCTGCATTTGGCCCACGACTTCGGCTTGCGTCCCATCGCGGCGAATGGCGGTATAGACTGATTCGGCTGCCCGATTCATCGCACGAAATGCCGAAAGCGGGTAGAGCGCCATGGCCACACGGGCTTCGGCGAGTTCGTCGACCTTGAAAAGCGGTGTGGCGCCGAACTCGGTGAGGTTGGCCAGAACCGGCACCCCCACCGCATCGGCGAACTTGCGGTACATCGCGAGCTCGGTGATCGCCTCCGGGAAAATCATGTCCGCGCCGGCTTCGACGCAAGCCACGGCTCGTTCGATCGCCTTCTCGAGCCCGAGGACCGCCAAAGCATCGGTGCGCGCCATGATGACGAACTCGGGATCGGTGCGCGCATCGACGGCGGCCTTGATGCGGTCGACCATCTCGTCTTGTGCGACGATTTCCTTGTTGGGACGATGGCCGCAGCGCTTTGCGCCCACCTGATCCTCGATATGCAAACCGGCTGCACCGAACTTGGCGAGCGATCGGGTGGTCCGAGCGACGTTAAACGCCGACGCGCCAAAACCGGTATCGGCATCGACCAACAACGGCAGGCTGCAGACGTCGGTGATGCGTCTGACGTCGGTGAGCACGTCGTCTAAGCCCGAGATTCCCAGATCCGGCAATCCCAGCGATCCCGCCGCGACGCCTCCGCCGGACAGGTAGATGGCGCGGAATCCCGCGTGTTGGGCGAGCAGGGCGTGGTTGGCGTTGATCGTCCCCACGATCTGCAGGGGCTTCTCGGCGGCAAGTGCGGCGCGAAATCGGGCGCCGGCGGAAAGGGTGGTCATGGGAATTCCTGTTCCGGGAAAAAAAGCCGGGCGAAGCGGCGCATCACCCGGCTCGTCTGGAGGGTGCGTCCGTTATCCGAGCAGATGCTTGACGCCGTCACGTTCCTCGAGAAGTTCCTTTAAGGTCAAGTCCATCTTTTCGCGACTGAACGCGTCGATTTCCAGGTCCTTGATGCGCTCGTAGCGTCCAAGGCTCGTCGTTACCGGAAAGCCGTAGATGATGTCTTCAGGAATGCCATAGCTGCCGTCGGAGGGGATCCCCATGGTGACCCACTTCCCGCCCGATCCGATCAGCCAGTCATGCACGTGGTCGATGGCCGCGTTGGCCGCCGACGCTGCCGACGAGAGGCCGCGCGCGTCGATGATGGCGGCGCCGCGCTTGCCCACGGTCGGTATGAACACGGTGCGGTTCCACTCCTCGTCATTGATGATGGACTTGACCGAAGCCCCGCCGATGGTGGCAAAGCGCGTGTCCGGATACATCGTTGGGGAATGATTTCCCCACACGATCAGCTTTTCGATATCGGCGACCGCTTTGCCGGTCTTGGCCGCAATCTGCGAGAGCGCGCGATTGTGATCCAGACGCAGCATGGCCGTGAAGTTCTCCTTGGGGAGGTCAGGGGCCGACTTCATAGCGATATAGGCGTTGGTGTTGGCCGGGTTTCCCACTACGAGGACCTTAACGCCGCGGTTTGCGACGGCATTTAACGCTTTGCCTTGCGCAGTGAAGATCTGGGCGTTCGCCGAGAGCAGGTCCTTGCGTTCCATGCCCGGGCCGCGCGGTCGGGCGCCCACGAGCAAGGCGACGTCGGCGTCCTTGAACGCGACCAAGGGGTCGCCCGTGGCGACGACGCCCTGCAGTAGCGGAAAGGCGCAGTCCTCGATCTCCATAATGACGCCGCGCAGGGCCTTTTGCGCCTTCTCGTCGGGAATCTCGAGCAGCTGCAAGATAACGGGCTGATCCTTGCCCAGGAGATCGCCATTGGCGATGCGAAACAGCAAGGCGTAGCCGATTTGGCCAGCGGCACCGGTGACGGCGACGCGCTTGGCGGGTTTAGTCATGGTTTCTCTCCAGGGAGGAAGGGTTGCGATGGGTATCCGTAGCAGCGCGCCGAAGGCCCAAGGCGCGGCGCCGGGTGTGCGCGGTCGCGGGGACTCACATTCTACCCGAGCGATTTGGCTCTTTGGCCTAGTCTGAGTCTAGAGGGAAGGCTCTCGACTGTCAACTTATATCTTATATCTTATATAAGACTATGAGGCATGTTTTCTGGACGCCAGGCAGCCTTTATGGTGAAATGCGCCTCATGGCCTACCCCGCGAGCGCAGCGCCTTCCGAAGGGTCAACGGCCCCAGCCGCCTCAGGTCCGGGTGCAACCTTTAGCCCCCTTTATCAGCAGATCAAGAGGCTCCTGACGCAAAGCCTCGAGCACGGCGAATGGAAGCCCGGCGAACTCATCCCAAGCGAAATCGAACTGGCCGCCCGTTACAAGGTGAGCCAGGGCACGGTCCGTAAGGCCATCGACGCGCTGTCCGCGGAAAATCTGCTCGTACGTCGCCAAGGCAGGGGCACGTTCGTTGCGACCCACCACGAGGCGCGCGCTCAGTTCCGCTTTCTGCGTTTGGTTTCCGAGACTGGGCTCCCCGTGCATCCGGAAAGCCGCTTTCTGGATTGCAGGCGGGTGCGCGCGCCAAGCGATGTCGCGCGCCACCTGGAACTGAAAGCCGGCGATGCGGTGGTGGTCGTACGCAGGCTCCTTCTCATCGAGGACAAGCCGACCATTCTCGACGAGATCTGGCTCCACGGAGGTCTCTTCAAGGGCCTGACCGCCGAGCGCCTCGCTGAATACAAGGGTCCCATGTACGGCCTTTTCGAGTCCGAATTCGGAGTCAGGATGATCCAGGCGACCGAGAAACTACGCGCCGTTGCCGCTGATGCCTCCACCGCCGAGTTGCTGGCGGTCTCGCCAGGTGCGCCGCTGCTCAGCGTAGAGAGGATTTCTCAGACCTATGGCAACCGTCCTGTCGAAGTGCGGCGCGGCCTCTATGTGACCGCGCGGCACTATTATGAAAACGAACTGGGCTAAGCCATCGAGCCCGCCTGAATGGGGGGCGCACTTCTGAAAGAAGATCAATTGCCGCATTGCCGCTTGGTGCGTCGCGCAAAAATGAGCGAAAATGGCGCCGGTCCGTAAGCCTGTCCGTGCACTACCCGAAGGAGCATCATGTCTGAACTGACCAAGGACGATCGCCCGAGCTATCGGAATATTCATATCCTGCAGATCGCTCACTATCGACTGCCCGCGGCCGGTCTCATCTCGATCCTGCACCGGATCAGCGGCGCGGGGCTATTTCTGTTTCTGCCCTTTCTTTTGTATTTGTTTCGCGCGAGCCTGACCTCCGAGCTGAGTTTTGCGACGATGCAAGGCCTGCTCCAGCTCTGGTATGTCAAGCTCATCGTGCTCGCGTTGAGCTGGGCCTACTTGCATCACTTTTGCGCGGGAATTCGGCACCTCTTTCTTGACGTTCACGTTGGCCTCACCAAGGAGAAGGCCCGCAACTCCGCATTGGCGGTGTTCGCGATCAGCCTGCCACTGACGGTGGTCGTCGGGCTGAAGCTTTTCGGAGCCTTTTGATGACTAGCAAATCGAGCTTTGGGTCGAGGCGCCTCGTGGTGGGCGCCCATTACGGCCTCATGGACTGGATGGCGCAACGCGCCACCGCGTGTGTCATGGCTGTCTACACGGTCATCCTTCTGGTCGCCTTTTTCGGCACACAAGAGGTTTCGTACAGCGGGTGGGCGAGCCTGTTTGCGGCGCCATGGATGAAAGTCGCAACCTTTGTGACCCTGCTTGCGCTGTTCTACCACGTGTGGGTGGGCATGCGCGACATCTGGATGGACTACATCCACTCGACCGGCGTCAAACTTCTGCTCCAGTGCCTGACGATCCTCTGGCTCGTCGGCTGTGCAGGCTACGCCATCCAAACACTCTGGAGCGTGTAACCCATGGCCCAGCAGAAGAGTGCGCTTGCCAAGCGGCGTTTTGATGCGGTCATCGTCGGGGCCGGCGGCTCTGGCATGCGCGCCGCCCTCCAGCTGTCCGAGGCAGGGCTTGCCGTGGCGGTCCTCTCCAAGGTATTTCCCACGCGTTCGCACACGGTCGCCGCACAAGGCGGCATCGGAGCATCGCTTGGAAACATGAGCGAGGACAACTGGTATTGGCACATGTTCGATACGGTCAAGGGTTCGGACTATCTGGGTGACCAGGATGCGATCGAATTCATGTGCCGCGAGGCGCCAAACGTCGTCTATGAACTGGAACACTTCGGGATGCCCTTTGACCGCAATGCCGATGGGACAATTTACCAGCGTCCCTTCGGTGGACATTCGGCCAATTTCGGAGAAAAGCCCGTGGCGCGCGCGTGTGCTGCGGCTGACCGCACCGGACACGCTCTCTTGCACACCCTGTATCAGCGCAACGTTCGCGCCAAGACGCAGTTTTTCGTGGAGTGGATGGCGCTCGATCTGATCCGCAATTCCGAGGGCGACGTCGTGGGCGTCGTTGCTTTGGAGATGGAGACCGGCGAGGTCATGATTCTCGAGGCCAAGGCAACGGTTTTTGCGACCGGCGGTGCGGGCCGGATCTGGGCGGCCTCGACGAATGCCTTCATCAATACCGGCGACGGGCTTGGCATGGCCGCCCGCGCGGGCATACCGCTCGAAGACATGGAGTTCTGGCAGTTCCATCCCACCGGGGTGGCCGGGGCCGGTGTTCTCATTACCGAGGGCGTCCGAGGCGAGGGCGGCTATCTTCTGAACGCCAACGGCGAGCGTTTCATGGAGCGCTATGCGCCGACCCTGAAGGACCTCGCAGCGCGCGACTTCGTGTCGCGTTCGATGGACCAGGAGATCAAGGAGGGTCGGGGCTGCGGACCGAACAAGGATTATGTTCTTCTCAAGCTCGATCACCTGGGCGCGGAGACCATCATCAAGCGCCTGCCGTCGATTCGTGAAATCGCCATCAAATTCGCCAACGTCGATCCGGTCCGGGAGCCCATTCCGGTCGTGCCGACGATTCATTACCAGATGGGTGGCATACCGACCGACTATCACGGTCGCGTGGTGGTGCCCAAAGACGGTGTGGACAACCATGTCGTCGAAGGGCTCTATGCAATCGGGGAATGCGCCTGCGTCTCCGTCCACGGGGCCAATCGCCTGGGCACCAATTCGCTCCTGGACCTTCTGGTATTTGGCCGCAGCGCAGGCAATCACATCGTCGAGTCCCATTTGCACGAGGCCGGGCACAAGGATCTGCCTGCCGATGCGGGCGAAGCAACCCTCGCGCGCCTGGCAAGCCTGAACGGACGTACTTCCGGGGAGCACACCCAGGAGGTGGCCGACGAGATTCGCAAGAACATGCAGGCCCATTGCGGTGTGTTTCGTACCGAGACCTTGCTGGCAGAAGGTGTTGAGAAGATCATGGCGCTCGAAGAGCGCGTCAAGAACGTCGCCATCAAGGACAAATCCCAGGTCTTCAATACCGCGCGCATCGAAGCGCTCGAACTCGACAACCTGATCGAGACGGCCAAGGCCACGGTGATATCGGCGCTCGCACGCCAGGAGTCGCGCGGCGCCCATGCACGAGACGATTTTCCGGAACGCGATGATCACAATTGGATCAAGCATTCGCTTTGGTATTCTGAGGGAAATCGACTCGAGTACAAGCCCGTTCAGATGAAGCCGCTGACGGTTGAGACGTTCCAGCCGAAAAAGCGTACGTTCTGAGGATCTGCACATGGCCCGTACCGTCAAATTCGAAATCTACCGCTACGATCCGGACTCGGGCGAACCGCCGCATATGCAGTCCCTGGAGGTCAGTCTTGGCGATCACGACAAGATGCTCCTCGATGCGCTCATCCGTATCAAGGCCGACGTCGACGACTCGCTGTCCTTGCGCCGCTCGTGCCGGGAGGGGGTGTGCGGTTCGGACGCGATGAATATCAATGGTAAGAACGGGCTCGCCTGCATTACGAATCTGCGCGAGCTGCGCGAGCCGATCGTGCTGAAGCCCTTGCCCGGACTTCCGGTCATCCGGGATCTGATCGTGGACATGTCGCAGTTCTACAAGCAGTACCACTCGATCAAGCCTTATCTCATCAACGACGAGCCACCCCCGGAGCGCGAACGCCTGCAGTCGCCTGAGGAACGCGACGAACTCAACGGCCTCTACGAATGCATCCTGTGCGCGTGCTGCTCGACTTCGTGCCCGAGTTTTTGGTGGAACCCGGACAAATTCGTGGGGCCGGCCGGACTCTTGCAGGCCTACCGCTTCATCGCCGATAGCCGTGATCAGGCGACCAACGAGCGCTTGGACAACCTGGAAGATCCGTATCGGCTCTTTCGCTGTCACACCATCATGAATTGTGTCGATGTCTGTCCCAAGGGTCTTAATCCCACACTGGCCATCGGCAAGATCAAGGAGTTGATGGTGCGCCGCGCCGTCTAGTGCCCATGCCCGAAGCCTCGCATCAAGCCGACCCCGTCCGCCGCGCGCGGTTACGCTGGCGCGCGCGGCGCGGACTGCTCGAAAACGACCTCGTCCTCAAGCGTTTCCTGGATGCCTCAGAGATGGAGCTAAGCGATGCGGACGTGATGGGCCTAAGCTGCTTGCTGGAGCTGCCGGACAATGAACTGCTCGATCTCATCCTGGCGCGCCAGCAACCCACCGGTGCGCTGGCCACCGAACCCATATGCCGTCTCATTGAACTCTTAAGAGTCGCCTGACGGCCCTTCTCCTACCTTCACAAGGAAGTGACATGACTCCCGCCGACTACAAAGCCACCTTGTCCTTTTCGAACGATGAAAAAGGAATCGAGCTGCCCATCTACAAGGGCACGATGGGCCCGGATGTCATCGATATTCGAAAGCTGTACGGCGAGACCGGGCTGTTCACCTACGATCCGGGGTTCATGTCGACGGCGGCCTGCGATTCGAAGATCACCTATATTGACGGCGACAAGGGCGAGTTGCTCTATCGGGGCTATCCAATCGAGCAGTTGGCCACGCACTGCGACTTCCTCGAGACCGCCTACCTGCTCTTGAACGGGGAGCTTCCCAATGCGACCCAGCGCGATGAGTTCGTCTACACCGTCTCGCATCACACGATGGTGCACGAACAGATGCAGTTCTTCTATCGCGGGTTCAGACGCGACGCGCATCCGATGGCGGTGCTTGTGGGTGTGGTCGGCGCACTGTCATCGTTCTATCACGATTCGCTCGACATCAATGATCCCCGGCACCGCGAAGTCTCGGCGATCCGCCTGATCGCGAAACTGCCGACGCTCGTGGCCATGGCGTACAAATATAACGTCGGCCAACCCTTCGTATATCCGCGCAACGAATTGTCTTACTCCGCCAATTTCATGCATATGATGTTCGCCACGCCAGCGGAGCCCTACAAGATCAACGATGTGTTGGTCAGGGCCCTGGACCGCATTCTCATCCTGCACGCGGACCACGAGCAAAATGCGTCGACTTCGACGGTGCGTCTGTCGGGCTCGTCGGGCGCCAACCCGTTTGCCTGCATCGCCGCCGGGATCGCGTGTCTGTGGGGACCCGCCCACGGCGGGGCCAACGAGGCGGCCCTGAACATGCTCTACGAGATCCAGCGCGAAGGAGGAATCGCCAAGGTCGGCGAATTCATCAGCAAGGTCAAGGACAAGACCTCACACGTCAAACTCATGGGCTTCGGTCATCGCGTCTACAAGAACTATGATCCGCGCGCCAAGCTCATGCGCGAAACCTGCCACGAGGTGCTCAACGAGCTCGGGCTTAAGGACGATCCGCTTTTCAAGCTCGCCATGGCACTCGAGAAAATCGCGCTCGAGGACGAGTATTTCGTCTCGCGCAAGCTCTATCCGAACGTCGATTTCTACTCGGGCATCGTACAAAAGGCCCTGGGGATCCCGGTGTCGCTGTTTACGGGCATTTTTGCGCTTGCGCGAACGGTGGGCTGGATCGCCCAATGGAACGAAATGATCTCGGATCCCGAGCAAAAGATCGGGCGTCCGCGCCAGCTTTTCGTCGGTAGCCCGCGGCGGGAGGTGCTGCCGCTCGACAAGCGCTAATAGGCCCGCCATCGACACCGGCTGAGCCCGTACAATCGGGCCGGCCCAGGCCGCCGGTAATCCGGCGGCGTCACGACGCTGTCATCGAGAAAGTGCTATGCTGCGGGGCAACGTTTTGCCCGGGATGAAACTCGTCCTTTAGGGCAAGGCAGCGTCCGCTAATCGGTCTGGCCGTGTCGCGGAAGGTTGGGATCCGAACAGGTCCCCCGCATCCGTCCCGAGAGACTCGGGGAAAGGTGAAGCAAGATGAATTGGGAACAATTCCAGAACAACTCGTACTTGTTCGGCGGAAACGCCCCGTACGTCGAAGAACTCTACGAGTCCTACCTCGACAATCCCGGCTCGGTACCTGAGCACTGGCGGGAGTATTTCGATCAGATGCAGCATGTTCCTGCCGCCGACGGTTCGACGTCGCAGGACGTGGCGCACGCGCCCATCGTCGAATCGTTCGCGCAGCGCGCCAAGGAACACCGCCTGACGCCTCCGAATGCGGCGGCCGACGGGCTCGCGCGCAAACAGGTCTACGTCCAGCAGATCATCGCGGCCTACCGCTACCTCGGGTCGCGCTGGGCGAACCTGGACCCCCTCAAGCGCCAGGAGCGCCCGAGCCTGCCCGAGCTCGAGCCGGCATTCTACGATTTCGCCGAAGGAGACATGGCGACAATCTATCCCGCGCCTAACACCTACTTCGGGTTTGAGCAGGCTTCGCTGCGCGAAATCGTCAAGGCCTTGCGCGAGACCTACTGCGGCTCCATCGGCGCGGAGTTCATGCACATTGGCGACCCGACCCAGAAGCGATGGATACAGGAGCGTCTGGAGTCGACGCGCACCAATCCGACGTTCTCGGTCGATCAGAAAAAGCACATTCTTTCCCTGCTGACCGCCGCCGAGGGGCTGGAGCGCTATCTGGCCACGAAGTACGTCGGACAAAAGCGCTTTTCGCTCGAAGGGGGCGAGAGTTTCATTCCCTCCATGGACGAGCTCATCCAGCGGTGCGGGGGACAGGGCGTCCAAGAAATCGTGATCGGCATGGCGCACCGGGGGCGGCTCAATGTCCTGGTCAATACCTTGGGAAAGATGCCCAAGGACCTGTTTGCGGAATTCGAGGGGCAGGCTAGCGATGATCTGCAGGCGGGAGACGTCAAGTATCACAAGGGATTTTCAAGCGATGTCTCAACGCCTGGCGGACCGGTGCACCTGTCGCTTGCCTTTAATCCCTCGCACCTCGAGATCGTCAATCCCGTCGTGGAGGGGTCGGCCAAGGCGCGCATGGACCGGCGCGGGGACTTCGACGGAGGCCAGGTGCTCGCGGTACTGGTTCACGGCGATGCCGCGTTCGCCGGGCAAGGCGTCGTTATGGAGACCCTGAATCTGGCGCAGACCCGGGGCTACGGCACGCACGGTACAGTGCACATCGTCATCAACAACCAGATTGGATTTACGACTTCCGATCCGCGCGATTCGCGCTCGACCTTGTATTGCACTGACGTCGTCAAGATGATCGAAGCACCCGTGTTGCACGTCAATGGCGATGATCCCGAAGCGGTCGTTTTCGCCACCCAGATCGCCTGCGATTTTCGCAAGGAGTTCAAGTGCGACGTTGTCGTCGACATCGTCTGTTTCCGGCGCCTTGGCCACAATGAGCAGGATACCCCGGCCTTGACCCAGCCACTCATGTACAAGCGGATTGCCCAGCACCCCGGGACCCGCAAGCTCTATGCAGACAAGCTCATCTTGCAGGGGGTATTGACTCCCACCGAACCCGACGCGTTTGTGAAGAGCTACCGGGATGCAATGGACGAGGGGCGACTCACGGTGGACCCGGTACTGTCGAACTTCAAGAGCAAGTATGCCGTCGACTGGCTTCCGTTTCTGAACCGCAAATGGACCGATGCGGCCGATACCGCCGTCCCCATCACGGAGCTCAAGCGCCTCGGTCAGCGCATCACCACCATCCCGTCGAATTTCAAGCTGCATCCTTTGGTGGAGAAGGTCATCGCCGACCGCAGCGCCATGGCCGAGGGCAAGCACCCGCTGGATTGGGGCATGGGCGAACATCTCGCCTACGCGTCGCTCGTCGCCTCGGGTTACGGGGTCAGGCTGACCGGCCAGGACTCGGGCCGTGGGACCTTCACGCACCGGCACGCCGTGCTTCATGACCAGAACCGCGAGCGCTTCGATGCGGGCACCTACGTACCGCTCCAAAACGTGGCCGAGAACCAGGCTCCATTTACGATCATCGACTCGGTTCTCTCCGAGGAGGCCGTGCTGGGGTTCGAATACGGGTACTCCTCGGCCGAGCCCAACACCCTTGTAATCTGGGAGGCGCAATTCGGTGATTTCGTCAATGGCGCACAGGTTGTCATCGACCAGTTCATCTCCAGCGGCGAGGTCAAGTGGGGCCGGGTTTCGGGTCTGACTTTGCTTTTGCCGCACGGCTACGAAGGCCAGGGTCCGGAGCATTCGTCTGCGCGTCTTGAGCGATTCCTGCAGCTTTGCGCGGACAACAACATGCAGGTCTGCCAGCCCACGACCCCAGCGCAGATCTTCCACCTGCTCCGGCGGCAGATGATTCGGCTGTTTCGCAAGCCTCTTGTAGTGCTGACTCCCAAGTCGCTGCTGCGCCACAAGGAGGCGGTCTCGGATCTGTCCGAATTGTCCAAAGGCGGGTTCCAGACCGTGATTCCAGAAACGGCGACGCTCGATCCAAAGAAGGTCAAACGCGTCATCGCCTGTTCGGGAAAAATCTATTACGACCTGCGCCAAGCGCGTGGCACGCGCGACGATGTGGCGATCATCCGCCTCGAGCAACTCTACCCGTTCCCCCACAAGGCGTTCGGGCACGAACTCAAGAAGTATCCCCATGCGACCGATGTCATGTGGTGTCAGGATGAGCCGCAAAACCAGGGCGCCTGGTTCCAGATTCAACACAATCTGCTGGAAAACCTCGAGGAGTCGCAAAAGCTGGGCTATGCGGGCCGCCCCGCTTCGGCCTCGCCTGCGGTGGGCTATTACTCAAAGCACATCGAACAGCAAAAAGCACTGATTCAGGCCGCTTTCGGGCGGGCCAAGGGATTGGTGCTGACGAAGTGAACCCTGCGTTCCCCCGGCCTGGACCGGGGTTTCATCCGCGTTCGCCAGCGCGCGCATCGACCCACAACAAGCCCCCAAAAAATCAACGTCGGAGTCTTTCATGGCATTGGTAGAAGTCAAAGTCCCACAGCTGTCGGAGTCCGTCGCCGAGGCGACGCTTCTGCAGTGGAAGAAAAAAGCGGGCGACGCCGTCGCGCGCGACGAGATCCTCGTCGAAATCGAGACCGATAAAGTCGTGCTGGAGGTTCCTGCGCCCGATGCCGGGGTCTTAAGCGAGATCACGCGACCCGACGGCAGCACGGTCATGTCCGATGAAAAAATTGCCGTCATCGACAATGCCGCCAGCGCGGGCGGCGCGGTCACTGCGGCGGTCGCACCGCCGCCGGTGGCGCAGCCGGTTCAGGCCCCGGCGCCAAGCGCCGCGGCAACCGGCACATCCTCGGCTGCAGCCGGGATTGCCATGCCGGCTGCAGCCAAGCTCCTCGCAGATCACAATCTCGCCGCAGCGCAGGTCAGTGGCACGGGACGCGATGGGCGCATCACCAAAGCCGATGTGCTCAACGCAGCGGCTGCGCCTGCCGCTGCGCCTCCTGCCGCACGGCCGGCCGCGCCGCCGGCACCGGCGGCCCCACGCCCGACCCTGGCGGAAGTCAAAGCGCCCATCGTCCCCGACGCGGCCTTGCAAGGTAGGACGGAACAGCGCGTGCCGATGTCGCGCCTGAGGCAGCGCATTGCCGAGCGCCTCTTGCAGTCCCAGTCGAACGCGGCAATTTTGACGACCTTCAACGAGGTCAACATGCAGCCGGTCATGGACCTGCGCAACCGCTACAAGGACCGATTCGAGAAGGAGCACGGCGTCAAGCTTGGATTCATGTCGTTCTTCGTCAAGGCGGCGGTCTATGCGCTCAAGAAGTATCCGGTCATTAACGCGTCGGTCGACGGTACCGATATTGTCTATCACGGCTATTTCGACGTCGGCATCGCCGTGAGTTCGCCGCGGGGCCTTGTGGTACCGATTCTGCGCAATGCCGATCAGATGACCTTCGCCGACGTCGAACGCACCATTGCCGAATATGCCGCCAAGGCGCGCGATGGCAAGCTCTCGATTGAGGATCTCACCGGGGGAACATTCTCGATCTCCAACGGTGGCACCTTCGGCTCGATGCTTTCGACTCCGATTATCAATCCTCCCCAATCCGCCATCCTCGGTATCCATGCCACCAAGGATCGCGCGGTGGTGGAAGACGGCCAAGTGGTGGTCCGGCCCATGAACTTTTTGGCCATGTCCTACGACCATCGCATCATCGACGGTAGAGAGGCGGTGCTCGCGCTCGTCGCGATCAAAGACGCTCTCGAGGATCCGGCCCGCCTGCTCCTTGAACTCTAGATCGCGAGGCATTGTTCATGTCGATTGCCGAAGAGGTGCGAAAGCTTGCCGAATTGCGTGACAGCGGAACCCTAAGCCAGAGCGAATTCGACCGCGCCAAGGCGCGGCTGTTCAATGCGGAACAGAACGATCCGGCTGCAAGCGACCCCGTGGTGGAGCACCAAAGTGCCATCTTGCGTCGCGCCCGGCGCGATCGCTGGGTGGGCGGCGTGTGTGGCGGACTGGGGCACTACACCGGGTTGGAGAGCTGGATTTGGCGCGTGCTATTCACCGCCTCTGTCCTGTTTGCGGGATTCGGGTTCCTGCCGTACATCCTTCTTTGGATTTTCGTACCGGTCGACGAAAACATCTAGCGCCGTCATCGGCGCCCCACACTGGAAGTGGCAGAAGATATGAGCAAAAACTTTGACGTCGTCGTCATCGGCGCCGGTCCCGGTGGCTACGTCGCGGCCATCCGCGCGGCGCAGCTGGGATTTGCCACAGCGTGTATCGATGACTGGTCCAACGCCAAGGGCGGTCCCGCCCTGGGGGGCACGTGCACGAACGTCGGCTGCATTCCTTCCAAGGCGCTGCTGCAATCGTCCGAACACTTCGAGATGGTCCACCATGCGTTTGCAGAGCATGGCATCAATGTCTCCCAAGTCAGCCTCGACCTGGGACAGATGCTCGCCCGCAAGAGCAAGGTGGTGCAGCAGAACAATGATGGGATCTTGTACCTCTTTAAGAAAAACAAGATCGAGTTCTTCCATGGACGGGGTTCGTTCGAGAAGAGCGAGGGGGAAGGATTGCGCATCGCCGTGGAAGGCGCGGTCAATGAAACCCTCGTCGCCCGCTTCGTGATCATTGCCACCGGATCGGATCCCAGAGCGCTGCCGCAGGCTCCCTTCGATGAGCGCCTCATCTTGTCCAATACGGGAGCGCTTTCCATCGAGTCTGTCCCAAAGCGCCTGGGTGTGATCGGCGCGGGTGTGGTCGGTCTCGAGATGGGAAGCGTGTGGCGTCGCCTCGGCGCCGAAGTGACGATGCTCGAGGCCTTGCCCAAGTTTCTGGGCGCCGTGGATGCACAGGTCGCAAAAGAAGCGCAGAAAGCTTTCGCCAAGCAGCACCTCAATATCGAGCTCGGAGTGACCATCGGCACCGTGTCGGCCGACAAGGAAGTCACGGTCGAATATAACGATGCCCAGGGCTTAGCGAAGAAGCTGGTGTGCGACAAGCTCATCATCTCGATCGGACGCATTCCCCACACCAAGGGCTTAAATGGTGGCGCGATCGGGCTGGCTCTCGATCCCCATGGTTTTGTCGCAGTCGATGCGGACTGCAGAACCAACGTCCCCAACGTTTATGCCATCGGCGATGTGGTGCGCGGTCCGATGCTCGCGCACAAGGCCGAAGAAGAGGGCGTGGCTGTGGCCGAGCGGCTCGCGGGGCAGCACCCGCACGTCAATTTCAACACCGTCCCCTGGGTCATCTACACCTCGCCTGAAATCGCCTGGGTAGGGCAGACCGAAGAAGCGCTCAAAGCCGCGGGCCGCGCCTACAAGGTCGGGACGTTTCCTTTCATGGCCAACGGGCGCGCCCGCGCGCTCGGTGATACCACGGGGTTCGTCAAAGTCATCGCCGATGCCGCAAGCGACGAGGTTCTCGGGGTGCACATCGTCGGACCGATGGCCTCTGAACTGATCGCCGAAGCGGTCATGGCGATGGAATTTCGTGCCTCCAGTGAGGATATCGCGCGCATCTGCCACGCCCATCCGACCCTGTCCGAGTCGACCAAGGAGGCCGCGCTCGCGGTCGACAAGCGCAGCTTGAACTTCTGAGAGTGGGGGGACTCTTCGAGACAATCCGAGGTGCTCCCCGCGCGGGGTGGTTTGCGTGAACGTCCGCGACTGCTATAACGACGCTCTCTCGCGCCGGGGATTTTCGGCGGATGCGGCGCAAAACACTGCGGTAGATCGACTGCAACGCCTCTACGAGGAACTGGTCATCTTCAAGGCGGCGCGCAGCAACGCCTTCAAGCGCCTTATCGCACACCCCGAACTGCCGCGCGGAGTCTATCTGTGGGGTGGCGTAGGACGCGGCAAGAGCTTTCTCATGGACAGCTTCTACTCCGTGGTACCGGTACGGCGCAAAACGCGCATCCATTTCCACGAGTTCATGCGCGCCGTGCACGCCGAGCTCGAGGATCTCAAAGGCGTCGAGGATCCCTTGGATGCGGCGGCGGCGAGGATCGCCAAACGCTATCGGCTGATTTGCTTTGACGAGTTTCACGTCAGCGATATCGCCGACGCGATGATTCTCTATCGTTTGCTCTCCGGCCTTTTCAACCTCGGTACGGTGTTCGTCATGACCTCGAACTACCGACCCGACGACCTCTACCCCGAGGGGCTGCATCGCGACCGCATGCTCCCCGCGATCGATCTGCTCAAGGAGCGGCTCGACGTGCTCGCCGTCGATGGCGCAGTGGATTATCGACAACGCACGCTCGAACGGGTCAATGCCTATCTGACGCCGCTAGGCGCCGAAACCGACCGCGCCTTGCGCGAGGCGTTCGAGGCGTTGGCAGAGACGCCTGACGAATCGCCGGTGCTCACGATCGAGACCCGCGAACTCAAGGCGCTACGACGGGCTGGAGGCATCGTCTGGTTTGACTTTGCAACCCTGTGCGCGGGACCCCGTTCCCAGAACGACTATTTGGAACTTGCCAGTCGCTTTCATACCTTGATTCTTTCTTCGGTTCCGAGGATGAGCGCCGGGCAGTCGTCGGAGGCGCGCCGTTTCACCTGGCTCATCGACGTACTCTACGACCATCGTGTCAAGCTCATCATGTCAGCCGAAGCCCCTCCGGAAGAGTTATACACTGCAGGGGCTCTCGCCAACGAATTCCTGCGCACGGCAAGCCGCATCCAGGAGATGCAAGGCGCGCAGTATCTGAAGTCGGAACGGCGCTTGACCACCCGTCGCTTCTGACCTGCTTTGCGCCAACGTGGATAGGCTCATCATCATGCTTCGCCGCTTTATCTTTCTTTCCCTCGTCTGGGTGACGGCCTGGGCCGACCCGACGACGGGACTGCAGACCATCTTTCCCGAGGGTTCGATCGATTCTGTCGAGAGGGCCGATAAGGCGCTCCAGGCGGCTCAGGCCGCCCGGACGCAAAGCGAGGCCCTGTATACGGCGGCCCAGCGCGCCTGCTACAAGAAAATCCTGGTCAATGCCTGCATCGGGAACGAAAAGAAGGCGCGTCTTAACCGCAACGCGCAGATCAGTGCAGTCGAACTCGAGGCCAAGCGCTTTAAGCGCACGTCCCAAGGCGACCAGGCAAGCGTGGACCGAGAAGACAAGCAACGGCAAAAAGACGAGGACGCAAAACGGGATGCGGCCTCACGCGAACAGGCTCACACCGATTACGACGCAAAACAAAGCGACGCCGCGCGCAAGGCTGAGCAGCGCGCAACCGATGCGGCGGCAGGGCCGGCCCATGCGGCCGACCAGGGAGCGCGGCTGAAAGATTCTGCGCAAAAACAGGCAAACGAGGCGTCCACGCAGAAAACGCATGCCGAAGAGGCGCCCAAAGCAGAGGCGGATCAGCTTCAGAAGGAAGCCGACGCGCGCGACCGCCACGAACGCCTCGTCAAAAAGCACCTCGAGAAAGAGGCCGACCGGCAGCGCAAGGCCGACGAGCAGGCGCAAAAGAACGCCGGACTGCCGCCGGCGCCTCCGCCTCAGTCGGCGCTACCGACTCCGGACCCCGATTCCCCCTTGCCGCGCTGAACCCGTCCAACTCGGGCGACCGGCTTGGTCTCCGCCGCGTCTAGGCGGATGATGGCCAGAGTGCAGTTATCGCCCGTGCCGCGGGCACGGTCTCGGGCCATGTTCAAAAGCCTCTCGGAGGCCTGGCGAGGTGCGGCCGTACTGAGCACAACTCCAAGTTCGGCCTCGCTGAAATAGTGCCAAAGCCCGTCGCTGCACAAAAGGAAGATCTCGCCGGCTTGAAGTTTGTCGGCGTGTCCGAAGCTGATCTCGGGCGGTTTGGCGGTGCCTAGCGCGCTGGTGAGCAGGTTGCTCAAACGGTGCGAGTGGGCCTCTTCGGGACGGATCTTTCCCTCGGCGATGAGTTGCTCGACGTAGGAGTGATCGATCGAGCGCTCAATCAGTTCGGCCTCGTGAAAGCGGTACACCCGGCTGTCGCCCACGTGCGCCCATTGGGCGGTCTCACCATGCAGAACCAGGGCAACCAAGGTACTGTGCGGCTCCTTCTCGGAGGAGAGAGCCGACAGCTTGATGACGGTGTGTGCTTCGTTGATGATCTCGGTCAAGAGCGCCTTGACCGACTGGCCCGAAGGTGAATATTCCTCGAAAAGGCTCTTGGCGGTCGTCATGACCTGCTGCGCGGCCATGGCGCCGCCGGTCTTGCCCCCCATGCCGTCGGCCACGATGAACAACGCGCTGCCCGGCATGCGACGTGAGGTGAAGATACCCACGCGGTCCTGTTGCTCGGTTCGATCCCCGATGTGTTGCGCGGTGCAAGCTGCGACCTTGAATCGGGGCGAGTTGGACATCACTATAACGAGGTTCGAGAGGAATGAACGGCTTTACAAGCCCGGTGTTTTGCCATTATAACTGGCGCAAGGAACACACCGATGAATCCAGAAGCTGTCAAAAGACGCATCATCGAACTCCAGGTAGAACACCGTGATCTTGATCAGATCATCGCGCAACTCGGTGCTGATGCAGGGCACGACGAGCTGCAGCTCAGGCGACTGAAGAAGCGAAAACTGCAGATCAAAGACCAGATCACTCTGCTGCAAATCCAACTCGTACCGGATATACCCGCATAGGGTGCATCGAGATTGCGCTTTCGTCAGAGGAAGCGACACCTGCGTATGCGACAATGGTCGTTTGCTTTCGACGGATCGTGGAGTCGTGTCCAGCCTGCCCGAGGCTTCTGCGCAAGCGCGCGCGCTAACCGAGATTTTCCGTGACGGGGGAACGCTCTCGGCCCACGTTCCGGGATATCGCCAACGTCTAGGTCAGCTTGAAATGGCGCAGGCCATTGCGGCTTCCATCTCGGGCCAGACCACGCTCGTCGCCGAAGCCGGGACCGGCACCGGCAAGACCTTCGCGTACCTGGTCCCGGCCCTCCTTTGGGGGGGGAAGGTCATCGTCTCGACCGGCACGAAGACGCTGCAAGATCAGCTGTTCCGAAAGGATCTGCCGACGGTGCGCGAGGCCCTCGGCGCTCCAGCGACGATCGCCTTACTCAAGGGGCGGTCGAATTATCTGTGCCACTATCATCTGCAGCGGACCCAAAGCAACGGTCGACTCTCTTCGCGCCAAGACGCGACTCATCTGCGCTCGGTGGTGCGCTTTATGCAGTCGACGCAAACCGGCGACCGAGCGGAACTCTCGGATGTGCCCGAGAACGCGCCGATCTGGTCCCAAGTCACATCGACGCGGGACAATTGCTTGGGCATGGAATGCCCCAACTATCGGGACTGTTTCGTGATGGCGGCCCGTCGCGCCGCACAGCAGGCCGATCTCGTGGTGGTCAACCATCACCTGTTTTTTGCGGATCTGATGCTGCGCGACGAAGGCGTCACGGATCTCTTGCCTGTGGCCAACACGGTCATCTTCGATGAGGCCCACCAGATTCCGGAGACAGCAAGCCAGTTCTTTGGCCAGACCGTATCCACGGGGCAACTGCTCGAACTCGCCCGTGACACGCTCGCCGAGGGCTTGGCCAGCGCCCGGGACGCGTTAAGCTGGCCCGAGCTTGCAGGCGGTCTCGAGCGCGCGGCGCGCGACCTGCGCCTGGCGCTGCCGCAAGAGTCCATCCGCCTGCACGTGCGTCAGCTGGGTCCTGGGGACGCATTGCTTCCCGCCGTCGAGCGGACCGCCGAGGCGCTCGACCGCATGGCCGCAACGCTCGAGGACCAGGCTGCACGTTCGGAAGGTCTCGAGCAGTGTTGGCGCCGCACCCAGGATCTGGCGCGCAAACTGCGCGCGTGGTCGCAAAGCGACGATCCCGAGACCATTCGCTGGATCGAAGCTTACAGTCACAGCCTCCAGTTGCATCGCACGCCCTTGTCGATCGCCGAGACGTTCACGCGCCAGCGGGAGGGGCAGCCCCGTGCGTGGATTTTCACCTCGGCCACACTCGCTGTGCGGAGCGACTTTAGCCATTTCACCGAGCAACTGGGACTGGCCGACGCCACCACCCAGGCGTGGCCCAGCCCATTCGACTATGGGCAACAAGCGCTTCTCTATGTCCCCAGGGATTTGCCCGAACCATTGAACCCCGGCTACACCGAAGCCGTATGTGATGCTGCACTCCCGGTGATCCAGGCCGCAGGGGGGCGCGCGTTTGTCTTGTGCACGACCTTGCGTGCGGTCAATGCGGCCGCGCAGCGTCTGCGAACGACGCTGGCTGCGGCCGGGCTCGATTTTCCACTCCTGACCCAGGGGGAGGGGAGCCGCAGCGAACTCCTGGAGCGCTTCCGAAGACATGGGAACGCCATTCTCGTGGGCAGTCAGAGCTTTTGGGAAGGGATCGACGTGAGGGGACGCGCGCTTTCGTTGGTGGTCATCGACAAGCTGCCCTTCGCTCCTCCCGACGATCCCGTGCTTGCGGCGCGCCTCGATGCGCTCGCCCGCCTTGGGGGCAACCCCTTCATGGATTACCAGTTGCCCAGTGCCGTCATTGCACTCAAGCAGGGTGCGGGACGTCTCATCCGGGATGAGAGCGACCGTGGGGTACTGATGTTGTGCGACCCGCGACTCATCTCCAAACCTTACGGTCGAAAGATCTGGCAGAGCCTGCCTGCCTTTCGCAGAACGCGGGAAGAAGAAGAGGCCGTGCGGTTTTTCGATAGCCCGGTCCCGCTTGACTCGTAAGGCGCGCCTGCACTACCGGCTTCGGGTATGTGGGGTCCGGTGGTCCCTACCAGAGCTTCCACCAGACCTTCTCTTTGGGAGTGAACTTGCCCGGGACGTGATTCGGGAAATTCTCTGCCAAGACCTTTTTGGTGTCGTCCCGCAAGCCCGGAAGACCCAGCTTGTCGTAGGCATCGACCATGATCTCCATCGCGTCTTCGGTTGAGGGGGTCTGCTGGTAGTTCAGGAGCACGCCCTTGGCGCGGTCGGCGGCGGCAACATAGGCTCCGCGACGCAGGTAATAGGAAGCAACGAAGATCTCGTGCGAGGCCAGCGCGTTGACCAGATACCGCATGCGCGCGTAAGAATCGGGCGTGTAGCGACTGTCGGGAAAGCGGGTAACAACCTCTCGGAAGGAATCAAAGCCCTCGCGCAGGGACTTGGGATCCCGCTCGGTTAAGTCCTGTTTGGCAAGGCCTCCCAGAAATCCCAGATCGCCGCTGAAGTTGACCAGTCCCCGAACGTAGTACACATAGTCGATGTTCGGATTATTCGGGTATTCCTTGATGAACTTGTCGCATGCTGCAAGCGCCTGCTCGGGCTCCTGGGCCTTCCACTGGGCGTAGCACTCTTCCATCAAGCCCTGTTGTGCGTAGCGACCGAAGGGATAGCGGGTCTGTAGGCTGCGCAAATATTTGACCGCCTGATCGTAGCCGCCTTGGGCCATCTCGTCCTGGGCTTCGGAATATAATTTCTCCGCACTCCAGCCTGCGGTCTTGTCCTCCTGCTCGCCCGAAAACAGACCGCAGCCCGACAGTCCCACGAGCGACGCCAGTATCAGTACTGCCGCAAGGGAGCCTTTGACGCTCCACCGGTGAACCCACACAGCCATGCGCAATCCCGTTCAAACGAAACCGCCAGATTATAGCGCATGGCCTGCCTTGGACCTCGACGAGGACGCCCATCCGGCCGATCTCGCCGAGTCCCTGGAACTCGAGGTGGAGCACGCCGACAGCGGGGAGCGGCTCGATAAGTGGGTCGCAGGACAGCTCGCGCAGTTTTCGCGCACTCGGCTGCAACTGTGGATCGAACAGGGCTGGGTCCTCGTCAACGGTGAGCGCGCAACGACGCGCCAGACGGTCTTCGGGTCCGATCGCGTCACCATCTGGCCCCAGCGCTCCGAGGAGGCCAACGCATTCGTCCCCGAGCCGATGGCGCTGCCCATCGTTTTCGAGGACGCCGATCTCATGGTCCTCGACAAGCCGGCCGGCCTGGTCGTGCATCCGGCCGCGGGCAACTGGCAGGGCACGCTCTTAAATGGATTGCTGCACTACGCCCCACCCCTGGCCCATCTGCCCCGCGCCGGGATCGTGCACCGGCTCGACAAGGACACCTCGGGTCTGATGGTCGTGGCAAAAACGCTCGAGGTGCAGACCTCCCTCGTGCGCCAGCTTCAGGCCCGAGCCGTGCATCGGGACTACTTGGCCGTGGTCCATGGAGAACCTCCGGCCGCGGGCAGGATCGAGGCGCCGATCGGCCGCAGCCTGCGCGACAGGAAGCGCATGGCCGCCTTTGAAAAGGCGGGCCCCACCACCAAAACGGCCTTAACGCGGTTTAAAACACTCGAGCGGAACCTGAGCGCCCCGGGCGCGGGGGCGGTGGCCCTGGTGGGTTGCCAACTGGAGACTGGGCGCACCCACCAGATCCGCGTCCACATGCAGTGGGCGGGTTTTCCGCTCGTGGGCGACCCGCTTTATGGCGGTGCGCGCGACGAGTTCCCGCGCCAGGCCTTGCATGCCTGGCGGCTCGAATTCATTCATCCCGGCACCGAGAGAGCGGTCGCCTTTACCAGCCCACCCCCAGATGATCTGCGCGCGCTACTTGAGCTCTGGGCATTGTCGCTTCAGTCAGTCGCTACCGAATTTCATGCACCCTGACTGGATCGTGCCCGACTGGCCCGTGGGCGCGCGCGTGGGTGCGCTTTTGACGAGCCGCAACGGCGGCTTTAGTGCAGGCCCTTTTGCCGGGTCCGATGGCGGTGGCTTGAATCTGCGCTTCGATCCGGCCGATGACCCGGCCGCGGTCGTCGCCAATCGCGCACTATTAGACAGCTTCCTTCCCGCAAAACCAGTCTGGCTGCAACAGGTCCACGGCACCACGGTCATCGACGCGGGACGATGGACTGCGGAAGGCTCCACGGCGGTCGCGGATGCAGCGTATACGACCGAGCGGGGCGTGGTCTGTGCCGTACAGACCGCCGATTGCATGGCGGTCCTGTTCTGCGATCGGCAAGGCACGGCCGTGGCCGTCGCCCACGCCGGCTGGCGTGGACTTGCCGCGGGCGTCCTTGAAAATACGGTCAGCGCCATGCCGGTGCCGCCGCAAGACCTCTTGGCCTACCTCGGACCTGCCATCGGCCCCTGTGCCTTTGAAGTGGGCCAGGATGTGTTGGACGCCTTCGAAAAGACCGCAGGGGGTGCGGCACAAGACGATTCGATGCCGGCCTTCGTTGAGCATAAACCCGGCAAATGGCTGGCTAATCTGGAAGTGCTGGCACGCCGGCGGCTCACGAGCGTGGGTATTGGCGCGATCTACGGCGGCGGCCGGTGTACGGTATCTGAGCCCGATCACTTCTATTCCTTTCGCCGCGATCACCTCACCGGCCGGATGGCCGCGCTCATCTGGCTGATCTAGATCAAAGGCAAGAGCGGTAAAGATCACCGCGCTCCTGGCTGGGGCCGGCGGCCGAAGCATTCGCCTTCGCGTCCTGAATTGACTTAGGTCCAAGCGGGATGCACAATCGTTTCGAGACTTCAGTGGGTTCACCATAACGACAAAAGGCGGCGTGAGAGCTGCTCTAACGAGACTGTCATGGCCGTAGCTGCTCCACGTACCCGTCCTGCTGCGCCGCGCAAGCCCCGTAGCGCATCTAGTCACGCGTCGGCGAAGCAGGCGCGCAGCACGCTGCAAAAGTTGGGACCCGATCCCGGAAAGAAGTCGGCCCGAGTGGCGCCTTCGCGCCGATCGCCGACCGGAACCGCGGTCAACGGTGCGGGGCAGGGTGCCCGCAAAGCCCGCTCGAGCCCAGGTCTGCGTCCGAAGAGCAATGGACAATCGCATGAGGCAGCCGCAGCGCCCAAGACGCGGGCCCAGGCGCGGCCGGCGCCAAACATGGCGCCTGAAGATGAATCCGTACTCAAGCTCGATCCAGCGCGCCTTTGGGAGCTGCAGCAGGAGTACACACGGTCGATCGCCAATCTCTGGACCGAGATGCTTGAGGGCAAGGACCACGTTCCTCCATCGGACAAGCGCTTTGGCAGTACCGCCTGGCAAGGTCTGCACGCTTATCTGGCCGAGGTGTACGTTCTCAATGCCCGTTTCATGACGAAGCTGGCCGAGAGTATCGAAGCCGGTCCCAAGATGCGAGCGAAAGTCCGCTTCGCGATCAACCAGTGGGTCGACGCCATGTCGCCTGCCAACTTTCTGGCCACCAACCCCGAGGCGCAGCAGAAGATCCTCGCAACGCAAGGGCAAAGCCTCTCGGCGAGTCTGGGCAACCTCATGGCGGATCTGCAAAAGGGCCGCATCTCGCAGACCGACGAATCGGCGTTCCAGATCGGGCGCAACGTCGCGACCACGCCCGGGGCCGTGATCTTCCAGAACGAGATCTTCCAACTCCTGCAATATGCGCCGACCACCGAGACGGTGTTCGAGCGGCCACTTCTGATCGTGCCGCCTTGCATTAACAAGTATTACATTCTTGATCTGCAACCCGAGAACTCGTTCGTCGCCCACGCCGTCGCTCAGGGCCACACGGTCTATGTCATTTCCTGGCGCAATCCGACTCCCAGTCAGGCGGCTCTGAGCTGGGATGACTACATCGCAGAAGGGGTGATCCGGGCGATCCACCTCGCCCAGGAGTTGTCCAAGCAAAAGCAGATCAACGTGCTTGGCTTTTGCATCGGGGGAACTCTTACAGCCACAGCCCTTTCGGTGCTGCGCGCGCGCGGCGAGGACGCCGTCGCCTCGGTCACGCTTTTGACCACCCTTCTGGATTTCTCCGACACGGGCGTATTGGGCGTGTTTGTCGATGAGCAGCAGGTCAGAATGCGCGAGCAGTCCCTCGGTGGGCAGACTCGCAAGGGCGTGAAGGCCATCAGCCCTCATCTCATGCCCGGACGGGAGCTGGCCGCTTCGTTCTCCTTCTTAAGGCCCAACGAGTTGGTCTGGAATTACGTGGTCAACAACTATCTGAAAGGGGAGGCTCCTCCGCCTTTCGACCTGTTGTACTGGAATGCGGACAGCACCAATTTGCCGGGGCCGTTTTTTGTCTGGTATTTGCGCAACACCTATCTCGAAGACAAGCTCAAGGTTCCCGGTGCGCTCAAGGTCTGCGGGAAACCGGTCGATCTCGGGGCGATTCGCGTGCCGGCTTATGTGTACGCATCGCGCGAAGACCATATCGTGCCCTGGAATACCGCTTTTGCCTCGACGCGACTGCTCAAGGGCCCCACGCGGTTTGTGCTGGGAGCTTCGGGACATATTGCCGGGGTCATCAATCCCCCCGAGAAGAACAAGCGCAACTACTGGGCGGTCCCGGCGGACGGCGGGCCGGCTCGCGTCCCCGAGGACCCCGACGAATGGTTTAGCTTGGCCAAGGAGATTGCGGGCAGCTGGTGGCCCGATTGGTATGCGTGGCTCGCGCCGTTCGGGGGGCGTCGTATACCCGCACCCAAAAAGCCGGGCGACGCGCATCATAAGCCCCTGGAAAAGGCGCCGGGGAGCTATGTTGTCGCGCGCGCCGAATAACCAATTTATCCTTCTTACTAGGAGTCCATCATGACCGACGTCGTTATCGTCGCAGCCCTGCGCACTGCAGTGGGCAAATTCGGCGGCTCGCTCGCCAAGATCCCCGCACCCGAACTGGGCGCCCACGTGATCCGGGGCCTGCTTGAACAAAGCGGGGTCAAGCCCGACCAGATCTCGGAAGTCATTCTCGGGCAGGTTCTTGCCGCTGGGTCAGGCCAGAATCCGGCAAGGCAGGCCACGCTGAAGGCGGGGCTGCCTCAGTCCGTCCCGGCGCTGACCATCAATGCCGTCTGTGGCAGCGGGCTAAAGGCGGTGATGCTCGCGGCGCAATCGATCGCCAATGGCGATTCGGAGATCGTGATCGCCGGAGGCCAGGAAAACATGAGCGCCGCACCGCACGTGCTGCCCGGATCGCGTGACGGCTTTCGGATGGGCGATGCAAAGCTCGTCGACAGCATGATCGTCGACGGCCTTTGGGATGTCTATAACCAGTACCACATGGGGGTCACCGCCGAAAACGTGGCGAGCGAATTCCACGTCGGGCGTGAGGAACAGGACGTTTTTGCGGTCGCCTCCCAGAACAAGGCCGAGGCGGCCCAGAAGGCGGGCAAGTTCAAAGAAGAGATCCTGCCTTTTCCCATTCCGCAGAGAAAGGGGGATCCGGTGCTGTTCGCCACGGATGAATTTATCCGCGCCGGGGCCACCTTAGAGAGCCTAAAGGGCCTCAAGCCCGCCTTCTCCAAGGAGGGCAGCGTGACCGCGGCCAACGCTTCGGGAATCAATGACGGTGCGGCCGCGGTACTGGTCATGTCGGCTGAGAAGGCCAGGCTTTTGGGCCTAAAGCCGCTCGCGACCATCCGCTCGTTTGCCACGACGGCACTCGATCCCAAAATCATGGGAATGGGTCCCGTGTCGGCGTCGCGCCGTGCACTGGAGAAAGCCGGCTGGAAAGCTTCCGAACTGGATCTCATGGAGATCAACGAGGCCTTCGCTGCTCAGGCGTGCGCAGTGAACAAGGAAATGGGCTGGGATACGAGCAAGATTAACGTCAACGGCGGAGCCATCGCCATCGGTCACCCGATTGGTGCCTCGGGCGCGCGCATTCTCGTGACCCTCTTGCACGAGATGGGTCGGCGCGACGCGAAAAAGGGAATCGCCTCCCTGTGTATCGGTGGCGGGATGGGCGTCGCGTTGACCGTACAGCGCTAGCCCAGCGATTAGGCGGTCTGACGATGATGGCCCAAAGCGGGGAGCGCGGCGCAACGCTCGCCCCCCGTTTGCGAAACCGGATCTGAATACTTACAAGGAGACATCTATGACACAGCGGATCGCCTATGTGACAGGCGGTATGGGTGGAATCGGCACCGCCATTTGCCAAAGGCTGCACAAGGAAGGGCATCGGGTCGTCGCCGGGTGCGGCCCGAGCCGGGACTACGAGAAATGGATCGCCGAGCAAAAGGCGCAAGGCTTCACCTTCTATGCGTCCGTTGGCAACGTCGGCGACTGGGAGTCCACCGTGACCGCACTTGGCCGGACCAAGAGTGAGCACGGTCCGGTCGACATCCTCGTCAACAACGCGGGCATTACCAAAGACGGCGTGTTTCGGAAGATGGCCAAGCCGGAATGGGACGCGGTCATCGACACCAATTTGAACAGTCTTTTTAACGTGACCAAGCAGGTTATCGAGGACATGGTGTCGCGGGGCTGGGGGCGGATCATCAACATCAGTTCCGTAAACGGTCAAAAGGGACAATTCGGTCAGGTGAATTACTCGACGGCCAAGGCGGGGATCCACGGCTTTACCATGGCGCTCGCGCAAGAGGTGGCCAATAAGGGTGTGACCGTGAATACAGTCTCACCGGGCTACATCGGTACCGACATGGTCCGTTCGATCCGTAGCGACGTGCTCGAGAAAATCGTGGCGACCATTCCCGTGAAGCGACTCGGATTGCCCGAGGAGATCGGATCGATCGTCGCTTGGATCGCCTCAGAAGAAGGGGGCTATGCGACGGGCTCCGACTTTTCCCTGAACGGTGGCTTGCACATGGGTTAGTTTCGTGCGCCGCCCGCGCAACCGGGCGTGCGCTTCGTGTGGCCGCTCGCGGCCCCGGGTCGAAGGGACTTAGCGTTAATCCCTACGGGGACCCCAGGTTTTTATATTGTAAGATTCAGCATGCGAAAGGCCCGCCGTGCCAATGCCTGTTACGGTGCCCGGTCGCTTTGCCTGATCAAGTGAGATCTCATGGCCGATGCGCAACGCCTCATCAAGAAATACCCCAACCGACGCCTCTACGACACGCAGACGAGTACCTACATTACGCTAGCCGATGTCAAGCAATTGGTACTCGAGCAGGAAGACTTTCACGTTGTCGACGCCAAGAGCAGCGAGGACCTAACGCGCAGCATCCTGCTGCAAATCATTCTGGAGGAGGAGTCGGGCGGCGTGCCCATGTTCTCCTCGCAGATGCTGGCCCACATCATCCGCTTCTATGGCAACGCCATGCAGGGAATGATGGGGACTTATCTCGAGAAGAACATCCAGGCCTTCATCGATATCCAGGCCAAGCTCCAGGAGCAATCGAAGGCCTTTTATGACGGCAAGGGCTTCGGTCCTGAGATGTGGACCCAGTTCATCAATGGTCAGGCTCCCATGATCCAGACCATGATGGGCAACTACATCGAGCAAAGCAAGAAGCTGTTCATGCAGATGCAAGAGCAGATGCAAAGCCAGACGCGCAACGTGTTCGGAACCTTCCCTTTCCCGCCGACACCGGAAAAACCGAAGAAATAGGCTTTGGCCTAAAATAAGGGATGCGGGGGCGGAATCGATCCGCCCTTTTTCTTTTTCGGGATCCTTCATGACGACCTTATCGCCGGCGCCTTGCATCGGCTTCATTTCACTGGGCTGTCCCAAGGCCCTGGTCGATTCCGAACAGATCCTCACGCAGTTGCGCGCCGAGGGCTACGAAACCGCCAAGGACTATGAGGGAGCCGATCTTGTGATCGTCAATACCTGCGGCTTTATCGACGCCGCCGTGGCCGAGTCGCTCGAGGCGATCGGCGAGGCCTTAAGCGAAAATGGCCGGGTGATCGTCACCGGATGTCTTGGGGCGAAAAAGGACCGCGATGGCCGCTCGCTCGTCGAGCACACGCATCCCAAGGTGCTCGCCGTCACGGGCCCCCATGCCGTGGGCGAAGTGATGGACGCCGTACACGCGCACCTGCCGCGGCCTCACGATCCGTTCACCGATCTGTTGCCCGCCCAGGGTGTGAAACTGACGCCCTCGCATTACGCCTACCTGAAAATCGCCGAGGGCTGCAACCATCGCTGCACCTTCTGCATCATTCCTTCGTTGCGCGGGGACCTCGTCTCTCGTCCGATCGGCGAGGTCATGCGTGAGGCAGAAAAACTGGTTAAAGCGGGCGTGTCCGAACTGCTCGTGGTCTCCCAGGACACGAGCGCCTACGGAGTGGACCTGCGTTACCGGACCGATTTCGTCGACGGTCGGCCGGTGCGCACCCGCATGACCGAACTGGTGCGCGAGCTCGGTCAATTGGGAGTGTGGGTCAGGCTCCACTACGTCTATCCCTATCCCCATGTCGACGAGATCGTTCCGCTGATGTCCGAGGGCAAGATCCTTCCTTATCTGGATGTGCCGTTTCAGCATGCGCATCCGGACGTGCTCAAGAGGATGAAACGGCCCGCGTCGGGCGAGAGAAATCTCGAACGCATCCAGGCCTGGCGAGCCGTGTGTCCCGACCTCGTGATCCGCTCGACGTTCATCGCCGGCTTTCCCGGCGAGACCGAGGCGGAGTTTGAGTATCTTCTCGATTTCCTGCGCGAAGCCCAGCTCGACCGCGTCGGATGTTTCGCCTACTCACCTGTTGAAGGTGCCCTCGCCAACGCACTCGACGGGGCCCTGCCCGAAACGCTGCGGGAGGAACGGCGCAGCCGCTTTATGGCGGTGCAGGAACCGATCAGTGCCCAGCGCCTGCGAAAGCGCGTGGGCTCCGTTCAGACGGTCCTCGTCGATGGCGTCAATCGGGACGGCGCTGTGGCCCGCTCGCAAGGCGATGCCCCCGAGATTGACGGAAACGTTTTCATCAACCCACCCGAATCGATCAGTCAGCGCGCGCGCTATCGGGAGAAGGTGCGCGTGGGGGCCTTCGTGAAGGTCCGCATCGGCGGAGCCGACGGTCATGACCTTTGGGGCGATGTCGTCTAGGTTTTTGTTTTTTTCGATCTCGCAGCAGGAAGCCTTGCTCATGCCCGCTGCGACGCTAGTAGAATAACCGAGGGCAGATTGGGTGTGCGGGCAAGCGACCCGGCGAGGGATGGCCGGCCTGCAGGCCGCGTCCGGACCCTCCGCGCAGCCGGGCGTCAGGGCCATTCTCCAATCTTGGTTTAGGTGCATGGACTATCGCGCTCCATACTCATCCAGAAGGGCGATACGGGAGATACCTCAGGGAGGGCAATTCAGAAATCAGGATAAAGCGTGGCGCGCGTTTGCAGTCCGCATTCATTGCGCGCTCGAGGTAGGTGAACCTACTTCGTTGTCGAAGTGACATTTGACAATTTATAACGAGTACCACATTGAAAACGCATGCCCGAGAACAGTAGGATTGCGATTCGTTTTCAACGTGGTAACACAGGGACTGCAGATGTGGCGGTATGTTAAAAAAGCGGCGGTGGATGCGCTCATGCGATTGTTCATGTTCGCGCTCCTCGTGGAGTGGCTCCTCGCGGCGGGCGCGATCGTTGCGATGGATTCCCCGCGTTGGTGGATCGCCCTTTTTGGCATTGCGATGTCGGCCTATCTGCTAAGCGCCCTACCCGACGAGAAGAAGTCCCTCCCCCCCATCGGCGTCATTCAGATCGCCGTCTCGCTCGTCTACATGCCCATTGCCTCCGCATTGGCGGTCGCAGCACAGACCTATCCGGATGGGCAATTGCGCCTGTTCTTTGATGTCAGCCCAATCTGGTGCGCGATCTGTGTTTTCGCGTTGCCTCCCGTCATCACTTTTCTCGTTCTCGCCATCGTCGTTTGGCTCTTTGGCGGCTTTGCGCGCAAGCTGCGCACCATCCGTTTCGACTGAGTCTTCCCCCGCGCAAGGCACGGGCGCTGACGGGCTCGGCAGCGGGACTCGAGCTGCGGGACTTACCACCGAATCCACCAGCCCTGGTAGGTACGCAGCCCGTTGTCCTCTTCGATGCCCTTGAGCATCATGCCCTGCTCCCCGTACGCGATCAGTTCTACGTCAAACAGATCAGGAACCAAAGGCGGACCGACGGACCGGTCGACCGGGCGCAACGTTGCCCGGCGCGACGCGCGACGCAGGCCCTCCACCTGGGCGAGATAGATGCGCAGTGCGCCCACATAGACGCGCTGCTGATCCAGTCGACCTGGATCCACGGGCCGACCACCGGCATGAGTTAAGACGACACGCACCGGCATGGCAGTCCCTGATCCATCATTTAGGGAACAAATGTTCCCTAAATGCTCCGCGGGTGTCAAGTCGCCCCTGAAAAAGGGTCGCCGCAAGCCAGAGCGGCGAGCGCGCCGGGCAGACGGGGGTGCACGCCGGGCAGACGGGGGTGCACGCCGATGGCCGGAATTGGGCAAAATGAGACCTCCTGGTGGATGCGGGCGGGCTCGCCTCGCCTGTCCCGAAAGCGGCCGGTAGCGCGCGCAGGAGATCTCCCAAAAGAACGGGCGTGTTTACCGCGTGCCAGAGGTCAGGGGCGACGAAAGCGAACCGAGCATGACGCAACACATCGGGATTCTCGCCTGCTCAGCGGAGGGCGCGGCACTCTGTTATCGGACGATCTGCACGGAAGGACCTTCGCTGCTCGGGGACCATAATCATCCCGAGGTGTCGATACACACCTTCCCCCTTCTCGAGTACCTGAAGCCTTTGCGACGCGGTGATTGGGCCGGCGTGGCCGAGCTGATGTTGGCCTCGAGCGAGAAGCTCGTGCGCAGTGGCGCAGATTTTTTCATCTGTCCTGACAACACCATCCACGAGGCCTTGCCGCTGATCCGATCGCGGCTTGCACGCCCCTGGTTGCATATCGCCGAGGTGGTGGCCGATAGCGCTTTCCAGGCGGGGTTCCAAAGACTTGGCCTTACGGGCACGCGCTGGCTCGTCAATGGTGCCCTCTATCCGGATGCTCTTGGCGCACGCGGGCTTCGGTGTATTCGGCCAAGCGAGGAGGATTGCCAGGAGATCGACCGCATCATCATCGACGAGCTCGTCAATGGAGTCATCCGGTCGGAAGCGACGGACTACTTCTTGCACGTCGTCGCGAAATTGAAGGACCAAGGCTGCGAAGCGGTCATCCTTGGCTGCACCGAACTGCCCCTCATCGCGAACAACTCCAATTCAGCCCTACCGGTACTGGATTCGACTCGTCTGCTCGCTCGGGCCGCTTTGCGCGTCGCAATCGGCACTCCGATCTCGGTTGGGAAGTGAAGGTGGCCAAAGGGTAGTCGCATGCGGGGCTTCCCAAGGCGGGACGCGGGCGGAAACCACTTAGCGGGGTTGTCCCTCGGTCGACGCAAGCCCTTCGGGTGCGATGTGTGCGGCTTGGGGCCGCTCGCCCGAATTCCCAAGGAGAGCGCCGCCCACAATGAGAAGCAGGGCCACCAGAGTCGTCCATCCCAGTTGACCGTATCCCGCGGCGGCAAGTAGGAGCGTCGAGAGGAGCGGGGTCAGGTAGGCGAGGCTCCCCAGACTTCGTGGATCCCCGCGCTTGAGTGCGGCATCCCAGAGAAAAAACGCTCCTCCCATGGGGCCCACACCCAGCGCGAAGAGAAGGAGTACCGTGCGCGGCTCCCAGGTGATCGCGGGCTCCAAGACGTGATGGCAGGCTATGGCGAGCGTACCTGAAGCCGCGCAGAAAAGTCCGACCGCGGTGGTGGGGAATCCGCCTCGACCAGATCCGGCGCGCTGGCAGCCCAGCGAGTACGTGGCCCAGATGAGCGCGGAGGCAAGCGCAAAGCCGTAGCCCATGAGCGCTCTGGGATCGATCGCGAGACTGGCCAGACTCGCGGATCCCGCAATCGCGAATGCCGCACCAATGAGGCCAAGGGCTGCGCCGACGAGGTGCCGCGCGCTCGATCGGACCGTCGTGGAAAAAAGGGGCGCAAGAACCACGATGAAAAGTGGCCAGAGATAATTGACCAGATTCGCCGGCAGTGGCGGGGCGTAGCGCAATGCCATGAAGAGAAGGAAATGGAATCCGAACAGTCCGTAGACGCCAAGAACAACCACGCCAGGCGCGACGCGCACCCGAATCCAGAAAGGAAGACTGCCCAAACCCGCGACAAGGAGGGCGGTCCCGACGACAAAAAACGGAGGCAGCTTCGCTAGCTGTACGCCAAACCAGGCCAAAGACGCCCAAAGCCCGATGGCAAGCAGGGCCAGCCACGTCGCGTGCCGGCTGGATTTTGTCGACCGTTGCATCGGCGGATTCTAGCGGGTGCATGCGGGCTCGCAAAATGGAGCCCATCCGAGCGGCCCTTGCACGGCCTCTCGGTCCGGCTCCCGGGCGCCAAGCGGGGCTCGCGGACATGCCATAATTCCGGTGGAGCCTGCCGCGTCCACAGCGCGGATCAAGGCTTGCCTTCAACAAGGAGGAACGGATCATGACGCGAGAAGTGGTGGTAGTAGGCGCGGTTAGGACGGCCATCGGCTCGTTCGGTGGCGGGCTGAAGGATTTCTCACCGACCCAACTGGGTGCAAAGGTCGTCGCCGAGGCGCTTAAGCGAGCCCACGTCGACGGTACGGAGGTCGGGCATGTCGTCTTTGGCCATGTCATCAACACGGAACCGCGCGACATGTATCTCGCACGCGTGGCGGCGCTTGACGCAGGTGTTGCCGAGCACGTTCCGGCCATGACCCTGAACCGATTGTGCGGCAGCGGTCTTCAGGCCGTCATTTCGGCCGCGCAGACGATCCTGCTGGGCGACGCCGAGATTGCTCTGGGAGGCGGGGCCGAGAGCATGTCGCGCGCGCCCTATCTCGCGCTCGGGGCACGCTGGGGCAATCGGATGGGCGATGGAAAGCTGCTCGACATGATGCTCGGCGCACTGCATGACCCGTTTCACAACATTCACATGGGGGTCACCGCCGAAAATGTAGCCAAGCAGTATGGGATTACGCGCTCCGACCAGGACGCACTCGCCCTTGCCAGCCATCAACGCGCCACGCACGCCATTCGCGAGGGGCGCTTTAGGACCCAGATTCTGCCCATCGAGCAGCAAACCAAAAAGGGTACGGTCAGTTTCTCGGTCGATGAACATCCGCGCTCGGACCTCTCGGAGGCAGACCTGGCCAAGCTTCGCCCGGTCTTCGTCAAGGAAGACGGAACCGTCACGGCAGGGAACGCCTCGGGACTGAACGATGGCGCGGCTGCCCTGATTCTCATGGAGCGGAGTGTGGCGCGTGCGCGCGGCGCAGTGCCGATGGCGCGCCTGGTGGCCTATGGCCATGCGGGTGTCGACCCCACGATGATGGGCATCGGACCGGTTCCGGCAACCCGCATCGCCCTGGAAAAGGCGGGCCTGTCGATTGGCGAGATCGATGTCATCGAGGCCAATGAGGCGTTTGCCGCGCAAGCTTGCGCTGTGACACGCGAGTTGGGACTGGATCCGGCGAAGGTCAATCCGAACGGTAGCGGTATCTCGCTTGGCCATCCGATTGGTGCAACCGGCGCCATCATCACGGTCAAGGCACTCTACGAGCTCGAACGCGTTGCCGGACGATATGCGCTGGTAACCATGTGTATTGGCGGCGGGCAAGGGATTGCGGCCATCTTTGAGCGCATTTGATGGCACCAAAAGACACGGCGTCGCTGTGGCCGGTCGACCGGCGTGCCGTTGTGAAGCTGTGTGCGCTGCTCCTCTTGAGCCCAGGACAGCTTTGGGCGGCTTCGCCCGATGCAGGGGCCAAGCCCGTCGCGAGTTTGGTTTCGGGGGTCTACCGGGGACGACTCGGCGAGCACGACATCCAGCTCGAACTCGCGCTGGAGCAGGGCGTGGAAGATAGCGTGGAAGGTTCCTATTTTGTGTTCGGCGAAGGTGCCAAGATCCTCCTGGCCGGGGAGTTCGAGGGTTCGCATCTGACGATGGAGGAATCGCACAACGGCAAGGATGTGTCCGGAACCTGGATGGGAGAGATCTCCGCCTCCGGCATCGCCGGCCTGTGGCACGATGCGAGCGAGAGCAAGGAGCTGAGCTTCCAGCTGACGCGAATTCCGGGTTCGAAGTCGGGCAAGCCATGACGCGCCCCTCCCGCGCCACCGAGCTCTTGCATAGTGACTATGCGGCGCCTTCGGGCTTCGGCAGTCTTTCTACGCCCATCCATCATGCCTCGACGATTACCTTTCGTGATGTTGCGAGCATGCGCGCGCGTGACTGGCGTAGGGACGACAGCTATACCTATGGGCTGCACGGAACGCCAACCACGCTCACTCTGGAAAATCGGATCGCCATCCTAGACGGCGGCGAGCATACCGTTTTGACCCCATCCGGGCTCGCGGCGATCGTGGTCACCCATTTCGCGCTGTTGAAAGCCGGGGATGCGGTCCTGCTCCCGACGAACGTCTATGCTCCAAGCCGAGATCTCGGCACAGCGATTCTGGCCCCGTTGGGCATTGAGGTGACCCCCTACGATCCGAGTTTGGGCGCCGCCGTGGAGGAGCTGGTTACGCCGGCGACGCGACTGTTGTGGATCGAAAGCCCGGGGTCGGTCACGATGGAAGTCGCCGATCTAGCTGCGCTGGTTCAGGTCGCGCGCAAGCACGGCATTACCACCGCGATCGATAACACCTGGTCGGCGGGCCTTCTTCTTCGTCCCTTCGATCATGGCGTAGACGTCGTCATGCACGCGCTGACGAAATACCCCTCGGGAGGAAGCGATGTCCTGATGGGCTCGGTGACGACGCGTGATCGGGCCTTGCATGAACGCATCAAGCACGCCCACATGCGTCTCGGATTCGGGGTGAGCGGAGACGATGCCTATCTGGTCCTGCGCAGTCTGGGTTCCCTGGAGGCGCGGCTCGCGCATCACGAGCAGGCGGCGCTTCTGGTCGCGCACTGGCTCAAGGGACGGGACGAAGTCGCACAAGTGCTCCATCCGGCTCTCGAGGAGTGCCCAGGCCATGTCTTTTGGAAACGCGACTTTCTAGGCTCGGGAGGGTTGTTCTCCTTCATTCTCAAGCCCGGTATCAGTCAGGACCGGGTCGATGCCATGGTGGAGGCCCTCAAGCTGTTTCGAATCGGGTACAGCTGGGGCGGAGCGATGAGTCTTGCCGTTCCCTATCTTCTCTCGCAATCCCGTTCTCAATCGTCCTGGAAGTCTCCGAACTCGCCCTGGCAGGCCGGCAGCCTGGTTCGCCTGTTCATCGGGCTTGAATCACCCAGCGACCTGATAGCCGACCTCGCGCAGGCCTTCGAGCGGCTTGCGCCCTAGGTCGATTTGAACTCGCCGCGCGTGAGCTGCGCTTTCGTTCGTCTCCCGAACACCCTCTCCAAGGGGGGGACGTGAGCTTGGATCTGCTGGCCATCGCACTCAGCCTTGTTTTGGGACTGTGTCTGGGTGCCTTCCTCATGGCGCTCGTCCAAAAAGGCCGGCTCGCGCGTCGGATGGATGAAATCCGACGCTTGGAACGCGCCGAAATGCTGGCCCAGGTTGCCACGCTCGAAGAACGGTGCGCGGCGCGCTTGGACGACCTGACGGCCGTAGAGGCGGAACTAGGCATGGTCACGCAAGGGCAGGACCGTTTGCGCGCGGAGCTCGCTCAGGCCCGCGAGTCGCACGTCCGACTGGAGTCGTTGCTGGCTCAAGAGCGCACGGCATCCGCAGAAAAGCTTGCGTTTCTCGACGAGGCGCGCACCCAGCTCGCCAACCAGTTCAAGGCATTGGCCAACGAGATCCTGGAAGAAAAGAGCCAGCGCTTTTCGACACAGCATCGCTCCGAGCTCGAGCTGCTCTTGCAGCCGTTCGGCGAGAAGCTCCAGTCGTTCGAGAAGAAGGTTCAGGAGACTTATCTAAACGAGGCGAAAGAGCGCTTCTCACTGGCCGAAGAGGTGCGCAAGCTGCAGGCGGCAAATCTGCAGATCAGTCAGGAGGCCCTTAATCTCTCTCGCGCTCTAAAGGGTGAGTCGAAGACGCGCGGCAATTGGGGCGAGGTGATTTTGGAACGGGTCTTAGAACGCTCGGGACTGGAAAAGGGTCGCGAGTACGAAGCCCAGTTCACGCTCGAAGGCGAGGGCGGCAAGCTGCGACCCGACATCGTCGTGCGACTGCCCGAGGATAAGCACATCGTGATCGACTCCAAGGTCTCGCTGGTCGCCTACGACCGCTACTACGCCGCCGAGGATGACGTAAGCAGGGAATCCGCCCTGCGTGAACATGTGCAATCGATGCGTCGTCACATCGACCAGCTCGCCCAAAAAAACTACCAGGGTCGGGCATTGATCAATACGCCCGACTTCGTAGCGATGTTCGTGCCCATCGAGCCCGCATTCCACCTGGCCGCGGGACGGGACGAAAGTCTGTACCTGGACGCCTTTGAGAAGAAGGTCGTGATCGTCACACCCTCGACGCTGCTCGCGCTGCTCAGCACGGTCTCGACCCTATGGCGGCGCGAACTGCAAACCCGAAACGCGCTCGAGATCGCGCGCCGCTCAGGCGAGCTCTATGACAAGTTCGTGGGTTTCGTCGAGGCCCTGCGTGATATCGGAGGAGCCCTCGCGCGTGCGCAATCCGCCTACGACCTCGCGTTCGCGCGGCTGGCGCAGGGTCGCGGAAACCTCGTTCGCCGCGTCGAAGTTCTTCGTAAGCTCGGAGCCAGGGTCGACAAACCGCTGCCGCCGGACCTCCTTGCCGACGCCCTCGATGACGACGATGCGGGGACGCAAAGCGAATCCGACGAGCATCCAAGCGAGGGTACGGCACTGCCGAAGCTGGGCTAGTCCGTCGGCAAACGTCCTAGTCCCGAGCGCACCTAGGCCGAAGGCAATTCGCCCTTCCAGTAATCGACCTCGGCGGCGCGCGGGAAGACCGCCTTAAGCGAACGCACGTAGACCTTGTCACTGTCGGGATAGACTGCGACGTCGCTTGCAATGTGCTCGCCGATAACGAGGTAGCGGCACACCGCGCTGCCTTCGTTGATGAGCGCATGTCCGGCTTGCTGGCCGGCCGGAAAACAGACATAGTCGCCGGCATTGAGGGTGTAGCGCTGAGCGCCCAGCCGCAGGGTGACCGACCCCTCTAGCATCAGCACGTGTTCCTCCTCGGCCAGATGATAGTGCACCGGACAGGATTGCCTGCCCGGCGGGAGTTCCTCGATGATCACGCCCACATGGTGCTCTGGACCGGGCGGACTCAATTGTCGGACGCGACTGCCGAAACGCTCGCCTTCAGACCACTCCTTCCAGGGGAGATCCTCAATGCGCACGGGCTTTAGATGCTCAGGACTATCCATGTCGACCCTCTTTAGACTAACCCATCGAAAGGTAATGCACTCACGCGATCGCCCACCTCCACCGACGCGCTGTCGTGGGGCAGGACGATCAGGCAGTTTGCCTCGCTCATGGAGCGCAGGATTCCCGATCCCTGCGCCCCGGTCATGCGGACGTGCCAGCCATCGCCCATGAGATGCGCCACGCCCCGCTGATACTCGGTGCGTCCCGGCTTCTTGCGCAGCGCCGAGTCGGAGACGGCGGTGATCATCGGCATGGGCCTTATCCGGGCGCCCGCCAGCTTTTCCAGGGCGTCGCGCACCAGGGCGTAGAAGGTCACCATCACAGCCACGGGATTTCCCGGCAGCCCGAATAGAACCGCGTGCGACTTGCCATCGTGGAGGTGGCCAAATGCCATGGGACGGCCCGGCTTGATGGCGATCTTCCAGAAAGCGACCTCGCCCAGTCTCGCCATGAGGGCACGCGTGTGATCGGCCTCGCCCACGGACACGCCGCCGCTGGTGATGACCGCGTCGGCCAGGCGCGTCGCCTCGCGTAAGACCTTCTCGAGCAGGTGGGGGTCGTCACGGACCACCCCCAGATCGATGACCTCCGCATTCAGGCGGCTTAGCATCCCGAACAGGGTATAGCGATTACTGTCGTAGACCGACCCGGGTTCCAGCGGCTCACCCAGGGAGCGGATCTCGTCGCCTGTGGAGATGATCGCCACGCGCAGGCGGCGCCGGACCTGGACTTGCGCGAGGCCCAAAGAGGCCAAAAGGCCGAGCTCGGCGGGCATGAGGCGCGTGCCCTGGTCGATCGCGGTTTTGCCCGCCGCGAGATCCTCACCCCTGAGACGGCGGTGCTGACCGCTCTTCTGCCGTGCGGGAACGAGTACGCGTTGATTTTGGAGGCTGACGAGTTCCTGGGGCACCACGGTATCGGCACCCCCGGGCATGACGGCCCCGGTCATGATCCGTACGCACGTTCCGGGCTCGAGCTGACCGCGAAAGGGCGCACCGGCCAAGGCGACTCCTACCTCGGTCAAGCTCACCGGCTGGTCCGGCACCAGGTCCGCCGCCCGTAGCGCGTAGCCGTCCATGGCCGAGTTGTCGTGCGCCGGAACGTCAATGGGCGAGATGACATCGTGGGCCGTGATGCGCCCGAGCGCCTCTAACAGCGCGACCGACTCCGACTCCAGGATCGGCTCGAGCGCCGCCTCGATCACGCCTTTGGCCTGCTCGAGCGCTAGCGCGTCGGGGTCGTAGCCGTCGATGCGGGCGGTAATCGCTTTGAGGTCGGGCATGGGATGGACGTTAACGCAAACCTATTCTCGCCGAATTTCGTCCCGCGGGGAAAATCCTGTCTTCTGTTGCGAGGGGTGCGGCGACCCCCCGGGTCTGCGCTCAGGCGTCGGGCTTGTCGTTTTGGGCCAGGTCTTCCAGGGTATTGATATTGCGAAATGCGGCGTTCTCGTCCTCGAAGGACACGGAGGCGCAGCGCAGCGTCGCGGTCCAAAGATCGATCTTGCGCCCGCCCGAATCGAGAAAGCCGGCCAGGCTTTCGGCCACCGTGCGGCGCATGAGACTAAAGACGGGTTGCGCCCGACCCTCAGCCAAGGCGACAGCGATATCCGCGTATTCGCCTTCGAGGCCCAAAGCCAGGCGTGCCGCAAGATCCGTGGGTAAAAAGGGAGAATCGCAGGGCACACTCAGCAGGTAGGGCGTCTCGCAATGCGACAGACCCGCCTGCAGGCCGGCCAAGGGTCCTGCGAAGCCCTCCAAGCTGTCGTGAATGACCTTGTACCCCAGCGCGGCATAGATCGGCTGATTCTGATTGGCGTTGATCAGAATCGGCCCCACCTGAGGCGCCAAGCGCGCGAGAACGTGCGCAACCATGGGATAGCCGCGCAGTTTCTGCAGCCCTTTGTCGACGTTGCCCATGCGCGACCCGCGCCCGCCGGCGAGGACCAAACCGGTGATCTCGGCCGGATCCACGCTCATTGCCCCACGAGGGCCGCCGCGCTGCCTAAGGCGCGCGAACGGCGCTGGGACCTAAAGGACCTCGGCTGCGTGGTCCGCAAGACGCGACCGCTCCCCGCGCTGCAAGGTAACGTGCCCGCTGTGACTCCAGCCCTTGAAGCGGTCGACGACGTAGGTCAATCCGCTCGAGCCCTCGGTCAGATAGGGCGTATCGATCTGGGCGATATTGCCAAGGCAGATGACTTTGGTGCCCGGGCCGGCTCGCGTGATCAAGGTCTTCATCTGCTTGGGCGTGAGGTTCTGCGCCTCGTCGATGATGAGAAACTTGTTGATAAATGTGCGGCCGCGCATGAAGTTCAGGCTCTTGATCTTGATGCGTGAGCGGATCAGATCCTGAGTCGCCGCACGGCCCCAATCGCCCGCGGCATCGTCGGTCTTGTTCAATACGTCCAGGTTGTCGTCGAACGCTCCCATCCACGGAGACATCTTTTCCTCTTCGGTTCCCGGCAAAAAGCCGATGTCCTCACCGACGGGCACGGTCACGCGCGTGACGATGATCTCCGTATAGGTCTTGCTCTCGAGCACCTGGGTCAGTCCGGCGGCCAGTGCGAGCAGCGTCTTGCCGGTACCCGCTTGGCCGAGCAGCGTGACGAAGTCGCAGTCCGGATTCATGAGCAGATTCAAGGCAAAGTTCTGCTCGCGGTTGCGGGCCGTGATGCCCCAGACGGCATTCTTGCTGTGCGCGTAGTCGCGCAGGGTCCTAAGAACCGCCGTCTTGCCGCTGATCTCCTTGACCTGAGCGTACAGCGGAGCACCGTCGCCCTCATGAAAAACGAACTCGTTCACGAGGAAAGTGCCGACCTGAGGGCCGGTGATGCGGTAATACGTGAAGCCGCCTTGCTGCCAGCTTTCCACGCCCTTGCCGTGGCGCTCCCAGAAATCGACCGGCAACTGCTTGATTCCCGTATAGAGGAGGTCGGTATCCTCGAGCACCTGGTCGTTGTAATAGTCCTCGGCGGGCAGGCCCAAAGCGCGCGCCTTGATGCGCATGTTGATGTCCTTGGACACCAGCACGACAGAACGGGCCGGATGCGATTCCTGGAGGGCGCGCACCACGCCTAGGATCTGGTTATCGGCCTTGCCGACTGGGAGCCCCGACGGCAGGGCCATCGAGACGGCATGGGTCTGAAAGAAAAGCTTGCCCTGGGCGTCCTTGTTGCCCAGCTTGGAGAGCTCGATACCTTCTTCGATATCGTCTCTGGCATGCGCGATGAGCGCGTCCAGCGAGCGGCTCACCTGCCGTGCATTGCGCGCGACCTCGGACATCCCCTTCTTATGATTGTCGAGTTCCTCCAGAGTCATCATCGGCAGGTAGACGTCGTGTTCCTCGAATCGAAACAGCGAGGTCGGGTCGTGCATGAGGACGTTGGTGTCGAGCACGAAGAGCTTGGGAGGCTCGTCACCGGGCGGCTTGCGCCGGCCCCCGGTCTGGTCGGAGGGAACCACCGAGAGCACGGGGCTTTGCGACAGACGCGCTCCGTCGGGGGCCGCAAGATGTGGCAAATTGGTCTCGCGCGCGACCGGGATCGCGGCTTTTTGTGGCGTACTCGGGCGTGTTGCGGATTTGCCCCGGGGCTTGGACTTGTTCGCTTCCTCGATCGCGCTTTCGGACAACAATGCTGCGGGCTTACTCGGCAGTTTGGGAAGTGGCATCGTGTCCTATCGTGGGCAGGGTGGGATGATTCCGGGGCTGCATCGAAGCAGCCCAAAAAAACGTAAAGGCCGGCTGCCGGTGCGCGTGGCACAGACAGGCGGCCTTCAGAAAACGGGAAGTCAATTCAGCGCGATCCTGTGCGTCTCGTGTTCTCGGGCTTCGATTCAGAAGCCGGATCTGGGTCTTCTCTCATGAGAGGCTTTGCACGTACTTTAGCACTTCTTCCACGTGTCCGGGTACCTTCACGCCGCGCCATTCCTTCACGAGCACGCCGCGCTTGTCGATCACAAAGGTGCTGCGCTCGATCCCCAAGCTGACCTTGCCATAGAGTTTTTTCTCTTTGATGACACCAAACTGCTGGCACAGTGATTCGTCCGGATCGGAGATGAGCTCGAAGGGGAATTCCATTTTGCTCTTGAAGCGCTCATGCGAGGCAAGGCTGTCCCTAGATACGCCCACGATCTCGGCTTTCGCCTGCTTAAAGGCCCGATAGGCATCCCTGAAATTCTGACCCTGCGTCGTGCAGCCCGGCGTTGCGTCCTTGGGATAGAAATAGAGAACCAAGGTCTGACCCGCAAAATCGGCAAGCGACAGCGCGCCTGCCGTGGATTGCGAGACGAAATTCTTCACGGCGTGATTGAGTTCGACGGTCATGCTGGGTCTCCGGATCTGGTCTGCCTTCGATGGCGGACGCTTTTGGTTACAAGTGACATACTCTGGACTTAATTGAGCGTGCACGAATGGGGCTGCATCGCGTTCTAATAAACAAGCCAAGAGAATTTTGGCTCAACATTAATTCAGGAGAACGCCATGTTCAAAAAACTGATTTTCTCGGCGCTGACGGCCACGGGATTGGCAGTCGCCACGGTCCCAGCGCATGCCCACGGCTGGGTTTCGGTCGGAATTGGTGTCCCTGCGGTGGTTGTTGCGCCGGCACCGGTTTACGTTCCCCCGCCGGTACCCGTGGTTGCGCCCGCCCCCATCTACGGCCCGGTGGTCGGATTCGGGCCCGGCGTCTACTGGCGTGGCGGCTGGGGCTATGGTTGGAATCACGGCTATCGTCCGGGCTGGGGTTATTACGGACACGGTGCTGGGCATCCCGGTCACGGTTTCCGGCGCTAGGCTAGGCGGCCTGGGCGATCATGAGATCGCCCGAGCGGCCAGCCACAGGTCCGAAGCCAAAGCGACGGACCGGTAAATGGTCCGTTTCGAGACCCTGGAAGCGCTCTTCCAGGGTCGCAAATTCATAGCCCTGTCGCTGCCAGCCGGTCAGCAGCGCCTGAAACGCCGCTGCAAGCTTCGCACCTTCCAGTTCCGCATGCAGTGTGAACACGTGATCGCGCAACGCTGTTTCGGTTTGCGCGAGGATGCGTGCGGCAGCGCCGTTGCCATCCATGCCGTCGATCCCGATGAGTTCATCGAATGTCGGCAAGGTGGTGGGGATCTGGATGCAACGCAGGACCTGGCCCTCGAGGGTCACTCGGTACGGCCCGTCTTGCGCGCTGCCAACGCGCCCATCCGAAGCGTACGCAAAGCCCCAGTCATCGAGCTGGCGCAGTGCCCAGGAATTCATCTGCCAGCCCGCCGCGCCATGGGTACGGGGCGCCATGCCGAAGATGTCCTGGAAGCGCTCGTAGGCTAAACCCATCTGTTTGCGGGTCCAGTCTTCGCCCCGGTGCCGGACCTGATCTTGCCAGATGACGTGATCCCAGGTATGAATCCCCACTTCGTGGCCGGCAGTGCGCGCGGCCTTGAGAATCGCGCTGCAACGACGACCGATGTCGGGACCGGGCAGGAGTGTGCCATAGAGCAGGGTTCTTAGGCCGTAGTGCTCGAGCACCGAAGTGCGGCGCACCTTCGAGAAAAAGCCGGACCGGAATACGCGCTTGATGGCGCGACCGGTGTGATCGGGTCCCAGACTAAAAAGAAAGGTCGCCCGAATCCCGAGATGACCGAGCAAATCCAGGAGTCTGGGCACCCCTTCCTGGGTTCCTCTGAGCGTGTCGACGTCGACCTTCAGCGTGAGGCAAGGCACGGTCGGCTACCCCAGGGCGGCGAGCCGCGCGAGCGCCTCGCCCGTCACACGCGTGATGCGCCAGTCGGGCAGGATCTGGGCCCCAAGACTCTGGTAGAAGCCCTGGGCACTCGTGTTCCAGTCGAGGACCGCCCACTCGAAGCGGCCGCAGGCGCGCTCCACCGCCAGACCGGCCAAGTGAACGAGTAGGCTTCGGCCGTAGCCGCGGCCGCGGTATTCGGGCAGCACGAACAGGTCTTCGAGATACAATCCCTTGCGGCCCATAAAAGTCGAGTAGTTATGAAAATACAGGGCAAAGCCGACCGGTGAGGGATGCTCCGCAATTCGCACGAGCAAGGCTTCGACGCTCGCGTTAGGACCGAACAAGACCTCGGTCAGATCCTGGGGCTGGGCCACGACGAGATGCTCGAGTCGCTCGTACTGTGCCAGTCCGACGATAAGGCGATGCAACGCCTCCTCGTCGCCGCTGCGGGCGGGCTCAATCGTGCAGTCGGATGGGGTCAATGTGACCGGCTACTCGACAAGCTCACGGGCCAGGCCGACCTGGCTCCGATAGGCATCGAAGATGCGGCGCAGCGCGTCATCCATCTTCACCCGAGGTTGCCATTGCAGTTCCGTGCACGTGTTCTCGATTTTAGGGACCCGGTTCTGGACATCCTGGTAGCCTCCGCCGTAGTAGTCGGCCGAGGTGGTTTCGATGAGCTGCACCCGCTTGGCGCTCGCGGCGTACTCCGGATACTCCGCGGCGAGCTTGAGCATCATGTGGGCCAGTTCGCGAACCGAAAAGTTGTTCTCGGGATTGCCGATGTTGTAGATCTTCCCCGAGGCAATTCCATTGGCATTCTCGATGATCTTCATGAGTGCTTCGATGCCGTCGTCGATGTAGGTGAAAGCCCGCTTCTGGCTTCCACCGTCGACGAGGCTGATGTTCTCGCCGCGCACGATATGGCCAAAAAACTGGGTGATGACGCGCGACGAGCCCTCCTTGGGCGTATGGATCGAATCGAGCCCCGACCCGATCCAGTTAAAGGGGCGAAAGAGGGTGAATGCAAGACCTTCCTGCTGGCCATAGGCGGCGATGACGCGGTCCATGAGTTGCTTGGAGCAGGCATAGATCCAGCGGGGCTTGTTGATCGGTCCATAGACCAGCGGGGAACTGTAGGGATCAAAGGCCTCATCGGCACACATGCCATAGACCTCGGACGTCGAGGGGAAGATGACCCGCTTTTTGTACTTCACGGCCTGGCGGATGATGGGCAGATTGGCCTCGAAGTCGAGCTCGAACACCCGGAGCGGTTGCTGTACGTAGGTCGCCGGGGTAGCAATGGCAACGAGGGGCAGCACCACATCGCACTTGCGCACGTGGTACTCGATCCACTCGCGATTGATGGTGATGTCGCCTTCAAAAAAGTGAAAGCGCGGATTCTCGAGGACATCGGCCAGGCGCTCGGACTGCATGTCCATCCCATAGACATCCCAGTCGGTGGTCTCGACGATGCGCTTGGAAAGATGATGGCCGATGAAGCCGTTGACGCCCAAAATGAGGATTTTTTTCATGATCTCTGCAGTAGCGCTGCGAACTCGCGAGGACCGATCTCGCGTCCCTCGGAAAGCAGCTGCTGGATGAGTAGGGTGCCGCCGTCGCCGCAGACTCCCAAAATTGAATTATCCCGCACCGCAAGCCCGGGCGCCAAATCGGACTTGTCCCCAAGAGCCGGTCGGGCCCGGGCGACGACGACATGTCGACCCTGGAATTCGCAGAACGCACCCGGGTAGGGGGGAGCGACCGCGCGCACCAGATTGTAGACGTCTCGCAGCGGCTTGGACCAATCGATGCGTCCGTCTTCGGGCTTGCGTCTCCCAAAATACGAGCCCTCGGCAATGTGATTGGGCTTTTTCTCCGCGTTGCCGGCGATGAGGGCCGGAAGCACCTGCCACAGCGTTTGCTCGGCGGCCACGGTCACTTTGGCAAAGACCTCGCTGGCGATGTCGTCCGGAAGAATGGGCACGGCGGTCTGGCCCACAATCGCCCCCGCGTCCGGCTTTTCGACCATTTCATGCAGCGTGGCACCGGTCACCGTTTCGCCCCTGAGAATGGCCCAGTTGATTGGAACCCGACCGCGATAATGGGGCAAAAGCGAGCCGTGCATGTTGTAGGCTCCGCGTCGAGCCTGTTTCAGGAGGGCACCCGGCAACATGTGGCGATAATAGAAACTGAAGATGAAATCCGGTGCCACAGCCCTGACCGCCTCTTCCAGATCCGCGGCACCGGCAGGAAGTTCCGGAGTGATGACTTTGATCCCGAACTCGGATGCAGTCTTCTCCACGCTCTGAAACCAGATGTTCTCGTCGCTGCGATCGGCGTGGGTCACCACCAGGGCGACGTCGATGCCCCCGGCACAGAGGACCTTCAAGCAGCGCACTCCGACGTTGTGGTACGCAAAGACCACGGCACGCATCAGCTTTTCCTTGGGGCTTCCAGAATGGCCTGGATCAGATAGCGCGGCCGCTCACGGACCTGCTGATAGATGCGACCGACATATTCCCCGAGCAGCCCGATCCCGAACAATAGGACCCCCATGAGGAAGAAGGCGATTCCGAAAAGCGTGAACAGACCCTCGGCCTCAGGACCGAACAAAAGCCGGCGTAGTGCGAGGTAGAGCACGAAAAGAGCCGAGCCCAGGGCAAGCGAAAATCCGAGCAGCGAGAACATCTGCAATGGCACGATCGAAAAGCCGGTCACGAGATCGAAGTTCAGGCGAACCAGCTGGTAGAGCGAATACTTGGAGTCGCCCGCAGAGCGCTCTTCGTGCGCGACTTCGATCTCAGTGGGCCGTGACGCAAAGGTATAGGCCAGTGCTGGAATGAAAGTGTTCAGCTCGTTGCATGCATTGATCGTCTGCACGATGTTACGGCTATAGGCGCGCAGCATGCACCCCTGATCGGTCATCTGGATGTTCGTGATTCGCTGGCGCAGCCGGTTCATGGCCTGCGAGGCCGTGCGCCGGAACCAGGAGTCCTGACGTTGCCGCCGGATGGTGCCGACGTAGTCATAGCCTTCGCGCATGCGCGCCACGAGATTGGCGATCTCCTCGGGCGGGTTTTGCAGATCCGCATCGAGCGTGATGACAATTTCCCCGCGGACATGCTGGAATCCCGCCATGATCGCCGAATGCTGCCCGTAGTTGGCATTAAAGAGGATGACCCGCGTGACGTCGGGTCGCGCGCGAAACTGGTCGGCCAAAAGCGCAGCCGATCGGTCCCGGCTACCGTCATTCACGAAGATCACTTCGTAGGCGTAGCCAGTTTGCGCTTGCACGGCATCGAGCGCTGGGTAGAGGCGCTCGAAGAGCGCCCTTAGGCCGTCCTCCTCGTTGTAGACCGGGATTACGACCGACAATTGCGGTGGCGTCACGAGCGTCACACTCGCTTCGCTCAACGCTGACAGAGGCTCGTTCATCGCCGGTGCCGCTGCAAGAGGTCGGTCAGGTTTTCCACCACGTAGTCAACATCGTCGTCGGCCATGGAGGGGAACAAGGGTAGCGTGAGCGTATTGCGGCCGACGAATTCGGCGTTCGGAAAATCGCCCGGCTTAAACCCCATACGGCGGTAGAGCGCAAACAGATGGATGGCCGGATAGTGCACGCCGGTCCCAATGCCGCGCTCGTCCAAGAGGGTCATGATGTCCGCCCGGCGCACCTTCAGGCGGTCCTCAGGAAGAATGACCTGGAACATGTGCCAGTTGGTGTTCTCGAAGTCGGCCACAGGCAAGTCCAGCCCGAGCTGCTCGGCGCTGGTCTGGCTAAAGCGGTCGAAGTAGCGCCGTGCTAGTGCGTGGCGGCGGGCCTTGAATTCGGCCCAATGCGGCAGCTGTCCCAGTCCGACGCGCGCGGCGACGTCGGTCAGGTTGAATTTACCTCCCACCCGTTCGACCTCCATGCCATCGGGGCCGTCGCGCACCACTCCCTGGAGGCGGTACTGCTCGGCTAGGCGTGCTTCGGCTTCGTCGTTCATGACGAGGCAGCCCCCCTCGATGGTGGTGATGTTCTTGTTGGCATGAAAGCTGATCGAGACCAGATCGCCCTGTGCACCGATCGGTCGGCCACGCCAGGTGCTGCCGAAGGACTGGGCCGCGTCTTCGATCACGCGCAGCTCGTGAGCGCGGGCAAGCGTGTAGAGCCGGTCGCGATCGACAGGCAAACCGCTCAAGTCGACGGGGATGATGGCCTTGGTACGCGAGGTGATCGCTTCAGCCACACGCTCTAGGTCGAGATTGCGCGTGACTGGATCGATGTCGGCAAACACAGGAGTGGCGCCGACTTCGAGCACGACGTTGCTTGTTGCGACCCAACTTAAGGGCGTCGTTACGACTTCGTGGCCCGGGCCCACGCCGGCGATGCGCAGTCCGATTTCCATCGTGCAGGTGCCCGAGTTGAAAGCGCGGACCGGACGACCCTCGAAGAATGCGCTCAGTGCGCTTTCGAATTCCTTGACTTTCGGTCCGGAAGTGATCCAGCCCGAACGCAACACCTCGACGACCCCTGCGATGGTGGCCTCATCGAGTGTCGGTCGGGTGAACGGGAGATATGGACGAGAAGGCATGGGAACGCTCAGGAGGCGCTACGGGCCACGATATAGACCCCAACCAGGATGACTCCGATTCCCAGGACGCGCTGCAATGTGACGGCCTCGCCAAAGAGCCACCAGGCGGCGAGCGCATTGACGACATAGCCCAGCGAGAGCATCGGATAGGCAACCGAGACATCCACCCTCGAAAGACCGAGAATCCACACGACCACGCTAATCACATAGCAGGTGAGTCCGGCAAGTATCGGCGGCTGGGTGGCGAGTTTGTATCCGATGGGCACGAGATTGGCGCTACTAAAGGAAAATTGCCCCACGCTGTTGACCCCGGCCTTTAGCAGAAGCTGTGCGCCCGCATTCAGCAAGACGCCAGTGAGGATGAGAACAAAGGAGACGGGGCTCATGGTTTGGAGACTACAACGAAGCGCCCGTCCTTCAGGATGACACGCATCGGGATTTTCATCGCCAGCAGTTTATCGAAAGTCGTGGGGGGCATGACGGCAATCGCGCTTGGGTCCGTCCTCCAGCGACTGGCGAATTCAGCCAGCGTTGCAATGCCCAGCGCGGGCTCCTCGTGCAATCCGAAATCGAGTTCGTCGCGTTGGTTGACCAGGGTGAGGGGTCGACCCAGATAAAAGGGCAGGGTCTGGTCGTACATCTCCACGCTATAGAGATGCGACGTCGGGTCCGCCTGCTCGCCGATGGCCTGGGCCACATAGTACGCCGAGGCGTAGCGGTCGAGCGCGCCGTAGCTCAAAAGGCCCGTGCAACCCGCCAAAAAAGATGCGGCCGCGATCGCGAGGACCGCCGGCGTCATGCGGGACTGATGCACCAGCACCAGGCTCGCCGTCGCCCCGATGAACTCGATGCCTCCTGCGATCGCAAGGCCGTAACCAAAGCGCGAATAATCGGCCAGACCCTCGGGCGGCACGCTCACGAACCAGCCGGGGCCTTCTAGGCCAAGCCCGACGAGGGCGAGTCCCAAGACGGCACAGGCAAAGCCGATGAGGACCACCGCGCGCGCACCGGCTTTGGCGAGGTAGGCACCCGAGAGGATCGCCAACGCCGGAAAAATGGGAAGGATATAGGAGGGCAGCTTGGATCCCGACAAACTGAAAAAGACGAAGATGAATCCGGACCAAAGAAGCAGGAGGCGCGCGGGCATGAAGCGGCCCGAAGCGCCGCGGCTGGGCAGATGCGTTTCCCGCCACGCGTTCAGTAGCGCTGCAGGCAAGACGAATGTCCATGGAAGAAATCCGACAAGCAGAATCGGGATGAAATACCAGATCGGCCCTTCACGATGGTGTTCGTGCGTCAGGAATCGTTCGAAATGCTCGTGGATGAAAAAGAAGTGCGGAAATTCAGGATTGCGCTGTGACACCCATACGAACCAGGGAACGCTGATGACGAGAAAGAGCAGTCCACCGCGCCAGGGTTCCACCCGCTTTAGGAGCGCCCAGTCACGGGTCGTGACGAGATACAGGACAAACACGCAGCCGGGTAGCACGATACCCTCGAGCCCCTTGGAGAGCACTGCAAGCGCTAAAAAGGCCCATGTGAGCATCATCCAGCCGCGTGCGACATTTCCGTCCTCGGCTTGCCGCGCAAGCAGGGTAGAGCACAGGCCTGCCGTCATGAAAAATGTCACGCCCATATCCAGCGTCGCCACGTGGGCCATGAGGAAGTAGAGCATCGCGCTGGCAAGTACTGCCGACGCGTAGAGCCCGACCACTCCACCATAAAGGCGCCGCGCCGTATAGGCGACGAAGACGACGCCCAAAAAACCACTTAAACCGGTCCACAGGCGCGTGGTCCATTCGCCGGGACCGAAGACCTCAAACGCCAAGGCGGTCGCCCAGTACTGCAAAGGCGGCTTCTCAAAATATTTGAGGCCGTCCAGACGAGGCGTGATCCAGTCGCCGCTGGAAACCATCTCGCGTGGAATCTCGGCATAGCGCCCCTCGTCGGTTTTCGCAAGATGCCGTGGCGCAAGCGCGCCAAACCAGACCGCAAAAAAGACAAGAAACAGCACAGCGAAGGTCACCCCTGGCAGGGGACGATGGCTGGACATCAGGAGGAACTTGACGGCGCTTCGATCAGCAATGCCGCCGCAACGCGCCGCCCTTCGCTCATCAGGATGTTGTAGGTTCGACAGGCGGCCTGCGAATCCATGCTTTCTACCCCGATTTGCCGGTCCGTCAGGGTTCGCAGGAACCGCGGGTGCGCAAACCGAAGCGCTGCGCCGGTTCCAAAGACGACCAGTTCCGGGTTGAGCGCAAGCACCGCCTCGAAGTGACGCTCATTGAGTTGCTCGAAACCGGCCAGATCCCAAGGCTGGATGGGTCCCTCGGGCATCAGGAGCACGCTTGATTCGTAGCGCTTCTCGTTGATCTCGACATAGCCAGGGCCATAAGCCGTGACGGTGTTGTAGAACGCAGCGGGGGAAGAGGCGTGGAGTTTCACAGTCGATGCGCTCTTAGGCGCCGCAGATCCCGATGACGGGAAGAAGTGCTTTAGCGGACGCGCGGTTGGTATTCGGGGCGCGAATCGGCTAAATTATATCTTTTTCGGCGTCGCAGCATCGAATAAGTCCAGGGCCGCGCCGCAGGACACCGTGGCAGCACGGTCAAGGGGTAGGGCCATGAGAGAATTTTCGCGCATCAAGCGCTTGCCGCCGTACGTGTTCAATATCACCGCCGAGCTGAAAATGGCGGCTCGGCGGCGCGGTGAAGACATCATCGACATGAGCATGGGTAACCCCGACGGACCCACGCCAGCCCATATCGTCGAGAAGCTTGTGGAGGCCGCAACCCGCCCCGACACCCACGGGTATTCGGTTTCCAAGGGAATCCCGCGCCTGCGTCGCGCCATCTGCAACTGGTATGCCGCGCGTTACGGCGTGAGCTTTGATCCCGACTCCGAAGCGATCGTGACCATCGGCTCAAAGGAAGGCCTTGCGCATCTCATGCTCGCCACGCTCGATCGCGGAGACACCGTGCTCGTGCCCAATCCGAGCTATCCGATCCACATCTATGGCGCTGTCATCGCCGGCGCCGACATCCGTTCGGTGCGCATGACCCCAGGCGTGGATTTCTTCGAGGAATTACAGCGCGCCATTCGGGAGTCGATCCCCAAGCCGAAGATGATGATCCTGGGTTTTCCGAGCAATCCGACCGCGCAGTGCGTCGAACTGGAGTTTTTCGAACGGATCGTCGAGCTTGCGCGTCGACACGACATTCTCGTCGTGCATGACCTGGCCTACGCCGACATCACTTTCGATGGATGGAAGGCGCCTTCCATCATGCAGGTCGCCGGTGCGCGCGAGGTCGCCGTTGAATTCTTCACCATGTCGAAGAGCTACAACATGGCCGGCTGGCGCGTGGGCTTCATGGTCGGCAACGCCGAACTCGTGGGCGCTTTGGCCCGGATGAAAAGCTACCATGACTATGGCAGCTTCACGCCGGTGCAGGTCGCGGCCATCGCCGCGCTCGAGGGCCCTCAGGATTGCCTTCAGGAGATCGCAGGGCGTTACCAGAGGCGGCGCGATGTACTCGCGCAGGGACTGCAGGAGGCGGGCTGGAGCGTGGAGGTGCCCAAGGCGTCGATGTATATCTGGGCGGAGATTCCCGAGGTCTACAAATCCATGGGCTCGCTCGAATTCGCCAAGAAACTACTGTCCGAAGCGAAGGTGGCCGTCTCCCCCGGTATCGGATTTGGAGACTACGGCGACGAGCATGTGCGCTTCGCGCTCATCGAGAACGAACAGCGAACCCGTCAGGCGGTGCGCGGCATCAAGGAGATGTTCCGCAAGGATGGCCTGCTCAAGCGGGTGGCGTGATCATGCAAGTTCGCGTTTTGGAGGCCGCTGCGTGGCGGGTAGGCGGAGTCTCTGGACGCAAACGCTCTCTTCAGGCAGTCCTGTGATGGAGTCCATCAAGGTTGCCCTTCTGGGTACCGGCACCGCCGGCGGAGGAACATTTCGTGTCCTGCAACGCAATCAGAGCGAGATTATGCGGCGTGCGGGTCGGGGCATCGAAATTAGTGTCGTTGGCGCACGCAATCCCGAGCGGGCCCGTTTGAGCGTGGGTCCGAACGTGCGTATCGAGACCGATCTGATGCGGGTCGTGACCGATCCGGAGGTTGAAATCGTGGTCGAGCTCATCGGCGGCCGGGATCGTGCCTTGGAGCTGATCATGGCTGCCATCGCCGCGGGCAAGCACGTTGTCACGGCCAACAAGGCCTTGCTGGCAAACCATGGCAACGAGATCTTTTCTGCCGCGCAGGCCGCCGGAGTTACGGTGGCGTTCGAGGCTGCGGTGGCGGGGGGCATTCCCATCATCAAGGCGTTACGCGAAGGGCTGACCGGCAATCGCATCGAATGGATCGCGGGCATCATCAACGGCACCAGCAACTACATCCTGTCCCAGATGCGCGATCATGGCGTGACATTCGAGGCCGCTTTGGCCGAAGCGCAAAGGCAGGGCTATGCCGAGGCCGATCCAAGCTTCGACATCGACGGTACCGACGCTGCCCACAAGCTCTCGATCCTGGGCGCGATCGCCTTCGGCGTTCCGATGCAATTCAGCAAGGTCTATACCGAGGGGATCGCAGGCTTGACGTCCGATGACATCCGCTACGCCGAGGATCTCGGATATCGCATCAAGCTGTTGGGTATCGCGCGGCGCACCAGCCTCGGAATCGAAATGCGCGTGCATCCCACGCTGATTCCCGAACGCCGTCTGATCGCCAACGTGGAAGGCGTCATGAACGCGGTCCTCGTTCAAAGCGATGCAGTCGGGCCGACGCTCTACTATGGCGCAGGCGCGGGCGCCGAGCCCACGGCCTCGGCGGTGGTCGCCGATCTCGTTGACGTCACCCGGCTGCACACCGCCGATCCCGAGAACCGGGTACCTCATCTCGCCTTCCAGCCCGACTCCCTCGCAAACACCCCCATATTGCCCATGAGCGCGGTGACGACGTCCTACTACCTGCGCCTCAGAGTCGCTGATCGGGCCGGCGTGGTCGCCGATATCGCCCGCATCCTCGCGGATCGTGCGATCTCGATCGATGCTTTCATCCAGAAAGAACCCAGTCCTGCACAAGCACAGACCGACATCGTGCTCTTGACCCACGCCACCCGTGAGGAGGCGATGGATGCCGCGATCGTGTCGATCGAGGCGCTGGCGACCGTTCTGAAGTCGGTGACCCGGATTCGCCTCGAGTCGCTCCAATAAGGCCATGACCCACCCTTTGGCGCCACCGCGCGTAGAGACCCAATGAACTATGTCAGCACGCGCGGGGGCCTGGCCTCGGCGCGCTTCTCGCAGATCCTTCTCGAGGGACTCGCTCCCGATGGCGGACTTGTGATCCCTGAGCACTATCCGCGCGTGAGCGCAGACGAGCTCGAGGCGTGGCGCATTCTGTCCTATCCCGAGCTGGCCTTCGAGATCGTGCGCAAGTTCGCCGACGATCTGCCCGAGGGCGCATTGCGTGAAATGATCCAGAAGACCTACACCCAGGCGCGCTTTGGATCGGCTGAGATCACGCCCTTGGTTCCGATCGGGGAGGGGCTTTCACTGCTGCGCCTGTCCAACGGGCCTAGCCTGGCCTTCAAGGACATCGCCTTGCAGCTGCTCGGACACCTCTTCGAATACGTGCTCGAGCAGTCCAATGGCGTTCTGAATATCCTCGGCGCGACCTCGGGCGATACCGGCAGCGCCGCAGAGTATGCGATGCGCGAGAAGGCGAGAATCCGGGTTTTCATGCTCTCGCCTCGGGGCAAGATGAGTCCGTTTCAGACCGCACAAATGTACAGCTTGCGCGACGAGAACATCTTTAACATCGCCATCGATGGGGTGTTCGACGAGGCACAGGACATCGTCAAACAGGTCAGTTCCGATAGGCCATTTAAGGCGCGCTGGCACATCGGAACGGTCAACTCGATCAACTGGGCCCGTATCGCAGCCCAGGTCGTCTACTACTTCAAAGGCTACTTCGCCGCGACCACCTCGAATCGGGAGAGCGTGAGTTTCGCCGTGCCCTCGGGCAATTTCGGCAACATCTATGCAGGCCACCTTGCGCGCATGATGGGCCTGCCGATCGGTCGTCTCCTGTGCGCTACCAACGAGAACGACGTGTTGGATGAATTCTTTCGTACCGGGGTCTATCGCGTGCGTAGTGCCGCGGAGACGCGTCACACCTCGAGCCCCTCGATGGACATCTCCAAAGCGTCCAATTTCGAGCGCTTCGTCTTCGACCTTTTGGATCGGGACGCTGAACGCGTGGCCGGTCTTTGGGTGGAATTGGATGCGCGGGGCAGCTTCGATCTGTCCAAGACGGCGGCCTTCCTGGGGCTCCCAGACCGCTTCGGCTTCGTCTCGTCGAGCTGCACCCACGGCGATCGCATGGAGACGATTCGCTTTCTGATGCGCGAGCGCGGTGTCATGATCGATCCTCATACCGCCGATGGCTTGACCGCGGCCCGGCGCCTAAGGCGTCCTGACGAATCCGTGGTGGTCCTCGAGACGGCACTGCCGGCCAAGTTTGCCCCGGCCATTCGCGAAGCCTTGGGAGTCGATCCCGGGCGCCCGGCGGCGTTTAGGAACCTCGAGAAATTGCCGCAGCGATTCGACGTGCTGCCGCCCTCTGTCGAGGCCGTGAAGGAGTACCTGGTACGGCGCGCCCAGGGCGCCCCCGGGCAGTCTTCGCCCGCGGCACGCTAGAATAGGGCCGATGGATTCCAAGCCCACCTTGCTGAGTGTAGAAGAGGCGCTGGTGCAGTTACTTGCGGCCGTGGCGCCCGTCTCCGGAGTTGAGACGGTGCCGATCGCCTCGGCCCTGGGCCGTGTGCTGTCGGCACCCCAGGTTTCGCGCATCGATGTTCCCCCGGCGGATAACACGCAGATGGACGGGTACGCCATCCGGGCAAGCGATTGTGCTTCCGGACAGGCCCTTCTTGCGGTTTCCCAGCGCATCCCGGCAGGCCATGTCGGACAACCGCTCGTCCCGAACACGGCAGCACGGATCTTTACGGGGGGATTGATCCCGGAAGGCGCCGATGCGGTTGTGATGCAGGAGCAAACGGAAGCCTCCTCCGCAGGAGGCGGACCGATGGTCACCATTCGTCATGTGCCAGCACCCGGAGACTGGATCCGACGCGCCGGCGAGGACATTCGCGCCGGGGCCACGATTCTCGAGCCCGGCACCCGTTTGCGCCCCCAGGAAATCGGCCTGGCGGCGTCGGTGGGCATCACCGAACTGCCGGTGCGAAGGCGGATTCGCGTGGCGATCTTCTTCACCGGCGATGAGCTTGCCATGCCGGGCGAAAAGCTGCGGCCCGGCGCGATCTACAATTCGAGCCGCTTTACGCTAAACGGGCTTTTGTCGCTGTTGGGCTGCGACACCACGGATCTGGGCATCGTTCCCGATACACGTGAAGCCACCCGCGCAGCGCTAAGGACCGCGGCTGCGGGCCACGATTGCATCATCACCAGCGGTGGCGTCTCGGTGGGGGAGGAAGACCACGTCAAGCCCGCTGTGGAGGCCGAGGGTAGACTGGATTTGTGGCAGATCGCCATCAAACCGGGTAAACCGTTGGCCTTCGGCAAGGTGGCCGACGCCGTGTTTCTCGGCCTGCCGGGCAATCCCGTGTCGAGCTTCGTGGCCTTTTTACTGTTCGTGCGCCCGGTCCTGCTGCGTCTGCAAGGCGCAAAGGATGCCCGCGTGCGTCGCTATGCGATGCGAGCGGATTTCAATTGGCCCAAACCGGATCGGCGACAGGAATATCTGCGGGTGCGCGTCAATGATGCGGGAGGACTGGACCTGTTTCCCAATCAAGGCTCGGCTGTATTGACCTCGACCGTCTGGGGTCACGGCCTGCTTGAGAACCCCCCGGGGCACGCGATCTCCCATGGGGACATCGTGCAGTTCATCCCCTTCGCGGAGTCCGAATCGTGACGCGCGCATGGGTTCGGGAGCGATGATGCAAATTGAGCTCCGTTTTTTTGCCGCCTTAAGAGAGAAATTGGGTATCGGGGCAGAGCGCTGCGAGGTCCCGCCGGAGATCGCAACGATCGCACAGCTGCGCGCGTTTCTTGTGGGTCGGGGGCCGGCCTGGGCCGAGGCCCTGGCCTTCGAGAAGAAAATCAGGGTCGCACTCGATCAACGGCTTGCCAAGGAGGATGCCCCCATCCATGACGGCGCCGAGGTCGCCTTCTTTCCGCCGGTCACAGGAGGATAGATTGGCCGTCCGGATTCAGGAAGAGAGCTTCGAGGTCGGTGCCGAGATCGAGCGGCTCTGGGCGCGGCGCCCTTCAGTGGGCGCGATCGCATCGTTTATCGGGACGGTCCGGGATATCAACGAGGTCGAAGGTGAAAGGCGTTCCATCTCGAGCCTGACCCTCGAGCACTACGCCGGTATGACCGAGGCGGCACTCGAAGAAATCTGCCAGGAAGCGCGCGCTCGCTTCGAGGTCATCGATGCCCTCATCGTGCACCGGGTCGGCCGCTTGCTTCCCCTCGATCCCATCGTCCTTGTGGTGGTCCTGTCTAGCCATCGCAAAGACGCGTTCGCAGCCTGCGAGTTCATCATGGACTATCTGAAGACGCAAGCGCCGCTTTGGAAGAAGGAAGTCACCCCCGAAGGCAGCCGATGGGTCGAGAGCCGGATGAGCGACGATGACGCGGCACAGCGCTGGGGGACATCATAGGGCCGCTTGAGAATCTGACGTGGCGCGGATTGGCTGCCGTCGGTCTGGGTGGCATGTTGGGATGCTGGCTGCGCTGGTTGCTGGCCGTGGCACTGAATGCGGTGGTGCCTTTGCTCCCCATTGGTACCCTGATTGCGAACCTCGCCGGGGCCTTTATCATGGGACTTGCGCTGGGCTATTACTCAAAGCACACCAGCTGGCCCATCGAGTGGCGGTTTTTTATCCAGACCGGTTTTTTGGGTGGATTGACCACGTTTTCCACGTTCTCGGGAGAGTCGCTCACCCTGATTCAGCGGGGCGCATTCGGCTGGGCTCTTGCGCACATCGGCGCAAATCTGGTCGGATCCCTGGCGCTTTGCGCCCTCGGCTATGCCGTGATTCGTGGCGCGGGCTAATCGGTCGCGCAGGCGTCCTGACGCTCGAGCGCGGGTATGACCTCCCGGCCATTTCGCTATCGCTGGGCCGCTTTGGGCGACCTGAACGGCTTTTTTGCTCTTTCCATCGACAACCTCGCCCTGCTTGCGGGCATGAGCGGTCTTCTGGTCGGCGTTTTCAAGATGCCGGCCGAGCTGATCTTCGATCGGATGGTCCCAGGTACGGCGCTTGGGGTGCTGGTCGGCGATGCTCTCTACGCCTGGCTTGCTTTTCGTCTGGCCAAGCGCGAAAAGCGCAGCGACGTCTGTGCCATGCCGCTCGGAATCGACACGCCTTCCATGTTCGCCTTGTGTCTGGGGGTGATCGGTCCGGCGTTCGTCGCGACCCACGATGCGCGGGCCGCCTGGGCCGTCGGTATGGCCGTGCTCTTTCTGATGGGCTGCGTCAAACTCATGGCCGCCTTTTTCGGACAGTGGATACGCGAGGCGCTCCCGCGCACCGCGCTTTTGGGTGCGCTAAGCGCCGTGGCTGTGGCCCTCATCATGTTTTATCCGGTACGCAAGGTCTTCGCCGAGCCCATCGGGGGGTTCGTGGCGCTCGGCGTCGTCCTCCTGGCGCTCGTGGGGCGCGTGCGCTTGCCGCGCCAGATCCCCGCCATGCTCGTCTCGTTGGGTCTGGGGTTCGCCGCCATCGCCTTGGCGCGGATGTGGGGCTACAGTCTTCCTCCCGGAACGAGCGGGGCGGCTGAGCTGGGATGGCACTGGCCCTGGCCGAGTTTGTACTTCCTTGACGGCTTGAGTCTCGCCTGGCAATACCTGCCGTTGGCCGTTCCGGTCGCCCTGGCAACGGTCATCGGTGGTATCGACAACACCGAGTCTGCCGCGCTCGCCGGAGACGCGTACTCGACGCGCGCGATTTTGCTGGTCGAGGCGGCCTCGACTCTCGTGCAGTCCGTCTGCGGTGGCGTGATCCAGACCACCCCCTATATTGGCCACCCTGCGTATAAGGCGATGGGTTGCCGGGCCGCATACGCTCTGGCCACGGGCCTATTCATCGGCTTGGGCGCGGCCACCGGGGTGATCAGCTATCTCATTACGCTATTGCCCGAATCGTTGATCGTGCCCATCCTCGTCTTCGTCGGACTTGAGATGGGTGCGCAGGCGGTTCACGCCTCGGAGGCGCGTCACGTCCGTGCCCTCGGTCTTGCTCTCATACCGGTACTGGCTTACCTGTGCGTGATCCAAATTTCGGGCGTTGTGGGTGAGGCCCACCTTGAGATTGACTCCCTGTCCCCGGGATTTCGCCATGACTTCGAAGCGCTGACGATGCTAGGCAACGGATTCATCATCTCAGCGATGCTCTGGGCGAGCTGGCTCATCTGGGTGATCGACGCCCGGTTCGGGCGCGCGGCGGGCCTAAGTCTTCTGGCGGCTGCTCTGACCCTTTTCGGGGTAATCCACTCGCCGTATCCCGACGGGCGTCTGTTGTGGCCCGGTGCTGCGAGTCCCCCGGCCGTCTTCGCGTTGGCGGCGGCCTATGGGCTTCTCGCGCTCTTGTGCGCAGGGGCGGCCTTTCTGGGTGTTACGCCCCGCGGCGAGTCCGAGTAGCATTGGCGCCCTGGTGGCGGTTCCCGTCGCGTTCGGTGATCGCGAAAGGGCACTTCGGGCTGCGCTGCTTGACCTCGCCTGCATGGGTTTCTCGCTTGAAACCCCCAGCCGTGCCCCCATCTGGGCTTTGAAAACATATTCGGACGACTCCACTTATGAGAATCGACAAACTCACCACCAAGTTTCAAGAAGCCTTGGCCGATGCGCAAAGTCTTGCCGTGGGCGGGGATAATCCCTCCATCGAGCCGGTTCACCTTCTCCTGGCGCTTCTAAAGCAAAGCGACGGTTCGACCAGTTCGCTTTTGCAACGGGCTGGCGTCAACGTTCAACGTGTGGCGACTGCGCTCACTACGGCGCTCGATCGGCTACCCCGGGTCGAAGAGTCGCGCGGCGAGGTCCAGGTAGGGCGCGAGACCGCGAATCTTCTGAATCTGGCCGACAAAGCGGCGCAAAAGCGCGGCGATGAATTCATCGCGAGCGAGATGTTTCTCCTGGCATTGGCCGACGACAAAGGCGAAGCCGGCCGCATCCTGAAGGAAAATGGTCTCACCAAGAAGTCGCTTGAGGCCGCTATCGAATCCGTGCGTGGAGGCGCGAGCGTCAATAGTGCCGAGGCCGAAGGCCAACGTGAAGCGCTGAAGAAATACACCATGGACCTGACCGAGCGCGCCCGCCAGGGCAAACTCGATCCGGTGATCGGGCGCGACGACGAGATCCGGCGATCCATCCAGATCCTGCAGCGGCGCACCAAGAACAATCCGGTGTTGATCGGCGAGCCCGGGGTCGGCAAGACCGCGATCGTCGAGGGCCTGGCGCAGCGTATCGTCAATGGCGAAGTACCGGACTCCCTCAAAAACAAGCGTGTGCTTTCGCTGGATATGGCATCACTTCTCGCCGGTGCGAAGTACCGCGGCGAATTCGAAGAACGGCTCAAGGCCGTCTTGAGCGATCTGGCCAAGGATGAGGGACAGACGATCGTATTCATCGACGAACTGCACACCATGGTCGGTGCCGGTAAGGCCGAAGGGGCGATCGATGCGGGAAACATGCTCAAGCCCGCGCTTGCACGGGGCGAACTGCACTGCATCGGCGCGACGACCCTTGACGAATACCGCAAGTACATCGAGAAAGACGCGGCGTTGGAGCGGCGCTTCCAGAAAATCCTGGTCGACGAGCCCAGCGTCGAATCGACCATCGCCATCCTGCGCGGGCTGCAGGAAAAATACGAAGTTCACCACGGTGTGGAGATCACCGATCCTGCCATCGTGGCGGCTGCCGAACTGTCGAATCGCTACATCACGGACCGTTTTCTGCCGGACAAGGCGATCGACCTGATCGACGAGGCTGCAGCGCGGATCAAGATGGAAATCGACTCGAAACCTGAATCGATGGACCGCCTTGAGCGACGCATGATTCAGCTCAAGATCGAACGTGAGGCGGTCAAGAAAGAGGTGGACGAGGGTTCTCGCCGGCGCTTGTTGCTCATCGAGGAGGAAATCACGCGCCTGCAGCAGGAGTACTCGGATCTCGAGGAGATCTGGAAGGCCGAGAAGGCCGCGGTACAGGGCTCTGCGCACATCAAAGAAGAGATTGACAAGGTCAAGCTTGAACTGACGCGCCTCAGGCGCGAAGGCAAGCTCGATAAGGTCGCCGAATTGCAATATGGGCGGCTGCCCCAGCTCGAGTCCGCATTGAAGGCCGCAGAGACCCAAAGCGCGGGACAAAAAGCCCACCAGCTCTTGCGCACGCAAGTCGGTGCCGAGGAGATCGCCGAGGTCGTCTCGCGGGCGACGGGGATTCCGGTATCGCGCATGATGCAAGGCGAACGCGAGAAACTGCTGGGGATGGAAGACAAGTTGCACGAACGCGTCGTCGGTCAGGATGAGGCAGTACGCTTGGTGTCCGATGCAATTCGGCGCTCACGTGCGGGCCTGTCGGACCCCAATCGCCCCTACGGTTCGTTTCTCTTTTTGGGACCGACGGGGGTTGGCAAGACTGAACTTTGCAAGTCACTCGCCAATTTCCTTTTCGACTCCCAAGACGCGCTCGTGCGGGTCGATATGAGCGAATTCATGGAGAAGCACTCCGTGGCGCGGCTCATCGGTGCGCCGCCGGGGTACGTCGGCTACGAAGAAGGTGGCTATCTGACCGAACTGGTCCGACGCAAACCCTATTGCGTCATCCTCTTGGACGAAATCGAGAAGGCACACCCAGATGTCTTTAACGTCTTGCTTCAGGTCCTCGACGACGGCCGCCTGACGGATGGTCAAGGCCGAACGGTAGACTTCAAGAACACTGTCATTGTCATGACCTCGAACATCGGCTCCGAGCTCATTCTGGCCGAAGGCGTAGCCGCGGCGGGAGAGGCGGCCGATGCGGTCTACGAGCGCATCAAGGGGCTGGTCTGGCAGGAGGTCAAGCAGCAGTTCCGACCGGAGTTCTTGAACCGGATCGACGAGGTCATCGTTTTCCACGGTCTCGATCAGGGACAGATCGCCGCGATCGCGAAGATCCAACTGGAGGGTTTGCGGCAGCGCATGCACAAGATGGAGTTGGAGTTTCGCATCTCCCCGGCGGCGCTCAATCGCCTGGCCTTGGCCGGGTTCGATCCCCTGTTTGGTGCGAGGCCGCTAAAGCGGGCGATCCAGCAGCAGATCGAAAACCCCATGGCGAAGATGATTCTCGAGGGCAAATTCGCGCCCAAGGACGTCATCGAGGTCGACTATTCGGAAGGCCAATTCCGTTTCACAGACCTTGCCCCGTAAGCAGGAGCCCCTCGCCGGGGCTTCTCGGCATCCAAGTGCCGATCTTACCTAGAGTGTACTTCGGTAGACTTGGGGGTCTTCCCGTCTCGCGGTGACCCTCATGCCGAAATTCGCCACAACCGACCTCTGCGACGCGCATGAGGCACTCCTCGTCGATGGACGGATCCGGATTCTCCCACCGGGCCTTCTCCATTTTGGGCAGCACTTCCAGGTGGCGGGACCCGCTTGCACCCTTCAGGTATTCGAGGACAACGCGCGGGTGCGCTCGCTTTTGGAGAATTCAGGCGACGGACGGGTGCTCGTCGTCGACGGTGCCGCCAGTCTGCGCTGTGCTCTCGTCGGCGGAAACCTGGCCGCGTTGGGAGCGCGCAACGGCTGGGCCGGGATCCTTGTCCATGGTTGCGTTAGGGACGCCGATGAACTGGACCAGGCCGCTCTTGGCATCTGGGCCTTAGCGCTCAATCCGAGGCGCGCTGCCAAGGAGGGTAAAGGGGAGACCCAAATACCGGTTCGCCTTGGGGAGGTGGACATCAATCCTGGCGAGTGGATCTATGCCGACCGCGACGGCGTGCTGGTCTCGGCCGACCCACTCATCTGATGGCGGCGACGTTCGTCGGCGATTGATGCATTCTGTCCCCGGTGTTCGTCTCCTCGTCGCAGTGTCCTCGCGAGCTGGCCCCGCGCGAACTACAGTTCACTCAAGGACCCACACATCGGAGAGTGAACATGAAAACGCGCCAATCGATTCTTCTTGCCCTGACAGTCGGAGCCCAGCTGTTAGCCACCACGGCGGTCTTCGCAGCTGAGCCAGCCGTTGTCCCGCTTGAGCCCATGACGATCGTCGGCCATCGTCAGCCTGCCATTGCGCAACTCGAACCCATGACCATCGTCGGCCATCGCGCTCCGGCCGTGGCCCAGCTCGAAGCGATGACCATCGTCGGTCACCGTACACCGCTTATCGCCAGGCTCGAACCCATGACCATTGTCGGGCATCGGGATGCCGCAGTCGCGCAGATCGAACCCATGACCATCGTCGGGCATCGCGAGGCGGCCCTGCAGAGCGTACACCTCGCCAAGGCCACCCCGACTGGGACGCATCGGATTTCGCTGTAGGCGCCCGTCGGATCGCGTGACTCTGTGGGCGGGGTCCTTCCAGAGCCCAGGCGCGCGATCCTCGAATATCCTGGAGAACGAGGGCCGGGGGCGGGACCAAAAAAAATCCACCCGCTTCCGGCCCCGAAGGGCGTCTAGCACGTTCCCAGTCGACCAGAGCACATCGCCCACAGGCGATCGCACCGCAGCGGGGCCTAGCCCTGCGAGAAAAACGAGTGCGAACACTCAAAGGTACCCTCAGAGCGCGCAAGAAAAGCGGCTAGATCGGCTCAGCCGGGAGAGCGTCCCTGCTGTTGCTCCTCCCGTAGCGCCGACCCCGCCATGCCTTTCCAGCCTGTTCAGGTCTTGCGTTTATTTACACGAAAGCTGATTTCACATCACGAAATTCGCTGTGATGCGCGGCGTCAACCATTTTCCGTAATCGGGAAATGCATTCCTCATTGCGAAATGAAGACCGTATCATAATGATATATATGACTAAAATATTTGCTCTTCTATAAGACATATCACTTGTTGCGACGCGGGACTGAGGTTAGGATGAAGTCATCGGGCTAAAGACGTAGAGGTGTTCCCGCAAGGGGATGACCGCGGACTCTGGCCTCACCGATTTTCACTCACTAACACCGGAGTCAACGCCATGAGCGCACGGGAATTGGAAGCTCGACAGCTAAAGAAAGACTGGGAATCGAATCCGCGCTGGAAGGGAATTCAACGCGGCTACGAGGCCAGCGATGTGGTCCGCCTGCGCGGTTCGGTTCAGATCGAACACACGCTCGCCAAGCGGGGCGCCGAAAAGCTCTGGCATCTGCTCAACGAAGAGCCTTTTGTGAATGCGCTGGGAGCGCTGACCGGAAATCAGGCGATGCAGCAGGTCAAAGCCGGCCTTAAGGCCATTTATCTGTCGGGGTGGCAGGTCGCCGGGGATGCAAACGGTGCCGGGGAGATGTATCCCGACCAGTCGCTCTATCCGGTTAATTCCGTTCCCCAAGTAGTCAAGCGCATCAACAACACCTTCCAGCGCGCCGACCAGATTCAGTGGTCCGAAGGCAAGGACGACATCGATTTCTTCGCGCCCATCGTCGCTGATGCCGAGGCGGGATTCGGGGGCATCCTCAATGCGTTCGAACTGATGAAGGCGATGATCGAGGCTGGGGCCGCGGGCGTGCACTTCGAAGATCAACTGGCTTCGGTCAAGAAATGCGGGCACATGGGAGGCAAGGTCCTCGTCCCAACTCGCGAGGCGGTCGCCAAGCTCGTCGCGGCCCGTCTGGCGGCCGACGTATCAGGAACGCCGACCCTGCTTGTAGCGCGTACGGATGCAGAAGCTGCCGACCTCGTGACGGCCGACATCGACGACAATGACAAGCCCTTCTTGACGGGCGAGAGGACCGTGGAAGGCTTCTTTCGGACGCGCTCAGGATTGGATCAAGCGGTCTCGCGCGGTCTTGCCTACGCTCCCTATGCCGACCTCGTCTGGTGCGAGACCGGCAAACCCGATCTGACGTATGCAAAGCGCTTTGCTGAGGCGATCCATGACCGGTTCCCGGGCAAGATGCTGGCCTACAACTGTTCGCCCTCATTTAACTGGAAAAAGAACCTCGACGATGCAACCATCGCCAAATTTCAGAAGGAACTGGCGGCGATGGGTTACAAGTTCCAGTTCATCACCCTGGCTGGGTTCCACAGCCTGAACTATTCCATGTTCCATCTGGCGCACGGGTATGCGCGCAACCAGATGAGCGCCTTCGTCGAACTGCAGCAGGCCGAGTTTGCCGCAGCGGAGATGGGATTTACGGCGGTCAAGCATCAGCGTGAAGTGGGGACGGGCTACTTTGATGCGGTAACGACGACGATCGAGCGTCAGGCATCAACGGCAGCTCTCAAGGGCTCCACCGAAGACGAGCAGTTCTTCGACAAAAAGGTCGCCTAGACGACCCGGAGCCGACCGTGCGGGCGCAAGCCCGACATGGCCACGGGCCGCCCACCGCGCTAAACGGTGAGCGGCCCTTTTTGCTTGAGTGCCCCGAATTCGGTAGCCTTGTGGTTTTTTGTGGAGAACCCCTGTGGGTGACACTGCGTGGCTGACCCCTGCGGTCGCCGACTTCATCGCCGAGCACGAGGGCCGTTACCGTGCGCTCTCGCTCGATGCCATCGATGCCGAAGTTCACCGTCTTGTGGCCGCGCACGAACAGCTCGTCGACCACGAATGCATCAATCTCTATGCCGGGACCAACGCGATCAATCCGCGCGCGAGCGCCTTGCTGGCGTCCACTCTCGGAAGTCGGCCAAGCCTTGGCCATCCCGGCGAGAAGTACAACAAAGGCATGGTGCACGCCGAGCAGCTCGAGATCATCTTGGCGATGCTCCTGCGCCGCCTGTTTGGGGCCGAGTACGTCGAGACCCGGGTAGGAAGCGGGTCGCTCGCCAACCTCTACGCCTACATGGCGACCTGCAAACCGGGCGATTCAATCCTCTCTTTTTCCGAGGCGGCGGCGGGTCACCCGACCCATCATGCGGCGGGGGCAGCCGGTCTCTATGGGCTTAAGGTGCATGAGCTGCCGATGGATGCGACGCGAATGGACATCGACCCCGAAGGCCTTGCCCGCGTGGCGAGGACAATTCGTCCGCGCCTCATGATCGTGGCGGGTTCGATGTGTCTTTTTCCTTACAATCTGGCCGCGGTTCGCAGCATCGCCGACGAAGTCGGAGCGTGGGTCCTCTACGATGCGGCCCACATGGGAGGCATGATCGCCGGCGGCGCATTTCAGGCCCCCCTTTCGGAGGGTGCAGACCTGATGACCGGATCGACCTATAAGTCGTTTGGCGGGCCGCCGTCGGGCATGGTGCTCACCAATTCCTCGGTTCTGGCCGAACGGCTCGATCGCATCGCCTATCCTGGCTTGACCGCCAATTTCGATCTGTCACGCACAGCGGCGATGATCATTTCGACGCTCGACCTGCTCGAGCATGGCAGGGCTTACGCCCAGCAGTGCCTCAGCAACGCGCAGGCACTGGCCGTGGGCATGGCCGAGGAGGGACTGGACGTGTTCGAGGTCGCCGGCCGGGGTTACACGGCATCCCAACACGTGGCGCTGGCGGCCCATCGCTACGGCGGCGGTAACCGCGCAAGCCTGTGCGCCGAGCGTGCCAATCTGCTTTTTACGAGCATTGGCTTGCCGCTTGCCCCTGTGGAGCACGACGCCAACGGAGTGCGCATGGGAACGCAGGAAGTAACGCGCTGGGGGATGGGTGAATCGGAAATGCGCGCCATCGCGACTCTGGTGGCTCGTGTCCTGGTGCACAACGAGGACCCAGGTCGCGTCCGAAATGACACCATCGCCTTGCGACGGGGATTTCAGCGGTTGCATTTCGTGCGTTCCTAGCCCCAGTAGCCTGACGAGGCGTAGACCGACTTCAGATGATCCACGAAGGTCCGAAGACGAACCGGAAGGTGGCGGCGCTGCGGAAAGACGGCGAGGATGTCGGGTCCGGGCACCTCGAATTCCTCCAAGACCGCGATCAGCCGACCCTGCTTCAGATCGTCTCCCACCTCCCAGAGCGAACGCCACGCAAGGCCGTGACCCTCGACGGCCCAGCGATGCAAGACGCTACCGTCATTGCAGGCCATGCCGCCGCCAACCTTGACCATCTGGGATTGCCCTGCCACCTGGAAGGTCCAACCACGTTGCTGAGCGGAGTGGGGGCCCAGGGTCAGACAATGGTGGCCGAGCAGGTCAGCCGGGCGCAGGGGCCTGCCGTGGCGCGCGAAATACATCGGAGATCCGCAGACCACTCGACGGTTCTCGGCCAGGCGCACACCGATGAGGCTCGAATCGGGCTGCTCGCCGATTCGAATCGCCACGTCCACGTTCTCCGAGACCAGATCGACGAGTCGGTCGGTCAAGTCGAGTGTCAGCCGCAACGCCGGATGATGCATTAAGAACGAGGGGATGAGCGGTGCGAGGTGTTGCCGCCCGAATCCGGCCGGCGCGGACACGAACAGGTGGCCGCTTGCGACAACGCTGCCGGCGCTCACGGCCGCTTCCGCATCGGCGAGTTCCCCGAGGATCCTCTGGCAATCTTCCAGAAACGAGGCGCCTTCGTGCGTGAGCACGATGCGGCGCGTGGTGCGTCGCAGGAGTTTGATGCCCAGGCGCGCCTCGAGGGCATCTAAGCGGCGACCGATCATCGCCGCAGCGATCCCCTGGGCGCGTGCCGCAGCCGTGAGGCTGCCGCGGTGGGCCACTTCGATGAAGGTGGAAATCTGCTTGAATTGATCCATGGCGGACGCTGGAACGCGATTCGATTAGGTACATTTATGTCACTAATGCCCATACCAATTATGAGCTTCTTTAGCAATTCCGGATGTAATAAACTGGGTCAGGTCGAGCGATTCGAGGACTGGCATGAGAATCAGGGCAGTCGTTTTTGACGCGTATGGGACCCTGTTTGACGTGTACTCCGTCGGGGAACTGGCCGAGACCCTCTTTCCGGGTCAAGGGCGCGTGCTCGCGGAACTCTGGCGCGACCGCCAGATCGACTATACGAGGCTGCGGACCCTCTCCGGTCGATACCGTCCTTTTTCCGAGGTCACGCGCGATGCCCTCCGCTTCGCGGTGCAAAAACTAAAGCTTGCGGCGAGCGACGAGATGATCCAGCGCCTTCTTGACCAATACGATCGGCTCGAGGTGTTTCCCGAGAACCGTGACGCCCTCTCACGCTTACGCGAGCTTGGCCTGCCCCTGGCGATTCTGTCCAACGGCGACCCACCGATGCTTGCGAAAATTCTCGCGCACTCCGGACTTGGGCCTTACTTCGATCATGTCCTTAGCGCCGACCAGGTGGGCTCGTTTAAGACGGCTCCCGAGGTCTACCGATTGGCTCCGAACGCGCTGGGTTTGCCATGTGAAGAGATGCTCTTCGTGTCTTCGAATGGCTGGGACGCCTGCGGCGCGCGCTGGTTCGGCTATCCCAGTTTCTGGATCAATCGGACATCGCAGCCGGCCGAGGAATTGGGCATCATTCCCAACGCGAGCGGCAGCAACATGGACGAGGTCGTCCGTTTCATCACCGCCCAATAAGGCTTCTTCCCATTTCAAGAGAGAAAGATTATGAGTTCGCTCCCGCACGGTGTTCAAATCACGGCCGAGATCACGCCCGAGTTTGCGCAGATCCTGACCCCCGAAGCGCTCACGCTCGTCGCGAAGCTCTCGCGCGCGTTCGAGTCGCGCCGACAGCAGCTGCTCGCGGCTCGTGCCGAGCGCGCCCGCAAGCTCGACGCCGGCGAACGCCCCGACTTTCTCGCGGCCACGCTTGCCGTCCGCGAAGGCGATTGGAAAATCGCCCCCATTCCAGCGGCGCTCGAATGTCGCCGCGTCGAGATCACAGGACCGGTCGATCGCAAGATGGTGATCAACGCGCTCAATTCAGGTGCCGATGCCTACATGAGCGACTTTGAGGACTCCAATACGCCCAACTGGACGAACCAGATCAGCGGGCAGATCAATCTGCGCGACGCCGTGCGCCGCGAAATCGCCCTCGAACAGGGCAGCAAGACCTATCGGCTGCATGAGAAGACGGCCACTTTGCTGGTGCGCCCGCGGGGGTGGCACCTCGACGAAAAGCATGTCTTAGTCGATGGCAAACGGATCTCCGGGGGCATTTTCGATTTCGCGCTTTATCTTCATCACAATGCCAAAGAGCTTCTGGCGCGTGGATTGGGTCCTTACTTTTATCTCCCCAAGCTCGAGTCGCACCTTGAGGCGCGGCTTTGGAACGACATCTTCGTGATGGCGCAAGACCACGTCGGGATCGCTCAGGGCTCGATCAAGGCGACGGTATTGATCGAGACGATCCTGGCGGCGTTCGAGATGGACGAAATTCTCTACGAGCTGCGCGAGCACTCGGCGGGACTAAACGCGGGGCGTTGGGACTATATCTTCTCGTGCATCAAGAAGTTCAAGCTGGACCGCGAGTTCTGCCTTGCCGATCGCGCTACGGTGACGATGACCGCGCCCTTCATGCGGGCCTACGCGTTGCTCTTGCTGCAGACGTGCCACAAGCGTGTCGCCCCGGCCATTGGCGGCATGAGCGCTCTCATCCCCATCAAGAATGATCCCGAAGCCAATGAGAAAGCCATGGCCGGAGTGCGATCGGACAAGGCGCGCGATGCAACCGATGGCTACGACGGTGGCTGGGTCGCCCACCCGGGCCTCGTCGATCTCGCGATGTCCGAATTCACGAAAGTCTTGGGAGAGCGGCCGAACCAAATCGATAAGCAACGACCCGACGTGGTCGTGCACGCAAAGGACTTGCTAGACTTTCGCCCCGAGACGCCCATCACGGAGGCCGGCCTTCGCATGAACATCAATGTCGGCGTGCACTATCTTGGCTCCTGGCTGGCGGGCAACGGCTGTGTTCCCATTCACAATCTCATGGAGGATGCGGCGACCGCCGAGATCTCCCGCTCCCAGGTGTGGCAATGGATCCGTTCGTCCAAGGGTAAACTCGCCGATGGGCGCAAGGTCACCACCGAGATGGTCCGCCAGATGATCCCGGAGGAGGCGGCGAAGGTGAAAAGTGTGGTGTCCGGTCCGACGGAGAGCTATGATCGCGCTGCGCTCATTTTCGAACAGATGTCGACGGCAGAGGATTTTGCCGAGTTTCTGACCCTCCCCCTCTATGAAGAGATTTGATCGCAGCCCTATCCGCGCCCGAGTCCAGCCATCGCGGCTTCTGGCGAGCGCCTGCGTGCTCGTCGCGTGCTTGAGCTCGGGCTGCTTTCACTTCGAGCGCGATCCGACCATCCCGAAGATTTATTCCCCGAACCCCTCGGGTCGGCTCGCCCCCGTGGCCCCGAAGGAGCTCGAGCCGCCCGCAGGCAATAGCGTCGGATTTGTGTTTGCTGCTTCCGGATCGCAGAACTATGAGTGCCGCTCGAGCGGGGCGGGGTACGCCTGGGTCTTCACGGGGCCGCAGGCACGCCTCTACAACGCCGACGATGTGCAGGTGGGCAAGCACTACGCGGGGCCGACCTGGGAATATCAGGATGGCAGCAAAGTCAAAGGCTCCGTGCTTAAGCACGTCGCCTCTCCGAATCCGAAAAGCGTCGATGAGCTGCTCTTAAAAGTCGAGCCGCATAGTGGCACCGGTATGTTCTCGGATGTGAGCTTCATCCAGCGCCTTCGCACATTCGGCGGGGCGCCCCCTGAGGAGGACTGCGCCACGGAACGGGTTGGAATCACTAAGTCCGTCGAATACTCAGCCCAATACGTCTTCTTCATCGCAAGCTGAGGCGCCATAAGGTACTGCGGGGCGACACGGCGTCAGGACCGCGAAAGCTGCCAAAAGAGAGGATGGGCGGGTCCATGCCCGACATTGCGATCACGCTCGGGTCAGGGCGTTGACGCAGGCATCGCAAGGCTCGGCGAGCCTGAAAGCGGGTGGCATTCGCTTTCGCTCTACGGGTTTGGCGGTATAATCCGGATTTCCCACACCGCGGTCTGTTGCAGGTGCGGCGGGTCGCGACGAATGGCAATGACCAAATTCGTGTTCGTCACCGGTGGCGTGGTTTCTTCCCTGGGGAAGGGAATAGCCGCCGCTTCTCTCGCAGCCATTCTCGAATCGCGCGGCCTTAAGGTCACTTTGCTGAAGCTGGATCCCTATATCAATGTGGATCCGGGGACCATGAGTCCTTTCCAGCACGGGGAAGTGTTTGTGACCGAGGACGGGGCCGAGACCGACTTGGATCTTGGCCACTACGAGCGCTTTGTCTCGGCGAAAATGCGCCGGGTCAACAACTTCACGACCGGACAGATCTACGAATCGGTGATCCGCAAGGAGCGCCGCGGGGAGTACCTCGGCAAGACTGTCCAAGTCATCCCGCACATCACCAACGAGATCCAGGATTTTGTCTCACGTGGCGCCGCGGCGGCTTACGATGGCGGAGCGGAGATCGCCATCGTCGAGATCGGGGGAACCGTCGGCGACATCGAATCGCTGCCCTTTCTGGAAGCTGCGCGTCAGATGAGCCTGAGGCTTGGACGCAGTAGCGCGTGCTTCATCCACCTCACGCTCGTGCCTTTCATCGCCTCGGCGGGGGAACTGAAGACCAAGCCCACGCAGCATAGTGTGCAAAAGCTGCGCGAGATCGGAATCCAGGCCGATGTGCTCCTGTGCCGGGCCGACCGCCCGATCCCCGATGACGAACGTGCCAAGATCTCGCTGTTCTCGAACGTGCCCCTGGAGGGCGTCATTTCTGTCTGGGATGCGGACTCCATCTATAAGATTCCCGGCATGCTTCATAACCAGCGCGTTGACGAGCTGGTCTGCGAGAAGCTCGCCATCCATGCCCGGCCCGCCGATCTTTCGGTTTGGGACCGGCTGGTGAGCGGACTGGAACACCCCAAATCGGAGGTGACCATCGGCATGGTCGGCAAATACGTCGATCTGACCGAGTCCTACAAGTCGCTCACCGAGGCCCTGGTGCATGCCGGCATCCATACCAATTCTCGAGTGCGCATCGCCTATCTGGATTCCGAGGAGCTCGAACAGTCGGGCACCCAGAGTCTTGACTCGCTTGACGCTATCCTCGTCCCGGGCGGATTCGGAAAGCGCGGCACGGAAGGAAAGATCCGCGCGATTCAGTACGCACGCGAACAGGACATACCGTATCTGGGGATTTGCCTCGGGATGCAACTGGCGACGATCGAATTTGCGCGCAACGTGGCCGGGCTAAAAGGGGCCAACAGCACCGAGTTCGATCCGGACACGCCGCATCCGGTGGTGGCCTTGATCACGGAGTGGCTCGATCGCGACGGCCGCGTGGAAAAACGCGACGCGAGAAGCGATCTTGGGGGCACCATGCGACTGGGAAGTCAGCGCTGCCCCGTCGAGCCTGGCACGCTTGCCGCCCGAATCTATGGCCCCGAAGTCAATGAACGCCACCGGCATCGCTACGAGGTCAACAATCATTACGTGCCTCAGCTCGAAAGCTACGGGTATCGCATCAGCGCACGCACACCCTCCGAGAATCTACCCGAGATCATGGAGCTGCCTTCACACCCCTGGTTCATCGGCGTGCAGTTCCACCCCGAATTCACCTCAACCCCGCGGGCCGGCCATCCTTTGTTCAAATCTTTCATTGAGGCGGCCATAGCCCAGCGAGCGCACCGACTGAAGAAGGCGGCGTAATGAAGTTATGTGGATTTGAAGCGGGTCCGAATCGGCCCCTGTTCCTCATTGCCGGGACCTGCGTCATCGAGTCACTACAAATGTCGCTCGATACGGCCGGTGCGCTCAAGGAGATCACGACGAGCCTTGGCATTCCCTTCATCTACAAGTCCTCGTTCGATAAGGCAAACCGCAGCTCGGCCAAGTCGTTTCGGGGGCTCGGAATCGACTTCGGACTGAAGGTTCTTTCCGAGGTCAAACGCCAGATCGGGGTGCCGGTGCTGACCGATGTCCACACCAACGAGGAGATCGGTCCGGTGGCCGAAGTCGTGGATGTCTTGCAGACGCCGGCCTTTCTGTGCCGCCAGACCGATTTCATCCACGCCGTGGCCGCGGCAGGACGGCCCGTGAATATCAAAAAGGGTCAGTTTCTCTCGCCGCACGAAATGAAGAATGTCGTGGAGAAGGCGCGTGAGTCCGCCCTTGCCGCCGGAGGCGATGGACAGAATCTCTTGGTCTGCGAGCGCGGCGTTTCTTTCGGCTATAACAATCTAGTCTCGGACATGCGTTCGCTTGCGATCATGCGTGAGACGGGATGCCCGGTCGTGTTCGATGCGACCCATTCGGTGCAGTTGCCCGGCGGCCAGGGAGCCAGTTCGGGGGGGCAACGCGAGTTTGTGCCGGTCCTGGCGCGGGCCGCGGTAGCGGCCGGCGTGGCCGGAGTCTTCATGGAGACGCATCCGAATCCGAGCGTTGCGAAATCAGATGGGCCCAATGCCGTTCCGCTCAAGCACATGCAGGCACTGCTCGCAGTCCTGGCGAATCTCGATCGGGCGGTCAAGGGCGGACCCTACCTGGAAGAGAATTTCGGCCTATAACGGTTCGGACGCCAGAACGAGCGAGCGAAATGGCAGCGTACATCATTGCACAGGTCGAAGTGACCGATCCCTCGCAGTACGAGGAATATCGCAAATGGTCGACCGCGGCAATGAAGGCACACGGCGTCGAGATCCTGGCTCGAGGCGGGCGAACCGAGCGCCTGGAAGGCCGGGATCCAGGGCGTGTTGTTGTGCTCGGCTTTCCGAGCTTCGACGCCGCACGGGCATTCTACGACTCACCCGAATACGAGCGGGCACGCCGGGTTCGTGAAGGGGCAGCCATCATGAACATGCTCATTGTCGAAGGCCTATAGAAACGAGATCATCCGATGAGCGCTTATATGATCGCCGATGTCGGAATTATCAATCTCGAGCGCTACGAGGCCTATCGCCTCGCCGTGCGCCCGGCCATCGAGCGAAACGGTGGCCGCTATTTGGCCCGTGGAGGAGACGTCAAGGTCCTTGAAGGGACTTGGAATCCGACACGGCTTGTCATCGTCGAATTTCCCACGCTCAAGCAGGCCGAGAATTTCTACCAGTCGAGCGAGTTTCTCGCGGCGCGCGAGCTGCGGCAGAACGCGGCCATGGTCAACATGATTCTCGCCGATGGCTCGGAGCCGGCCTGAATTCATCTTACTTTTCACAAGGAGCTTCATGAGCGCAATCGTAGACATCATTGGTCGCGAGGTCCTCGATAGCCGCGGCAATCCCACGGTTGAATGTGACGTCCTCCTCGAATCCGGAGTGATGGGACGCGCGGCGGTCCCTTCCGGAGCCTCGACCGGTTCGCGCGAGGCCATCGAGTTGCGGGACAAAGACGCCAAGCGCTACCAGGGCAAAGGAGTTTTGCGCGCCTGCGAGAACATCAATACCGAGATTTCCGAGGCGATCATGGGCTTGGACGCCAACGAGCAGGCTTTTCTGGATCGCACGCTGATCGATCTGGATGGCACCGACAACAAGGCCCGCCTCGGGGCGAACGCGACTCTGGCCGTGTCGATCGCGGTGGCCAAAGCCGCAGCCGAGGAGGCGGGGCTGCCCCTGTACCGCTACTTTGGCGGCTCCGGAGCGATGGAGATGCCGGTGCCCATGATGAACGTCATCAATGGCGGTGCGCACGCCAACAACAACTTGGATCTGCAGGAATTCATGATCATTCCCGTGGGGGCACCCAGTTTTCGGGAAGCGATCCGCTACGGGGCTGAAGTGTTCCACGCCTTGAAAAAGCTCATCAATGACAAGGGTATGAGTACGGCGGTGGGCGACGAAGGCGGGTTTGCGCCCTCGGTTGCGAACCATGAAGCCGCGATTCAGCTGATCCTCGATGCCATCGACAAGGCCGGATACGAAGCGGGCAGCCAGATCGCACTCGGACTGGATTGCGCAAGCTCGGAGTTCTACCGCGAAGGGAAATATCACCTCGAAGGCGAGGGCCTGGTTCTGGACTCTGCGGGCTTGACCGATCTTTTGGCCAAGTGGGCCGACAAATATCCCATTATTTCCATCGAGGATGGGATGGGCGAGCAGGACTGGGACGGTTGGATCCATCTGACACAGGTGCTGGGCAAGAAGCTGCAGCTCGTGGGCGATGATCTGTTCGTGACCAACACCAAGATCCTGCGCGAAGGCATTCAAAAAAATGTCGCCAATTCGATTCTGATCAAGATCAACCAGATCGGTACCCTGACCGAGACGTTTGCTGCCATCGAGATGGCCAAGCGGGCGCGCTATACGTCGGTCATCAGTCACCGTTCGGGCGAGACCGAAGACACGACGATTGCCGATATCGCCGTGGCCACTAACGCCTTGCAGATCAAGACCGGGTCGATGAGCCGCACGGATCGGGTCGCGAAGTACAATCAGCTTCTGCGCATCGAAGAGGATCTGGGTGATGTGGCTTCGTACCCGGGTCGCGCCGCCTTCTACAACATCAACTAGGAGTTCCTGCCCGGTCGTGCTGCGGGTTACGTTATGCGCCTGATCTCCCTTATCTTCCTTGCCTTGGTGCTCCTCATCCAGTACCCGCTGTGGTTTGGCCGGGGCGGCTGGTTCAAGGTCCACGATATGGACCTGCAGCTTCAGGCGATCCAGAAATCGAACGCGGAACTGCGCGCGCGCAATGACAAGCTTGCCGCCGAGGTCAAGGACCTGCGGGAAGGGGCGGGGGCGCTCGAGGAGCGCGCCCGCTATGAGCTCGGCATGATCAGGGACGGTGAGGTATTCGTTCAGATTGTCGATCCGGCCCAGGCAGCGCCGGCCACGACGGCGCAATCCATCTCACCGTCTGACGCCTCTCCTTCTGCGGGCCAGCCGTCCCGCGGTTCGGCAGACCAGCTGGCTGGACTTGGCAGCACCGATGCGCGTGCGCTGCCTTCTGTGACGCGCGCGAAATCGCCTAGCACCGTGCTCCACTAGGCCCCCTGGCGATCGCCTAGTACCTAGTGCCGTTGGGTGGCAGCGGCCCTGACGCCATCGGCGGTATTGCTGGTGGCAAACAGTTGTCGGCAATCGACCGCATCGAAAGCATATTGTCGGTTGCAGAACTCGCAGTTGACTTCGACGATCCCCTGCTCAGCCAGGGTGTCGTCGACTTCCCGCTGACCCAGGGTGACCAACATCGCAGCGACGCGTTCGCGGGAGCAACTGCAATGAAATGCGCACGGCAGGGGTTCGAAAACGCGTAGGGTCTCGTCCCAAAAAAGCCTGCGCATGAGCGTTTGGGGGTCGACGCTGAGAAGTTCGGCGCGTTCCAGGGTATTGGCGAACGTCACGGCCCGGTTCCAGGTCTCCAGTGCCGTCTCGAGTTCTGTACCCAGACTCGCGCTCACTGCCTCGCTCATGGACTCCCCTCCGGTGACGGGCAGCTTCTGGAGGAGGACGCCGTTGGCGCGGTCCTCATCGGCCGCCAGCCACAGATGGGTGTCCAACTGCTCCGAGCGAAGCATGTAACTCTCGAGCGCCTGGGCGATCGAATCGCCTTCCAAAGGGACGATTCCCTGGTAGGGTTGCTGGCCCCGGCTACGGTCCTTGGGGTCGAGGGTGAGCGCAAAGCGGCCCTTGCCATGCACATTCACCAGAGCCTGGAATCCGGCGTCTGCGGGTATTTCCGCTTGGGGACTGAGTTTGGCCGTCGCGCGGACCGTGAGATCGGTATTGCATTCGACCACGAGCAGTTTGACGGGTCCGTCACCATGAATCTGCATGACCAAAGCGCCGTTGAATTTCAGGTTGGCGCTCAGAAGGGTGCTCGCGGCAACCAGTTCCCCAAGAATGCGAAGGACCGCGGGGGGATAGTCGTGCCGCGCCCGGATGGCCTGCCAGGTCTCGCGGAGAGAAACGATTTCTCCGCGGACCGAGGACCGGGTCGATTGGGTCCCCTCGAAGAGGAATTTAAAGAGTTCGTCCGCCATTCGGCCCCTAGGAAAGCTTCACGAGTTCAGTGCGATATTGTCGCGCCCTCGCGATGTAGACGTCGGCACTGGCTTTCAATCGCGCCAGTTCGGAGGGGGTCAGTCGTCGTACCAATTTTGCGGGGCTGCCGAAAATCAGGCTCTCGTCGGGGAAGGTCTTGTCCTCGGTGATGAGCGCGCCTGCCCCAATGAGGCAGTTGCTGCCAATCCTGGCTCCGTTGAGGATCACGCTTTGGATCCCCACGAGTGTGCCCTCTCCGATGGTGCAGCCATGCAGCATCACCTGGTGGCCGACCGTCACAAATGCGCCCACCTCCAGCGGCTTTCCCGGATCGGCATGGAGCACCGAACCATCCTGGATATTGGTACCGCGCCCGATTCGGAGCGGTTCCGTGTCGCCCCTCAGAACGGCCTGGGGCCACACGCTGACTTCTTCAGACAGGAAGACCGATCCGATGACGCTCGCTTGTTCGTGAACCCAGGCCTGCGGATCGATCTCTGGTATTCGCTGGCCGAGCCGAAAAATCGCCATGGCAGATCCCGTAAAATGACAGGAGCCATTCTACGTGAGAGCGGGCCGACTTATGGCGATGCCCGGGCGACTTCCGAATCGGAAGGCGGCTCGGGAGGCCAGTCACCTGGGGATCGAGCACTTCAGCATGCGAACCGGTTGCAGCTGAGGAGAGATTTGCATGGCGAAGAGCAAGGATTCGAATTCCAGGATCGCGCAAATTGGGACCAAGGTGCGGGGGCAACCCCTCGCGGCCTCGGCGAGCGAATTGGTGTAGCATCGCGCGAGTTTTTCGTCCCGGCGCTGCGGGCTGTCCCGAACCACGGCGCGCAATCGGATCGTGCATGAGAAAAGAAGTTCGCCTAGGATGCTCCTTTCTCGCTGCCGTCGCCTGTGCCGCGGTTGTTACGAGCGCCGTAGGCGATGCGGCGATCAAAAACCCGGCGGCGGCCAGCGCGGCCAGCCCTCCCTCCGGGATCATCCTGGACAACCTCGATCCCAAGGTACGCCCCCAGGACGATCTGTTCCAATATGCGAATGGCAAGTGGCTCAGCCAGGTTCCGATTCCCGAGGACGAATCCAGCTGGGGCATTTACGAAATGATGACCCGTCGCGCCCTGGAGGCGCTTCACGAGCTTTTGGATCGGGCGAGCCAGGGCGATGGGGCCAGCGACGGGTCGGCACGAAAAGCGGCAGCGTTCTATGCGAGCTTCATGGACGAGACGCGACTGGAAGCGCTCGGCTGCGAGCCGATCCGCCACGAACTCGAAACGATCGCCGCGATTTCCGACCACGACGCCTTGAGCGAGGCCATCGCTACTCTGTCTCAAGTCGGGGTAAACACCCCGATCAGCCTCTCGATCGAGCCGGATGCGCGTCACTCTACGGTCTATGCGGTCACCCTTGCCCAAGCCGGCCTGGGATTGCCGGACCGCGACTATTATCTTTCGGCTACACCGCGGACAGCGAAGATCCGAAAGCAATACGAGACCCATCTTGCGCGACTGCTCGCGCTCTCGGGCAGCCAAGATGCCCGAACGCAGGCCCGGGATATTCTGTTCCTCGAGACACGACTGGCGAAAATCCAGTGGAGCGACGTGGCGAACCTCGATCCTGTTCGGACCTACAATCGGATCGCATTAGGTAAGCTCGACCGCTCGGTGGGGGCTCTGGGTTGGCCACGCTATCTTGAAGCCGCCGGAGTCAACGGCAAGGTTGACGCGCTGGTCGTCGCGCAACCCTCGTACTTCAAGGGGTTGGCGGCGCTCTTAAGACAGACTTCTCTGGGTACCTGGAAGGCCTATCTCCGTGCCCGCCTCGTCGAGGCGCGCGCGCCCTATCTGAACCGATCGCTTGCCGATGAATCCTTCGCATTTGAAGGCACGATTCTAAGCGGAACCCCGCGGCAGAAGCCCCGCTGGGAAAGGGCAGTCGAAGTGGTCGATCGTCTCTTGGGTGACGCCTCGGGAAAGCTGTACGTGGAGCACTACTTTCCTGCCGAGAACAAGGTCAAGGTCACCGGGATGGTGCGCCATATCCTCGCGGCCTATGCCAAGCGCATCGACGAGATCGCATGGATGAGCGACTCGACCAAGGCTGAAGCGCGTGCCAAGCTCGCCAAGATTCGGGTCAAGGTCGGATATCCCGAGCACTGGCGCGACTATGCAGGCCTCGCGATCGATCCGCATGAGCTCGTTGAAAATATCCGGGCTGCAACTGCTTTTGAGGCTCACCGCAAGCGTGCACTCCTGGGCCAGCCCATCGATAACGACGATTGGCAGATGACCGCACCCACAGTCAATGCGTACTACGACGCGACGCGCAATGAAATCGTCTTTCCGGCCGGCATATTGCAACCTCCGGCCTATGTTGCCGATGCCGATGACGCGTTCAACTATGGTTCAACTGGAGCTACGATCGGCCACGAGATCAGCCATGGCTTCGATGAGCAGGGCAACAAGTTCGATAGCGATGGAAATCTGAGGAACTGGTGGAGTGAAAAAGATCACGCGCGTTTCGCGCAAAGTACGCGCCGCCTAGTGAGCCAGTACGACGGCTACTTTCCGCTGCCGGGGATGCACATCAATGGCGCTTTGACTCAGGGAGAGAACATCGCCGACCTGGCCGGCCTCGAGATTGCGTATCTCGCCTACGACCTCGCGCGCCAAGGCCGTCCCGGGCCCATCATCGATCACTTCAGCGCAGACCAGCGGTTCTATATCGGATACGCTCAGGGGTCACTTGAGAAGCGGCGGGACGAGGCGCTCACGGGATTGTTGATGTCGGACCCGCACGCACCGGAAAAGTATCGGGTCAACGGGGTCGTGGTCCAAATGCCCAGCTTCTATGCGGCCTTTGGCGTAAAGCGGGGGGACGGGATGTACCTGGACCCCGAACACCGAGTCACGCTATGGTCGCTCTCGGACTGCTCGAGGGCAGGGGCCTGTCGCAATGCACGAAATAAGACCGGGGAGCGCTGAAAAATGAGCAATCGGATCGGGATGGCCCGGGGCCTTTGCGCCGCGCTCTCGGGGCTGGTCCTCACTGCGGCGCTTGGGGCTGCCCCGGACGCGCATCAGGGCGGCAAGCTGCGAATCGTCTCCCAAAGCGCCTACGGCACGATTGATCCGCAGGTCAATTACACCGACTTGTACTGGCAGCTTTTTCAGAGCGTCTACGACGGGCTCACGGCCTTCAAGAAGGCGGCGGGCGCGGAGTCGTATACCGTGGTACCGGACTTGGCCGAGAGCCTGCCCAAGGTGCTAGACGGCGGCAAGACCTATGTCTTTAAACTGCGCGAGGGAATTCAATTCTCCGACGGCCGACCACTCACGGTGAACGATGTGGTCGCCTCCTTTGAGCGGATTTTCAAGGTCCTCTCGCCGACTGCGGGAAGTCTTTATGGCGGGATCGTGGGCGCGGATGCGTGCCTAAAGGAACCGGCAAGCTGCCGTCTTGCAGGTGGCGTCACCGCTGATGCCAAGGGCAATACCATAACGATCCATCTTCAGAAGCCGGATCCGGAATTTCTCGACAAGCTCTCCCTGCCACACGCTTCGATCTTGCCCGCCAATGCCCCGCCCCGCGATGTCGGGGTGAGCCCAATCGCCGGTACCGGCCCCTACATGATCTCGGCCTACGATCCGAAAAAGCTCCTAAAGCTCGAGCGCAATCCGCATTTTTCCGTCTGGAGTATCGATGCCCAGCCTGCTGCCCATCCGGACGAGGTGGATTTCGAATTCGGATTACCGGTCGAAGACGAGGTGACCTCGGTGGCTAATGGCCAGGTCGACTGGCTCTATAACGATATCCCTGCGGACCGTTTGAACGAATTGGGGACCCGCTTTGCTCAGCAAGTGCATGTCGTGCCGCGCAATGCGATCTACTACCTGCCCATGAATACCCGTCTTGCGCCGTTCGACAATCTAAAGGTGCGTCAGGCGGTGAACTTCGCGCTGGATCGGCGCGCCTTGGTCAAGCTCTATGGCGGGATCAATCTCGCCACGCCGAGCTGCCAGATCCTGCCTCCCGGGTTTCCAGGCTATGAACCCTACTGCCCCTACAGTCTGAACCCCGGAAAAATCTGGTCCGCACCCGATCTGGCGCGCGCCAAAGAGCTGGTCAAGGCGTCGGGAACGGTTGGCCAGAAGGTCACCATGATCACGACCGATACCCATATCGGCAGGGCGATTGGAACCTACGTCCAGGGTGTCCTGAGCGATCTGGGGTACGACGTCTCCGTGCGCGCGATCTCGGAGAACATTGAATTCACCTACATCCAGAACACCCAGAACCGGGTGCAGATCAGCTACACCCAATGGTATCCAGACTACCCCGAGGCTTCGGACTTCTTGAATGTTCTTTTTTCCTGCGCGAGTTTTCGCGAAGGTTCGGACGCCTCGGTCAACATCGCCGGTCTTTGCGATCACGCCCTTGATGCCGAATTCGTCACGGCGCTCAGTCTGGCCGGCTCCGACCCTGTGGCTGCGAACCGGCTGTGGTCGGAGCTCGATCGCAAGGTCACCGACCTCGCGCCGGTGGCCGTGATGTTCAATCCGAAAAGGGCCAATTTCATGTCGCAGCGGGTAAAGAATATTGTCATCAGCAACCAGTTCCAATGGTTGTTTGCACAATCGTGGGTTCAATAGTCCTCTCGCCTCGGCATCGAGCCGGGTGCAATGAGCCGACCTCTGGACCCTTTGGGCATTACTTTTTTTCGAGACGCCCTGGTTAGTTTGGAAGGCCCGCCTTGCGCCAGGCTGGAATCAGTTTCGTCTCCCAGAACGTTCTGTAAGCTGTCGGCGTCGTCGATCCCGGCTGAGAGAGCCTTGCGAACTCATGCCACGAGTACTCCGGATGCTGTTCGTGCAAGGACGCGACCACAATTTCCGCAGCAGTCAGGTCGCCTGCTTCGGCGCTGGCCATCGCGAGATAGGCAGACGTGTCGGCGATGCCAGGACTGAGCGCGCGCGCCTTTTGCAGCGTATCGATGGCCGCATCGTTTTGTCCGAGCATGAAGTAGGCTTTCCCCAGCACCGGGAGCTCTCCCCATCCTGGGGGGGTGGAGTCCATCTCGAGGGCTTGCTTTGCGAAGGCGATAGCGAGCTCCGGCTCACCGCCCCTGAAGTAGGCGTCCGCCACGTACTTGCGGGGAACAGGATCATTGGGATCGGCGGCAAGCCACGCTTTGCTCGCATTCAGCGCGCCTGCGTAGTCGTCGTGATAACTGGCGTAGAGGGCAAGCGATTCGTAGATCCACTGATGCTTAGAGCCCCGGGCTTGCGCAGCGAGGATGAGCCGGTGACCCTCTTCGAAAGCATGCTCGATCGCGGCATGGTCGGTTTCGGCGTCGTGGTAGGTCGTGGCCAGGTCAGTCAATGCGCTGCCCAGACAGATCATGGCCTTGGGACTGTCGGGCTCGAGGGCGAGCATCTGTCTGAACAAGGCGACCTCTTGCTCCTTCGTGGCCTGGCTCTCGCCTGCAAATTCGAGAGCGAGACCTCGTACATAGAAGTCACTGGCATTGGGGATGTCCTTCTTATCCAGACTGTTATGGGCGGCCGCGATGTACATGTTCTGGAACACGGCGTTGGTTTTTAGGACCTTCTCCTGCAAGGCGAGGAGGTCCGCCTCGTCTCCATCGTAGCTACCCGACCAGACTTGCAGGTTCCTGACCGCATCGATGAGTTGCAGTGTGAAGCGAATGGTGGTGCGGCTGCGCTGTACGTCTCCTTGGAGCACAAAGTGCACCCCGAAGTCTTGGGCCAGACTTTGTGCGGCCGAGGCACGATCGCGGTAGGCCGAGGTGATCGATGCGGGAATCACCGAGGCGTCCTCATACGACGTCAGGTCCGAAATCAAGCCGGCAGAAACGCTCGTCGTCAGGCCTTCGGCAACATAGGCCAGGCTAGAATCACCTGTCGAGTTGCGAAAGGGCAGGATCGCAATCGACAAGGGGTTGGCTACCACCCCAGGTTCGACCGTGTTTGCTTTGCCTGCGGACATTCCGAAAGGAGTCACTCCGTGGAAGCTCCAGTATCCGACCAAGCCGCCCAAGACAGCGCCCAAAAGGGCGACGCCCCCAAGCACGAGTCTTCCCGGGCTAAGCCACGTGCGCGAAATTGCCCGCGGGTCGGAATGGGTGGACGCATCGCTCGGTGAGCCTGCATCGGACGCGCCGGGCGCGATTTGAAACGCGGCCACGGGTCGATCGATGTTCTTGACACGCTGCTCGCCGATGGCCCTCCAGGAGGCGTCGATGCGGTTGCCCACCAATTCGAAAATGGCCTTCGAGGCAACAATGCCGCCGGGCTCGGAAAGCGTTTGCAAGCGTGAGGCGATGTTCACGCCCGTCCCGTAGGTACTTCCATCGTCCTTCTCGATCACATCGCCTAGATGGATCCCGATGCGAAATGCCAGATGGGATGCACTTGCGCGATTGGGGGCCGATGTCCTCAGATCGCTCTGGATGGCCAGGGCAGCTTCGACCGCGCCCAGCGCGGTATCGAAGGTCGCGAGGATGGAGTCGCCCGCGGTGTCGATCACCCGGCCGCGCCACGTGGTGATGTGAAGGCGGAAAATTGCGCGCGCCGCATCGAGCGCGTCTAGGGTTTGATGTTCATCGAGCGCCATGAGGCGCGAAAAGCCGACCCCGTCGGCTGCAAGGATGACCAGGAGGCGGCTGTGATGTTCCGAGTTGCTCTCAGTACCCTTCGGATTCATGCGAGACGGTCCTAGGGCGCATCGGTGACAGGTCCTACGAGAGGGCGGAAAGCACGGCACAAGGCGCGAGGTCTTGTGCGCGCCTGTCTAGGATGAACTTTAACGCAACGCGGCGGCCGACGATGGCCTGGGGGCCCGGACTGGGTCGGTGCTTGGTCGGCTCCCTGGCGGTCCCGGCCAGGGAGCTCTTCCCGTCAGCCGCGGGAGCCGCGGCTCTGGCGATTCTATCGGCTTTAGGCGATCAGCTCAGGAGGAATGTTGCCCCCGTTTTCGGCCAGCTTTTGGAGGACGGTCTTATGCAGCCACATGTTCATTTGAGCCGAGTCGGCCATCTTGTCGGCAGGGCAGCCTAGCTCGGTGGCCAGTTCCTTGCGCGTTGCAAGGCTGCTGTCCAGACCGAGGAGCTTTAAGAGGTCCACGATCGACTCTCTCCAATTGAGCTTCTCGGGATGCGCGCTCGCCAATTGCTCGAGCTTGGCTACGACATCTACCGGACTGATGGCAGTCGGAGCCGCGGGCGCGGCAGCGCTGGCCGGGACGACCGGATCCGCTACGGGAGCCGCTGCCGCTGTCGCGGCGGGTGCGGCCTCGTGAGAAAAACCGAGCTTGGCGAGGATGGTCCCAAAAATACTCATTGTCATATCTCCTATTGGCAAACGAACCGACGTTATACGGCAAATCCGTGTCGTCGGTATGAATACGCCCCCAAGCTGAACGGGCCCTGACCGATGTCTTCACCTCGCTCGCATGGGGCGCGGTACGGCCTTTGCTGGAACAACTTCAGTTCCAACGACCAAGGAGAGTGTCCATGAACCCAGTATGGAAGATGATTTTCGCCGCAGGGACCCTGCTCAGTGCGGGAGCCACCGTGGCTGCAAGCCTGGAATCGGGCGATGCCCGCTTTCTCAAGAACGCTGCCGAAGGGGGGCAGTTCGAGATCCAAGCAAGCCAGCTTGCCGACTCGAAGAACGCTTCTGGCGACGTCAAGACCTTCGCCGATGAGATGGTCAAGGACCACACCGATGTGGGCAAGCAACTGGCTGATCTGGCGTCTTCGAAAGGCGTCGATGTTCCAACCAGCCCGTCGGTAGCCGAGGAGGCCAAGCTCAAGCTGCTGCAGGCATCCAGTGGAACGACGTTTGATCACCGGTACGCAAAAGAGGTGGGCGTGAGTGCCCATGAGGCGACGATCAAGCTGTTCCGCAAGGAGGCAACCTCGGGCAAGGATCCGGACGTGAGGGCCTTCGCGCAGAAGACGCTGCCGGCCTTGGAGCACCACCTCGAGATGGCCAAGACTCTCGAAGCGTCGACGGCCGCCATGAAGTGAGCTCGACCCGCCTGCGAGGAGGCGCCCCATTCCAGTCGTCTGGAGGCAAGCCATGAAACGACATGCGCATACCGAGCGGACCGTTCACGGTCTGCCATCGACGCACCCGGGCACCCAGACCGGCTCAAAGCCGGCGCGGTCGGCTCCGGCGAAGTGGCGCTGGTCTCAGGAAGTCACCGAGCGTAGCGATGCTCTGGATCTGCAAAAGGGCGTCTTCTCGGAACGCAGCGCCTCGGGCATCGCGCGCGCTCTCAAGCGCTCGGCCGAGCGCAGCAAACGCCGCAAGGCCACGCCCTTCCAATCGGCGATGTCGATGTTGAACTTCTACATCAACCGCGGCGGCAGGCAACTTCCCGAAAGCCGGAAGAAAAAGCTTCAGACTGCCAAGGTCCGTCTTAGAGAGCTTTTTGGACGCGTGAAAGTCTAGGTCTGGCCGCGGCTATGCGCTCCATTGCCAGTGACTGACTTCTGGCAAATCTTCCCCATGCTCACTGATATAGAGTTTGTGGCGTTCGATCTGCGTCCAATAATTCGCCTCGGCCTCTTTCACGCGTGAGGCGAGCCGCGGCACGCGTTGGATCGCATCCAGTGTCAACTGAAAGCGATCGAGGTTGTTTAGAACCACCATGTCAAACGGCGTGGTCGTCGTCCCCTCTTCCTTGTATCCCCTGACGTGAAAATTGTCATGGTTGCGACGCCGGTAGGTGAGTTTGTGAATGATCGGTTGATAGCCGTGGAAGGCGAAGATGACAGGTTTGTCGACCGTAAAGAGTTCGTCGAAGTAGCTGTCTTCCATCCCATGAGGGTGCTCGGACGGGGGCTGCAGTACCATGAGGTCGACGACGTTGACGACGCGAATCCGAAGATCGGGAATGCTCGCACGAAGCAGCGTGACGGCCGCCAGGGTCTCCAGTGTGGGAACATCGCCCGCGCAGGCCATGACGACCTCGGGCGAACCCTCGTCGTTGCTGGCCCATTCCCAGATGCCTGCGCCGGCGGCGCAATGTCGGACAGCCGAATCCATATCGAGCCATTGCCATTCGGGCTGCTTTCCCGCGACGATGAGATTGATGTAGTTGCGGCTTCTTAAGCAATGATCCATCACCGAGAGCAGGCAATTGGCATCGGGGGGGAGGTAGATGCGTACGACATCGGCCTTCTTGTTGGCGAGATGATCGATGAAACCCGGGTCTTGATGAGAAAATCCATTGTGGTCCTGGCGCCACACGTGCGAAGTCAGAAGGTAGTTCAAAGACGCAATCGGCTTGCGCCACGGGATCGTCCGGCACTCCTTTAACCATTTCGCGTGCTGATTCACCATCGAGTCGACGATGTGGATGAAGGCCTCGTAGCAATTGAACAGTCCGTGGCGTCCCGTGAGGAGGTAACCTTCGAGCCAGCCTTCGCACAGATGTTCGCTGAGCACTTCCATGACCCTGCCATCGACACTTAAATCCGTGTCATTGTCCACGCGACGGGCCATCCACTCCTTGCCGCTCGCCTCGTACACTGCCTCGAGCCGATTCGATGCAGTCTCATCAGGACCAAACAGCCGGAAGTTCGCGTTGGAAAGATTGTGCTTCATGACATCGCGCAAGAATCCGCCCAGAACGCGTGTGGCCTCGGCGTTCACGCTGCCCGGGGAGGGTACGGCAAGTCCATATTCGCGAAAGTGCGGCATGGAGAGCGGGACCAACAACTCCCCTCCGTTGGCGTGGGGGTTGGAACCCATGCGGCGGCGACCGGTGGGCGCCAGCGCTGCCAGTTCCTCTTTAATTTCGCCGTGCTCTCCGAAGAGCTCCTCGGGCTCGTAGCTTTTCATCCACTGTTCGAGCTGCGCGAGGTGACCCGGGACCTCGAAATTGGCCAGAGGCACCTGGTGGGCTCGCCACGTGCCCTCGACCGGCAGGCCGTCGACAAATTTGGGGCCAGTCCATCCCTTCGGGGTCACAAGTACAATCGCCGGCCAGCGAGGACGCTCGAGAGGACCGCCAGTGCGGGCGCGCTGCTGGATCGCTTGGATCTCCGCGAGAGTTTCGTCGAGCGCGCCGGCAACCAATTGATGCACCACAAGAGGATCGTCGCCTTCAACGAAGCGGGGCACGTAGCCGTAGCCTTTAAGCAGATCCGTCAGTTCCTCGCGGGTAATTCGAGCAAGCACGGTCGGATTGGCAATCTTGTAGCCGTTTAGATGCAGGATCGGAATCACGGCTCCGTCGCGCACCGGATTGAGGAACTTGTTGGAGTGCCAGCTCGCCGCGAGGGCCCCGGTCTCGGCTTCGCCGTCCCCGATGACGCAAGCGACGATGAGATCAGGATTGTCGAACGCGGCCCCGTACGCATGGAGCAACGAATACCCCAGCTCGCCGCCCTCGTGGATTGATCCCGGCGTCTCCGGTGCGACATGACTCGGAACCCCGTAGGGCCACGAGAACTGTCGAAACAGGCGCATGAGGCCATTGCGATTGCGTTCGATCGCAGGGTAATGCTCCGTGTACGAGCCCTCCAGATAGCTGTTCGCCACGACGCCAGGGCCGCCGTGCCCGGGGCCCATCACATAAATCATGTTCAATTCATGCTTTTTGATCAGGCGGTTCAGATGGGCGTAGACCAGATTCAGGCCCGGAGTCGTTCCCCAGTGCCCCAGGAGGCGCGGCTTGATGTGCTCGCGTTGTAGAGGTACTTCGAGAAGCGGGTTGTCCCGCAGATAGATCTGCCCCACGGAGAGGTAATTGGCGGCTCGCCAGTAGGCGTGGATTTTTTGCAGTTCGTCGGGGGCAAGAGGATCCGTCATGGCCAGTCCTTTTCTCTTACAAGTGGGCTACGAGGGAACGCAAACCGGATAGTGACACGCGGGACATTGCAGGAAAGTGACCCTACGCCGGGCGCGCCACTGGCGCAAGAACACGCTAGGCTGCAAGGTTTCGACACTACGTTGAGACGTGCAAGTACTGTACTCCACGCGCGGCGTGCTGCCTACGACTACGAGTCCCGCCCCCTTGGGGGGCGGGAAAGCATGGACGCATAGGAGGTCTCTTACGACCTTTAAGTGATGCTTAGGGAGTCGATGATCTTCCGGTTGAATGCTGGAATGTCATCGGGCTTGCGGCTGGTAATGAGATTGCCGTCGACGACCACTTCCTCATCGACCCAGGTGGCCCCGGCATTGCGCAGGTCATCTTGGAGGGACGGCCAGCTCGTAAGCCGTCTGCCCTTGAGAAGACCACTCGAGGCGAGCAGCCAGGGAGCGTGACATATCGCCGCAATGACTTTACCTTGTGCTTGTATGTTCTTCACGAACGCGCGCGCAGCATCTTCGGTGCGCAGCCTATCGGAGTTGAAGACGCCACCGGGAAGAACGACCGCGTCGAACTCATCGGCATTGACCTCGTCAAGGCGCCGATCGACTTTGAAGTGGTCGGCTTTCTCGTCGTGGTTCATGCCGGTGACCTGTCCGTTCTTGAGCGAGATGAGCAGGGTTTGCGCACCGGCTTCTTCCAGTCCGTGACGCGGACCCTCAAGCTCGGCCTGCTCGAAATTATCCATGACAAGAATGGCGATCTTGCGTCCAGCGAGGGGTTTTTGAGGCATATGGATTCCTTTCGGTGACCATCATGGATGAGGCCTAACGCGCGCGCGAACGCTGGCGCGGGGTCTTGGATGCGGGGCGACTGCGGGGAGCGGCCGACTTCTTGGATGGGACTTTGGCTCCTTCGCGACGCGCCTCGGACAGTCCGATGGCGATGGCTTGTTTGCGACTCGTAACGCGCTTTTCAGAGCGTCCACTCGTAAGCTCCCCGGTCTTGCGCTCATGAAGGGCCCGACCGACTTTGTCTGAGGCTTTCTGACTGTAGGCTGGCATTGCTGCTCCTCGGTTGGTGAGACATCAAACAGCGCCGCAAGTCCCGTACCGACTCGACTGGTCGCTTGTCCCAAGGGATCGCCTCCGACTGGCGCCAAAATGGGCGCGAGCGGTGCTCCAGTTGCGCTTGAGATGCGAATGCGAGATGCGTGCGGCGCCGATCGCGTCGTGGGCGCATGGCATGGGAGTTGCGAAACGAAAGACGCGATGGAATCGGGAGCGCCTGGTGTGGAGTGCAGAGCGAACCAGGGCGCATCTCCCGGGTTTCCTTTTTCGCGGACTTAAAAAACTGGCTTATAGGAGATGTGCGATGAGTGAATATACGAGACAAACACAAGCGTTCGGAAGCGACGCGGCGATCGTGGGAGGCAATCCGGGAGACGGACCCGGTCCCGAAGTGATGGCGGCGGACACGCTCGAAGGAGACGAAGTCTACAACCACCGCGGCGATAAGCTGGGCAAGGTCCGCGACATCATGATCGACGTGCGCCGAGGGCGTGTTGCGTACGCGGTGGTGTCACGCGGAGGTATTCTGAACATGGGCGACAAGCTGTTCGCCATTCCGTGGTCGGCGCTGACGCTTGATGCTGATCGCAAGTGCTTCATACTCGATCTGGACGAGCAACAATTGGACGCGGCTCCCGGATTCGACAAGGCGCACTGGCCCAGCATGGCGGACATTGGCTGGGCTGATCAGGTGCACAGCTATTATCGGCGCTCGCCTTACTGGGAGTAAGCCTTCGCGGCGGGGTGGGCGTCAGCCTCGCCCCGTCGAACTTCCGAGGGCGCGGGTTCGCGGGCCCCCTCGGACTAGCTCGAACTCTGCCGCGCCAGGGGCAGTTCAAGTTCTCTGGCTGCGTCTTCAAGCCGCGCAGCGGATCGACTATAACCTTCCCACGGATCGGATTTGAGCCCCTTAAGACGCACCGGTGCGCTCTTGATGGTCCAGTAATCGCCCGACGCAAGTCTGCGAAGCTCCTCGCGCGCTATCGGCATCGAAACTCCCAGTCCGGCCCGCGCTCGGGCCGAATACGCTGCCACCGTCGTTGCGCCGCGCGTGTTGCGAAGGAAATCGATGAAGATTTTGCCGACGCGATTCCGAGGGCCGGTTTTCATGACGAAGCGCTGCGGGTGAGCGCGCACCGCGCGCGCGACCACGGCCTGTGCGAAGGCGTGGGCCCAATCCCACGTGTAACGCCTCTGGATGGGCACGACCACGTGCATGCCTTTGCCACCACTGGTCTTGATGAAAGAGGGAAGGTTTAGTTCTTCCAAAAAACCGATCATTAGTTCGGTTGCCTCGCGCATCGATGCGAATGCGATGCCTGCCCCGGGATCCAGATCAAAGACCAGGCGATCGGGCCGATCGATCGCATCGATGCGCGCGTTCCATGTATGAAACTCGACGACATTCAATACGCTGAGGTCCTCGATTCCAGCGGCGGTGTTCAGAGCGATGAGCGCGGGGTGTCCCGCGAGAATCGAGGGATCGAGCTCCACCAGGCCCCTTGCGTGGAGCGAATCCGCATGCCTTTGAAAAAAGAGCGGCTTGCCGATACCTTGCGGAGCGCGGACGAGCGATACGGGACGAGCCTTGAGTTGCCCAATTAGGACATGCGCGATCGCGCGGTAATAGGCGACGAGGTCTCCCTTGGTCCACCCGGTGGACGAATCGATCACACGCTCGGCGTGGGACACGCCCTCGCGCGAGCGACGGCGGTTTGCGTCCTTAGGTGGCGGGGGAGGGGGGGACGGAGCGAGGGCGGTCATGAAACTCCTTTCCTGACGCACGAGGGCTTGGCATCACCAGAGCCCCCGATCTCCAACACAGGTTAGCGGGCAGCCGAAGAAACAGCTAACGCAGGCGCACCCGTTTGGTCCGCGAGCTCCTTTAAGATTATTCGCGCAACTTCCGTACCGCCGCACCGAAACTCGAGCAGCGCATGGTTCGAACAGAAGAGCCGTCCCTGGTTGCTGCGTTTTGCCTACAATGTCGGATCCTCGTTGCCTCCGACTCGCATGCACACAGCCCGCCACTCCGATTATGTACCGCAGCGTGCGGACCGTTCCCGCTTTCTCATGGCAAATGGTCTTCGCTATCACGTTCGAGAGTGGGGTGAACCGGGCGCTCCCCTGCTATTCATGGTCCACGGATGGATGGATGTGGCGGCGTCGTTCCAGTTTCTGGTCGACGCGCTCAAAGGGGAGTGGCATGTTGTGGCACCCGATTGGCGGGGCTATGGCAAGACCGCCTGGAGTCAGCAGAAGTCCTACTGGATCCCGGACTATCTGGCCGATCTGGAATCTCTAATGGATCATTTTTCGCCCGCGGAACCCGTGCGGCTTCTGGGTCACAGCCTGGGCGGCAATGTAGCGACGCTCTACGCCGGGGTGCGGCCCGCGCGAATTCGCGCGCTCATCAATCTGGAGGGGCTAGGACTGGGAGGAGACGCGCCTGAGCGTGCCGGCCCAAGGCTCGCCAAATGGCTCGACGAAATGCGCAATCCGCCCACGCTGCGCACCTACGACTCCTTCGAGGAAGTCGCGGCTCGCCTGCAGAAGACCAATCCCCGCCTTTCTGCTGAAAGAGCGGGCTTTCTGGCCAAACATTGGTCCGAGAGCGATGCCAACGGCCGTTTTTCTATCCTGGGAGATCCGGCACACAAGGTCGTCAATCCCTACCTCTACCGGGCCGACGAGATCGCCACCATCTGGAAGAGCGTCACGGCGCCCGTACTTTGGATCATGGCGCGCGAATCGGACTACGCAAAGCGCATGGAGGCCTATCCCGGGTATCCCGAACGGATCGCGCTCATCGACCATGTTCGAAGAGAATGGGTCGACGGGGCCGGGCACATGATGCACCACGACCAGCCCGAAATTCTGGCGGCGCTCATCGAGGAGTTTCTCAGCAGCGTCAAAGCCTGAATGCGTCAGGCCCAAAGACCCTGACGCGGGTCCTCAACGGCTTAGGCGGTAAAATACCGGGATGAATATCGATTTAATCGACTTGCATGCGATCAATGCGGACCTTCATTGTCACTCCCGGGTCTCGGATGGAACGCTCGCGCCCGCGAAACTGGCCCAACGCGCGTTCGAGCATGGCGTGCAGTTGTGGTCGCTGACCGATCATGACGAGATCGGCGGACAAGATGAAGCAAGACAGGCGGCCGAGGCGCTCGGGATGCGATATCTAAGCGGGGTGGAAATCTCGGTGACCTGGGCCCGGGAGACTCTCCACATTGTGGGTCTGGGTTTCGATGCGCACTCAGCGGTTCTCGCTGAGGGGCTGGAGAAGGTGCGTTCCGGGCGCTCGCGGCGCGCCCAAGCGATCGCCGAGCAACTCGCCGCCAGTGGCATCCCGGAAGCGTTTGCTGGGGCTTTGAAGTACGTCGGCAACCCCAATCTCATCAGCCGAACCCATTTCGCCCGATTCCTCGTGGAAAAGCAGATCTGCCCCGATGTGCACGCGGTTTTTTCCAACTACCTCGTGCTCGGCAAACCTGGATATGTGCCCATGCGCTGGGCGTCGCTCCCCGAAGCCGTCGGTTGGATACATGCTGCAGGGGGCGTCGCAGTGATCGCTCATCCCGGGCGTTACCGTCTGACCGAGCTCGAGATGCACGAACTGCTGCGCGAGTTCAAGGAACTCGGTGGAGCGGCCATCGAGGTCGTCACCGGCAGCCATACCATCGACCAATATCGGCAGTACGCCGCCGTCGCGCGCGAATACGATCTGCTCGCTTCGCGCGGATCGGATTTTCACAGTCCCGACGAAAGTCACACCGAATTGGGTACATTGCCCCCGCTGCCCGATTCGGTCGTCCCGGTCTGGCAAAACTGGTTCTGAGATCACCCACAAGGACGCGGTCGCCCAGCACGATTCGTGTGGGGCGGCGCATTGGCCCTCATGTCGCAATACTTCGTTATCCATCCTGACAATCCTCAGCCCAGGCTTGTGCGCCAGGCGGTTGAGATCGTGCGAAAAGGCGGGGTCATCGCGGTGCCAACAGACTCCTGTTATGCCCTCTGCTGTCATCTCGATGATCGCGAGGCTGTGATGCGTCTTCGCCGAGTTCGCCAGGTCGATGAAAAGCACCACCTGACGCTCTTGTGTCGCGATCTCTCCGAGATCGCTCAATATGCACAGATCGACAATCGGCAGTATCGGCTTCTGAAAGCCACGACCCCGGGCCCCTACACGTTCATCCTTCAGGCGACGCGCGAAGTGCCCAAGAGGCTTTCGCATCCGTCTCGCAAGACCATCGGACTGCGGGTACCGGAAAATGCCATCGCGCGGGCGCTGCTCGAAGATCTCGGGCAACCCCTTCTCGGTACCACGCTGATTCTGCCCGGACAGACCGAGCCGCTCACCAGCGGCTGGGAAATTCGTGAACAGCTCGAAAGTGTGCTCGATCTCGTCATCGACGGAGGCGCCTGCGGACTCGAGCCCACGAGTGTGATCGACCTCACCGGCGAGGCTCCAGCGCTCATTCGTTCGGGCCGGGGTTCGCTGCAGCCCTTCGGTTTTCTCGACAACTCGGGCGCTGGGACGCCGGGATAGCACTGTTACAATCTTGCAATGGAACCAACCGTCCGGGCGGTGCAGCTTGTCACCGTATACATCCTTCCCATCATCTTCGCGATTACACTGCATGAAGCCGCCCACGGATACGTGGCCCGCTACTTTGGCGATTCGACCGCCTACCTAGCGGGCCGGGTAAGCCTGAATCCGGTTCGACATATCGATCCCGTGGGAACCATCCTGATGCCGGTTCTTACCCTGATGCTTTCAGCCTTCTCAAGTGGATCCGGATTTCTGTTCGGCTGGGCCAAACCCGTTCCGGTGAGCTTTGGCAATTTGCGCAACCCCAAGCGTGACATGCTCTGGGTCGCTCTTGCCGGCCCCGCGATGAATCTGTTCATGGCGCTTCTCTGGATGGGTTTTCTGAAGATCCAGCTGTCATCGAACATCGGGGAGATCTTCTTTCTCGAGATGGCCCACGTGGGAGTGCGCATCAACCTGATGTTCATGCTCTTGAATCTGCTGCCGATCCTGCCGCTGGATGGCGGACGCATCGTCGTCAGTCTCTTGCCTCCCAAGGCCGCGTGGAAATTTGCCCAGCTGGAGCCTTACGGCCTTTTCATTCTCATCGCTTTGGTGATGATCCCCGGCGTTCTTTCGACCATCCTGTTGCCGCTGCTTTCCTTCGCCAACTCGGCCTTGCTCTTTCTCTTCAACATACCTCCTTCCGTCTATGTATCCTGATCGGGTCCTCTCCGGCATGCGTCCCACCGGTGCCATGCACATCGGTCATTATCACGGTGCCTTGAAAAACTGGGTGCAGCTCCAAAACGAATACCCATGCTTTTTCTTCGTGGCCGACTGGCACGCGCTGACCACCGTCTACGACGAGACCGAACTGATCGGCAAGAGCGTCTGGGAGATGCTGATCGACTGGCTCGCCGCCGGCATCGATCCGAATCGATCGACGATCTTTATCCAGTCCCGAGTACCCGAACATGCCGAGCTTACGCTCTTGCTGGGCATGACCACTCCATTGGGCTGGCTCGAGCGTGTTCCAACCTACAAGGATCAGATCGAGAAACTCACGCACAAGGATTTGACGACTTACGGATTCCTGGGCTATCCGCTAATGCAGGCCGCGGACATTCTGATCTACCGTGCGAGCATGGTGCCGGTGGGCGAGGACCAGGTACCGCACATCGAAATGACGCGCGAAATCGCACGGCGCTTTAACCACCTCTTTGGACGTGAACCGGGTTTCGAGCAAAAGGCCCGCGAAGGCGTCAAGAAGCTGGGGGGGAAACGGGCCAAACTCTATGAGGAATTGCGAACGCGCTACCAGCAGAAGGGTGATGACGAAGCGCTGGAGCAGGGCAGAGCCCTGCTGGCCGATGCCCAGAGCCTTTCGATGGGAGACCGAGAGCGGCTGTTTGGATTCCTCGAAGGGTCGCGCAAACTGATCCTGGTTGAACCGCATGCCAAGCTCAGCCATGCACCCCGTCTGCCCGGACTGGATGGTCAGAAAATGAGCAAGAGCTATGGCAACGCGCTGGCCATGCGCGAGGAGCCGGCCGAAGTCACGCGCAAGATCCGCACGATGCCCACCGATCCGGCCCGTGTGCGGCGTACGGATCCAGGCAATCCCGAGCGTTGCCCGGTATGGCAGCTCCACCTGGTGTACAGCGATGAAGCGACTCGGGAATGGGCGCAGGTCGGCTGTCGCACAGCCGGCATCGGCTGCCTGGATTGCAAGCAACCCGTGATCGATGCGATTCTCGCTGAACAAGCGCCGATTCGCGAGCGTGCCCAAGTGTATCTGGATGATCCCACGCTCCTTCGCAACATCGTCGCCGATGGATGTGACCAGGCACGCAAGGCCGCACAAGAGACGATGCGTGACGTTCGCGAAGCGATGGGACTTGCCTACACCTAGTACCGTGCGCGCCGGCGAGCATGGGTCTGGCGCGCCTTCGCCTTGGGTATTGCGGTTCGCACCGTGCATCCGAGCGGGCGGCGTGGTGTTGGATTTGGCGTGTGGAGCCGGTCGCCATGTGAAGGCACTGCGCGCCTTGGGCTTCTCGGTGGTCGCGCTCGATCGCGACGCCAACGCGCTCGCGAGTTTCGATGCCGACGAAAAACTGGTTGCCGATCTCGAAACTGCGCCTTGGCCCCTGGCCGATCGCCGCTTTGACGGCATCGTCGTGACGAACTACCTGCATCGCGAGCTCTTTCCCAGGCTGAGCGAGGCCCTCGAGCCCGAGGGGATCTTGATCTACGAGACTTTCGCCCTGGGCAACGAGGCCTTCGGTCGGCCAAGCAATCCGCGCTTTTTGCTTGCACCTGGCGAGTTATTGGAACTGAGTCGGGGTCTAACCGTGCTCGCCTACGAGCATGGTGTTGTCTCCGAACCCAGGCCCGCGTGTGTGCAACGCGTGTGTGCCGCGCGTTGTGCGTCGCCAGAACCTAACCTTCGCTATCAGTTGTGACCTCGTCCGGGCGCCCATCGCCTCCTCAAATCCGCTAGAATCGCAGTTTTATTCGAATTGCTCCGCTTATGATTCAAGGCAGCCTCGTTGCCCTTGTCACCCCCATGCATCCGGACGGAAGTCTGGATTTCGCAGGATACAAAGCACTGATCGATTGGCACATCAGCGAAGGCACCGATGGCATTGTCGTAGTGGGGACCTCCGGCGAGTCGCCTACCGTAAGTGTGGAGGAGCATTGCGCGCTCATCCGCACTGCCGTGGAACACGCTGCAAAGCGGATTCCAATCATTGCGGGTGCGGGGGGGAATTCGACTTCGGAAGCGATCGAGTTAACACGCTTTGCCAAGCGCGTGGGCGCCGATGCGGCCCTTTCGGTGGTGCCTTACTACAATCGTCCTACACAGGAAGGACTCTACCAGCACTTCAAGTCGATCGCCGAAGCGGTAGAACTGCCCTTGTGGATCTACAACGTCCCGGGGCGCACGGTTGCCGACGCCAGTAACGAGACCGTTTTGCGACTCGCCCAGATCCCCAACATCACGGGGATCAAGGACGCCACGGGCGATATCGGCCGTGGCGCGGCCCTCATTGCCTCTGCCCCGCCGGGCTTCGCGGTCTATAGCGGCGACGACCTGACCGCAGTCGCTCTCATGCTGCTCGGTGGAAAAGGCAATATCTCCGTGACGGCGAACGTGGCTCCGCGGGCCATGCACGAATTATGTAAAGCAGCGCTGGCGTCTGACGCGGCCGGCGCGCGAGAGTGGCATTTCAAGACCCTGTCATTGCATAGAACACTATTCGTCGAGGCCAATCCGATCCCCGTGAAATGGGCGCTAAACGCGATGGGACGCATCGAATCCGGCATTCGGTTACCGCTCGTACCGTTGTCAAAGGATTTCCACGAGCCGGTGCGTCTGGCCTTACGACAGGCCGGCATCGCTGCATGAATTGAGACTGGACGTAACACGCATGATGACATCCCGCACGACCCGAGTTTTGGCCTGCTCGCTACCGCTGCTGCTCTTGAGCGCCTGCACGATCACGGATGTGCTGAGCGGCGATAAGGTGGACTACAAGAGCGCATCGGAGCAGCCGATCCGCAACAAGCTCGAAGTCCCGCCCGACCTTAACACGCTGCCCAAGGACGATCGCTTTAACATGCCCGATGTCAAGGGCACGACGCTTTCGACCTACACCGCGAAGCGGGCCGAGCAGAACGGAACGCCGCTTCCGGGAACAACCGACGTTCTGCCAACCATTCAGGATGCTCATCTGGAGCGTGCCGGCGGTCAGCGCTGGCTGGTTGTGAATCAACCCCCGGAAAAGCTCTGGCCGATCCTGCACGACTTCTGGCAGGAAAACGGGTTTCTGATCAAGGTCGACTCTCCGCAGACGGGCATCATGGAGACCGACTGGGCCGAGAACCGTGCCAAACTGCCGCTCGATTTCGTTCGGCGCAACCTCGGGCGTGCGTTAGACAGCATCTACGATACCGGGGAGCGCGACAAATTCAGAACGCGCCTTGAGCGACGCCCCGACGGTGGGACTGAAATCTATATAAGTCATCGCGGCATGGTCGAGGTCGTGACCAGCCAGCAAAATCAAACCACGGTCTGGACGCAGCGGCCTTCCGATCCTGAGCTCGAGGCCGAGTTCCTCAGGCGGCTTCTGGTGCGCCTGGGCGCAGAAGAGGAAAAGGCCAAGACCATCGTGGCGACCGTGGCGAATCCTGCCGCACCGGGAGCGGCCAACACGAGCCCGATTCGGGCCCAGCTCGTCACGCAACCCGATGGCCTCAGTTATGTCGAGGTCCCCGATCCCTTCGATCGGGCCTGGCGCCGAGTCGGCCTGGCCTTGGACCGTGTGAGCTTCACGGTGGTCGATCGCGATCGATCCCAGGGAATCTATTATGTACGTTATGTCGATCCGAAGACCGACGACAAGGAAAAGCCGGGCTTCATGTCCCGTATCTTTTCGTCTGACGACAAGTCCAAGCTCGCCGAGCAGTATCGGATTGTCGTCAAAACGCAGTCCGGCGCCGCGGCGAGCCGGATTACGGTGCAGAACAAGGATGGTGCGCCCGAAACCGGCGACGCCGGATCGCGCATACTCGCCTTGCTCAACGATCAACTCAAGTAGGCAATGCGTTTTGCCTCGCTTGGCAGTGGCAGCGAGGGTAATGGGCTGGTGGTCGAGTCACCCGGGGCGAGACCGACCCGCGTGCTTCTGGACTGCGGCTTTACGATAAAGGAATGCGAGCGCCGTCTTGCGCGCCTCGGGCTGCTTGCGGAATCGCTTTCGGCGGTGGTCGTGACGCACGAACACGGTGACCACATCTCCGGTGTCTTCAAGCTTGCAAGGCGCTACCACCTGCCCGTCTGGCTGACCCACGGAACGCTCGCCGCGGTCGATCGACGCGAAGTCGATGGCGTCACCTTTCATTGCTGTACGCCCGGTTTCGGATTCTCGATCGCAGGAGTCCAGGTGCTGCCTTATGCGGTACCGCACGACGCGCGCGAGCCGGTGCAGTACGTTTTCTCCGATGGAGCGCGTCGGCTCGCGGTGCTCACTGACGCGGGGTCCGCCACGGCCCACATCGTCGACATGCTAGGCGGCTGTCACACGCTCGTTCTGGAATGCAACCACGATCGCGAACTCCTCAGAAATTCCAGCTATCCGCCTTCTCTTAAAACCCGCATCGGTGGCGCGTACGGACATCTCGCCAACGATGTGGCCGCCCAAATTCTCCAGAGGATTGACCGTTCATCACTGACCCGGGTGATCGCGGCACACCTTAGCCGCAGCAACAATACGCCGGGATTGGCGCGCGCGGCACTGGCCCAGGTCTTGTCGTGCGACGAGGAAGAGATTCTGGTGGCGGACCAGGAATTGGGACTGGGTTGGATGGAGGTTTGAAATCCGCCGATGCTCTCGTGCGAAGCTTGGCGCTGCCTAAGTGGGTGCACCCCGAGACGCAGCGCGCGGATTCATGGGCTAGCAGAGCCTATCGAAATCACGAGGGCGAAAAAACGAAACGGCGGCATACCGCCGCCGTTTTGCGCACCGCAACCGAAAATGCAGCGCGATGACGCGCTTCTTTTTACTTGCTCGGTGCAGGGGTTGCGTCCGGAGCCGGCGCGGGAGCGGGGGCTGACGTTGAGTTATCCGCGGGAGCTGCCGGTGCGGGAGCCGGTGCAGGCTCGGGAGCAGCCATCGGGGCGGGGGCCGGAGCCGCCATAGGAGCGGGAGCGTCGTTCTTGCTACACGCGGAAAGGCCCAGTGCCAGCAAAGAGGCGACGAGCAGGGTTCTGTTCATGATTGCTTCCTTCCAGATGGATTGGCAGATGACGAGTCGAGTAAAAGCTCTTGTTGTTGCTATGGGGATTTTGGGAGACCGCCGTGCCGCAGGTGGCTTTGGTAAATCGTTCGCGGTATTCACCCAGCCCGCATTATAGGACAAGCACGCACCCTCTCAAAATCGTGTTAACGGGTTCAGGCTGCGACGCGTTAGTTACAAACCCAACGTGGTGGCCGAGATTCCCGGAGTCGCTTCATCCCAAAGCGATTGGAACTGATCAACCCAGGGCCCCACTTCGTTTGGATGAAATTCAGCCGCGCCGCGCATGGTGTCCCGATGGAAACGTCGCACCATTCGTGCCCGATCGACGATCGCAAAACTGCAATCCTCCGCAAATCGCGTGGCGACTTGCTCGGGTACCTGACGGCACACCAGGGCGTGACCAAAAAGTCGCAGAAGGCGCATGAATCGTGGTGCCTGCTGCGTCAAATGTGAGCTCGAGGCCGCAAGCAGTTGAACGCGATTGGCGCGGCTTGCGAGCAAAAAGGCCTGCAGGGCCTCCTCGATTTTCGGGCTATTTAACGGCCACCGAGAGAAATCAAAATCGGCGAGCCAAATCTCCCGTTGGGCGCTCCCAGTGGCCGCCAGCAATTGTTCATCGAAGCCGGTGCGCGTGTCGAAGCGAATGGAGGGAAATGCTTCGCGGGACGGGGGATCAGGTCTTGTCACGAATTGGAGCTCCCATGATGATCCAGCCGGCGCAATACCATTCGTAGAGCGCCTCTTTGAGCTCGCTATGCGCAAGTCCGACCCGGCACTGCGACGGACTGGCATAGCGCTGGTTTGCAAAGTCCGCAAGCCAAGTGTGTTCGCCCTGACCAAAAGCGCAGACCTCACCATTGATAAATATATCGCTTCCCCGATAGATGAGGCGCGTCCTCGCATCCACCTTCAGACCCGACCGCCCCACCATCGCCATAAAGCGCGCCGGCGTCATCCTCTTGGGCGCATCGAAGTAGACATGGGCTTTGGGCTCCGAGAAATAGCGTCCTGCAAAACGACTCACGTCTGACGCATTCCAGCGGATTCGAGACAGCTGCTCGCGCAGCTCCCGGAGCATGCGGTCCTCCAGATGCGCAGGATGGGAAGAAGGAACGCGCGAGGGATCCTGATAGCGCCCGGGCAAATCGATCGTATCGGCGAGCGAGTAAAGAAACTCGCGGGCCAGCTCGCTGTAGGCCGGCGCGCGAAAGCCCACCGAGTAGGTCGTGCATGGCTGGAGCGCAACTCCCTCGTGCGCGATATGCGGGGGAAGGTACAAGATGTCGCCCGTCTCGACCAGCCATTCATGAGAGGGCTCGAAATTCTTGAGCACCTTAAGAGGGAGATCCTCGACGAGGCTAAGATCCTGCTGCGCGCCGACGCGCCAGCGCCGACGGCCTTGCGCCTGCACGAGAAAGACATCGTAGGAATCATAGTGCGGCCCGACAGATCCGCCGGAGACGGCGTAGCTCACCATGACGTCGTCGAGGCGCGTGTAAGGCAAAAACGCGAAGCGTTGGAGAAAGGCGTCGACCGCCGGTTTGTACAGGTTGACCCCTGAGACGAGAAGCGTCCAGTCTCTCTTGCTTCTCGGAAGATGCGTAAAGGGTCCGTGGGCGAGCTTCCATCGACCCTGGAAGGCGGAAACGACGCGCGACTCGACATCGTCGCGCGCGGCCAAGGATCGCAGATCCTCGAGACTGACGAGCGGTTCAAAGCCTGGGATGGCGCCCCGGATGAGAAGAGGGCGTTTCTGCCAATAGTTGCGCAGGAATTCCCGCACCGACATGGCTCCGAGTACCGAAGAGTCGGATCGGCTGGAAGCAACCATTGTCACATTATGCCATCTGAGCCGGTCGACCAAATTGAATTGCGTATAATCGGATTACCCATTCCTCGTGCGCCCCGCCATGAAAATCGCCAAGAATACCGTTGTGACTCTGACCTATCGTCTCACCGATGCGCAGGGGGAGTTCATCGAGCAAACCGACGAGCCCATGGTGTATCTGCATGGGGGCTACGACGGGATCTTTCCGCGCATCGAGGAAGCCCTCGAGGGGAAGGAGGAGGGCTTTAAGTCCAGTCTCCACCTCGAGCCCGAAGATGCGTTTGGCACCTACGACGCTGAGCAGGTGCGCGTGGAGCCCCGCTCGAAGTTTCCTGAACCCATTGAAATTGGCATGCGTTTTGAAGGGGTCCCGGAAGATCCGGAGGAGGACACGGAAATCCTGACTGTAACCGACCTCACCGACGATAGCGTCGTCCTTGATGCAAATCATCCTCTGGCGGGCGTCGCACTTCGGTTCGCCGTCGAAGTCCTTGACGTGCGAGCCGCAAGCGATGAAGAAATTGCTCATGAGCACGCTCATGGGAGTGGTCACGACCATGAACACGATGACGACCACGACCACGATCATGATCATGGCGACGACCCGGCCTCGCTGCACTGACGGCCGATTTTGTAACGCCGCGTAACGCGTTAGTCACTGGGTCGCAGCGCTGGAGCGATCAGGGGCGAGTCAGCCTCGCGTGCAAACTCCGGTAACACATTGCAAGAGACTGAAGCGCGGGTTCGACCGTCCAATGGATGTGAACCCGAACGGAGGTCCCATGAAAAAAATTCTCGCCCTGTTGATCATCGCCGCGTCGCTTGGCGGCTGTGTTGTCTACCCAGCGCCCTACTACGGACGCGCTTATGTGGCGCCTGCGCCGGTCTACGTGGCGCCCCGGCCATACTACTACTGGCACTATTAGGCGGGATCAGTCTGCGCGGGCAGATGTGATGCCGCGTGGAAGCGTCTTTTTCGGATTTGAAAAGCCTGGGCTGCTGGGGTGAGGGGGTCGGCGAGCGATTCGCCAAAATGCACTTCAGCCTGCTCGGCCGCCTGACTGTAGATCATTGCGCATTCAACAAACGCCCTGTGGCCGGGCCAGTTCTGTGGCAACAGCCGAGAAGGCAACTGGGGGTCTCTCAAGACCACACGCCGATAGCCGTGGATCAGCAGCGTACAGAGTTGAAAGGCGCGCGCGGGATCGAGGGCAGCGGCAGCACCATCGAGAAAGGGCGCAAAGCGGAAGCAAAAGGCCTCGTAGCGCTCGGCCAAAGAGCGCAGGGGCCAGTTATTCCGGACCAGTTGCGCATCCGTCAGTCCACCGGCGAGGGGCACCGCGCGTGACTCGAGCACGACGACGCGGCTTCGCGCATCCAGCGTGTCGAGAATCTCAAGCAATGAATCCGAAGCCGCACTCGGATGTCCGTAGAGGCCTGGCGCCAGCGCCGCAAAACCTTCCCAGAGCAGATCGCGCTTGAGGTCGGCGCGCTGCGTGCTCGTCCAAGAGCCGGAGTCTGCGAGAACGAGGGTCCACGTCCCATCCCATTGTTCGGTGGGCTCCCCGTAAATGCGGCGGTTGGCGTGCTCGATGCGGCGCCGGCCGGCCGCGCTTACCGCGTAGCGGCTCCGCCGCCCCGAGCGGGTAATCTCAAGCCAACCCTCGTGGGCGAGCCGATAGACGCTCGTGCGCACCAGCCTTTCGTTCACTCCAAAGGGGGCGAGCAGCTCGATAAGCGAGCCCAGCCAGATCTCGCCCCCGTGCGGCGCCACGCTGTCGCCTAGAATCGTCACCAGGAGCGATTTCGCGCGGATAGACTCGTCGGCTAGGCAGCTTTTAAGCCATTCGTCGAAAAGCTGAGGGGACATGGTCGGGCAGACGTGATACGGCTTGAGCGGGAGGCCGTGTCATGATATGACACTCAATTTCGTTTGACAAAAGATTTTTTGTATCGAATCATGCACCCTTGGTGAAGGAGACATCACTATGTATGCGCAATTGGTGGAGACCGGACTCAAAGAGGTCCGAACGCACAAGGACATGGATGCTCAGGAACAGGCGTTCCAAGAGCGGATCACCGCTGGCATCAAGGTCGAGGCTAAGGACTGGATGCCCGCCGCCTATCGCAAAACTCTCGTGCGCCAGATTTCACAACATGCGCACTCGGAGATTGTTGGCATGCTTCCCGAGGGCAACTGGCTCACGCGCGCTCCGACACTGGAGCGCAAGACCATCTTGCTCGCCAAGGTTCAAGACGAGGCCGGCCATGGGCTCTACCTCTATAGCGCTGCCGAGACCTTGGGCGTGTCGCGCGACGAACTGGTCGCGGATCTGCACGCCGGGCGCGCCAAGTATTCGAGTATCTTCAATTACCCGACTTTGAGCTGGGCCGACATCGGCGCCATCGGCTGGCTGGTCGACGGTTCGGCCATCATCAATCAGATTCCGCTGTGCCGCTGCTCCTACGGGCCTTATGCGCGTGCGATGGTCCGGATCTGCAAGGAAGAGTCGTTTCACCAGCGGCAGGGTTTTGACATCATGATCAAGCTCTGCCAGGGCAGTCCGGCCCAGAAGGAGATGGCTCAGGATGCATTGAACCGCTGGTGGTGGCCCTCGCTCATGATGTTTGGGCCCTCGGACGCGGAATCGGTCAACAGCGCCCAATCGATGAGTTGGGGCATCAAACTCAATAGCAACGACGAGCTGCGCCAGCGCATGGTCGACCAGACTGTCCCCCAAGCCGAATTCCTCGGGCTCACCGTTCCCGATCCGCTTCTGAAATGGAACGCCGAGACCAGCCACTACGAATTCGGACCGATCGACTGGGAGGAGTTCTATGACGTCGTGCAGGGCCGTGGGCCATGCAACAAGGAAAGACTGGCGGCGCGCGTGAGCGCGTGGGACGAGGGTCGTTGGGTACGCGATGCCTTAATCGCGCATGCCGAGAAGAAACAACACGCTGCCCAGGCGGCCGCTTGAAGGAGAAGTGAATGAAAGAATGGCCGCTTTGGGAGGTCTTTATCCGTAGTCAGCACGGTTTGGCCCACAAGCACGTGGGAAGCCTGCACGCGGCCGATGCGCAGATGGCGGTCAACAACGCGCGCGATGTCTACACGCGCCGCAACGAAGGCGTCAGCATCTGGGTAGTCCGCGCCGCGGATATTGTGGCCAGCAGTCCGTCGGACAAGAGCTCGCTTTTTGAGCCTGCGCACGACAAGGTCTATCGGCATCCGACATTTTTTCCGATGCCCGAAGAAGTCAAGCACCTCTAGTCGCCCGGTGGCTCCCTCAATGCAACCTGACGAGGCACGGTTCGCGTTTTTGCTGCGGCAGGGCGACACGACGTTGATCCTTGCCCAGCGGCTGCTCGAGTGGTGTGGCCACGGCCCCGCGCTCGAGGAGGACATGGCCATCTCCAACGTCGCGCTGGATCTCCTGGGGCAAACACGCCTGTGGTATGCCTACGCCGTGGAGGTGGAGGGCAACCGGCGCAGCGAGGACGAGCTCGCATTCCTGCGCGATGCGCCGCAGTACCGCAACCTGCTGATTACCGAGCTGCCTAACGGGAACTACGCCGATACCATGGTGCGTCAGCTGCTGTTCGATGCCTGGCATGGGCTCTTTCTCGAGGGGTTACGCGAATCAACCAACGAGCGGATCGCCGAGATTGCGCAAAAGGCGCACAAGGAGGTGAGCTACCACCTGCGGCGCAGCAGCGACCTCGTGGTCCGCTTAGGCGATGGAACGCCCGAAAGCCACCAAAAGTGCCAGGCGGCACTCGATCGCCTTTGGCCTTATACCGGCGAGTTCTTCGAGATGGATGCCTTAGACGAGCGTGCTCAGGAATTGGGCGTCGGATTGGACCGCGCGGGGCTTCAAGCACCGTGGAGGGCCTACCTCTCGCAAGTACTGGGCGAGGCGACTCTCGAAATGCCGCCGGATGGCTGGATGCAAACTGGGGGGCGCACGGGACGCCATACCGAGCATCTCGGATACATTCTGGCCGAGATGCAATTCCTTCAACGAGCCTATCCCGGTGTCCAATGGTAGGTGCGAGCGGGGACCTGACCGGCGCCACCGCGGCGCCCGAACCGGACGCAGCGCAATCCCTTTGGGCCGTTCTCGAAACGGTTCCCGACCCCGAGGTTCCTGCGCTCTCGGTCGTCGATCTGGGCATCGTGCGGGAGATCCGGTGCGATGCGCAGGGCTGGGTCGTCACGGTCACACCGACTTATTCGGGGTGTCCCGCGACTAAGGTGATCGCAGAGGACATCCGCGCCGCCCTGGCCGCCCACGGGTTTGGCGAAGTCCGCGTTCAAATGCGGCTTGCGCCGGCCTGGACCACCGATTGGCTCAGCGTCTCGGGGCGCGAAAAGCTGCGCCGGTTCGGGATCGCACCCCCCGTCCACCAGGTGGTCGACGTGTCCGCGCTGTCGCGTCAACGAAGGCTTCCCGTGGTTCCGTGTCCGTTGTGCTTAAGTTCGCACACGGAACTCATCAGCGAGTTCGGGTCCACGTCCTGCAAGGCGTTGTACCGCTGCTTGGATTGCCGCGAGCCGTTTGACTACTTCAAGAGTCACTAGGGCATTGCATGAGTAAATTTCACAGCTTGCGGATTGCGCAGGTCACCAAAGAAACGCGCGACGCGATCGTCGTGGTGTTCGACGTTCCGTCGGTCTTGAAGGAGACGTTTCGGTTCAAGCATGGTCAGCATCTGACCCTGCGCACGAACATCGAGGGCAGCGAAGTGCGGCGCTCGTATTCGATCTGCTCGGGCGTGGCCGACGAACGCTTACGCATTGCCGTCAAGCGCGTCGCGGGCGGGCTGTTTTCCAACTGGGCACAGGAACATCTGGTGCCAGGAACCACCCTGGAGGTCATGCCCCCCTCGGGGAACTTCCATAGTCCCCTCGCCAAGGATCATTCAAAACACTACATCGCGTTTGCGGCCGGCAGCGGAATCACACCCGTGTTATCGATCGTCAAGACCACGCTCGAGTCGGAGCCTTTGAGCCGCTTCACATTGGTCTACGGCAATCGCGCTTCCTCAACCGTGCTCTTTAAGGAGGAACTCGAAGATCTGAAGGATCGCTACCTCGAACGACTCAATCTGGTGTTCGTACTCTCGCGCGAAAAGCTGGATGTGGATCTGTTTAATGGGAGGATCGATGCGGCCAAGGTCGACGCACTGTTCAAGTCCTGGATCGATCCAAACGAACTGGACCTTGCTTTTGTCTGTGGTCCGTACGGGATGATGGAGTCGGTCCGCGGGGCGCTGCTGACCCACGGTTTCGACGCCTCTCGCATCAAGGTCGAGTTGTTCGCGACCAGTGCCAATGAGGCGCGGCCGCCGCAGCGCCATCACGGAGTGGCGGGGGCTAACGAATGCGAAGTGACGATCATGCAGGACGGGCGCACGAGTTTCTTTACGATGGCAAAGGACGACGAAAGCATCCTCGACGCCGGCTTAAGCCAGGGAATTGAGCTGCCGTACTCCTGCAAGGCGGGGGTATGTTCAACCTGCCGCGCCAAGCGTGTGTCGGGAGAAGTCGACATGGACGCGAACTTCGCTCTGGAGGACTACGAGCTGGCACGTGGTTTTGTGTTGACCTGTCAGAGTTTTCCTGTCTCAGATCAGATAGTCTTGGATTACGATCAGGAAACCTGAAGTCACTTCCCCCATCGCGGCCGCATGGATGCCGCAATCGAGGAGCCGAATTTGAGTGAAAAAGGCGATTTGCCCGACGACCCGACGGCGCTTGCGCAACAGGTTGGGGCGCGCATGTATTCGAACGATGCAGCCTCGCGCATGATGGGCATGAAGATCGAGGAGATCCGGCCAGGTTATGCGCGTCTTTCGATGCGCGTGCGACCGGACATGCTCAACGGCCATGCGATTTGTCACGGTGGCTTCATTTTTACCCTGGCCGACAGCAGCTTCGCGTTCGCCTGCAACAGCCGCAACCAGAGCACGGTAGCCTTGGGATGCTCGATCGATTTTCTCGCTCCTGCCGCGGAGGGCGACGAACTCGTCGCCGAGGCCCAGGAGCAGTCGCTGGCCGGCCGCACGGGTGTCTACGATGTCGCTGTAACGCGTACCTCCGGCGGACGGATCGCGCTGTTTCGCGGAAAGTCCTATCGCATCAGGGGGGAAGTGATTTCGACCGGGGCATCCGACGCCGGCTAGATCGAACGGGCAAAGCAGACCCCTAAAGAGGAGGCGTGAAGTCGATGAGCCAGACCCAACGTTCCCAGCCTTTGCTCGAGGCCATCGAGACGGCCAGCCAGGATGAACTGCGCTCCTTGCAGCTCGCGCGGCTGCAGTGGTCGCTCGCGCACGCCTACGATAACGTGGCCCACTATCGCGGGAGTTTCGATCGGCTAGGGGTTCATCCGTCCGATCTCAAGGATCTGTCGGATCTGGCCCGGTTTCCTCTCATGGCCAAGGCCGATCTGCGTGCCAACTATCCCTTCGGGCTTTTTGCCGTGCCGCAGGCGCGTATCCAACGCATCCACGCTTCGAGCGGTACGACCGGAAAGCCGACCGTAGTCGGTTATACGGCTCACGACATCGAAGTCTGGTCCGATCTCGTTGCGCGCTCGATCCGCGCCGCCGGGGGCCGACCGGGAGATATCGTGCATGTGGCCTATGGCTATGGTCTTTTCACGGGAGGCCTGGGCGCCCACTATGGCGCCGAACGACTCGGCTGCACCGTGATTCCGATGTCGGGCGGCCAGACGGAAAAGCAGGTTCAGCTTATCGCCGACTTCAAGCCTGGCATCATCATGGTGACGCCGTCGTATATGCTTGTGCTCGTGGAGGAGATGATCAGGCAGGGGTTCGATCCACGCGCAGGCTCATTACGCATCGGGATTTTCGGAGCCGAACCATGGACCAATGCGCTGCGCGTGGAGATCGAAGCGGTCCTAGGCATTGATGCCGTGGACATCTACGGGCTCTCCGAGGTCATGGGGCCGGGCGTGGCCAGCGAATGCGTCGAGACCAAGGATGGCCCAGTGATTTGGGAGGACCACTTCTACCCCGAGATCATCGATCCGGAGACCGGACAGGTCCTGCCCGACGGGGAGGAAGGCGAACTGGTCTTTACCTCGCTGACCAAGGAGGCGCTTCCAGTCATCCGCTACCGCACCCGCGATCTCACCCGCCTGCTGCCACCGACGGCGCGCGCCATGCGCCGCATGGGCAAGATCACGGGGCGTTCGGATGACATGCTCATCATCCGCGGCGTAAATCTGTTTCCCACGCAGATCGAAGAGCTCATCTTGAAAATGCCCGAGTTCGCGCCCCACTATCAGCTCGTCATTACGCGCCAGGCGCATCTGGATGCGCTCGAAGTGAAAGTGGAACTGCGCAGCGAAACCTGGCCGCAGCTGTCCGAGTCGCAGCGCAAGAATCTGGCCAAGACGTTGCAACATCACATCAAATCCTATTGCGGCGTCACCGCGGAGGTCACCGCGGTGGCTCCATTGGGGATAGAGCGGACCGCGGTGGGCAAGGCGCGGCGGGTGGTCGACCAACGCCACAAGACCTAACTGGTGGTGAGGGCCTCCTCGACGAACAGCAGCCGGTCCTGACCCCAAAAAAGGGCATCGCCCACGAAAAAGCTGGGGGCCCCGAACACGCCCCGACGAATCGCTTCCTCGGTATTTTTCTTGAGCTGCTCCTTGATCCCCGGATCGGCCACCATGGCCTTGAAATCGGCCGGATCAAAGTGTGCGGTCGCGAGCACCTCAGAGAGCGTTTGCGGATCGCCGAGATTCTTTTGATCGGCCCACATCGCGCGGAAAATCAGATCCACGTAATCCAGAAAGCGTTGCCCGCGCATCTGATAGCCCACGGCGCCCCGCATCAAGGTCAACGTGTTGATTGGGAAGTAGGGGTTCGGTTCAAAGGGCGCATCAAACCGCTTGGCCCAACGCTTCAGATCGGTCTGCAGCCATTCGCCCTTGGCAGCGATTTCCGCAGGACTATGGTTTCCCGTCGCCTGGAAAACTCCCCCCAAAAGCATGGGGGTCCACGTGATCGATGCCCCCGCATTTCTCGCGATTCGCCCGAGCTCGTGGTAGCCCAGATAGGTGTAGGGACTTCCAAAATCGAACAGGAATTCGACTTGCTTGGTCATTTGGGGCCTCTTCTGAAGTATGAGCCGCCTACCAGGTCTCGGTCCAGGGACGCAGATCGAGTTCGTGCGTCCAGGCGTTGCGCGGCTGGCAGTGAATCTGCCAGTACGCCTCAGCGATCGCTTCGGGGTCGAGAATTCCTTCTTGGTCCTTCAAGGCATAGCGCTCCGGAAAGTTCTCCTTGATCCAGGCGGTGTCGATCGCACCATCGATGATGGGGTGTGCCACATGGATGCCCTGCGGCCCGAGTTCACGCGCCATACTCTGTGCCAGTGCGCGTAGCGCATGCTTGGCGCCAGAGAAGGCAGCGAAGCCCTCGCGTCCGCGTACGCTCGCAGTGGCCCCGGTGAACAGGATCGTCCCCTGTCCACGAGGCACCATGACGCGGGCGGCCTCACGACCGACCAGGAAGCCGGCAAATGCGGCCATTTCCCAGACCTTCCGGTACACTCGGGCCGTCGTTTCGCGAATCGGAAATCGAACATTGGCGCCGATGTTGAAGACCACGACCTCGAGTGGCGCTATTTCAGACTCGATGTGATCGACCAGCTTGATGACGGCTTCTTCCTCGCGGGCATCGGAGCCAAACCCGAACGCCACTCCGTTTTCGGCCTGTATCGCCGCCACCAGTGAGGATAGATGCTCGACCTGGCGGCGCGTCACGCAAGTCCGGTATCCGGCGCGGGCGAAGCGACGGGCGATGGCGCCGCCGGTCGCGTCTCCGGCTCCGACAATTAGAGCCGCTTTGGGTGGGTTCATGCGCTGGCCTTATGAAGCGTAGGGTTGGCGACGGCGCTCGCAGTCTCGCGTGCAGGGTACATCACCCCAAGCGGCTTGTCGAAGGCCGCACCGAGGGCCGCCTCCGAGGGTGTTAAGTCGCTGCCGCCGGGCTGCAGTGGTGCTAAGCTCGTGACCCAAGCGTGGCACCAAGATGCTGCGCTGGCCTACCTAGGGAGATTTGGTAATGAAAAATCAACATCTTGTCGCAGGACTTGGAATCCTCCTGGTCGCCTCAGCGTTTTGCGCCGGCGCGCTGTATGCGCAGGCGACCGGACTGCAGCGCACGATCGTCCAACGCGCCGACGTTTCGGTGCCTGGACGGGAGGCCGTCGTCGCCAGAGTCGAGATTCCGGCGGGGGTCACGGCGGGCCGTCATACCCACCCGGGAGACGAGATCAGCTATGTGACCGAGGGGGAGATCGATTTGCTCGTCGAGGGCAAGCCGGCTCAACATGTCAAGGCAGGCGAGGCCTTCGTCATCCCTGCGGGCGTGAAGCACGATGCTCGTAATAGCGGAACACAGCCCGCCAAGCTCGTGGGCGTGTACGTGGTTGATAAGGGCCAACCTCTGGCCACGCCCGCGCCCTGATGGCCGTTTGTTTTTGGCGCTTGACGCGCCCGGTGCGGTCGGATCGTTCGGTTGGCCCACGCTACCGGGCTCTGGCCTGGAGGCTTCTGATTTCGGTCGCCATCGTTCCGGGCTGGTCCCATGCCCAGACTCCCTCGGTCATGGATCGCGTGCAAGCTGACCATGTCTTGAGGGTGTGTACCACAGGTGATTACAAGCCCTATTCGTTCCTGCGTCCGGATGGGAGCTACGAGGGCATGGATATCGATGCGGCCGGCCAAATCGCTGCGGCACTCGGTGCGAAGGCCGAGTTCGTTCCGACCACCTGGAGTACGCTTTTGGATGACTTCGCGGCGGGCAAGTGCGACCTCGCGGTGGGCGGAGTGTCCGTCTCGCTCGAGCGGCAAAAGCGTGCCGGCTTTTCGATCCCCTATCTTGTCGACGGAAAGTCGGCCATCGCGCGCTGCGCGGATGCGCAGCGATTCGCCTCGCTCGCTGAGATCGATCAGAAAGGAGTGCGCGTGATCGTCAATCCGGGCGGCACCAATGAGCGCTTTGCTAAGGCGAATATCAAGCAGGCACAGGTGATTGTCTATCCCGACAATGTCACGATCTTCGGCGAAATTGCGGAGGGGAGGGCTGATGTAATGATCACCGACACTTCCGAGACACGGGTTCAGCACAAGCTGCATCCGAGTCTTTGTTCGTTGAATCCGGATAAGCCCTTTCAATATGGCGAAAAAGCCTACCTCCTGCCACGGGATGACGTTCCCTTTAAGGCATTCGTGGACCAGTGGCTGCATCTGGCCCAGGCCAATGGATCCCTATCCCGCATGGAAGACGCTTGGATGAAGTAGAGGTGCATTCGGCTGGGGTCACCACGCGGCGCGCAAGGGCAGATGACGCCGACGCGATCGCCGACGTCCATGTGGAATCGTGGCGCTCCAGCTATGCGCATCTGCTTTCGCAGGCCTACCTCGACTCGCTCTCCAAGGCCCAGCGGGCCAAGTCGTGGCGCGCGGCGCTCGAGCAGGGCGCGCCCGAGATCTGGTTAGGGCCGGATCGCGGCACCGTCACGGGATGGATTGCATTCGATCGTGACCGTGAACCTGGGGCTGGATCTTCCGACGGCGAGATTTGGGCACTTTATGTCGCGGCCGGTTCGTGGGGATCGGGCCTAGGGACTGCCTTGTGCGAGCGAGCTTGCGCCCGCCTGGCCGCACGCGGTTTCAAGAAGGTGACCCTGTGGGTCTTCGAGGACAACCCGCGTGCGCGCGGTTTCTATCAGAAGCGCGGGTTCGTGCTGGTTGCGGATTCGGCCCGATCGTTCGAACTGGGGGGTGTGGGGCTGCGCGAAGTCTGCTATGCCAAAGCGCTACCGACCCGATCAGCTCCTCTGGCCGCCGTGCCCTAGGCGTGCTGCCTGCAAGTTGGGCTAACATCGGCCCTCACGGTCCCGGGAGCATCAGGATGACAAACCAGACGCGCAGACGCTTGCTCTGCGGTATGACACTAGGCAGTCTTGCCGGCCTCGCACCGCTTTTGAGCGCCACCGGTGCGCAAAACTCGACAGCCCGGACCCGCCTCATCCTGCTTGGCACAGGCGGGGGTCCTACACCCAAAAAGAACCGCTCCGCGCCCGCCCAGGTGATCGTCGTTGACGGTCACGCCTATGTCGTGGACTGCGGCAATGGGGTCGGCCGCCAACTCGCCATGGCTCAGGTCAAGTTCTCGTCGATCACGGGTGTTTTCATCACGCACCACCATTCGGACCACAACGCGGACTATGGCAATCTACTTCTTTTAGCGTGGGAGTCGGATCTGGATCACCGCGTCGATACCTGGGGGCCTCCACCCCTGGTCAAGATGACCCAGACTTATCTGGAGTTGAACGACTACGACATCAAGATCCGCATGGCTGACGAGGGCCGGGTGCCGCTTGCGCCCTTGATTGTGCCGCACGAGATCACAACCGGTGGAGAGGTGATGCGCGACGAACGGGTGCGCGTGACGGCCACGCTGGTTCACCACCCTCCAGTCGAGCCGGCATTCGCCTACCGCTTCGATACGGCAGACCGTTCCATCGTCATTTCCGGAGACACGTCCCCCTCGGAAAATCTGGTGGCACTGGCCAAGGGGGCGGACGTGCTTGTGCACGAGGTGATGCACATGCCCTCGCTTGAGAAGCTGATCGCCTCTGAGCCCAATGCCGTGCGTTTGAAGGAGCATCTTCTTGCCGCACACACGAGTTGCGAGGATGTCGGCAAGATTGCCACGCAGGCGGGCGTGAAGACCCTGGTGTTGTCCCATTTCGTGCCCGGAGGTTATCCGTACCTCGAGGATTCGGTCTGGCTGGATGCGGTTCGACCGTATTTCTCGGGAGAGATCATCGTCGGGCGCGACCTGCTCGAAATCTGAGTCGGCGGCGTTTGCGCTTCGGCACCATTGCCTTGCTTAATTTAGTATCTTGCTATTTAATCGCGCACGATATAAAATGCATCCATGAAAACTTCAGCCCAGCCCACCAGTCCAACGGCATCCATATCCCTTCGCCTCGACGACCAGTTCTGCTTTGCCCTGTATTCGGCCGCGCTTGGGCTAAACCGGATTTATCGGCCGCTGCTGGCCCCCCTCGGCCTGACCTATTCGCAGTATCTGGTGATGCTAGTGCTCTGGGAGCAGGATGATTTGATGGTCTCGGAGATCGGCGCAAAGCTCTACCTGGACTCGGCCACCCTGACTCCTCTGCTCAAGCGCATGCAAACCCAGGGACTGATCTCCCGGGCCCGGGGCCGGGTAGATGAGCGCCAAGTGATCATCTCGCTCACGCAGGAGGGGCGTCAGTTGAAGCGACAGGCAGCGGAGATGCCCCTGAAGCTGCTGCAATCAAGCGGCTGCTCGATCGAGGAGATCGGGTCCCTAAAGGAGGGTCTGGAAGCGTTTCGCGAAAAGTTGGTTGCGGTCGAATGCTAACCCACGGCGTTGATTGCCCGAATGCGGGCGTGTTTTGCGTTGTCGTTTTGCGGCCACGTGAGTGGCGGCAGTGAAGTTATCGTCAGTATCTGATCCAGTCTCTTAAACCGTCCCGCACCGGGACAACCATGAAAGGTCGATCATGAAAGTAGAAAAAGTCCTCTATCGCGCACAAGCCACTGCTACGGGTGGTCGTGACGGCCGTGCCGTTTCCTCCGATGGTGTGGTCGATGTCAAATTGACGACTCCGAAGGAGCTGGGCGGTGCAGGAGCCGTCGGTACCAATCCCGAGCAGCTTTTTGCGGCCGGTTACTCGGCTTGCTTCATTGGGGCGATGAAGTTTGTCGCCGGCTCCGAGAAGATCAAGCTTCCGGCCGATCCTTCGATCACTGGACTCGTTGGAATCGGCCAGATTCCCAATGGATTCGGAATCGAAGTCGAATTGAAGATTTCCGTGCCCGGCATGGAGAAGAAGGCGTTGGAGGAACTGGTCCACAAGGCGCACCAGGTTTGTCCCTATTCCAACGCGACTCGCGGTAACGTTGAGGTCACGCTGACGATCGTCTAGTTGTTGAAAAGAAGGCGTGAACGCGCCGTGCACCGGCCAAAAGAGGCAACGGGTCGCGCGGCGCGTCTCGTCGCGCAGCGCGTCTCGTCGCGCAGCGCGTCTCGTCGCGCAGATTTGGCATCATCATGGATTCGTGAACGCATAACGTCGATTGGAGCAAGCGATGCACACTAAGTTTATGCGGCGGATCCTTTTTGCCCTGGCGCTGTGCGTCGCGGGCTGTGTGAATTGGTCCCGCGAGACGCCACCGGACTATGCAGGCGTCATCTCAAGCCCCCTTCGCACTGACGCTGATCGTCAGGAGGATGAGCGTCGCAAGCCCATCGAATTTCTCAAGTTCGCGCAAGTCAAGCCAGGCATGCGGGTTCTCGACGTGTGGGCTGGTGCGGGCTATACCGCGCAGCTCGAAGCGCTGGCCGTGGGACCGACTGGAAGGGTCTGGGCACAGAACGCCAAGCCTTCAAAGAAACTCGATGAACGCCTAAGCGCGCATCCTCAGGAGAATCTGGTCTCGTCCTTGCAACCCTTCGATGAGCCGGTTCCCGAGGGCGCAAAGGGGCTCGACCTGGTGACCATTGTGCTGTCCTACCACGACATTGCCGCGCTGCCGGTGGAGCGCGCGCACATGGATGAGACCCTTTTCAAGGCGCTCAAGTCAGGCGGGCATCTGGTCCTCATCGATCATTCGGCTCGTAGCGGAACCGGGACTCTAGACAGCGCAAAGCTGCATCGCATCGACGAGGCGCTCGTCCTCCAGGAAATGACCTCCGCCGGTTTTAAACTGGAGGGCCAAAGCGATCTGTGGCGCGCGCCAGGCGATCCTCGCGAGCAGGCGTTTTTCGACATGAAGACTCCAACGGACCGCTTTGCGCTACGCTTTGTCAAGCCGTAGCCGCGCGCTGCGCTGGATGCGCCTGAGCGGCTTGTTTTTCCGGTCCTTCGTCCCCAGATGAGAGCGTAAAAAGGGGCCACGCTCACCCGTCTTCGCCGTGAAAACGGGGCGACGGAGCTGGTCCGGGCGCAGGGCAAGGCATCCATCTAGACGAGACCCCATGAAATTCAAGGACTATTACGCGGTACTCGGTGTCGAGCGTACGGCCGGCGCTGATGACATCAAAAAGGCGTATCGGAAGCTTGCGCACAAATATCACCCTGACGTCTCGAAGGTCGCAAATGCCGAGGAGAAGTTCAAGGAAGTGGCCGAAGCGTACGAAACCCTCAAAGATCCCGAAAAGCGGGCCGCTTACGACCAGCTTGGTACCCATCGACCGGGGCAAGATTTCGAGCCGCCGCCGGACTGGAGCCAGCATTTCCAAAGCGGTGCAACGAGCTTTGAGGACCTCGATTTGGCCGACATCCTAGCCGGATTGGCCCGAGGCGGCTCCCGGTCTCGCGGCGCGCATCGAAAGATTCCCGGCGAGGACTATCAGACGAGCGCGGAGATCAGCCTGGAGGACGCGTTTTCGGGGCGCGAGATCGATCTCGATTTGATTCTGCCCGAGTACGATGGCGAGGGCATGGTTCGTCGCGTGCCAAAGCGGTTTCGCGTCCGCGTGCCCAAGGGGGCGGTCGAAGGTCAGCGTCTTAGGCTCGCCGGCAAGGGGGGCCCGGGGATCGACGGAGGGCGCGATGGCGATCTTTACATCTCCCTGAAAATTCAGCCGCACGCGCTGTTCCGGCCGGCGGGAGCCGACCTTTACCTGGATCTTCCTCTAACGCCTACGGAGGCTGTTCTCGGGGCACCGGTGTTGGTTCCAACGCTCGATGGAGCCGTTGAGCTGACGATTCCTCCCAATACGCGCGCCGGCCATACGCTAAGACTCGCGGGTAAGGGTCTGCCTCGGCCCGCCGGAGGAGCCGGGGATCTGTACGCGGTCGTACAAATCGTTGTACCCAAGGTGGCCTCGGACGCCGAGCGGGATCTCTACAAGAAGCTCGGGGAGGTCTCGCAGTTCAAGCCGCGCGCCCACTTCGCTTAAGGAGGCGATATGCGTGTCGAAATCGTTCATACCGTCGGGATTGAAGAACTGCGCCACTATTCCTTGGGCGAGATTGCGGAGTCTTCGGGTCTGTCGATCATCGAGATCAGGGAACTGACCGAGATTGGAATCCTCGAGCCCGTCGATTCTGCCGGACAACAAGGCGTCTTCTCCGGGACGAGCCTTCGAGTCGCGCAGGCCACCCGCCGCCTTAAGGTCGACTTTGAGCTCGATGCGCATGGCGCGGCTCTGGCAGTCCAGCTTCTGGAGCGAATCCGCGAGCTGGAGCAAGAGGTCCGGTTTCTTAAGGCCCGCAGCGCGCGTTGACTTCGTAATCGCAAGGCGGTGACGTGCCCGGACCGAGCGAGGTCGGCTTCGCAAAAAAAATCGGCCCGAACAATCGGGCCGATTGGAGAAGAGGTAACGCTTACTGCTTCGGTTCGGCTTGACCGCGAGGAATTTCATCCGCCTTGACCGCAGCCTTGGTGTCAGCCTTGATGGCGGCACGGTTGGCAGTGGACTTCGACGTGTCCTTGTTCATGTTTTCCGAAGCATCACCGCGCGGAATCTCGTCCGACTTCACTGCGGCCTTGGTTGCGGACTTGACGGCTGCACGATTGGCAGTCGACTTGGTCGTGTCCTTGTTCATCGTGGGTGACGCATCGCCCCGGGGGATCGATCCGGATTTGACCGCGTCCTTGGTCTCGGCCTTCACTTCGGCGCGGGACTTCGGCGCGGCAGATGAATCGTCTTGCGCGAGTGCCGTTTGCACGGACGCGAGCGCGAAGATCGTTGCAGGCAGCAAAATGGAAATGGCTTTCAAGTGTTTCTCCCGTTATGGTGTTTCAAAACCGAAGCTCAGGTGAGCGGGCCCCAGGTAGTTCAAGATCTCTTCAAAGCAGATGCGATTAACAGGTAGTGTCAATAGCACACGCCTATAACGATTATATTCCCGGCGCGGTTGACGTTGCCAATCCGCCCCGGGGGGTGTCGCGTTCACGTCGCTTGGTCTCTCGCCCCCGGCCCAGAGGGCCTTACTAGCCGCCTTGGTGGGGCTGGTTCTTGCTTCTCGGCCGTCCGCATTATGAGCGTGTTGACCCGAACTCGGCAAGTCCGGCAGTCACGCCTCGGAAATTCTGCGGCGGACGCGGCCTCGCCACCTCGTCAGGGACACAAATCCGTTACAACTTGGGCTCGCATCGAGCGGGTTCCCGCGTCGATGCGATTCCGGAACTGACGTGGTGGATGAGCCGCTGGAACACAGCCGGGAAGTCAAAGGCGCGACAGGCGCACACTGTACGCCCGCTGCGGCATCAGGGGATCGGTGGGTCGCATCGGGGAGGTCGGACAGACGCCTCCACGATCGTGAAAATTCGCGGGGGACAGCGCATTGCGCGCTGCCCCGCATTGCGCGAGTCTAGATGTTCAGGCGTGAAACCTTGGTACCTTCGATGGTCGCGTTGGCCATGAGACCCGCGTTGGTCACGACGAATCCGACCACCGGCGCTTGCGCGGTCTGCAGGTCGACATCCCCGTTGGCACCCATCTTCAGCACGGCGACAGACGCGTCTGCCCCCGCCGTCCAACCATTGCCCGCCCGAAAGCGGTCAAGTGCATCCTGGGTCATGAAAAGGAAGAAGACGGCCTTCGATTGCGCGCCGATCTGCAATCCGAACGATCCGCTCGCAGTACTGTAATAGGCAATGGGCGCGCCCCCGATCCTGAGTTCGCCTTCGCCGTACTCGCCGCCTACACCCAAGCCTGCAGCGATGACCGACGGAAAGACCAGGACACCGCGTGCCTTGCCTACCAGCTCCCGGGAACCATGGGCATTGGAGTAAAGGCGGGCTAGCGCTTCGGTGGACGAGACGTCGAGTTGACGGCGCTTATCGGCAGGGTCGCTGGGCGCATTGGGCGTCGTGGTGCAACCGGTTGCAAGTAGGCCCAAGGATGCCGCAGCACCGATCATGAGGTCTCTTCTTAACATAATCTTCTCCTAATACGCTCGTTGTTACTGAAGTGAATGGCTCAAGCGCTAGTTGGCGCCGGCCTCGAAAAATCGTTGGCGTCGCACTAAATCCCTCCGGGATAAAAGGAGCGGGTCAGTTCGCGCCAACGGGGTGATGCGAGGCTGCGCTGCCTGTGGACGCATTCCTGGGCCTCGAAACCTATCCGATCGGTCTGCCAAACTGGGGCTGTGCTCATAGAAATGTACTAATTACAGGGGGTTAACCGTCATTACTGACAAGTCACATTAATAATCGCAGTAGCCTCGTGGCAAGAAAGGATCGGCATGGCCGATATATCAGCAACGCCTATGCCCAGCAAGCGCGAGATCTTCGTGGGCGTCTGCCTGGAAATGGCAAATTCGCGCAATTGCAGCCGTAGCCGCGACGCTGCTATTTGTCGGGATGATCCCGCGACCCAGGGCTGGATGCGCGGCGTTAGGAGCCGCAGTACTGGGCCACCTGCTGATTGGCGTCCTGTAGCCCCCGCGCACGATCGTCGTCTGAGAGATAGACACGCTCTCCCTGTTCGTTGACGTTAAAGATGCGGCCCTGTCGAGTCAGTTGGTCCACCGCGGCCCGAGCCTGCTGACACGCTCTGTGACGCTGCGCCTCATCCCTTTCCGCCTTTTCCTCCGCCTGCCTGCGTAGGTCGGCTGCTTTAGCCTGCCTCTCGCGGAACTCGCGATCCTTCTCCTGCCAGTTTTGATCAGCAGCGCCTTGACCGGGCGTTGTCGCGGTAGCTGCATCCGGCACGTTTAAGACCTGCGCCTTGCCCTGACCGGGAGCCGGTGGCGACTGCGAGTAATGCGTAACCCCTTGCGCATCCACCCATTTGTAAATCTGGGCGAACGACGATCCCCAGATCCCGAGCGCGGGCAACACGAGCCACCACAGACGGGTGCGGCGAAAGGGAAGGGGCCAAGAGGGGGGACGCTGCATGAGTGCGGACTACATAAATCAACCGGGGATCCGATTATGTTGAGAGAGGACCGAAGATCACATGCAAGGACTTCCGATTCATGTGAGAAGTGTACGGCATCCCCGCAGCCTGCCTCGTCGACTTGTCGCTGAAGTCGAAAGCGTTTTTTCGTTTATGCCGAGGTCGTAGCACGCGCGCTCCTCTTTTTTGAAACGAACCCAAACTGGCCCCGATCTTGCTCAATAGCTCCGAGCCGGTCCGGCGCAGCAAATGATTTAGGAAATCCCATTTTAGGCCGGCAGCAAGTGACGTTTTTTTTAACCTAGCCGTCCAAAAGCGACAAGTTTGGTCGGCCCGAACGTGCGGCGTTGTTTCCGGGAGGATGCGACGCGTTGACTTTACTCGGAGAATTAAATGTACGGCGAACGTGATCAGGCGACTGTCGAAGCACTTCTTCAATCCGGGGCGGACTTTAACACCCTCGCGGCGGTTCTCCTGCGTGTACCGACCACAAGCGACCCAACTGTCAACAAGATGATTCGCCTGGCTCGCGTGATGGATTTGGCGATAGACCTTTCTGTATCTCAACTGGCCGTACCATCCCAACAGCCCAAGGACATCTCGCAAATGATGTCCCGCAACGTGATCGTCGCGCAGCAAATGCAAACGGCTCTGGAAAAGGTGATTGCGACGACGCATCGCGAATAGCCTCATAAGCTCCGGGCGACGCCTCGAGTCTTCTCGCTATCCGAGTGCGAATGGGTCGCACCGGACCTTGCATGCTAAAGCAAAGAGGCCGTACTTCTTTCCAATCGTCGGTCCCGCGCAAATCATTGCGTCGAGTCCTTAGATTTCTCGCGGCCGTGCCGATAACAACGGTGCAGGCCGTCGCGAGCGCCGGCCTGCGGCTCGATGGCCGGTTACGCAAAACGGGGCGGAACCCCTGGACATGCGAACCCTCCATGGCGCTGTGTACTGTCCCTATCCCGAATTGACGCAGGTTTTCCCCGATGCCGCACGAATTGGCCCACGATCTTCACCGCATGAACGCGCGGACCAAAGGACGTGCTCTCTCGCATCCGTCTGGGACGGGGAGGGCGCCGTGACCGAGCGCCACAGCGGGTACGAGCTGCCGGCGCTGGTCGTGCCCGTGCCGGCCGCCGATCTCTCGAGAACCGACGCATTTCATGGCGATATCCGTCAGGAAGACGACGACCATCGGCCTGAGCGCGGCGACATCGGCGAGGGACCCTTCGACGACGGTGACGAATTCGCACAGGGGATCGCATTCGTCCCTTCGCTTAGGGCATGGATCTTCGTTGCCGTCTGGCCTGCCATATGCGTACTTTCGATCGCTATCCTGTGGCTGGCGACTTTGAACCGCATCGACCAGGCACGTGAGGAGGCCGTCTCGCACGCGAGCGAACAAGCACAGGCGTCGGCTATCGCCTACGAGGGCTTCCTCGAGCGCTCGCTCGCGAATTCGGACCAGTTGCTCGAGATCATTCGGTACCGCGCAAACGACGCGAGGCTAAGCCTCGAAGGGCTCAAGCAACAGGGCGCCTTCCCGGGTCAGGATTGGGTGGGAGCGGCATTGTTCGACGCGCACGGAGAATGCCTTTCGGCCTCCTTTGGCTGCGCGCCCGGCCAGAACTTCGCCTTTCGGGAATATTTTCGTTTTCATCGCGACCATTCGGAGGACGTGCCCCACCTGGGCGGCGCGGTTGCCGGGATGAACGGGGGCGTGGTACATCCGACCGTGATCCATCTGAGCCGGCGCCTCAACGACTCACACGGAGGCTTCGCCGGCGTGGCCATGATTGCCCTGCTTGAGCCGTACTTCACTGAGTTTTTCGCAGGTTCCGCGGCGACCGATCCCGACATCGTAGCCTTGGTCGGAGCCGATGGAATCACGCGTGCCTTGCGCGCCAACGAGACCATCATCAACACCTCGGCCGCGTCCCTCGCGGGCCCGGGCCAACTGGAAGGAGACAGCGGCACGACCGTATTCGAGGACGGAATCTGGAACGCCGCGCCGGGGGCGAGCCTTCTCGCATGGAAGCGGCTTGAGCGCTTCCCCATGTACGCGGTCGTCGGTTTCTCCAGGCAGAAGGTCTTGGCACCCTGGGTCGCAAGTCGCGACTCTGTATTGGGCAACGCGCTGGTTTGGAGCTTTGCATTGCTACTGCTGGGGTTCGGGTCGGCCTTGATGGCCTCACGCGTCGTGTCCCGACATGTCCGCGAAGAACGCGTGCGCGCGGCCTACCGCGTCGCAACTGAGGGCACACGCGACGGCTTGTCCTTTCTTGAGCCAGTCTATGACCGGGACCGTCGCATTGTCGACCTGGTCGTAATCGACTGCAATGAGGCCGCAGCAAGCATGCTCGGAATGACGGGGGCCGAGTTGGTCGGGCGACACTGCGCGGAACTTCTCGAGGCACCGCTTCTGGAAGAGTCGGCGGCGCTGTTCGAGCGCGTGGCCAGGCTCGGTCATCTGGAGGTGGTGCTCTCTCGATGCGCAGTAGGCCCTCTGGTCGAGGGCGTGCTTTGGGTGGAGCATCGCATCGTGCGCACCGGCCTTGGATTCGCTGTGACCTTGCGCAACGTGACCGAGGTGGTCGTGCACCGCGAGCAACTCGAACAGATGGCCAACGAGGACCGCCTGACCAGTCTGCCGAACCGGAACTGGCTGGAAAATCAGGTCCGGGCGCTCATCGACTCCGACTCCAAGTCCGATTGCCGCTTCGCCCTATTTTTTGTCGATTTTGACGCGTTCAAGCGCGTCAACGATTCCATGGGGCACTCGACGGGAGACGATCTCCTGCGCGCGGCAGCTCAGCGCCTCAAGCGGTTACTCGACCGTGAAGACAGTGTCGTTCGGCTCGGTGGCGACGAGTTCGTCGTGCTGGTGCGCTCGGTTGCTGACGAAAGCGCCTTGGAAGAGCTGGCCGATCGCATCGTCTCGAGCTTTCGCACCCCCTTTCAACTGCCACCGGGGGAGATCAAGATCGGGGTGTCGATCGGCATCTGTGTTTATCCCCAGCACGGCGAGTCCATGGAAGAGTTGCTGCGCAACGCGGACATTGCCATGTACGAGGAAAAGACGCGACGCCGCGGGAGCTACAGCTTTTTCCGACCAGAGCTGTTTTCCGCGGTCAAACGCAAGTTCGAGATGGAAGCCGCGATTCTCAGCGCCATGGAACGCAACGAATTTGTGCTCCATTTTCAGCCGCAGTTCGCCATCGAGTCCGGGCTACTGGTGGGCTTTGAGGCGCTCGTACGCTGGGTGCGCCCAGGGCGCGGCCTGATTCTGCCGGCGGACTTCATTCCCGTGGCTGAGGAAGCTGGCCTCATTACGCGTCTTGGAGAGCAGGTCATCGAGAAGGCCTGTCAGCAGCTGGCGACCTGGCGCGCGCTGGAATTGCCGATGGTCCCGGTCTCAGTCAATGTTTCGGCACTCCAGTTTCATCAGTCGGACATCCGAGCGACCTTCGAGAACGCGCTCGGCCGCTACCGCGTACCGCCCGAACTGATCCAGATGGAAATCACCGAGTCCTCCATGATGGGAAACGAGGTCGACATCGGTGAACGTCTGCAGCAGATCCGGCAACTGGGCGTGAAGATCTCGGTGGACGATTTCGGCACCGGATACTCGTCGTTGGCCCAACTCCAACAGCTGCGGGTGGATGCGATCAAGATTGATCGCTGTTTTATCTCGAAGATGCAGGATTCCGACGAGGGCGAGATCTTCGTTAGGGCGATTATCTCGATGGCTCATGCACTGGCGATGAAGGTCGTGGCCGAGGGCGTGGAGACCTCCACGCAGCTGGGATCCCTAAGGCGCCTGCGCTGCGAAGCCGCGCAAGGTTATCTCTTCTCGAGACCGCTGGCAGGCACGATCGCGACCGATCTTCTGGTCAAGCTTTCCCGGACGCAGGACGTAGGCAGCGCGGCCTGGTTGCAAGAGGCGCCCGCAGCGCCGCTCGCAGCCGCCCAGGGATGAGCGGGGCGCGTGGCTGCGAGCCGGGGGCAGGTGCGAGTCGCACTCGCTTATCCCGGGCTGCATCGAGTCTTTGCGAGCGGTTACCTCCCAACGTTTGGGGATTGCGCTGGCTCTTCCGCGTCGCCTAAACTGGGCGGGGTCGAGAGCCTTCACCGACCGGCTTGCTGGGTGCGTCTGGCAGTCCGAGTCCCAGAACAGCAGGTCACCACGACGATCGGAACGAGGGATGTACGACGGCGCGGGCCTAAAAAAGCTGCTCTTTAGCCAGTATTTCTACAGCGGAGTCCAGGCCGCTTTGGGCGTGGCCCTGGTGGCCATCGGCTGTTACTACAGCATTGGCCTTTCCGCGGCGCTGGGAGCTGCGGTCGGCGCCGTGTGCGTGAGTATCGTCGATCTACCCAATCCGCCCCATCAGAAGTTATATCAGACCGCAGCTGCGGCGGTTTTGGGTACGACCGTCATGCTGCTCATGGCCTGCGCAAGCGGCAACGTGTGGGCGACGGGACTGTCCGTGCTCGCCGTGAGCTTCGTTTCGGGCATGCTGCAAAGCTACGGGCGCCACGTGCTGGCCTTGAGTTTCACTTTGCTTTTTGTGGTCGTCATCGCAATTGGAAGTCCCGTGGTACCCCAGGAGGCGATCTTGGAGCACGTCGCCATCTTCGGTCTGGGCGCCTTCGGGTATCTGTGCTACTCGTTGATTGCGACCTACATCCTCGCGTTTCGCACCCGACAGCAAGCGCTCGCCGAATCGCTTTTCGTTCTTGCGAGATATTTGCGCGCACGTGCCCGCTTCTACGAACCAGGGGCCGACCTGGATGCCTGCTACCGCAACCTGGTCGAAGAGCAGATGCTCGTCGTGGAAAAGCAGCAGTCCACACGAGAACTCGTTCTTCGCCGCGTCAGAAGCGCGCGCGAGGTGCGGCTTTCAGCCATGCTCCTGGGATCCTTTGACGTCTATGAGCGGCTCTTTGCCAGCAGCACGGACTATGAACTCCTGCAGGCCCGCTTCGGTGGATCCGATTCGATGCTGTTCCTGCGCGATCTGATCGAAAAAGCGGCCGAGGACATCGAAGGCCTGGCCTACTCGGTTGCGGGGCGACGCGCGGCGCCGAAAAAGATCAGCTACAAGGCCGAGCGCTTCGCGCTGGAGTTCGAGATTAACCGGCTCGCCCACAGCGAAGGCGAGCCGGTCGATGCGCATGGGCTTGCGGTCCTGCGCGGGGTCACGGAGCGCATTTTGCACGCCATAGCCCAGATCCACGATTTGCACCGCGTCTCCGGAAGCAACCTCACCCGCGCCCAGATCCTGGGCGGAGAGAGCTTCAGGCCCTTTTTGACCTCGTTTAGCTTCAGCCCGAAGATCTTGCGCCAGCAGTTGGATTCAGGTTCGCCGGTTTTCCGGTTTGCAGTCAGGCTCACCGCGGCGATGGGCTGTGGTTACGCATTGGCCCATCTGCTTCCCTACGCGACACATGGCTACTGGATGCTGCTCACGATCGCGGTGGTCCTGCGATCGAGTTTTAGCCTGACCCAACAGCGCCGCAATGACCGGATGATCGGAACGGTCATCGGGGGAATGATCACGGCGCTTTTCTTGTCCCTGACCCCTCCATCCTGGCTGCAGATGGCGGTTCTCTTCCTCGCATTGGGGACCGCGCATACCTTTGCGACGATCAAGTATCGCTATACGGCAATCGCCGCTTCGGTCATGGCATTGCTGCAGGTCCACCTTCTGAACACCAATGCCGCCTTTGCGCTGCCGGAGCGCCTCATCGATACCCTCGTTGGCGTTGTGCTCGCGTTCGGTTTTAGTTTCATGTGGCCGAGCTGGGAGAGGCAAAGCATTCCACAGCAGATTCAATCGCTGCTCAAGGCCAATTTGCGTTACCTCGAGGCCGTGCTCACGGACGCAACGCGCGATCTCGACTACCGGCTTGCGCGCAAGCAGCTTTTTGATGCGCTCGCTGCGCTGACCGGTTCTTTGCGCCGCATGCTCATCGAGCCCAAGACCCACCACCGGGCCGTGCGGGAACTCAACGAGTTCATCACGCTCGACTATCTGCTCATCGCACACGCCGCTGCGGTGCACCTGCTCTTCGAGCACCGGCTCGAAGAGGTGACCCCTGAGCCGACTTTGACCGAGCTCGATCGCTCCAAGCAGACCGTGCGCGAACGCCTGGATATGGCGCTTTTAGCGTGGACGACCGAAGCGCAGCTCAAGGATGCCCCTTCCTCTCAATCCGAAATTACGATCGAAGGCGCGCTGCTCTCCGAGTCTCACTGGACGCCGGCCATGATGCTCGAGCGCCGGCTCCGCTTGATCTGCGAGACCGCCCGCGGACTGGCCGTTCTGAGCGAATCGATCGCCCGCCAGTGGTGAGGCTCGCGTCATGGTGCGGCGCGACATCGCAGCGACCGTGCACGGCCCCTTGGAGTATGCTGGAATGCGGCTTTCGGGCCACCATCTGGACACAAGGGGCGACATGTTTTCCACCACGATCGCAGGCAGTCTTCCCAAGCCGGCATGGCTTGCACAAACACACACCCTTTGGCCGCAGTGGAAGCTCGAAGGCGAGGAACTGGCCCGAGCCAAGAGGGACGCGACCCTGCTTTGGGTCAAGACCCAGGAAGATGCCGGAATCGACATCCTGACCGACGGAGAGCAGTCCAGACAGCACTTTGTGCACGGATTTCTCGAATCGGTCGAAGGTATCGATTTCGAGCACAAAGTGAAGATGGGGATCCGCAACAATCGCTACGAAGCCATGGTGCCCACGGTGGTCGGTCCGGTCCGTCTGCGTTCCCGGGTTCACGCGAGCGAGGCTGCCCTGGTGCGCTCGCATACCGAAAGGCGCATCAAGCTCACGCTGCCGGGCCCCATGACGATGGTCGATACCATCGCCGATCAGCACTACCACGACAAGGCAAGCCTTGCGTTTGCGCTGGCTGACCTCCTGAACGAGGAGGCGCGGGCGCTCGAGCAACAGGGTGTCGACGTGATTCAATTCGACGAGCCGGCATTTAACGTGTACATGGACGACGTCAAACAATGGGGAATTGAGGCCCTACACCGGGCGATCGATGGCCTGCATTGCAAGACGGCAGTTCATATCTGCTACGGATACGGAATCAAGGCCAACATCGACTGGAAGAATTCGCTGGGCAGCCAATGGCGCCAGTATGAAGAGATTTTTCCCGCGCTGGCGCAAAGCCGGCTTGACCAGGTCTCTGTGGAGTGCGTGAACTCGCGTGTCCCGCTGAATCTTCTGTCGCTGCTGGAGGGAAAGGATGTCTTGCTGGGAGTCATCGACGTCGCGACCGAGGCGATCGAGACGCCAGAACGGGTCGCCGGTGTCATCGAAGAAGCACTTCGCTACATTCCGAAGGAGCGGATTTTTCCTTGCACGAACTGCGGCATGGCTCCCATGGATCGCGACATTGCTGCGGCCAAGCTCGCCGCGCTGGGTCTGGGTGCCGCGCTCGCGCGCACGCGCTTGTCCTAACCACGGTATCTTGCCAGGGGAGGCGCGAGTCCGGGTTACGGCTCCTGGGGCGGGGTAAACAGGTTCTGATAGCGCTCGCGCAATTCGCGCTTCAGGAGCTTGCCGCTGGGATTTTTCGGCAGACTATCCGTGAACACGACGCGCTTTGGGATCTTGAAGTGCGCCAGATGCTCGCGGCAATGCTCGATCAGCTCTTGTTCGTTTAGGTCTCGACCGCTCTTTACCACAATCACCGCGGTTACGGCCTCAATCCAGTGCGGATGGCGAATGCCCACGACCGCCACTTCCGACACTTTCTCGAGGCGGTAGATGGCTTCCTCGACCTCCCGGCTCGCCACGTTTTCACCACCGGTCTTGATCATGTCCTTCTTGCGATCCACCACGGTGATGTAGCCCTCCGCATCGATGGTGGCGAGATCGCCGCTATGGAACCAATCTCCTTCGAACGCCGCGAGCGTTCGCTCCTCGTCATGGAAGTAGCCCGACAGCAGTTGCGGTGAGCGATGCACAATTTCGCCAATTTCGCCGATTTCGACCTCGCTGCCATCGTCTCGGACCACGCGCGTCTCGACATTGAGCGCCGCGCGGCCGGCGGAGCCCGCCTTGCGAAGTTGATCTTCGGGTCGCAGAACCGTCGCCAGCGGCGCGATTTCGGTCTGGCCGTAGAAGTTCCACAGCCGTACCCTGGGCAGTCTGCGCTGGAGCTCAAGCAGAACTTCGACCGGCATGATCGAGGCACCGTAGTACCCCTTCTGCAGGGCTGACAGATCGGATTGTTCGAAAAGGGGAGAGCGCAGCAGCCCGATCCAGATCGAAGGAGGGGCGAAAAAAGAACTCGCATGGTGCTCTGCGAGAAGCGGAAGTACGCGCTCAGCGACGGGCCGGCTGGTGATGATGTTCGTCGAGCCGACGTAGACGGCCGGACCGAGGAAGACGTCAAGTTGGGCACAGTGGAACAGCGGCATCGCGTGGAGCATCACGTCATCGCGGTCAATCTCCCCGTCGACAATACAGCTCACGTACTGCCAGATGACGGCCGAATGGGTGAGCATGGCTCCTTTGGGTAGCGATTCGGTACCGCTGGTGTAGATGATCTGGGCGAGATCGGCCGCATCGGCGGCTCGCATGCCCGTGTTCTTGGGGTATTCGGCGAGCTTTTCGAAGGAAAGTTCATCCGCGTGACTCGTGGGTCCCGCCTCGCTTGGGAGATGGACGATCATCTCGACGGCGGTATCTTGCGCGATGGCGGCACGACCGACCTCGAGAAACTCGTCGTCCACGCACAGCATCCGCGCACCCGCATGTCGCAAGATGTAGGCAATTTCGTGGGCGTTGAGCATGTAGTTGACAGGGACAAGCACCGCGCCCAATTGAGGGAGCGCAAATCGCAACGCGGCAAAGGCATGAGAGTTGCGCGCGAGGATGGCTACGCGGTCTCCAAACGCCACGCCTTGGGCGGCGATGCCGCAAGCCAGTCGGCTACTAAGCGCATCGAACTCGGAATAACTCCACTGAACCGAGCCACAACGGATCGCGTCCTTCCGGGGCATGCGTTTGGCGGTCCGTCGCAGAAGGTCTGCGACGTTCTGGTTGGCAATGGCACGATTTCTGGTCACGGATCACCTCCCGCTTGGAGCAGTTCAGTCCCTCTGGGCTCGCACTATGACGCGGTTCTCAGCCAGTTCCATCATCCCAGGCTCAATGCTCCGTGGCGACCGCGTGGATCGCGAGCCAGCTTCCCGCGCGCCGCTCGAGCACGAACTCCTCTTGGGATTGGAAGCGATACGGCTTGCCACCCTGTTTACCCTGTTCGACGACTTCGGACTTAACATAAATGCGCCCGCACCCTCCCTCTGCGGTTCCGGGCAGGTTGCTGGCGTCGAGCGTCAGGCGTCGTTGGGAATAGTCTTTCAGATCCTTCACTGCGGCCGTCGTACTTTCGGCGAATTCTTCGCGGCTTAAGGTCAAGGACGTGAGATTGCCCCCTTCGCCTCTGACAATCGCATCGACGCTTGCGTCTTCGGAGAACAGAGCAAGGATTGCTTTGGAGTCTTTATTCTGCACCGCCCGGTCAAAGCGCGCGATCCATTCCTTGGAGACCAGTTTCGCGTTACAGGTATCCGTCGATGCAGCTGGATTTCCACTCTGCAGTTCCTGCAACTTCCGACGGCTGGTGGCGTCGGCCGACTTGGAATAGGCGTCGAGCTCGTTTTCGAATTGGCCGCCAATATAGAAGTCAGGGATCTTATCGAGCAACACCGGCAAAAGCAGAGTCATCAGACCGCGGGTTTGCAGTCCCCCCGCATCCGAACCCCGCGCAAATCCCACGCGTCCGGCTTCGACTTCGATCTCGCCACGCGCATTGGTCATGACGGTGCGACCCGAATTGACTTTGTCATATGAGCCGACCTTGTAGGGCGTGCCGCTCGCCCGCTCGGGCGCAAGGACATAAGGCTCATGGTCCGTGCCGCGTACTCCGATCGTCGCTGAGGGAGTGCGAATGGCATAGTTCTCGTGATGCAGCCGACCGATCCACCCCGAGATGACGCGAAGCGATCCCTTGACCAGACGCAAGGTCATTCGGTCTGAATCGCGTGCCTGTGCTGTGAACTGCTCGGCCAGAAACTCGGTACTGGAACGCACTCCAATCATGCCCGCGTCCTCGGTCTTGATCACTGCTTCGGCGTCTTCGTTGGTGCGGATGACATCACCGACGTAGATCACATCGCCGAGCTGTAATTGGCGGCCGTTTTGATCGGCCCCGCGAAACGCCCGCGCATCGCCTGTCACCTTGTCGATGACGCCAAACCGGTTTTTCTGTTCGCCCCCGGCTGGATCCACAGCCGATGTTGCCGCCTGAGTTTTGTCCTGGGCGAGCACTCCCGGACTGCATGAGAGCGCCTGCAGGAGCAAACAAACGAGGATTCCAAGCTGAATCGAGGTAGGCCGGCGGCGTAGGAGCGGGCGCGAGTTCAGCGCTGGGACGGCAGGCATAAATACGTTCCTCGTAAAGCAATCGGTCATCGGCAATGTTCCGCCATCCTTTTCACCGGGTAGGGAAAGGACGAGCCGTGGGGCGCGGGGTTCGTCGTGGATGGTATTGCGCCCCGTCAAGAATGTCGAGTTGGAAGAGCCTTACCCTGTGGCTTTGACTGGGGCGACGATCTTTTAGGACCCCCACTTTTTTCGAGCTCACCGCGGGAGCGGGACCGAAGATACCGGAATGATCCAGCTGCTGCTTTGGATTTGGACGCCACGGGGGTTTGCCGGGCGCGGTACAGGCAGCCGGAGCGCGCATTCGAATGTAACGGGGCCGAGTAGACAGGCGTCCCGGGGCTGAGGCAGACTACGGGCTTGCCAGACTGCCCCCGGCTCGCGGGACGGCCGCCGGAACAACCGAAACTACGACGAGGCATGGCGAAACGCGAATTGACGGCTCCATCGGAGATCTCTGCCCAGTGGCTGGACGACTTTGCCCATAGGGAAGTCGAAGTCACCGTAGAGGCCGATGGGAAGAGTGTGATCTTGGGGCGTCAGACATTGAAACTTGTGGGCCCGGGCCTGCCACCGGGAACGCGATTGCTCGTGACAGTCGAGGAGACCATCCGTGCTGTCACTCCCGAGGAACGCGAACGGGAACACGAAGAGGGGCAAGAAGCCGCGGAACGGCGCCAAGAGAAGCGCAAGAACGCTCTCGAGGCCGATCGGGTCGAAGCACTCGCACAGCACCGAAGCTACACGTTTCCCTTTCGCTACGATATGGCCCTGAGGGTCATCATGTCGGGTCTGCGCGGACACAGCATGGGTAACGTGCCGAGCAAGAATTCAGTAGTGCACATTCGCCTGAAGGAGGAGTTCCGGGACGGCGTATTCCACCGGCGCAGCGGACAGTTGCTGTGTAGTGCGCTTGGGCCACACAGCCGAGCCTACGGATCTCTGATCGAGGCGTATTCCTTCTATGGAAACGGCATTCCGGCGCGCATCACGTGCAAAATCTGCTTAAAGATCGCCGAGCGGTGGAAGACCGGCCAGTCCTCGGAACCAGGCGGGAAGGTGTAGTCAAAGAGGCGGCTCGAACAGGTTGTATCGATGGCGCGGATGTTCCATTTACGCGACGCGTTCGACCTCGGTGCTTAGGTAGATTTACTCTTGCGGCGCGTGGCCGCTGCCCAATCCCAAGAATCGGAGCTGGCAATGGATCGTCTGCGTCGCGCGTGGGTCATGGTCGTCTTCGGTGGCGCAACGCTCGCGGTGTGCGAGACAGTCTTAGGCCAGGCCGCCGAGGTGCGTGAATCCGATTCTGATGCAAAGGCGCTGGACTATGTCACCGACGCGGCGCGTGTGGATCGGTCCAAGCATCCGCAGTTTAGCGATCCTCAAGCGTGCGTGAACTGCCAGCTTTATGCTCCGAAGGCCGGCAGCGATCTCGGAACGTGTACGGCGCTCAGCGGAAAGCTCGTGCGTTCCAAGGGCTGGTGCTCGGCCTACCAGGCGGCCATGTAGCGGCTCTTGCGCCGCGAGATCTGGAAAATAACAACGCCAGCCGTTGCGGCTTGCCCTAGGGCTTCTTGGAAGTAAGAAGAGCCTCGTAGATGGCGAAGTCTCTTCTCGATATGCAGCAGAAGATCACCTCGATGTCGGCTCGCACCGGATTCAAGACTTCGTCTACGGCGGCCACGGCGACCGATGCAGCCGCTTCGCTTGGATACCCGAAGGCGCCCGTACTGATGCAGGGGAAGGCGACCGATCTCAGATTGGCCTCGAGAACCACCTCGAGCGACTGGCGATAGCAGGAAGCAAGCAGCTGGGCCTCGTTTTTCGTCCCCCCTTCCCACACGGGACCCACGGTATGGACAATATAGGCCGCCTTCAGCCGAAAGCCCGGCGTGATTTTGGCGCAACCCACGGCGCAACCGCCAAGTCGGCGACAGGCAGCGAGCAGTCCAGGGCCGGCTGCCGCATGAATGGCCCCATCCACGCCGCCTCCCCCCAGCAGTGACCGATTCGCCGCGTTGACGATGGCATCGACCTGCAGTCCCACGATATTGCCCTGATAGATTCGAAGGTCACTGCCCACGATCCTCTCCCAGAGACCCATAGCGATGTCTACCGTACCGCCAAATAGCTTGGGTTGCCTAGAGGCGTCTGTCCGAATCGGGGCGGCCTGTGGTCCGCGTCTGGGAGCCTGTGGCGCCGCCATCGGTGATCCCGATGGCAGAGACCGGAGCAGGCTCCACGTTCACTATCGCTATCCTGACCCACCCGGGTCCTGGCCTCGACGTCCGCGAAAATCGCTCCCATACCGCCTTCTCCTGGACCGAATCGGGGGAGTGCGACGATGCCTTCCCTTCACCGTACTTAGGATTCGTCAATCGAATCGATCGGAAAGTTCAATCGCCCATGTGCGATTGTTCCTTCCGGAGGGGAGGCTTCGGCAGGACATTAGAGCCATTGCTGCCCGATCTGGTTGTCCACAATGATTTCACGCCGCCTATTTCTTCTTCGTCTGGCCAGCGCCGCAGGTGCTGCGCTGGTTTTGCCGCCACATAAGGCCAATGCCGAGTCGATCCTGGCCGAATCCGATCCCCTGGCGCAGGCGCAGGGGTATCACATGGATGCCTCTACGGTGGAGCTATCACGCTTTCCCGATTACCGCAGCGCGTCGAGTTGCGCGAATTGCGCGCTTCTCGTGTCGCGACGCGCCGACGGTTGGGGCCGGTGCGCCACGTTCGCCGAGAAAGCCATCTCGCTTCGAGGCTGGTGCAGAAACCACACTCAGAAAAAGATTTAGCGAACCTGGACGCGGCGTGGGTTGGAGCGCGCACGGACGCATCGCGCTTTCGCGATACGTCCGTGCCTGCGTCGCGAGGCACGCCTGCTCAGGTGCCCCAAGGCTTTCGTGCAGGCTTGGGCTAGTACTGCGCGAAGACCGCCAAGGTATGGACTGCGTTAGGTGTGCCAAGTCCGGTCACGAGGTCGTATCCCGTTGCAGCGTTGCACGTGGGGCATGAGCCGTTGCTGCCACTGGTCACATCGAGCATGTCGGTCGCGTAGTTGCCTTTGACCGCATAAATATCCTGGTAGAGGTCCGGCTGTGCTGCACTCAGGGGACTTTTACCCGCCAGGGCGCGCTGGGCATTGGCGATGGTCAATATGCCGACCCATTGAGGGGCCGCGAGGCTGGTGCCACCCGCCGATAGCCAGTTGCCTGTGGCTGCTCCGGGGGCAGTGAGATAAACGTACTGACCGGTGTAGGGATTCGCGTTAAATGCGACGTCAGGCAGTTCGCGGTGGGTCGACGCCGTCGCCCTAGTGGAGCCGCTGGCCGGTATGTTGTAGGCGGGTTGCCAGCTCGGCAGCGCCTCGGTGACGCTAAGGCCGCCGCCGGAGTCGGGCCACGCGACTTCGGTCCGCGTTCCTGCAGTGCTAATGGTGACCGAAGTGCCCCCAACTCCAAGCACGTGCGGTGATACCGCGGGCCACTGGATACCTTCGCCCGAATCCCCGGTGGAGGCGACGTAGTTCGTCCCCTTGGCCGTAAAGTAGGTGTCGTAGGAAGGGACGTAGGAACCTTCGGCGGCTCCGAATGACATCGACACTACGCCGGGCCCCATGGTGTTTGCGAGCGTCATCGCTCCAAGCAGGCTTGCAGCCGAGGCGTCAGCTGCCTCGATCAGGATGATCCGTGCCATTGGCGCCGTTGCATGCGCCCACTGTGTATCGAGCGCGATTTCGGTCACCCAGCCCGAGTTATAGGCCGGCACTGTAGCCGTCAGCTTGCCTGCGGCAGTGGCGTAGACGACTGAGAGCTGGCAACCCGAGCCCGACTTGGGCGCAGTCAGAGGCAGAGTTTCATTGACGGGAATCGAAACGGTCGAGCAGGACGGCAATCCAAACTGCGTATTGAACTTGGACAGGTCGGAAATGACGTTCGGATCGTTATAGGCGTCGATGATGTAAATGGTCTGAGCGGAACCGAATTGGGCCGCGGTTGCAGCTGTCAGCGCCGCGTTGAAATTCACTCCGGTGAGGGGCGGCAGCTGGTAGGCCTGCCGAATCTGTGCTGGCGTATACGTGGTCACGACCGTGGTTGCGCTGGCCGCGGGAGAAGCTCCCTCCAGTCGGATCGTTTCGTCCGTGGCGTGCCGCAGCGCATCATAGGACAGGCGCTTTGATGAAATGTGCTCAAGTCGTTCCAAGACAGGCTGAAGATGGCCCGTGGCGTAGACCGACGACTGGGACCCATCGGCATCCGCGAAGGACGGCTCCTCGAGAATGAGCGGCGCGAGGTGATAGTGAGGCTGTAGAAAGTGGGAATCGAATCTCGTCTGCGACGCAGCGCTTGGGACTGCGGATGCGCTCGGGTTCGAGTCACCAGCGCCGCATCCGGCGAGACCAAAAACGAGAGAACTTGCAGCGGCGAGCCCGATCATCGGGTTCGCACGGGGGGAAATCTTGCTCATCAACATATCGCCTATCTCCGTAGAAAAATGACGGACACAGGGCGACGCAAGTGCGGAAGACAAGTCTTACGATGACTTGAAAACGGCGGCCCCGCTGACATCGGTCACTATCTCGCGACCCTTAGCCCGGAAGCTTTGCGTCCCCGTCTTTCGACGGGTTTGCCCACTGCGGAAATTCGTTCGAGGGATCGAACCCGGCCTCCACGACCGGTCGCACTCTTTCGAGCACATTCGTTGACTTGTTCGACAACGCAGGCGAAGTCTTGAGCAAATTTGAATGGCCCGCAAGTAACGATTCGTAAATGGAAATCTTTCTGTCGGGAAAGACCGACACGCTTCACAGTTCGCGAAACGGAACCGAATTTCAGTGGCCGTTATGCGCCGTCGAAGACGCCCAAGCGGAACGCGAGTCCGACGTCGTCATGGCGGTAACGAACCGGCGGGAATTCGCATCAAGGGCCGCTGTCGCTCTCACCGAAGCCGGGATGGAAGAGCTTGAACGTTCAGCAGTCCGGGCTCGGGGAAACATGGGCCTTCTCGCATAAGACGTCGTCTCACGAGTGGCCACGCGCCTTGCAAGCCGCCCCGTGAGGATCCGGATCAAGGGTCCGTCCTGAGCTTGGGCGATGGCGTCTATATGAATGGGAACGCAGTGATACGGTGGCGTCTGAATTCTTGGGCAGGCGTGACTCTTTGAACTGATATTTGGGACGAGGCGAAAGATTCGGCTCAGCCGGGTATCCCCTGGACCCAGGCTTCGGCCCACTGCTTTGCATGAAGAATAGCTTCGTGTTCCGTATTGAACTGGCCCAAAGATGGGGAGCGGTGCCCCATCGTCGCTTCCTCGTATTGAATGTAGACCTGCGCCACGAAGCCTCCTTCCGTCATCGCCCTCGGTTCGCAGTGTAGAACATAATCCTTATAGGCAAAGCTTCGCTGAACGCTCATCGGTGGCACTCCATTCGGATGGATGGATCGGATTTAGAAGTGCTCGCGCATCAGAAGAACCGAGTGACCGCCGTTGAGCGCAAGGGCCTCTGATGCTTTCCTGTGAATCGTGCTGCGATTTCCTTTGAAGGCCAAGCACAAGGCATGGGTATCCATCGCCTTCGCACCGAACCGCTCAATAAGCGCTTCGAAGCTGATTCCACATGGGATTTTTCTCACCCCATCCTTAAGAGCGATGAACACCAACGTGCCGCTGTGTGAAAGCATGGGAAGCGTTTCGGGCGGAAATGAAATGTCCATAGCGACCTCGTCTATATGCCGCTCACAAATGTAAGGCGGCGGCCTTCGTTCTGATGTTTGAGTCGGGTTCGTGTTAGTCGGAAGCGGGTATTCCACACATCGGCCCCCTCGTAGGTGGCGGGTCGCAGAAGCCTTCGAGTCTGAAAAGCGACCTGAGTCGCTTCTTCGTATGTCCGGTACGCCCGAATCGCGCAAGCACCGCGGAGGCGCTAGACGATGGAAAATCATATCTCCATATTGGCGTCGATTCTGTGCGGTGCCGTACGCACATCGGTGGCACGCGATCATTCGGAACTCGGTCGCTGTGCCCAAGAGTGCGGTTGGGAAAATGAAAGCAGAACAGAGCCCGTCCCGTTAGGTCCGCAAGATACGTCGTGCGGGCACCCAGTGAGAGGGGTTTGACAAGTCAGCGTTCAGGCGCGCGGCCGCGATCGAGCGCCCATGACCCGCTCTGATGCCTGATAAGCACTGCCAGCGGGAGAAACCGACGCCAGATGAGTTGAGCCCTAGGTCGATTTCCGACGGAGATCGCAGGCTCCACAATCAGCACGACAGCCGCACGAATGAAAATGGGTTAGTCGCTCTCGCGGCTAACCCATTGTTTTTATGGCGCGCCCGGCAGGATTCGAAGCCACGACCCCTTGGTTCGTAGCCTGCTCTGTATCGACAAAAAGATGGTGGCTGAGAATAACAGATACCATTATTTACAATAAGGCCTACTTCAGAAACAATGGTTTCTCTTATCGCCGCAGACGGAGGGCAGCCTTAAAAAGATAACAGAAATTGTTTTTGGCATAATGGCGTCAATTTGTATATAATGATTACTTTTATGCCTTCCGCCGCTCCCAACTTGTACCCTAGTCAGTCCCGACTTCTGCGCGCGCTGGGCGTGCGGCTGCGCGCAGCGCGTTTGCGTCGTCGCTTCAGCGTGACGCTCGTGGCCGAGCGCGCCGGCATCTCGCGACCGACGCTGAACAAAGTGGAGCGTGGCGATAGCTCGGTCACCATGGGGACCTACCTCCGCGTGTTGGCAGTTCTCGGACTTGAGACGGACTTGGAGCAAGTAGCCGCGGCCGACCCGGTTGGGCGGCGGCTACAGGACGCTGAGCTGGCTGTGCCACGTCGTGCGCCAAAGCGGGCGAGCCGTGACACCAAGCTGGAGGGTGCCGCAGCTGACGCCAACGAGGACGGCACGCCATGAAGAGTGGAGCCAAGCCAGCCGCTGCAGTCTCAGCGACCGCCTTGCCGGAGGGCTTGGAGGTCTGGCTCGACGACATCACGTGCGGCCCGCTCACCCATTTGGGAAGGCTGCGCCGCGTGGGAGCTGAGTCTGTACGCTTCGAGTACTCGCCGCTATGGCTGAAGAATCCCATCGCGTTCGCGCTCGACCCAGAATTGGCTCTGGCCGACGGAAACTTCCATCCGAAGGATTCGAACTTCGGCATCTTCATGGACAGTTGCCCTGACCGTTGGGGACAGGTCCTGATGAAACGGCGCGAAGTGGTCGAAGCTAAGAAGCAGGGGCGCGCGCGACGAGAGTTGCGCGCCTGGGATTTCTTCCTCGGGGTCCAGGACATCACCCGCATGGGAGCGCTACGGTTTTCGCCATTGCAAAGCGACAAACAGCTTAAAGGCGGTGCACCTCCGGAGTTCATTGACGGCAGTTGCCTCGCAAACGAGGCACTGGCTGCACCGGCATTGACCCACCTTGGCGAGCTCCAATCCGTCGCTCTCGAGCTCACACGCAGGAACGTTGAGGACCTGGACCTGCTACAACAATGGCTGAAGGTGCTCGTCGCACCTGGAGCCTCTCTTGGCGGGGCTCGCCCTAAGGCCAACCTCAGAGATGGTCAGGGACGTCTTTGGATTGCGAAGTTTCCGGCTGCGGACGATGAGCATGACTGGGCATTGCGCGAGATGCTGTTGCACCGGCTTGCGAAGCAGTTTGGCCTTTGTGTCGCACCTTCGCGATTGGAGCGAATTGGCACGGGTTACCACACCTTCGTGACCCAACGGTTTGACCGCAGGGACAGCCGACGGCGATTCTTCACGTCGGCCATCGCCTTACTGGGACGCTCCGACAGCGAGGAGTCGTCCTATTTGGATTTGGCCGAGTTCATTGGCGCAAAGAAGGGAGCCGAGGGCAAAGTCGCCGAAGACCTGCACGAGCTATTTCGGCGCGTGCTATTTAACGTTGCCGTTGCCAATCGGGACGACCACCTGCGCAATCACGGCTTCATCCGGGATAAGGTCGGATGGCGCTTGGCGCCGGCCTACGACATGAATCCCTCGACCAAGAAGGACGCACACGTGCTCGCCCTGGATGATGCGAGCACTGAGCCCGACTTGAGTACGGTAATGTCGACCGCCGAGTTCTATCAACTCACTCCGGCACAGGCGCAAGAAGACCTAACACGCCTGAACAAAGTGCTTGCCACGTGGCAGGACGAGGCCAAGAAGCTGGGGCTGTCTGCCGAGGACCGAGCAGAGCTTGAGAGTTGCTTTCTGAGCTAAGGAGCTGCCGCGCCCCGCGAAAAGCCTGAATGATGCCGGCCGGTTCGATAGCACTCGGCCAGTTTTGGTCAACTGCTTAGTAACACCCCTGCTACGGGCGGTGACGGCCGGGAAATCGAGAATTTTTTCTTGTAAGGATGGCTCGGATGACGGTAGCGGAACGACATGACTATTGAATCACAGGGGAATTTCGGCGCGCTCGCCACCATTAAGACGTCCCTCGAGTCCACACTAGAAGAGGTCAGGGGAACCAATGAAGCGGTTTCACTAGTCCAGTTTAACCTCGACGGACTACGTCATATAAACGGGATTGTCGGATTCGATGTTGGCGATGAGTTACTGGGCAATTTCATGGCCATCTTGCGGCACCGAATTCCTGAACCCCGACTGCGGGGTCGAGTCGGTGCCGACCAATTCGTCTGTCTCCTGCGATGTACGGGACGGGACCAGGCAATTTAGCTCGCAGAGAGTGTGCAGCGTGAATTAGCGGACCTGTACCGAGGCAGTTCGTTTCAAGAGGCAATTGCCAACGACCGGACCCTCACCAAGCCCAGAAGCGTATTCACAGCTCGAGCAGGTGTACTTCCGCTGTCGGAGGCGCTCGACGTCTCGGCTGAGGAGACGCTGCATCTGTTGGGCTATCTGGCCCATTGTGCGCCTGCTGCCGCGATTTGCGCGGAAACTTCGAGCGGCTGGACGTTCGCGAGATTGGAGCAAAACGAGCAGTTGAATGGGCTTACCTCGAGCCTGCGTACCAAAGCTGAACAGGCAAAACAGAATGGGCAGCCGCTTTCGTTCCTACTAATCCAAAACCGCGGGGCCTATACCTCTTACTTCAAGAAGACCGGCACCAATATCAATTATTCGAACTTCCTCCGGCGCGTGTTCAACGATGCAGCCCGTGCGCAGGACGTGCTTTTCCGTCCCTCTAGTCATTGGCAGAACAGTAATTTTTGTGTGGTTTTGCCAGCTGCCGACTTACCCGTTGCCATGCAACAGGCGACGCGGTTAGTCGAGGTCGCAAACGAGACTCTCAAGAGGGAATGCCCTGAGGCGGCGAAAGAGGATTTGAATCTATCCGTGGCCGTTTCGACAACGCCCGAGGGACGCGACTGGGACCTCGATGGGCTGCTGAGGGTGCCGGAGAAATCTACGTCACAACTACGGCACAGTGCCAAAAAAACAGGGGTCACACTCTCGTGTAACCCCTTGATTATATGGCGCGCCCGGCAGGATTCGAACCCACGACCCCTTGGTTCGTAGCCAAGTACTCTATCCAACTGAGCTACGGGCGCATGCTCTGATTTTACCACACGCGACGTCGAACAGAGGGGCGTCCGATTCGCAGGATTTCCACGGTGCGAGACTCGGGGCTGCCGATGGTATATTCAAGCTCGGGTGAGCAAGGCCTTCGATATCGTCCTCAAGCAACGGCTCTTTGTACCGATGCGAAGTGGCCGGCCACATTTCGGCTTTTTCGAATTGATCCTCCTTTAGTCACATGAAAGCCGAGATTCGCGTCTACTCCCAACAGGCGGAGTTCTACACGTCCGAAGGCTGCTTCATCCGTGAACTCTCCAATATTCCAAGCGACCCGGAACTCTCGATTGCGCAGGCGCGTGTCGCAAAGGGCGTCACGACCGAGTGGCATTCGCTCGCCGGAACCGTCGAGCGCTATGTCATCTTGGCCGGACAAGGGCGAGTCGAGGTCGGCGATTTGGTCCCTCGGGAGGTCGGACCGGGCGATGTGGTTATCATTCCTCCATCCGTGCGCCAGAGGATTACCTGTACGGGGATGGGCGATCTCTTATTTTTGGCACTGTGTACACCGAGATTCCGGCCGGAAAACTACGAACGCCTGAAAAACGATCCTTCGAGTTCGGTCACTCTTTCCGATAAACGCAGCCATGAGTAGCCCCATGAGAAGTCCCAGGGGTAGCCTCGCATCCTGAAAGGTTGGATTCAAGCATCTATGTCACGACGCATCAACATGAACCCCAGAAGTCTTCTCTTCGCGTTCGCGCTCGTATCCGGAATCTGCCTTTCGATCGCTATGGGATATCCCAGTCCGTCACAAGGTGCCGCGCCAGACGGCGAGAGCGCGAATGTGACGGCATCAAGCCCTACACCGGGCCACGCCATGACAACGCTGGCGATGACCTGCTTTGGCGGAACCGGCAGCAAGTCGGGGCCGGATGCCAGCCCCGCGTGGCCCCCTCCGCCGTGCACGCCGCCGGTCGCGTGCTCGAGCCCTCTGAAGGGCTCGCATGCCACCTATAACGTCGGACCGGGGCAAACCTATGCGGACATGACAACGGTTCCGTGGCTCTCGCTCACCGCGGGAGACGTCGTCAACATTTACTACCGTGCGACACCGTATGCCACCAAGGTCGGGCTGCGCGCGCAGGGAACCGCGGAAAACCCGGTCATCATCAATGGGGTCACCGATGATTCCTGCCATCGGCCGATCGTCACGGGCGCCGACGCAGCGACCGCCACAGATGCAGTCAGTCAGGGATTTTTCGCGAGCACGGGGGGTGCGGCGATCGAGGGTTTTGGAGTCATCATCCTCTTCAAATCGCCTCGAGATCCGTTCGGCTGGAGGCCCACCTTTCTCGCGATCCAGAATCTTCAGATCGAAGGGGCGATCGGCACCAATACTTATACTTCGAGTTCCGGACAGAAAAAGAACTACCCCAAGGGGGCATCGGGAATCTACGCCGTCTCTGCTACGAACTTCACGATCCAGAATTGCGAGATCAAAGGCAACGGTGAGGGCGTGTTCGTCAATACCAAGAATGATTCACCACAGGAGGCGAGCTACTATGTGACTCTGCGTGGAAACTCGATCCATGACAACGGTGTGGTCGGAAGCTACTACGAACACAATGTCTACGTGCAAGGCGTTCGTTCGCTCTACGAAGGCAACTTCATTGGCCAACTGATTCCTGGTGCCGAAGGGGGCTCGCTCAAGGATCGCAGCAGTGGAACCGTGATCCGATACAACTATATCGTTGCCGCGGCACGGGCCATCGATCTCGTCGATTCGGAGGGAGGGAGCGGTTCTGTCCTTTCGGACCCGCTTTACAACTACGCCTGGGTCTATGGGAATCTGATCGTCAACGGGCCGCGAGGCTCCGGGGATCTGATCCACTGGGGAGGGGACAGTACGATCTACAAGAACTATCATCAGGGGCCCCTTTTCGTGTATTTCAATACGATCGTCAACACGATCGACGATGCTTCGATCTTCGATATGGCCATGTCGACATCGATCATCGATGCTCATTCGAACATCATCACCGGCACCTCGAACCTATCGCTCTGTATCAACAATGGGGCCGAGGACAATCAGATGGGGGTCGTCTTCCTGCGCGATGCGAACTGGATCCAAAGCGGATTCAAGGCCTCTGCGTGTACGCTGAACAAGGCCGGAACCCTCGTCTCCGGCTCGCCGCAACTAACATCTAACTATCATCTTCCCCCGGGTTCGCGGGCCGCGGGCTTTGGGGTTCCCTTCCCAGTGCCGCCCTTTGCCCCCACTGCCTCGCTCGAAAATCTCTTGCCCACGTATCAGCCCACCACCGCAATCGACGGACACCCCAGTTACGTTCCAAGACCCGCCACGGCGGATATCGGCGCATTCGAGAATCCGCGATCCTAGCGGGCCGCGGAGCTGCGCCTTCTGTCTGACCCGTAGCGTGCATTGGGCGTAAAGCCTAGCCTTCGCAGGACTGAAGCATCGTGATTGAGCGATCGCTCGATGCATTCTTGCGCCCGTGTGAAACCTAATCCGCACTTTCTATGCGTGCCGGCGCTCCAAGAGCTTAGAAAAAATTAGAGAAAAGCCGGAGCGGGCGATAGGTGATGAGCGGATTGGCCGATGTTGAGGTCAAGAGTACCGTGATCTCTCCTCATTCAATCAGCTTCGCAGCAACTCTCTCTTTTGTCGTCGACGTTTGGTTCTGAAGCATTTCTTCAGAGGATCGCACCAATCGCGGCCCGGCCATCACGGCGCGTTCGATGAATCAGCTTCACGACTCATTGCGCGGACAAAAAGACGAGACGTAGTGATCGACGGATTCCTGATCATGATTCTTGGAAATCCGGACGCATCCCGAATCGGAGCGCGCCTGACTTGCGAGCGATCGCCGGGACAGGCCACACGGAAAGGGACCAACGACAAGAGAACGGAGAAGGTCGATAGCGGGACGCTTTTATTCTGGCCAATCGTCTTTTTGCCAGTCCCCACAGCGCTCGAGGTTTCGACCCTACTTCACGTTCTTGGTGACACGAACACCCGACGTAGCACGGAGTAGTTTTTCCCCGAACACATCTCGGATTCGACAACGAACCTACTGGAGGGTATGACGATGCGACGAGAACTGGTGATAGGAATGGCAATCAGCGCCGCAAGCGCGTGTTTCTTGGGTGCGGCCGTGGGTGCGCCCACGGTCAGTGCGACCGATCCCGGCGTGCGTGCCGGAACCCCGGGAGCGGGATCGCCCATGACTGGAATGGCCCCCGTGGCGACACCTTACTTTACGGATGGCCAAAACCGCTTCCTTGAGGTCGAGGTGGTGCAGGGGGGGGCCAATAATGGTCTGGGGCCGCGCTTTAATTCCAATCAATGTGCTTCCTGCCATATTCAGCCGAGTCTCGGCGGCTCGAGCCCGGCGATCAATCCACTTTTGACGGTGGCCGCGCTAAACGGAGCGACGAACTCAATCCCCTGGTTCATCACCCAAAGAGGCCCCATTCGCGAGGCGCGGTTCAAGCTCAATCCCGACGGCACCCCCGATGGAGGCGTACACAATCTCTTCACGATTACGGGTCGTCGCGATGCACCCACCTGCAATATTGCGCAGCCTAATTTTCTTCCTGCTGGCAATCCGGTCACAGGCCAAGGCGGGAATCCGAACATCGTCTTTAGAATTCCCACGCCGGTGTTTGGCGCCGGTCTCATCGAAGCGATTCCTGACTCGGTGATCCTAGCCAATGTGAGCGCGAATGCGTCCGAGAAAGCGAGGCTAGGCATCCACGGACACCCCAACGCGATCATTAGTGGCACGGCAAACCACAGTGCTAACGATGGAACGATCACGCGCTTTGGATGGAAAGCGCAGAACAAGTCATTGCTGATGTTCGCCGGCGAAGCCTACAACGTGGAGATGGGGATCACCAACCAGATGTTTCCGCAGGAGCGTGATGAGACTCCGAGCTGCCTGTATGAACCGGACCCTGAAGATACCCTGAACTTTGGCGGCACTCCGAGCTATGAGGTACTCTCGGACATCGAGGCCTTCGCCGACTTCATGCGCATGCTCGCGCCCCCAACGCCGGCCCCGGACACCCCCGCCACCATCGCCGGCCGCGCGGCGTTTAGCGCCATCGGATGCAGCAACTGTCACACTCCCGCGCTGACCACGGGAGCGACGACGGCAAGCAGCTATCCCCGGGTTCAGCTGAACGCCGCATTAAGCAATCAAACAGTCAATCTCTTCTCGGATCTGCTCTTGCATCAGATGGGTCAGGGTCTTGCGGACGGAATCGCGCAAGGAAACGCGGCGGGAGATGAGTTTCGTACGGCTCCGCTGTGGGGTGTCGGCCAGCGCGTCTTCTTCATGCATGACGGGCGCACGAGCAGCCTAGTGGAGGCGATCGAAGCGCATCAGAGTCCGGGTTCGGAGGCGAACCAAGTCGTCGAGCAATTCAACCACGCAAGTCCGCAGCAGCAGCAGGATCTCGTCACTTTCCTGCGCGCTCTTTAGCGGTCTGGGGGTGGCGGCGAGGCACAAGCCCCGTCGCCACCTGATCTGGATGCGCCGGTCAGCCGGGCGAGCGAATTGCGGGGGGCCACTATTGCGGATGCAAAGCGACTCCAACCACCCGTGAGACGCGGCCCGCCATGGGAAGATAGGTGATTCCAATGCGTGATTTGGTGATGTAGGCCGCCGCAAGGAGGCTTCCAAAGGCGCTAAAGACCGAAGGATCCGTGACCGGGTAGGCCTCCACGCTAAAGGCGATCGAAGTTCCGTCGTCCGCCTTCAAAACCAGGACCATATCCGAGGAGTTGGGGCCGTTGCCGAAGACCGACAGAGAAGAAACAGTGCCTGTGACCGTTTGTTGCTGAACGGTTTGGGCCGGCTGCGTGTCCTTGTTTGAGGAGGGTTTGGATTTAGACGGCGTCTGGCCCAGCGCAAGCGACGCGCCCAGAAAAAGAGCCATGGCCAATGTGAGACGCTTCACCTTGTCACCTTGAAACGAAGACAGCAAAAATGAGAGCCCGCCCATTCTAGCCAAATGCGGACAAGGTCGGTAAGCATAATGCGGGCCGAACCGGGTTTGGCTTGATTGCGCCTTCGCGTGTATACGCGAAGTTTCGCGTCGCACCACAAACCCGCTCGCATGCATGGTACCCCGGTGTCGCACAGGGCTTTGGCACGCGTTCAACGACGAGACCCTAGGCTCTGATGGCTCCTTGGCGATGGTAAGATCCGGGCCACGGTAGCCATCGCTACCGGGCTGAAAGGCCCATGCTCTGGGCGGTCCTCGTCGGTCATCGAACGCACCCATGAAGCGCATCTGCCGGATTCTGCAAGCCAACTTCGTCGTGTCGGCAATGTGCTTGCTGCCGCTTGAACTGAGCGCCCAGGCCGTCCAGACGCCGCGCGCTGCCCAGCTTTGCGTCGATCTCATCAATCAAAAGCGCGCCAGTATTGGCGTTTCTCCTCTTTCCCGCTGGACGGAAGGCGAGTCGCGTGCCGTCCAGGAAGCGCTAGAAGACGGACGTGAAAACACGCCCCACGGCGCATATCGACGGCGGCTTGCCAGCGGGGTCCGGGAGACTTCCGCGCAAAACGAGTGCAGTAATGATCGATCACAGACAGACGAGATGATTCTGAGTTGTATCGCTTCGATGTGGGCTGAAGGTCCTGAGCGACACGACGGCCTCACGCACGGTCACTACGTCAATATCGCCAATCCCGCCTACACGAAAGTCGCATGCGGATTTGCCCTTGCACCCAACGGCGAGCTCTGGTCCGTACAAGATTTCGTCGCCGAGGGCTCAGGGGCGATCTTGCCGCGTTCGGCCGGCGATGCCGCGCTCTCGAGTGAGCCTATGAGTCCCATCGAGTTCGACCGCGTCTGCGTTGAACGCACGAACCGCTTTCGAACGGTCTTAAGACTTCCCGCTTACCAACCCTGGGGCGGAGGGGCGTCTTGCGCGGCCAGTCTTGCGAGCGCCTATGCGGCCGGGAGTCAACCCAACAGCGACCAGATGGGTTGCCTCGGAAGCCAATCCTGGGGGCTGAGCCTGTGCAGAAGCGACGGAGGGTCGCTGCGGGAGCAACTCGAAGGTTGTGTCGGACGTGCCACAGGGGAGGGTCCCGGCTCGGCGTCCGACCCGAAGCACGCAGACTACGCCTATCTCGCCAGTACCTCGTATACGCACACGGCGTGCGGATATGTTCAAGCACCCAATGGCGTAACGACGATGGTCCAGATCTTCAAGTAGACCCCGAATGCGACCTCCAGGCCGAGGACTTCATCCGGGTTCATCGACGATGAAGGGAATTGTCTTGCCCGCCTTGAGTTCTTCGATCTCTTGGCTTAGCACATGAACGTTCTCGCGCAGATGCTCGGTCAATTGCTCAAGCTTCGCTATGTGATCCTCGCTCAGTTCAGGCAGCGAGTCAAAGGGCTCGAATATGTCCCGATGCGAATTCAGGTGCCCTCGAATCTGCATGACACGCATTATGAAATTCTCCGAGGGAATTCCGTAGAGGGGAATGTCCATGAACGAGGTGCGGGCCGATTCGGCCGCAGCCCAGTTGTTTTTTTCGACCGCCTGATCTGCCTCCACACGCCGACCCGATGAACCGCGTGATTCGAGCACCTGCGTCCAGGTCATTTCCATGAACGCCACAAGTTCAAGGATTGCCCTGAGGCGGTAGACGCGATCTTCGAGAACGAGCCGCGCAGCGCGTACGCTTTGGCGATAGCTGATCCAGACCGCCGCCAAGATGGCCCCGACCGACCCGATGGCCTGCACCCACGCCGCCCAAACGCTCGAGGCCGGCAGCCGTCCCATTTCCCAGAGCATCATGAGAACAATTACCGCAAGGGCGGACGCCGCAAGAACACCTTTGAGCCCTTTCAATTCGATTCTTTCGCAGTCTTATGCGGGATCCTTCCTTACAGCAAGATGCATTCCCCCTCGCTCGTTCATGCGCGAGACAAGCTCGGCGATAGGGACCTCCGGATGACGGAATCCAACGCAAATTCAGATCGAAGGGTCCTACCCGAAAACACCAGCCCGAAACGCGAAGCCCAGGGTGACACCGATCGCGATTAAGTGATGATAGGATCATCGACAAGTCGAACCCGCAGTCACAGATCGAAGGGGGAGTCTATGGGTGAGGACGAAGCCGAAGCATCTGCGGGAAGCTCGGATGCGCAGAAAGCTGGACCGAGTATGCAAAATGACACCGTTCGACCCCATAGCATGGGACCTGGGCGCTGGCCTAGGACCTCGTTTCCGCGCGGGCCTTCTCGCGGTGCAAGCCGGAGTGCGAATCGCGAGGTAGCGTCATGAACCCTCCCGGAAAGTATCGCGAGGCCCGCTTTGGGGGCGCCTTGGCCATGACGGTGGAGACGCGAGCCGACGGCACTGAAATTCTGCGCTCCACCGAGGCCCTCGAGAGATACCCCGTGCGGCTATCGGACAAGCTGGAAGAATGGGCGCAAAAGAGTCCGGAGCAAACCTTCGTTGCTCAGCGGGGAAAAGAAGGGCAGTGGCGACGCATCACGTACTCGGAGATGCTCGAGCGCGCCAAGCGCATCGGCCACGCGCTTTTGGAACGCGGGCTTTCGGTTGAACGGCCCATCGCGATTCTCTCGGAAAACGACCTTGAACACCTCACCTTGGCCTTGGGTGCCATGTGGGTGGGAATTCCCTGGGTGCCCATCTCTCCGGCCTATTCGCTAGTCTCGGGCGACTTCTCAAAACTGCGCCATATCCTCGCGGCCGTCACACCGGGGCTGATCTTTGCATCGCACCCGAGGTATGCGCGCGCTCTCGAAGCGCTCGTTACCCCAGATATTGAAGTCGTGCTCAGCGAAGGTGCACTGGAGGATCGCAAGGCGACCCGCTTTGGTGATCTTCTCGCACACGATGCCGGAGCTGATGTTGCTGGCGCGCATGCGGATACAGGAGCCGAAACTGTCGTCAAGTTCTTGTTGACTTCCGGCTCGACCCGAGAGCCCAAGGCGGTGATCAACACGCACGGCATGCTTTGCGCGAACCAGCAGATGATAAGGCAATGCCTGACTTTTCTGGCCGATGAGCCGCCCGTGCTCGTGGACTGGCTTCCCTGGAATCACACCTTTGGCGGCAATCACAACGTGGGAATTGCGCTGTTCAACGGCGGCACAATCTATATCGACGACGGCAAGCCCACGCCCAAAGCGATCGATGAGACGCTGCGCAATTTGCGCGAGATTTCTCCAACGATCTATTTCAATGTTCCCAAAGGCTACGAAGAGATCTCCCATGCCATGGATACCGACGGCGCACTGCGCACGTCGCTATTTAAGAACGTGAAGGCATTCATGTACGCCGGCGCCGGTCTCTCGCAGGCGGTGTGGGACCGGCTCGATGAGCACGCTGAGGCCACCATCCAGCAGCGGGTGCGCATGATCACGAGTCTCGGTATGACCGAAACAGCGCCCTGCTGCACGTTCGCGCTGGGGACTGACATCCAGGCCGGCTGGGTCGGCCTTCCCGTACCCGGTGTCGAAGTCAAGCTCGTGCCCGTGGGGGACAAGACGGAGATCCGATTCAGGGGTCCCAACGTGATGCCCGGTTATTGGCGCGCCCCGACAGAGACTGCAGCGGCGTTCGACGAGGAGGGATTCTACAAGACAGGGGATGCCGTCAAGTACGTTTCCAACTCCGATCCGCAACGCGGACTTGCATTTGACGGACGCCTGGCGGAGGACTTCAAGCTGTCCACAGGCACTTTCGTCAACGTGGGAGCACTGCGCGCGAAAGCGGTTGCACTAGGGGCTCCCGTGGTGGCGGATTCGGTCGTCGCTGGCCTAAATCGCGACGACATCACCTTGTTGCTCGTACCCCGTCTTGAAGAATGTAGGAAGCTTTCCGGGCAGGCTGCGCAGACTCCAGCGCCGCAGATACTCTCGCATGCCGCGGTCCTGGAGCGTTTCCAGCGACTGACCGATGATCTTTGGAACCAAGGGACGGGAAGCGCAAATCGGGTCGCCCGGGTCCATGTTCTTCTAGAGCCGCCATCGCTGGAGACGGGAGAGATGACCGATAAGGGTTCGATCAATCAACGTGCCGTACTTAAGCGCCGTGCCGCTCTCGTCGATGCGATCTATGACGGATCGGGCAGCGACATACTCATGCCGCGCACCAACTGACTACGCCACCGACAGGAGAAGACATGAATATCCAGGATCAATCCGCAATCGTCACCGGCGGGGGTTCGGGCCTGGGGGCCCAGACCGCTCGGGAATTGAGTCGACGCGGGGCGAAGGTGACTGTCCTCGATGTCAATGGTGGCGCCGCCGAGGCCGTGGCGGCCGAGATCGGTGGCCTTGGCATACGCTGCGACATCACCGATACCACGAGCCTGGAGGCTGCGCTGACCGCTGCCGAGTCCAGGCACGGAGCCGCGCGTATTCTGATGAACATCGCCGGCGTGGGTGGTGCCAAACGGATTGTAGGTAAAGATGGACGCGCTGCGCCCTTGGAGGACTTCCGCCGGGTCATCGAGATCAATCTCATTGGCACGTACAACGTGACCCGACTCGTCGCCGCCCGCATGGTCGCGCTCGATCCTTTGACCGATGGCGAACGCGGCATTATCGTCAACACGGCTTCCGTGGCGGCTTTCGATGGACAGGTCGGACAGGAAGCCTATGCGGCTTCCAAGGGCGGACTGGTCTCGATGACACTCCCTCTGGCGCGTGACTTGGCTCAGTTCGGGGTGCGCGTGGTCACGATAGCGCCCGGTCTCTTCATGACGCCCCTCATGGAACAATTGCCTCAGGCGGTTCAAGACTCATTGGCGGCGAGCATCCCGTTTCCCAAGAGGCTCGGAAGGCCCGAGGAGTTTGCGCATCTGGCCATGAGTATCGTCGAAAATGCCTCTTTGAACGGCGAAGTCATCCGCCTCGACGGTGCCTTGCGCATGGCGCCTCGTTAACCCGAACCGGAGTTTTTCATGGACGTAGAGAACCTCGTCGCGATCGATACCCACGCCCATCTCGAGGTGTCGTGCTGGAATCCCTTCGATAGTTACGGTGAAGAGTTCGACCGGGCCGCCGACAAGTATTTTCGGTCGAGCAAGCGACCTACCATGGCGGAGTCTCTGGCGTTCTATCGCGAGAAGAAGATTGGCTTTGTGATGTTCACGGTCGACGCAGAAACCCAGATGGGGCGTCGGCGGATACCGAATGAAGAGATCGCCGAAGCCGCGCAGGCCAATCCGGACATCATGATCGCCTTTGGGAGCATCGATCCTCACAAAGGGAAGATGGGGGCTCGCGAAGCGCGAAAACTGATCGAAGAGCATGGGGTAAAAGGATTTAAATTCCATCCGACCGTACAGGGCTTTCTCCCCTACGACAAGATGGCGTGGCCCATCTATGAAGTCATTGCGGAGTACAAGCTGCCGGCCGTCTTTCACAGCGGCCATTCGGGCATTGGCAGCGGGATGCGCTGCGGAGGCGGGCTGAAATTGCAGAACTCCAACCCGATGCTCCTCGAGGACGTCGCTATCGACTTTCCGGATATCCAGATCATCGTCGCGCACCCCTCGTTCCCGTGGCAGGACGAAGCGATCTCGTTGGCGCTGCACAAACCCAACATCTGGATCGACCTGTCCGGCTGGAGCCCCAAGTATTTCCCGCCGCAACTCGTTCAGTATGCCAATACGCTGCTAAAGGACCGCGTCCTTTTCGGCAGCGATTTTCCGTTGATCATGCCCGACCGCTGGCTCAAGGACTTTGCCGAGGCGGGATTCAAGCCCGAGGTTCATCCTCTCATTCTGAAGCAAAATGCGATGCGCTTGCTCGGACTGACGAACTCGTCGGGGGCGGGCGTGACCTAGTAGGACAGACCTTGGGTCAGCCAACGTAGAACACGGTCATTTCCGTCGAAAGCCATTCAAAAATCATGGGCGCTCGTCGTTCGAGGCTCCGGCTAAGCGGGGTTGAAAACTTCGCGCGGAAATCAGGTGGGTGCTAAGGAGAGACTCCGCATGGAACAGTGCTTCGATACTTGACTGCGGTACCGGTCGTGAGAACAAAAAGCCCTGCCCTTCCTCGCAGTGGAGTCGTCGCAGCCAATTGAGCTGAAAGTCCGTCTCGACGCCCTCGGCGACCAGGGATTTTCCGAGCGCTTTGCCAAGCGTGATGATCGAGCGCACAATTTCCTCGCCGTTTCCTTGCTCGTCGAGCCGGGCAATGAAGGAGCGGTCTATTTTTAGTGAATTGATCGGCAGGCTGTGCAGATAGCTCAGCGATGAATAGCCTGTGCCGAAGTCGTCGATCGAAAGCTTCACACCCGATTGCCCCAGTTCGTTCATGGTCGGCAGCACGCCCGCGATATCCATGAGGATGCTCTCGGTGACTTCAAGGTTAAGCTGGGTCGGATGCATGCCATGCGTCTGGAGAATGTCGCGCACCCGCTGGGCAAATCCGGGGTCGCTCATCTGCACTCCGGAGACATTGACGTTCATCGTCAATCGCCTTCGTGGAAGTTTCTTGCGTTCCCATTCGACCAATTGTCGGCATGCTTCATCCAAAACCCACTCGCCAATCGTGGCGATCAGTCCCGTCTCCTCGGCCAGTGGAATAAATACGTCCGGCCCGACCACCCCTTGTTCAGGGTGAATCCAGCGTACCAGTGCTTCAAACCCCGTGATGTTGCCTGTCGACAAAGCGAACTTGGGTTGGTAGTACACGCAAAGCTGGCTATGGAGTAAAGCGCGACGCAAATCGCCTTCGAGCTTGAGCTGCTGGGAGATCTTCGTATGAAGAGTCTTGTCAAACAGCGCGTACTGGGCCTTGCCGAGGGATTTGGCCTTGTACATCGCGATGTCCGCGTCGCGCAACACTTCTTCGGGACTACGGTTCGCATTT
>JBEKVI010000003.1:0-185382 GCA_049514215.1 Burkholderiaceae bacterium
TGGGGGTACCGGGTCGAAGAAGGTCTAGGGGGCACTGGCGTCGTAGGCCAGCTCACCCGTGGTGCTGGAACGCGTCAGCTGGGCTTGCGCGCGGACATGGATGCCTTGCCGATCGAAGAGAAGACGGGCAAGGCCTACGCCAGCTGCAATCACGGCGTCATGCATGCCTGCGGCCATGACGGACACACCGCAATGCTCTTGGCCGCGGCGAAGTATCTGGCCGAACGCGGTCAGTTCTGCGGGACGCTTAACCTCATCTTTCAGCCAGCCGAGGAAGGCCTGGGCGGCGCAGTCAGGATGATCGAGGAGGGGCTCTTCGAGAAATATCCCTGCGATGCCGTGTTCGCCACCCACAATGCGCCCGGAGTTCCGCAAGGGCACCTCGCCTTTCGCGATGGTCCGACCATGGCTTCCTCGGACCGGGTCTCGATCATTTTGAACGGCGTGGGAGGGCATGGCGCGATGCCGCACAAGGCCGTGGATCCGGTGGTTGCCGCAGCGAGCATCGTGATGGCTTTGCAGACCGTGGTCTCGCGCAACATCGACCCCTCTCAGTTGGCGGTGGTGACGGTGGGCGTGCTGAATGCGGGCACCACTAATAACGTGATTCCCAGCAGCGCGCGCATGGAGTTGACCGTACGCGCCCTGGATCCGGCCGTGAGGGACACCCTTGAGAATCGCATTACGGCGATCGTGCGGGCCCAAGCCGAGAGCTTCGGCGTCGAGGCAGACATCCAGTACAAACGAGGTTACTCCGTGCTCGTGAACTCGCGCAGGGAGACTGATTTCGCGCGCCAGGTCGCGCTTGATCTTCTGGGCCCCGACAAGGTCATCCTCCAGGGTCCGGCCCTTTCGGGTAGTGAAGACTTTGCTTTCATGCTAGAAAAGCGGCCCGGAAGCTACTTCTTCATCGGCAACGGTTTCGGCGAAGCCGGCGCCATCTGCCAGGTCCACAATCCAGGGTACGACTTCAACGACGCCAACCTTGGAGTCGGCAGCGCTTTTTGGGTTAACCTTGCCGAGCGCTTTCTACAAGACGGGGCGGCCGTGGCCGCGTAACTTCGACTCCTTCGGGCCGAGCCAATAGGGACAATGCCATGAGTTCACTTCCGTCTGACGCAGTCCCCGTTGTGGTCGGCGCGCGCCGCTCGGTGGGTCCAGGGGTCCCCGAGGAAGAGACGCTCACGCGCTCTGGGGTGGCGGCCATCGTGGTGGGCAATGCGATGGAGTTCTACGATTTCGTCAGCTACGCCTACTTCGCGGTCTACATCGGCAAAGCCTTTTTCCCGTCGAGCACCGAGTACGGCAGTCTGCTCGCCTCGGTCGCGACGTTTGGGGTTGGATTTCTGACCCGCCCCCTGGGGGGATTCGTGATCGGGGCGCTGGGCGACCGCGTGGGGCGCAAATTCGCCATGATGGTGACCATCGGCCTCATTACGGTCGGGACCCTGGGCCTTGCGGCGACGCCCTCTTATGCCACGATCGGCGTGTTTGGCCCCATCCTGGTCGTGATTTCGCGGCTGCTCCAGGGCTTGGCCCTGGGTGGTGAAGTGGGACCATCGACTGCGCTTCTGATCGAAGGCGCGCCGAAGGGGCAACGCGGACTGTATTCGAGTTGGCAGTTGGGAGGCCAGGGCGTCTCGGCCGCGATGGCGGGCCTACTCGGCGTGGCTCTCGCGCAGCTCTTGACTCCGGAGCAACTCGGGGATTGGGGCTGGCGCATTCCCTTTGTGGTGGGACTTCTGGTGCTACCGATCGCAATCTATATTCGCACCCGACTGCCCGAGACCATCGCCACAGGGGAGCGCGAGCACTCGAGCGGCAAGATCTTCGGCAATCTTTTTGTCGTTCATCGCAAGATCATGATTCTCGCGATCTTCGTGGTTGCCGGGGGGACGGTCTCGACCTATCTGGGCAGCTACATGACGACTTACGCCATTACGACCTTGAAACTGTCTTCTTCGGTGGCCCTCTCGGCCACCCTGATGGTGGGCTTCGCGACCCTCGTTGGCGCGCTTTTTGGCGGGTGGTTAAGTGATCGCCGGGGTCGCAAGCCCATCATGATCGTGCCACGCATCATCACGCTCGTGACGGTCTACCCGGCGTTTCAGTTTCTCGTCGCCCATCCGGATCCCGTCACGTTATTGGGCGTCTCGGGATTTCTCTCGCTCCTTACCGCCATCAGCGGCACGGCGGGAATCACGCTCATTCCCGAGGTCTTGCCCAAGGCCTACCGTTGCACCGCGATTGCAGTGACCTATGCTCTGGGTGTGGCCATCTTTGGAGGCACAACGCAATTCATCGTGACCTGGCTTCTGAAGGAGACGGGCAACCCGCTTTCGCCCGCGATCTACGTCATGATCGTCAGCGTCATCAGCCTGATCGCGATGTTCATGCTTCCTGAATCCCGGGGCAAGGAACAATAAGGCGGGGCCGCCCGAGACCGCAAGGAAAGTCGACTACAAGCGAAGACGCCCCACACCGATGGTGCTAGCGCACCCGTCCGCGGCAGGCCTGGTAGGCGTAGTGTTCGAGCAGGGGCGAGCCCAGACTGGTCTTTCTGCGGAACGTGTCGATCACCTCCGCCACCCGGCTGGGGAAATGACGCTGCAGGTGCCCGAGGCCGTGCAGGGCACTTTCGACGCAGGCCGGGTTGGAGTCGGCGAGCGTTTGGGCCAATACTTCGAGAATCGCCTCGTAGAATCGCATCTTGACGGTGCTTTGTTCCCAGTCGACCAGGTCGGAGCTGTGCCAGAACATGTAGCAAATCCCGTTCACGGGGGTGGCGCCGGCTTCCTTGATGTGGCCCAGAACCGGGGCGCAGCGCTGGCTGAAGCAGTCCTCGTAGAGATTGCGAATCGCGGCGATGGCGCGCAACCGCGATAGCAGGGCCACGCCGTCGTCCTTGAGTGCGCTTGCAATCTGCGAACACTTCGAATCAAAAATGTAGTGCAGCCCGAAATTGACCTGTTCATCGGAAAATCCGTTCAGATCGGTTCCGCAGTTCTCAAGGGTATGCGTGATGAGGGAGACGATCTCGTCTCCGTCTGCGTCGAAATCGGGGCGGTCCACGTCGAGATGCCAACCGTCTTCGAGGACGGGGCGTTCGAACACGTGATTGAGCCAATCTTCGTAGCGATCCAGCATTTCCAGGTCCATTTTCCCGATCCGCAAGGACACGCGTGTCGCAGGCGAGACCTCGATGCGACATCCTTTTGGATGGACCTGAAAGTGTATCCCTCGAAGTATGGTCACCGAAACCGGCCATAGGGGTGATCCTGTGCCCATGGGGATGCGGTCAAGCCCGGAATGGGCCGCAAACCGGGTGCGAAGAGAGAGCACGCCGCAAGCAAGGAGTTTGTCGGGCCATTCGCAAGCGGGCGCTGCGCTCGGCTGTGGACTTACGCGGCTAGCGCGCCAAGTCCCCCGAGAAAGAGCGCGACGCTGTCGCCCACCCAGGCGTCGAGTTCGTCGTCGCGCATTGGAACGCCCAATCCGATGGCGCGCATCTGCGGGTACGAGAGGATCAGCTGCAAGAACTGTTGCGCGGCGAATTCGGCGCGCAGGCCGTCCAAGGCCGGGCCGCGCTGTACGAGTAGGGTCGAGATCAGCTTGATGGCTTCCTGACGACCGCCAGCGCGCGCCACCGCTTGACCCAATTCCGGGAAACGTTCCGACTCAGCAACGAGTAATCGATGGAGTTGGAGCGCTCGCGTGGACAGTGCTGCGCGCACGACGAGTTGAGCCAGATGGACCAGAATCTCGGCGAGGCTTCCACCTTCGATTAGGGGAACATCGGCCGGTGGGCGCAGGCCGTCGATCAAGCGGGCGACCACCGCGAACATCAGGGCCGGCTTGTCCTGGAAACGATGATAGAAAGTGCGCTTGGACACGCGTGCGAGGCGCGCGATGGATTCGATGCTGGTCGCCCCATAGCCTTGCGTGAGCAGGGCATCGGTTGCGCATTCGAGGATCTGGTCGCGCAGCCTTTCGGCGGCCGCGCGCGGTGGCCGACCCGGCTTTGCCGCGCGCGGCAAGGCAACTAGCGCATCGTTCGCGCTCGACTCGACCGTTGTCACGCGCCCTTCAGAACCCTAATAGCGCTGATAGTAGCCGGGGGGCGCCGGAGCATAGCCCGGTGGTGGGTAGTAGCCCGGAGGCGGTCCGTAGCGATACCCCGGTGCCGGTGGCGGCGCAGCGTAGTAGCCGGCGGGGGGCGCGTAATAGCCCGAGGGTGGGTAGTAGGACGGCGCCGGCGGAGGCACGGCAGACGCGGCGATCGCAAAGGGGACGGTCGCGATCGCGGCCGCGACGCCCACTACCGCAGCGACCGCGCCGATCGGTCCGAAGTGATGAAACCCGTGATCGCGCGCGAGCGCCGATTCAACGGGAACGATGCACAAAGCGACTGCAGTAAGCGTCGCAAGGCTTGCGGTTTTCAGGGTCGACATGATTTGGACCTCTTTCCAAGGAACAGCGGGCCACCAGTGAACATGCTTAAAGACTAGTCGATAAAAGAATAAAACGCAACCGTTGCGTTTCATTAAAGAAGCGTCCGAAAACAAGCCGACCACATCCGCTAACCGGTTGTTTTAATGATCAAATGCGTGCCGAGAAGACCTTGGCACCAGAAAGGCGCCGGACGGCAGGTTGGCGAAAGTCCAGGGTCCTGGTGCCCCTCGCCAGGATCGATTTCCCTAAAACGCGCTCTTGACCACGCCGCCATCGACTCTAAGCGCTGAGCCCGTGGTGGCGGAGGCGAGAGGGCTGGCCACGTAGGTTACGAGCGTGGCCACTTCTTCGGGCGAAGCGAAGCGCTTGATCAATGAGGTGGGACGCACCGACTTGAAAAACTCCTTCTCAAACTCCTCGAACGTCTTACCTTCCGCTTTGGCAAGTGTATTGACGAATTCGCCCACTCCGCGCGAGTTTGTGGGGCCAGGCAGAACGCTATTGACTGTGATTCCCGTCCCGGCGACCGATTCGGCCAGTCCCCGTGCAACCGCGATTTGCGCGGCCTTTGTCATGCCGTAGTGGACCATCTCGGCCGGAATCTGGATCCCGCTTTCGCTCGAAATGAAGATGATCCGTCCCCAGTTGGCGCTTCGCATGGAGGACAGGTAGAGTCGGGCGAGCCGTACTCCGCTAAGAACGTTCACCTCGAAAAAGCGCGACCAGTCCGCGTCGGCAATGTCCTCGAAGCGCTTGGGCTCGAAAATTCCGAGGTTGTTGACCAAGATCTCGACATCGGGATAGAGCTTGGCGAGCGCTGTAGCCGCGGCCGGGTCACTGAGGTCACCGTCAAATCCAAGTACGCGCGCGCCGGTCGATTGGTGTAAGGACGCTACAACAGCGTCCACCGATTTCCTCGAACGACCATTGATAATGACGCGCGCGCCTTCTTGAGCCAACGCGGTCGCAATGGCCAATCCGATTCCGGCGGTGCTGCCGGTAACCAACGCGAGTCGATTCTTGAGCTTTAGGTCCATTTTGCGTTTCACTCCATGCGGGGGCGGCTCACGCTCCTCAGAAGGTGGGCTCGCAGGCGAGACGGTGCGGGGCTTTACTCATCGGCGGCGACACCCATGCAGGGCCCCCGAGGGTGGCAGGGCGCTGATATTCTAACCAGAGCGAGCGGACTGCGTCCTGTTGCCGCGCGCGGGCGCAAGAAACCAGTCTACAGTAGGCCCTTGCCGGCCACCGTTGACCGCGCTGGCTACCCAATCCCCACTACGCGGAGACTTTCCCTTGGCTGCCTATCTCGTTGCGAAGCTCGTCGTCACTGATCCCGAAGCCTATGAGCAGTATCGCAGCCAGGTGCCGGCTACGATCGCCGCGTATGGGGGTCGGTACATCGTGCGGGGTGGTGCCATCGATACCCTCGAAGGCGAAGCCGTGACCGAGAGGGTCGTGATCCTCGAGTTTCCCGACATGGCCCAATTAAAGGCGTGGTACCAGTCCGCCGCGTATCGACCCCTCATCGAGATTCGCAAGCGCTCGACCCATTCGAAGCTCTTTGCAATTGAAGGGGTCTAGTCCGAGCGGACCAAGAAGCTCCTCCGACCGCATCAGCGGCGTGCCTCCTGACAAGCGTCTCGTTGCGCCAGAGGCGCGCAAAAATGCGCGGCCGTGGCGTGGAACCGCAAGACCGAGCGCAGTTAGAACGCGAGTAACGGGATCGCCCATCCCGCGTGGTGCCTAGCGTTTCGAAATCGAGGCGGCAGTGGCCCGACTCTCCGGTGCTGATAGACAGATCGTGCCGATTTCGGAGAGTAGATACATTTGCTGCACACGATGTCGAGCGCTGTGTTCGTCGCGTGCAACGATAAACACGTCTCGCAAGGCCAAGCCCCGCTTCGACCGAACCTTGACGAGCCAGCGGCGCATGCCACTGGGTTCCTCGCACACTGCAACGGCAGTGGGAACCAATTCATCCATCTCATGTCCTTCCCTTACCGACCCCATCGATCGGTCCGAACCCGATTCGCGTCTTTTGGCGTTGAATGAAGACGTGACGCGCTTTTGACAGTTTAGACGGACTGTCATTTTGAAGATATCCGCGAAACGCTCGGGTCAAGCCCCGTCATTGCCCCAGATTCCTCTGCGTGTTCAACCTAGAAACGCCATAAAAAAACGCGCTAGGGCGCAAGACGCTCCACCTGCCACTGGCCGTTGGCCAGCAGCCTGTAGTGAATACGATCATGCATGCGGGAGGGCCGCCCCTGCCAGAATTCGAAGGCATCGGGCACGAGTCGGTAGCCGCCCCAATGTGGCGGCCGCGGCACGTCGCCTCCGTATTGCTGGGCAAAGCGGGCGTGCTCCGAATCGAGCACCTCACGGCTGGCGACCACTGCGCTCTGCGGCGAAGCCCATGCGCCGACCTGGGAATCAAGAGGCCGCGTCTTGAAATACTCGTCGGACTCCTCGGCGAGGGCGCGTTCGACACGTCCCTCGATGCGGACCTGCCGTTCGAGCGGAGTCCAGAAAAAAAGCAGACAGGCGTGCGGATGAATTGCCAGTTCCAAGCCCTTGCGGCTGGCGTAGTTGGTGTACCACAGAAAGCCGCGCCCAGTCGCTGGGCCGGGTGGAAGCTCAAGGTCATAACCCTTCACGAGCACGATCCGCGAAGAGGGTCGGCCGTCGGCCCCGACGGTCGATAGTGTCATTGCATTGGGCTCAGGGACCGCGGATTCGAGCGCCTGAGTGAACCAGACATCGAATTGCTTTAGCGGATCGGGATCGACGCTACCTTCGAGGAGCGACTCGCGCTCATAGGACCTGCGCAACTCGGCAAGCGACATGATGATCTCGGATAAGAAGGATTAAAAAGGGGTGCTCGCATCGGCTCGTCTTGCCTTTGCATCCTTGCGAGGCCCCAGCAGACGCAAGCGAACGCCCTACATTGGGGGTCGTTATGGCGGATTTCAAGACGTTGAAAGGGCACGCCTCGGCCCCATCTTCGGTGACGTGGGGCGACCCAGTCAACCGATTATAGGAGAACGTCATGTATTTGAGCTTATACCGTCCGTCCGCTTTGCGCCCGGCCCGTCAGGCTGCCATCAACGATGCGTTTGATCGTTTGTTCGGCGACTTCGTTTCGGCCAATGGCAACGACGGCGCAACGCGCTACGCACGTTTTGATCTGATCGAAAAGGCCGATCATTACGAAGCGCAAGTCGAACTGCCTGGCATTGCCAAGGAAGACATCGAAGTTGAAATCGATGGTGCCACCGTGAGCGTGACCGCCAGTTCGAAGACCGAAAACAAGGTCAACGAAGGCGAACGCGTGCTGCATACCGAACGTCGTTCGACAAGCTATGCCCGTCGCTTCGAATTACCCTCCGAAGTAGCCGACGCCACGGCGACTGCAAGCTTCGAAAACGGCGTGCTCAAGCTCGTCCTTCCGAAGAAGGAAGAATCGAAAGCCAAGCGCGTCCAGATTCAGTAATGGATTCGGTGGGCGCCGCCGCACAACTGCGGCGGCTCACACCGACAGTTTTCGAGGATCAAACAGCGTCAGTCCGACCTCGTCGGCGAGTTCGGCCAAGTGCCGATCGTGGATCCCATACTCCGTTAGCGTCCTTACCGTCGCCAGGAGGTATTCGGCGCTCGTGCCGCGCCGGCCGCGGGCCGTGCGCAGGGTCTCAATTAAGGTGGTGCGATCCAACTCCCCGGCGTACTCGGGAGCGTGCCGGTTCATCACAAAGCTCAGTGCGCGAAAGCGCTGCTGGACTCCTTCTGTCGTGGCCCGTACGTCCAACCAGCGCGGCGTATAGGAGCCCGTACGCATCTCGCGTAACCACAGGACCTTGAGTTCTTCCCTGGCGATCTCGGCGGGGATGCGAAAGGCCACGCCCCGGCATGACCCTCCAGGCTCGAGACCGAGGACGAGGCCGGGGCGCTCGGGCGTTCCACGATACTCGCGGGACCACAGGCACAGGCTGCGATGAAACCCGTAGACGATGGCACGGGTTTTAATGTCGTATTGGACTTCCGGATGCCAGATCAGCGAGCCGTAACCGAAGATCCAGACGGGTGCGGAGCCGTCCCAACGACTCAGCATGTTGTGCAGAGAAGCGTCCAGCTCGGAGGGTGATAGGTAGGCTGCAGCCGGTTCGGCCGCAGCAAAATTCGATGCGTCCACCGGCTCATTCTGCCGCACCGCAGCGCTCAAGTCCATGGCACCAATGGAACACTCGAAACCAGTTGTTGCGGCAGGACGACGGCTTCGACGAAATGCGCTGCGTGTGCCGAGCCGCACGCATGTGCTACCTTCGGCCCATGACTGAATTGACTTCAACTGCAGTCACTGCAGCGCCCACTGACCCTCTTGTGGTCCTCCAGGACCCGGACTTTGCGCGCCGCTTTGGGGGCGTGGCCCGACTCTACGGGCCTCGGGCGCTTGAGCGGTTTAGCCAGGCCCGCGTTTGCGTGGTGGGGCTAGGCGGCGTGGGCTCGTGGACCGTCGAGGCTTTGGCTCGGAGCGCAGTGGGTCACCTTACGCTCATCGACCTGGACCATGTGGCCCTGTCGAACATGAACCGCCAAATCCACGCGCTCGAGACAACGCTCGGCCAGGCCAAGGTTCAGGCGTGTCTCGAACGGATTGCACTGATCAATCCCTCCTGCTCTGTGACCGCCATCGACGAGTTCGTCTCACCTGAGAATGTTGCGCGTCTTTTGGGCGGTGCCGGATTTGATTTTGTCGTGGACGCGAGCGATGACGTCAAAGCCAAGGTGGCGATCGCCGTCTTTTGCCGGGAGCGCGGCATCGCCTTGGTTTCCATCGGGGCCGCCGGGGGACAACGGGACGCGACCCGCGTTCGCGTAGCCGATCTTGCACATACCCAGCATGAGCCCTTGCTCGCGCGGGTACGAAAGCGCCTGCGCAGCCAACACGGCTTTAGCCGTAATTTGAAAGCCCGCTTCGGGATCGCGGCGGTATATTCGGACGAGCCCGTGGCCAATCCCTGGCAAACCGCCGCCACGGTTGACCTGCAGCCTGTGGCCGATGGAGCGCCACCGGACCGGGCTGACTCGGCAGGCCCGTCGCTAGACGCGCCCTCGCGTGCCGCGGGGGGAGCAACCGGGCTGAACTGCGCCGGATTTGGCTCGTCCGTCGCCGTGACTGCAGTCTTTGGTATGGTTGCGGCGGGTTTCGTCCTGGAGGAACTGGCCAGGCGCCTCGAAAGCGCCGCCGGATCCTAGGCACCTGCCGCCAGTGCCGCACCCGGGGTGGGGGTTCGAATCCGTGGCTCAGTCTTGCTTTGCCGTCATCCGGAGTTCCCAAAGCACCGTCGGGTCCCGTCAACTCTTTGTGCCCAGCGACTTCAGGCTGCCCGAGCCCGAAACAGACTGGGTGACTGCAGGTTGACCGTAATACTGCAAGTCGCCCGAACCGGAGATCGAGACGTCAAGCTTGTCCCTCGTCCAGACCAGCGCGTTCCCCGAGCCGGCAATGGAGATCCTGCAGCTGGCACTGTTAAGTTCCCCGCCGAAGAAATCGCCACTGCCTGCGATGCGTACGGTCTCCTCGAGCACGGCGCCTCCGAGACGGACATCGCCCGAGCCCGCAATTCGGACATCGACTGCTTGGGCGGCGAGCGTTGCAATCTGCACGTCGCCCGAGCCGGTGACTTGAATTTCGAACTTGTCATTGACCGTTAGAAGCTGGGCGCGCGCGTCCCCCGAACCTTCGACCGCGATACGGTTCAGTGCCCTCGCCCTGACGATGGCACGTGGGGCTGCCGAGGGCACCCGAAACCAGCTCCACAAGGACCACCCGGTGGGATGGGAAATAATGAGAATGCCATCACGCACCTCGACTCTGACTTCTTTGAGTTGATCACTTTCGCCTTCAATTGCAAGCGCATCGGTGGGCCCTTGAGTAACAACCAGATCGATCGCGCCAACGAGCCTGACGGCATGAAACGGAGCGACCGGACGGTCTTCACGCGCTAGCGCAGCCCTCGCCGAATCAACCGGCACTAACACGGCCATGGCTACTGCGAAGCACAACCTCGTCATTTCCCGCTTCATGCGATTTCCCCCAAATTAGGCAGCGAGGATTGTACGCAATCGGTTTCTAGCGCGCACGGGCCGTTCTGCGAGGTGCGGCAACGAGCGCGACGCCCCCGCAGGCGATGACCATGCCAACGAGCGTTGCGGGCGTGGGGACGGCCCCAAACAGGGCAAACTCCAATACAGTCGCGATGACCGGCGTGAGGTACATGAGGCTTGCAACGCGCGTCGCCTCTCCCCGGCGCATTAAGACATGGAACGCATTCAAGGCCAGGATCGAGGCGCCGATGACAAGAAAGGTGCACGCCCCGGCAAGCGCCCAGGTCCAACGCACGTGCCAGCCCTCGAATCCCAGAGCCAGAGGCAAGAGGACGGCGAATGAGGCGAAAAACTGGATGAGAGACGCACTACGCAAGTCCACTCTTGCGCAAAAGATCCGCTGATAGAGGGTGCCAAGAGTCGTGCCGATAAGCGAAAGCACGACGGCAAGTAGGCTCGCCTTACTCATCGCATGGACATCAATCTTGTGCCACACAAGCAAGGTGACCCCGGCTAGCCCAACGGCGATTCCGACCCATTGCCGCCCGATGAGCCGTTCGCCCATCCAGACTGCGGCAATACACGCGGTCAAAAGAGGTTGAGCGGCCAGAATCAGGGCGACTGTGCCGGCGGACAGCCCCAAGTACTGCGCGTAGTGGCTGCCGCCGAGATTGAGGGCGTGTACAAGGAGCCCCGCCACGATGATGTGGAACCATTGGCGGGCACCGCTTGGCCAGCGCAAGGGCAAGACCAGAGACAGCGCTGTCATGCACACGATGCCCAGTCCGTAGCGCAGAGACAGAAAGACGAGCGGCGTTGTGTACTGAAGTGCGACGCGCGTCGCTACAAACCCAGATCCCCAGACGAGGACGAAATACCAGGCGAGAACGGAGTCTGCAAGCGGGGTGCGCGCAAGGAAGGACAGGTTCGAAGAGGCCAAGAGCGCGATTATAGGTATTTGGTGGCCTCAACGAGGGCGTAGGCGCCGCCTGCTTTGCCGCGTACCGAGGCCACGAGTCGGGGTTCCTCGACGTTCCAGGAAATGGCCGGGATGGACTCGTGCGTAAGAGGTCGCCGCAGTCCGCGCGCGAGCGACACGTGTGCACGAAAGGGTTCGGTGGCGTTTGTTTCGATCTGCATGTCCCGCAGGATCGCCAGCACCGCCTTTCGGGTGTGCGCGACGGCCTCGGGAACGCGCTGGGGGCCGGCCCACCAGGTCCTGGCGCTGGCGAAGTAATCCAGGGTGTCGATTTCGAGTGCCGCCTTTTCCCAGGGCCTCTCTGCGAGCGCTCGAGCCAGGCGTGGTGCCAGCGCATCTGGCTGCTCTCCCAGAAAGGCGAGGGTGAGGTGCAGGTTTTGCAGGGGGATGGGGCGACCGCCCAGGCAGTCGAGGCGCGACCTCAAGCGTTCTTGCAGGTGCGAGAAGGCTCGCCGCGTCTCGTCATTGGGCCAGTACGCGACGAATAGGCGCATACGATGAGTCCGGCTGCGAATCAGTGGCGCATCTGCACCGAACCTTGCACGTGCAGTTGCAGCGTCACGCGCCCCGCTTCAAGCGGAAGCGAAGAGGGTGTGGAACTCACGCCTGAGGCGCCATTGAACATCATGGCCCGGGGCGCACCCTGACTCGTGACCTCGCCTAAGGTGATCTCGCGAATGGCAAAATTCGCGTAACCGAGTGCCCGGGTCGCTTCGGTGGCCTTGTTCTTGAACGCGGCTACGGCATGCTCGATCAAGATCGATTCCTCGCTTTGCTTAAGCTCGGACGAGACCTCGAATGTGCTGCCTGCGATCATGAGGGCATTCGGACCGGTGGTGAGCCTGCCCACGAGCTTGCCCAACGCTCCAAACTCCTTGGACTTCAGGATCAAATCGGCCCGTACCTGCCAGGAGACACGTTGACCTTTCGAATCGAGTCGGGGAATCGTATTAAAGCCTCCAGTAGCCGCCTGAATTCCGGCAGCGGACTTGGCATCGCTTAGCGCGTGCGCGATCCCGGTGTCGACGTCCTGGCTTAGGCTCGCGCTGTCGGATCCCTCGCGTACGATTGACAGCGTAACCACGGCCAAATCGGGCGTGACTTCCGTGGTCACACTTGATTCGACATTGAGAATGTCGAGCACGGGTCGGTCCTGGCCCCACGCCGATGCGAGCGTGCATTGGGCGATACACAGGAGCGCGGTCTTGTATAGACGGCTCTGAAACCAGTGTTGTCGTGAAGGCAGCGGCCGGATCTGGTGGCGCGTGCCGATCATTGGGGCAGGGGAATCCATTCGACCTCATCGGGGACCTGCGCGAACTGGCTGTTCGGATAATGGGTCCAGCTCTCCCGCGCCGCAGCGATGCGCTCCCGTGAGCTGGCGACGAAGTTCCAGTTGAGATGCCGATCGCCGTCGAGCGCTGCTCCCCCCAAAACCATGAGGGAGGCTCCGGACGGCGCGCTCAAGCGCACTGGATGGCCCGGCTCCAGTACAGCCATATCGCACGCGCGAATGCGTTGATCGTCGATGTCGATTTCGGCGTCGACCGAATAGACTGCGCGTTCGGGATAGTCGGGTGGCACGGTAAGGCTTGCGCCAGCGGCGAGCTGGGCGTGGAGATAGAACGACGGCGTAAAGATCGGTGCCGGAGAGGTTCGCCCAAATGCAGAGCCCAGAACCAGACGCACAGAGGCTCCTGGGAGTTCGAAGCTTGGCAGGCTTAGGGCGGAATGGTGCGAGAACGAAGGGGGATCGTCCTCATGGTCCCGGGGCAGCGCAACCCAGATCTGGATGCCGTGCAACACACGTTCCCGATTCAGATCCTCGGGCGGCGTTCGTTCCGAGTGAACCACGCCGCGCCCGGCGACCATCCAGTTCACGTCTCCAGGTCGGATCACCTGCACGGTGCCTAGGCTATCGCGATGCAAGCCGGAGCCCTCGAAAAGATAGGTAACCGTCGCAAGACCGATGTGAGGATGGGGGCGGACGTCCATGCCCTGACCGGGAGGCAGGGTCGCCGGACCCATATGGTCAAAAAAAATGAAAGGCCCGACCATTTTGCGGCGGGCCGAAGGTAGCAGGCGCTTGACCGTGAACGCACCCAAATCGTGAATGTGGGCCGAGAGGACGTCAATTGGCATAGACAGACTCAGATCAACGAAAGCGCTATCGTAACGCAGCCCCATCTTCTGCGATTCGCGTCAAAGCAACGCACCCGGCAATGAACGCCAAACGAGAATCAATCCGCCCCTTTGTCCTTTGCGTGACGTGGTATGTTCCCTGTTTGTCCAGATTTATGCGTGCTCTGGCCTCTTGCTGGGTTCGCTTGAGATAGTTCGATGAGCATAGCCGACGATCAAAACGACACGCTCAATCCGCTGATTGGAGCGCTGCGCCGCGGGCACTATCTGCTGTATTGCCAGAATATCCGGCCCCTCGTGCCCCCTACGGCGGCCAATTCTCGGCCTTACCAGGAAATCCTGATTCGCTTTCTTGAGGAGGAGACGCGACTTCTACCTCCAGGCTTGTTCTTTCCTATTTTGCAGGAACAAGGTCTCATGCCTCTTTTGGATTGCTGGGTGGTCAGTCAGGTCTTAAAGCTGCAACGGGGCGGTCTGCTGGGCAAACCGGGGTGGGTTGCTCCGCGCAACAGCATCAACTTATCGGAAGACTCGGTCATTGACCCCGAATTCGCCGATTTCGTGACGGCGCAGCTGGCGAAATGGAATCCGAGCCCTGAAACCTTGTCTTTCGAGATCCTCGAGCTGGTCGCGCTCACACAGACGGACGCGCTGCTCGAACTGATTTCCGCGTTGGCGCCAAGGGGTTGCAACTTCGGGCTGGGCAGCTTTAAGGGGAGTCCGGCGGAGATCAATCTGCTCTCCGAATTGCCGGTGAGCTTTGTGAAGATCGATGGCAGCCTGATACGAAAGCTTCTTGTTAGCCAAGCCGATCAGGCACTGGTGAGGCAAATCCACCAACGCTGTCGGGATCTGGGTATCGTGACCATCGCCGAGCTGGTCGAGGACGAAGATACGCTCGAGCTTCTAACCCTCATCGGCGTCGATTACGCACAGGGATTTCTAATTTCCCAACCCGTGCCATTTCTGTCGAGTTAAGCGACGCTACGCAGGCCACAAAGGTGGTTCGTCCATGAGTGCAATCTGTTCGCGCAATTCCAAGATCCGATCCTGCCAATAGCGTTCCGTATTGAACCAGGGAAAGGCCGCAGGAAAGGCCGGATCTTCCCAACGCCTGGCGAGCCATGCGCTATAGTGAATGAGACGCAGTGTGCGTAGCGGCTCGATCAGATGCAGACTTTGCGAGTCGAACTCGCAGAAGTCCTCGTAGCCGGACAAAAGCAGGGTCAGCTGCTCGACCATGGCGGGTCGATCCCCCGACAGGAGCATCCACAGATCCTGAATGGCCGGTCCCATGCGACTGTCATCGAAATCGACGAAGTGCGGGCCGTCTTCGGTCCACAAGACGTTGCCGATATGACAGTCACCGTGGAGTCGAATGCAGGAAAATTCGCCCGCCCGCTTGAACCCGCGTTCTACGCCTTCCAACGCCTGATCAACCACGCTCGTCCAGGTCACGCGCAAGTCGGGTGCGACAAAGTCGTGCTCAAGAAGCCACGCGCGCGGCTCCACCCCGAAGGTTGCAATGTTCAGTTCGGGACGGTGGCCATAGGGCTTGAGCTCTCCGCGCGCATGGATGCGACCGATGAAGCGCCCGAGCCACTCCAGAGTCTGTGCGTCCTCGAGTTCCGGTGCCCGCCCGCCCCGCCGCGTGAAAACCGCGAAACGGAATCCGTCGAACTGGTGTAACGACCGGCCCTCGATCTTCTGCGCCGGAACTACCGGGATCTCCGCAGCATCGAGTTCGTCGACGAACGCGTGCTCCTCCAGGATCTCGTCGTCACTCCATCGCGCCGGCCGATAGAACTTGACCACGAGCGGAGCACTACCCTCGATGCCGACCTGGTAGACGCGGTTCTCGTAGCTGTTTAGGCCCAATAGCCGGCCGTCGCCTTCCAAGCCGAGCGAGGCAAGCGCATCGAGCACACAATCGGGCGTGAGCCTGGAGAACGGATGGTTTTGGCGCTCAAGGTCCGAGTTCATGATGATGGTTCGACGGCGGTACAGCGGGCTGCCCCCTCGATCGCAGGCAAATCGCCAAAGAGAAGCCGAGACCCGCATGACGATCCCAGCATGTGCGACTGGTCGTGGCCGACGCCTTCGACGTCGAAGGCGTGGAAACCCGAGAGCGCGGTCTCCTTGGCCATCAGATGCAGGTAACGCCAGTAGGCATGCCCACGCGCGTAGCGCGCCGGTCCCTGCGCCTCGGCGCTGCACGACTTGTCCAGGGCCGGGTGGTTGGGGTCGGTGTCCGCGGTACCCCATAGAAAGTAGACCGTACGCGCCGAAAACGTCTTGAACGCGTCGCTTGCCGTGACGCCGGCGGCATAAGGGACCAGATCGTGCATACCGAACTTGTAGCGATCGTAGGCGGGACAAGTCGCAACGCTGTAAGGGGCAAAGCGGTCTCCTGCCGGACGGTCTGGTGTGAAGTAGAGATAGGAACTTGGATTGGCGATGACGTAAGAAATCGAGATTCCCTGGGCCGTCAAGCGCGCATCGACATGGTTGAGCACCGCATAGCGGTCGACCACCTGCCCTCCGCCGGAGTGACCCGCGATGACGATGCGACTGAGTTTGGGTAGACGCTTGCGATCGCTAAGCGCGGACAGCAGATCATCGATGACCGCAAATGAACTCACTGTGGGACCCATTGCCGCCACGGCGCCCTCTTCCCAGCTCGCCCCTTTCCAAAGCGGCACATCGGTCAGTTCCGGGTGCTTGGCCACGTCCTCGGTGTCGAAGAAGTTTGGGGCGACGATGAGGGTCTTCTGCAGATCGACGTGGCCGTCTTGTGCAAGCTTTTCAGCGGCGGCATAGTAGGCGTCGCCATCGCGGCGGGCCCCGTGAAACACGAAGACGACCGCCTCAATCGTACTTAAGTCTTCGTCGAAGGAGTGATTCGCATAAAGCGGAAAGGTGTAGCCCTGTGAAAGCTTGACCTGCTGGAGCGTCGGCTCAGCATTTGCCTGCGCGCAGGCGATTGAAACCAAAAGTGCGGCGATCCGCGCTCCTGCCACCGCGATAATTCGTACTGCGTTCATCTGCGACTACCTCCGAAGTTCTCCATCGGACTGGACTCGAGGAGGTTTTCCGTCGCGCCTGCCGGTAACCCAGAACCGGTGCGGCGCACTCCACGCTCGTCCCCAACCGCCCGCCTGGCAAGCCTGCCCGCCGGATGGGACGGAACCTATTTTGCAACACGCGCGCCTACTTTCGGAGGCGCGACTGAAAGAAGGACAGCATTTCGGCTGAGAAATCGCGCGCTTGGTTCCCTTCGCTTCCAATGGTCACGCCCTTGTGCAGAAAGCCGCCCTCGATCGAATAGCGGGTCAGCTCGGCCGCCGAGAGAGTGGCGCTGACTTCACCCGTACGCAGATCGAAGTACCTGCCGGCATCATCCATGTAAATCGTCGGAAAGATGGTCGAGGTCACCGCTTCGGCGATCGGCGTGGGCGGAACATCGGCTCGATCGAATGCATGGCGCGCACCCGGAAAGACCTTTAGCAGCGCGTCCTGTCCCGCGACCTCCAGGGCGTGTGCTTCGTCTTGACACTGTAGGAGCGACACCCAGTCGTCCCGGTCTCCTTGCAGGATTAGTAGCGCGGCATGATCGGCAAGGTGCGCCGAGCGGAACTGAACACCGCACCAAGGGTATCCGGCAACAACGGCGCGCAGGCCGTGGCCCTTTCCGAGCACCGCATCCGACACCGGCGCGGTTTCGGCCATGAGGACCGCTGTCCCTCCCCGGCTGCCGCCTGTCGCCCCGATCCGTTCGGGATCGATCTCGTTTCGCGAACGCAGGTATTTCACTGCAGCAAGGACGTCGTAGGCACTTGCGGCCCAGCTGACCTGGCTCTGGTCGGCGATCGTATTGCGGACATGCCGGGCATAAAACGGATCGATGAGCAGGACCGCGATGCCCGCCGAAGTGAGCGTGGCCGCGTGCGCTAAATGGTGGGTACCGAGGTTGCCGCTACCGGGCGTCTCGATGACTGCGGCGAGGGCGCCCCGTGCGCCTGCGGGCATAAAAAGCTGTGCCGTCAAGAGCACGGGCGAACCGAGTTCACCCCTGAGCAGGGGTCCGTAGTCCTCGGGAGACGCGCTCTGAATGCGCACGACTTCACCTTTGACCCCATTCGTTAAGGTTGCCGGCGACTCTGAAAATTGCTTCGAGTCGACCGAAGGCAACGCGGCATGCGGCCCGGATGCGGTGGCCGGGGCGGTCTCAGCAGCGACCGCGAGCGTGAGTGCCATGCTCCCCAGGGCCGCCGTCAATATTCCAAGCCTTGCCCGCAATTGACTCATGACCTGTCTCCATCTTGATGTTATTGATCCCCTCACGCGTGCGCGCCAGGAGAGGCGCGAGCATGGTAGCAGAGGCGAGGGGCGGACTTTCGGGCAGGGCCGAACGGGCTTGCCAATCCCTGAGACAATAGGGACCGCTTTGTAATCCAGTTGGGACTATGGCGAAGGTGGAAGCACCGGCAAGCGGGGCAAGCGAGGTCGAGCACGTAAGGCGGGGCACGATCTACGCCGTGTTGTGCTACCTGATCTGGGGCGCATTTCCGGTGTATTTCAAATCGCTCGAGCCGGTTCCCGCACTGCAGATTCTCGCGCATCGGATGGTCTGGTCGATGCTGTTTCTGGCGGTGGTCCTCCTTGCGAGGCGCCAATGGGGGTGGTTGCGTGCGGCTTGCTCCGATCGAAGCCTTCTGGCTCGGTTTGGCGCCAGCGCCGTGATGCTCTCGACGAACTGGTTCGTCTACATCTGGGCATGCAACTCGGATCACCTCGTCGATGCAAGCCTGGGTTATTTCATCAATCCCCTCGTCAACGTGCTCCTGGGATTTCTGTTCCTAAGGGAGCGGCTAAGACCAGCCCAATGGTTCTCGATCGCGATTGCCGCAACGGGTGTGGTCTGGTTGACGGTCGAGGCAGGTCAGCTGCCCTGGATCGGACTTACTCTGGCAGCAAGCTTCGCGCTCTACGGACTGTTGCGCAAAACCGCTCCCCTGGGTGCGTTGGAGGGCTTGGCGCTGGAGACCCTGTTGCTCTCGCCCTTCGCTCTGGCCTGCCTGCTGTGGCTGGGCTGGCAAGGCTCGAACGCGTTCTTCCAGGTACCTCCGGCCACGCGCGCGCTCCTTGTGGCGGCCGGGCCGATCACCGCCATCCCATTGCTGATGTTTGCCGCCGCAGCGCGCCGCATCTCTTTTTCGCTACTCGGTCTTTTGCAGTACATCTGCCCGAGTCTCCAACTGCTCTTGGGGGTGGCTTTCTACGGCGAGCCTTTTTCTACGGGCCGTGCCTTGGGCTATGGCGCGATCTGGCTCGCCCTTTTGGCCTACTCCCTCGAGGCATTCTGGCAGATCAGGCGCAACCTGGCGCCGCTCGGCCCGGCCCAGGCCTAGTGGCGATCCCGCGGCGATTCGCTTAGCGTGCGCCCTTGCGGCCCGAGGGTCTCGCGCGCGCCGGCGAAGCGGGGGTCGCAGGGCGCGGCGCTCGGGGCGAAGCGATACCGGGCACTGCTGGCCGCGCGGGTGTTCTTGCACGGCTTTGCTGCGTGTGCTCGGGGCCGCGATTGGCGTGCCGCGCGCCGGGCTTCGAATTGTGCCGGTCGGCGTTGCCTCGCGTCCGCTGGATCGGCTCTGGCTTTACGTTCAAATCCGGTTCGAACCCCGCCAAGACTTCCCTCTCGAAAGTGCGTCCGAGGACTTTCTCGATGTCGCGCAGGAGCGCCAACTCGTCCACGCAAACGAGGGAGACCGCTTCGCCACTCGCCCCGGCACGGCCGGTCCGTCCGATGCGGTGCACGTAGTCCTCAGGGATATTGGGCAGGTCAAAATTGACGACGTGGGGCAGCTGATCGATATCGATGCCGCGCGCGGCGATATCGGTTGCGACCAGGACCTTCAGTTGATTCGCCTTGAATTCAGTCAGGGCGCGCGTGCGCGCCCCCTGACTCTTGTTGCCATGAATGGCCAGTGCCGTAATCCCGTCCTTGGCCAGCTGTTCGACAAGCCGATTGGCACCATGCTTGGTGCGCGTAAAGACCAGGACTTGCTGCCAGTCGTTGGATTTAATCAGCTTCGCAAGGAGGTCACGCTTGCGATCCCGATCGACAAGAAGAATCTTCTGTGCAATGACTTCCACCGTCGCATTGCGGCGAGCCACTTCGATCATCGCCGGCCGGTTCAAAAGACCATCGGCCAAGGCCTTGATCTCATCTGAGAACGTCGCCGAAAAAAGCAGGTTTTGCCGTCGTCGTGGCAAGAGCGACAAGATGCGGCGGATATCCTTGATAAAACCCATATCGAGCATCCGATCGGCCTCGTCCAAAACGAGGATCTCGATCTTGGACAGATCGAGCGTGCGCTGCTCGACGTGGTCCAGGAGGCGCCCGGGGGTCGCAACCAGAATGTCGACCCCGCGCCGAAGCGTTGCAATCTGGGGCTGAATGCCCACGCCGCCAAAGATGGCAAGCGAGCGCAGGCCGGCGTATTTGCCGTAGGTTTGCACGCTTTCCTCGACTTGGGCCGCGAGTTCTCGTGTGGGCGTGAGCACCAAGGCGCGGGGCGCCGACACCTTGGGCAGCGCCATGAGCCTTTGTAGAATCGGCAGCGCAAATCCGGCAGTCTTGCCGGTTCCTGTTTGTGCGCCGGCCATGAGATCACCGCCGGCTAGGATCGCTGGAATCGCCTTGATCTGGATGGGAGTGGGCTGCGTGTATCCGGCTTCGGATACGGCCCGCACGAGTTCCCCGGCGAGGCCGAGTTCTGAAAATGGCATGACAAGTCTTTTAAAAAGGGGTACCCCTCTCGCCGCGCGAGCGGGCCAGTCTTGGACGGAAACGGGAATTCGGTCGGATGCGACCGGAGTCACAAGGATCGGCTGCGATCCGGGGTTGGCTGCTTTGATCGCAGGCCCTGATTATAGCAGTTGCACGCGCGCGCTTACGGCTGTGATGCCCGATACGTATCCTTTTCAAGACGTTGCGGAGTCACGGCGACCGTGCGTGTGGCATCACTGACCCAGACGAGACCGTCCTGAATGGTGCATTGGAGCTGCATCGTTCGCTGAACCAGGCTAGCAAGACTCGTCAACTCCTGGTCGGCCACCGCAAACACCTCGACCTCGCCGACTCGTCCGAACTCGGCCACGACCCCACGCCACCACAAGGGTACGGCGCGACCGTAGGCCATGACCACAAGCCGTCGGGATCGCGCAAGAGCCTTGTGCAGACGTTTGGGATCGGGGGTGCCCAGCTCGATCCAAAGTTCGGTTTCCCCCGTGAGATCCGTTATCCGCAGATGCGGTTCGTCCACGTCGGACAGTCCGCGGCCGAACTCCAGACGCTCGTTGGCAAACAGCGCAAAGGCAAGGACCCGTAACATCATGCGCACGTCCGTCTCTGACGGATGGCGCGCAACCGTGAGCGGATATGTGGCGTAGTGTCCACGGTCAATGTCCGAGATCGCCAATTCGATTTTGAAGACGGTCGCGTTGAGCGCCATGTGCTGTTCGATCGATTCTTACTCTGAAAAACGGCTAGCCGCTCATAAAAGCAGACCCCTAGATCTCACCTAGAAGCCTAGGAAAAGCACCTAATCTCGAGGCCGCTGCCGCCGAGGATGCCTCTTGTCGAAGTGGCTTTTTACTACCCTCTGCATTTTTCGTGATAGAGAATCCGAGTACGCAATCGAGGTTTGTTCGCATCATGATGAAATCAATATTCTTTTGGCTTTTTCTTGGCGTCCTGGGTCTGGGCTGGGAGAGCGCATTTGCGGCCGAGGTCGGAGTGACCGAGAACCGCATCGTACTGGGTGAGTCGGCTCCCTTCACTGGTGCCGCCGCGCAGTTGGGGATCCAGTACAACCTGGGCGCCGAGGTTTATTTTGACGCCCTCAACGCCGCCGGTGGCATCTACGGGCGCAAGATCAAGATCATCACGGCCGACGACAAGTATGAAGCGAATCTGGCCGCCGTCAATACCGAACACCTGATCGACGAGGACAAGGTTTTCGCTCTGTTCGGCTATGTTGGTACTCCGACATCGAATGCGGCCTTACCGATTTTCACGCGCGAACATGTGCCCTTTTTTGCACCTTTCACCGGCGCTGAGAGTCTGCGGAATCCCGTCAACCGTTACGTGTTCAATATCCGTGCGGGCTACGTCGATGAAACCGAACATTTGATCGATCAACTCGCCAATCTCTCGGTCACCGATATCGCGGTGTTCTATCAGAATGACGCCTACGGACAGGCGGGACTGGCCGGCGTGCAGCGCGCGATGCAAAAGCGCAATCTGACTATTTCGGCGACGGCCACCGTGGAGCGAAACAGCACCGATGTCACCAAGGCAGTCGCAGCGCTACTTCCAAAGCAGCCCGCAGTCATCATCCAGATTAGCGCCTACCAATCGTGCGCCGCGCTGATCCGTGAACTGAAAGCGCACGGCTACAACGGCCAGTTCTACAACGTATCGTTCGTGGGCAGCCAAGCGCTCGCGAACATCTTAAGTGATCAAGGCCCGGGAGTCGTGATTTCCCAGGTCGTGCCTTTCCCCTGGAAGCCGACGCTGCCGATCGTGCGCGAATTTCAGAAAGCGATGCAAGCCGCCGGCAAGGGCGAGAGCATCGACTATTCGAGCCTTGAAGGCTATATCGCCGCGCGGACCTTTACCGAAGGTCTGCGCCGGGCCGGCCCGAACCTGACCCGGGAAGGCCTGGTCTCCGCGCTGGAGACCATTACTCCGGCCAACTTCGATGGCGGCGGCTTCGATGTCAATTTCAATCCGCATAGCCACAGCGGGTCGCGCTTTGTCGAGCTCACAATGATTCTTCCGGACAGGAAGTTCCGCGACTGAAGACACGCTCGCCGAAAAGCCCCGCTCGGGGCCGAGCCCGGTCTCCACTGCCTTGAAGTTGCTTGGGTCTTGGCTGCCTCGCGATGCGCGCGTTATGATGGGACCATCACACCGATCACGCGGATCCAGCCCCGCTCATTTCACTCGGATCGGCGATCTATCCAATGCGGGCCTCCACCAACCCCACCTCAAAGCGCGTACTCGTTTTCGTGGCGCTTGCCCTGGGCGCTTTGGGACTGGGCGTGGCGCTGTGCTTGCACCTGGCTAGCCAGAAGGCCCTGTCTCGCGTACAGGCAGCCTTGGGTCCGGATGCGACGGTCGGCACGATTCGCGTCGGTCTAAATCGCATCGAAATCGACGACGTCAGGATCGCGCGACCCAGCGGATGGCCAGCGGCCGAGTTGTTTTCTGCCCAGCATGCGACCATCGACCTCAGCTTCCTGAGTCTACTGAGCTCCGAACCTTTGCACGTCACGAAGATTCGCCTACAGGGCGCGCTTCTGACTTCGCTGCGTCAGCGTGACGGCCACGTGCAGATTCTGCCGCCCATCCCGGCCTTGAATCCGCCACCCCGTTCCAATCCCACGACGCCGATCGCCAACGCCATCGACTCCTTGGAGATGGATGGCCGGGTCGAGATTTATGATGCCTCCGTGCGGACGCCGCCTTTGAAATTGGTCCTGGACCCCGTCCACGTCGAACTCGACGGAATCGCGATTCCCCTGGGTGACTCGAAAATGACACTGGATGCAAAAGGGGTCGTCCCGGGTCCCCAATCCGTCGCAGACGATGGCACGGTGGAACTGAAAGGCTGGATCACCAGAGGCAAAGGCGATTCGGAGATCACAACCCAGGTACGCCACGTCGCTCTCGTTCTTCTCCAACCCTATCTGCTTCGGGCGACCGAGTCCGGGGTGCGTGGGGGAACCCTCGATCTCGATCTGGATGCGCGCGTCACGGCCGGGCATCTGCACGCTCCTGGCACGCTCACGTTGAACCATCTCGAACTCGCCCCTGCAGGACATGGCCTAGAGACGTTCATGGGACTCTCGCGCGAGGTCGTACTGAAGGGCATGGAAAACGGCCACGGCAGTATCGAGACCCACTTCACCCTCGAGGGCAATCTCTCCGATCCGCAGTTTTTGCTCAACGAGGATCTCGCCATGCGAGCTGGTGCGGGGCTTGCCGAGGCGCTCGGCGTGAGCGTCTCGACGATCGCCAAGACGGTCGGCTCGGCCGGCCAGTCGGGAGCCGATCTCGCGGGCAAAATCGTCGAAGGCGCGCAAGGCGTCGTCAAGGGCCTCTTTTCGAAGTGAGGGTCAGCGCCCCAAGCGGCGCACCGCGCATCGGGTAAGCTTCTGGTTTTACCGCAACCGCTGCCGAAGGATCGTCTAGACCATGGCTCAATACGTCTACACCATGAACCGCGTGGGCAAGGTGGTGCCACCCAAGCGCGTCATCCTGAAGGATATTTCCCTGTCGTTTTTCCCTGGCGCCAAAATCGGTGTTCTGGGCCTAAATGGCTCTGGAAAATCGAGCCTTCTGAGAATCATGGCCGGCGTGGATACCGATATCGTGGGGGAGGCCATCCCCATGCCGGGGATCAAGGTGGGCTACCTGCCCCAGGAGCCGCAGCTCGACCCAGAGAAAAGCGTTCGCGAGACAGTCGAGGAAGGGTTGGCCGAAACTTTCGAGGCCAAGCGGCGCCTCGACGAAATCTATGCGGCCTACGCCGAACCCGACGCTGATTTCGACAAACTGGCGGCCGAGCAGGCGCACTACGAGGCCATTTTGGCGACGGCCGGCAATGACGCAGAACACCAGCTCGAAGTCGCCGCCGACGCGCTGCGACTGCCGCCCTGGGATGCGCGCATCGGTCCTCTTTCCGGGGGAGAAAAACGGCGTGTCGCATTGTGCCGGCTGCTTCTGTCCAAACCCGACATGCTGCTGCTGGATGAACCGACCAATCACCTGGATGCCGAAAGCGTCGACTGGCTCGAGCAGTTTCTCCAGAAATTCCCCGGCACGGTCGTCGGTGTGACGCATGACCGCTACTTCCTGGATAACGCGGCCGAATGGATCCTCGAACTGGATCGCGGACATGGGATCCCCTGGAAGGGCAACTATAGCTCGTGGCTCGAGCAGAAAGAACAGCGCCTAAAGCAGGAAGAGGCCGGCGAGTCGGCGCGCCAGAAGGCCATCAAAAAGGAGTTGGAGTGGGTGCGTCAGAATCCTAAGGCGCGGCAGGCCAAAAGCAAGGCCAGGCTCGCACGCTTTGAAGAGTTGAGCTCGCACGAGTATCAAAAGCGCAATGAGACCCAGGAGATCTTCATTCCCGTGGCCGAGCGTCTTGGCAACGCTGTGTTGGAATTTCGCAATGTGCGCAAGGCCTTTGGCGAGCGCCTTCTGATCGAGGATTTGAGCTTCACGGTTCCCGCGGGGGCGATCGTGGGAATCATCGGCCCGAACGGTGCGGGAAAGTCCACCCTGTTTCGAATGATCGCCGGACGGGAGAAGCCCGATGCGGGAGAGGTCGTGGTCGGCCCGACCGTGAAGATGGCCTACGTCGAGCAATCGCGAGAATCGCTGGACAATGCAAAGACAGTTTTTGAGGATATTTCAGGAGGAGCCGACGTTCTTACGGTCGGCAAATTCGAAATGCAATCGCGCGCCTATCTGGGGCGCTTCAACTTCAAGGGGGCCGACCAGCAAAAGCTCGTCGGCAATCTTTCCGGGGGCGAGCGGGGGCGCTTGCACCTGGCTAAGACGCTGCTTTTGGGGGGCAATTTGCTGCTCCTGGACGAACCGTCCAATGACCTCGACGTCGAGACCTTGCGCGCCCTGGAGGACGCCTTGCTCGAGTTTCCCGGAAGTGTCCTGGTCATTTCCCACGACCGCTGGTTCCTCGATCGGATCGCAACCCACATCTTGGCCTTTGAGGGCGATTCCAGGGTCACGTTCTTCGACGGCAACTATCAAGAATACGAGGCGGACAAGAAAAAACGCCTGGGCGAGGAGGCGGCCAAGCCCAAGCGGATCCGCTACAAAGCGCTGAAGTAGCCGGATGCCCAGGCGCCGCCGGGCGTTCAGAAAGGTTCGGTACGGCGCAGTAGCCAGAGAACCGCATCCCCCGTCACATGGGGTGCAAGTCGTGCCCGGACCATGGCGTGGTAGCCGTTAAGCCATTCGATCTCATCGTCGTTCAGTAGCGCGCGCTCGATACAGCGCGTGTCGATAGGACACAGGGTCAGGGTTTCAAACGACAGGAATTCGCCGAACTCCGTTTCTTCGGCGGGTACGGTCAAGACGAGATTCTCGATCCTCACGCCCCAGCGACCTGGCCGATAGATGCCGGGCTCGTTGGAGGTGATCATCCCAGGTTGCATCGATGTTGATGGCTCCGTTGGGGCATAGGGAGAGATCGACTGCGGGCCTTCATGGACATTCAAAAAGTAACCCACGCCGTGGCCGGTCCCATGGCCGTAGTCGACGCCGGCCGCCCAGATGGGCGCGCGCGCGAGTGTATCGAGAAGGGGCGAGAGGGTTCCACGCGGAAAGCGTGCACGTGACAAGGCGATCATTCCCTTTAGGACGAGCGTGAAGTCGCGGCGCTGCGCGCTCGAGGGTGTGCCCACAGGCACCACGCGGGTGATGTCGGTCGTCCCAAACTGGTACTGACCTCCGGAATCGATCAGCAAGAGGCCATCGCCTTCGATTTTTGCGTGCGAATCGGGCGTGGCGCGGTAGTGCGGCATCGCACCGTTCGCGTTAAATCCGGCAATGGTTCCGAAACTAGGGCTCACGAAGCCCGCACGGCGGGCACGCGCCGCAGTGAGATGCTCGTCGATGGTCAGCTCCGTGATGGGTTCTTTGCCGAGCGTGGCCTCAAACCACGCAAAAAATTCAGCCAGCGCAGCCCCGTCTTGTTCCATCGCCACGCGCACGTGATCGATTTCAGCCGCACCTTTTCGCGACTTGGCCAAAGTGGATGGATTGATCGCCTCGATGGCGATCGCGGAAGCTGGCAGCGCTTCGCGCAGCCCCAAGGTGATCCGGCGCGGATCGAGCAGTACGGTAGCGTTCGTCAGTTGAGCGAGCCTGGGGCGCGCCTGCTCGTACGGGGCAACGCTAACTCCATCTCGAGCAAGTTTGGCAGCCAGCTCAGAGGCGATTTTCCCGGGCGCGACGAACAGTTCTGCGCTGTGGGGCCCAATGAGGGCGTGTGCAACGAAAACGGGGTTATAGCTGACATCGGCGCCCCTCAGATTAAAGATCCAGGCAATATCGTCGAGCGTCGAGACGAGGTGCCACTGGGCGCCCGCGGTGAGCATCGCCGCGCGCAGGTTCTGGAGCTTTTCGGCACGGCTGGTAGGCGCAAACTGCGCTTCATGTTCGAACACCGCATTCAAAGGCAACGCGGGTCGGTCACCCCAGAACTCCTCAAGCAAATCGAAATGGGTCTCAAGCGCAATATCGTGCCGGGCCAGTGTTTCGCGTAGCGAGCGCGCGGCGGCAACACTGAGGACCTGGCCATCGACACCGAAGCGGGACTTTGACGGCAGGTGCTCCGCAAGCCAGGTAAGGTGGGCGGTGCTGGTCGCCGCGGGAATGCGCATGAGCATGATCCCGGTTCCGGCAAGCTGAGCCTCTGCTTGGACCCAGTAGCGGCTGTCGACCCAAAGGCCGGCAAAGTCCGATGTCACAATCAGGGTCCCCACGGAGCCCGTGAAACCCGAGAGCCACTCGCGTCCGCGCCAGCGCTCTGGCAGGTACTCCGACAAGTGCGGATCCGACGAAGGCACCATCCAGCCGGAAAGACCGGCGTGCTGGGCCAAGGCGGCGCGCAGTGCGGCAATGCGCGAACGGATCTGCGACCGAGAGGCTTCAAGCGTGTCCATAGTGGTCTTTGGGAAAGTATCGAGGGCTCGAAATGGTTCAGTTTAACTCCCGCGGCCTGCCCCTGCAGGACGCACGTTTGGCCGGCCGGCCGTGCTCGGCTAAACTCCGGGTGCGGGCAAAAGCCGTCCGCGTCTTCGGGAGAACGATTCATGTCTAATCAGCCGGCAAGCGATGACGACAAGCGGCCGATTGACCTCGCCGAGGTCTCGAGGCTTCTTGCCGCGATCCAAGAGGATCTGGCGCGGGTTCAAAGTGGCTCGACGAGCCTGCAGGCTCTTCGGGCCGAAGTAGAGGCCTTGGGCCAATCCATCGGCGCCAAGTCTTCGGACGTTGCGGCCGAGGATTTGCACCGGGTACGCGGGCTCCTTAAGGGTGCTACCGAGGAAGTCGAGGTGGATGCCTTCAAGGCCGCAAGTTATCTGGCTCAACTGGGACGTATCCTCGGCCTGACGTAGCCGTGTGGGAGGGGCACTGCAGTGCATCCGGGGCCAACCGGACACCGAGCCGCGGCTAGACAACGTGCTTCGATTCATGGCCGGAACGCACCACGGCGCGTTATCTAACTAAACCGAGAAAGGGAATGTCGACATGGACAAGATTGTCGTGGCCATTTTGGGAACGCTTTTCATGGTCACACCGGCATTGTCGTCCGACAAGAGCGACCCAATGGCCGCTGTGCACCAATTTATCGACGGCTTTAATAAGGGCGATGTGAAGTCCGCCTTAGCCGCCTGTGCCGAGGAGACGTCGATCATCGACGACTTCCCCCCACACGAGTGGCACGGCCCCGGGGCGTGCTCGGCCTGGTCAAAGGACTTCGACGCGGACGCCGAAAGGACCGGGATCACCGACGAGGTTGTGGTCCTCATGAATCCCCGGCATGTCGATGTCACCGGCGATCGCGCCTACGTCGTCGTCCCTGCGAATTACACCTACAAGCTCAAGGGGAAACCCATCAGCGAAATGGGATCGATTTTTACGCTCGCGCTGCACAAGGAAGCATCGGGCTGGCGAATTACCGCATGGAGCTGGGCCAAACGATAAATCTTGGTCGCACCGGTCCCGTTGATGCGAAGGAACCTAGGACATGCGAAGGATCGTAGGATGCCCGCGGCACGGATTCAAGACAGTCGGCTCGTGCAGTTGTCCCGGATCTGCCTTGCGTATCCGGAGGTCGTTCGCGCTCTTCGCTTGGGCCCTGCGGACTTTCGCGTAAGAAAGAAGGCCTTCGCCTATTTCCTGAACAATCACCATGGGGGCGGGATTGTCTCAGTATGCGTGCGTTCCTCCTTGGGTGAGAATCTCGACCGCGTCAGTTCGCGTCCCGATCTTTTTTATCTTCCGGCCTACCTCGGGCCGAGAGGCTGGTTCGGAATGCGGCTTGATCGCGACGTGATCGACTGGGGCGAAGTCGAAAATATCGTGCGTCTCAGTTATCTTCTCGGCGCCCCCCGTTCCCTGAGTCGAAGTCTCGAGGAGCAACCAGGCCAGGCAGGCTGGCCTCACAACGGACTAGGTCAGCAGCAAGAGCGTCAGCGCGACTGCGGCGGGGATCGACTGGACGAACAAGATTCTTCGATTGCGTGTCGATGCCGCTCCATACAGGCCTGCAATTAGCACGCAGCACAGGAAAAATACCTTTACTCCCAGGCCCGCCTCGCCGAGGGTCAGCCCCCAAATGAGCCCCGCGGCCAAAAACCCGTTGTAGAGTCCCTGGTTTGCCGCGAGGATTTTGCTCGCGCTCGCGACTTCCTGCGTCTGGCCAAATACCCGAAGCCCGGTCGGTTTGTCCCAGAGGAACATCTCGAGGACCAGGATATAGATGTGCAAGAACGCAATGAGCGCGACGGCAATACTGGCGATGAGGAACACAGTGTCTCCCTGGATTGAATGACCGGTCTCCAGCGTCGCTGACCCTCGGATTGGCATCTCCCGGGTTGCCCGGACCCGATCTGGGATGGGGACACTTTGAACCGTTCCTTACGATCATACTTGCATCGCCTTGCGTTTGGGTCAGCCCGGTGGCGGAAAGCTGCCGCCGAAGCATAGGAACATGGCGCTGGAGGCATCGCCGCTGGTCCCCGCAAGCGATCCCTTGGATGCACGGACTTCGATGCCGAGCTGGATCGTGGACAACACCCTCTCATTTCTTGAGGTGGGATTGTCAATCCTGTCTGCTGCCCCCAGCGCTCAGTTCGGCCCAATCGAGTTCTTGGATCAGTACGCGGTAGGCGTCGTCACCGATGACGTCGTCGCGCCAAAGCTCCAACGCCCGCGCCCGCGCGATGGCGATCGCGCTTCGTCGCAGGGGGCCACCGGGCACCTCGCGCACGGAGGCGTCCTGCGCACCGTTTGCATTGAGCTCCACGACGGCGGCATATTCCTTTCGCAGCAATTTTCCCGTGAGCGTTTGATCGTCCTTGATCGCGTCTAGAAGCGCGGTGTAGGCCTGGGTGCGTCCGAGTCGGATCTCGCGGCCGACAGGGTCGTCGTCGCTCAGGCCCATTCGCCGGATGAGAGGACCCAAGGTAAGACCCTGCAACACGAGCGTGCCAAGGACGACTGTGAATGCGCTTAGCAAGATGAGATCGCGGAAAGGAAATGGCGACCCGTCGGAAAGCGTCTCGGGAACCGCGAACGCCGCAGCCAATGTGACAATTCCGCGCATGCCAGCCCAGGACAGAACGATTGCGCCGCCGACTGTGGGGCGCATATCTTGCGCTTGGCCCGGCCCGATGGCGCGGCGGCGCCTGACGGCCTTGTAGCTCAGCACCCAGGCGAAGCGCGCCGCGACGGTGACTCCGAGAACCACCGCTGCTGTGGTCACCGCGGCAGCAACCGTCCCATCAGCCTCAAGCCGTTGCCAAATCGGCCGCAACTGCATGCCGATCAAGACGAAGGCGAACGCGTTCAGTACAAACACCACCGCCTCCCAAACGGCGAAGATGGGCACGCGCATGCGCGCCGGCATGTGCGCTCCTCCTCTTCGCGCGAGCGTCATCGCGAAAGCCACCAGCGTCAGAATGCCCGAGAGCCCGATGGCTTCGGCCGCGATCCATACGCCGAAGGTGAACGCGAACTGCACGATGAGCGAGATGGGAACTTCGCGAAGGCGGGTAGTGAGAGGTCCCAAGAGGTACGCGCAACCGATGCCCGCGGCAACGCTGCCCACCACCGTAAGCAGCAACACGGGTGCGAAGCTGCCAAATCCGAGGTGTCCTGCCATCACGGTCATGATCGCAAGCCGGTAGACCAGCAGTGCGCTCGCATCGTTTAACAAGCTTTCTCCTTCGAGAATCTTCAAGAGCTTGTGCGGCAGCTTGACCTGCCGCATGACGGCAGTCGCGGCGGCGGCATCGGGCGGGGCAACGATGGCGCCAAGCGCAATCGCGACAGGCCACGGCATCGCGGGGACGAGCCACCGCACCACCACAGCGACCGCCACCACGGTCGTCGCGACGGCTGCGATGGCAAGGCCCGCCACGGGACGCCAATTGGCCCGAAGGTCGCGTAGAGAGGTGTCGTAGGCGGCGTCTACGAGCACCGGTGCGACGAATAGCGCCAGCGCCAGTTCCGGATCGAGAGTCCAGTTCGGGCTCGCGGGCACGAACGCGAGGAGCGCCCCACCAAGCGCAAGGAAAGTCGGATAGGGGACTCCGATCGTGCGCGCGAGCACGGTGAGGAGCGCCGCACCAAGAAGTAGCGCGATAACCCATTCGAATGTGACCATACTTGATTTTACTTCTTGCTGGGAGGAGGCCCGCACGGGGCCGAGCGCTCGCATTCGAACGCCAGGCCGGAACTCATCCGAAAGCCGGGTCTCAGGCTTCTCGCTTAACGAACGCCGATTGGCAACTCAGAAGTGCGCGCCAGTGCCCGCGGTGCTGCGAATTTCAGGGTCCGCCTGCGCAAAGGCCCCCGTCAATGGTCACGATGACCCCACTGGTATAAGCGGATCGGTCCGAGGCGAGAAAGGCCATCATGTCGGCAATCTCGCGTGGCTTGGCGGGCCGGCCCATGGGGAACTTCGCCATTAACTCGCCATACCGGTTTTCATCGCCGAAGCGACTGCGTGCCTGTGTTTTCAGCAGTGTGACGATTCGGTCCGTCTCAACCGGACCAGGATTGAGGCCCACGACGCGAATCTTGTCCTGCAGGCTTCGACCGCCAAGCGCACGCGTAAATGCCATAAGCGCCGCATTGCCCGCGCTACCTACGATGTAGTCGAAATCGAACCGCTCGCCCGCTGCTCCGATGTCATTGATGATGACACCGCCGCCGCGTGCCTTCATTTGTGCATAAACTAGTCGAGTCAGGTTGATGTATCCAAAGACCTTGAGCTCCCATGCATGTCTCCATGCGCCTTCGGCGACCTTGTCGAGGGAACCTCCTGGAATATCGCCCGCATTGTTAATCAGGACGTCGCAATCGGATGCCGCTGCCGCGAGCCGCACGACGTCCTCCGGTTGCCGCAAGTCAACCGCGTGGACGGCCACCTCGATTCCATAACTGGACTGCAACCGGCTCGCCAAGGCCGCAAGAGCCGCCTCGCCTCGTGCGGCGATGCGCAGATTGCACCCCTCTTCGGCAAAAGCCTCGGCCGCCGCGGCCCCGATGCCCTTGGAAGCGCCGGTGATGACCACGCGTTTTCCGCGAAGATGAAGATCCAATATCGTTTCTCGCTTCCTTCACCCGCATCGCGTTGGGCTAACAAGCCGCGGGTTTCATGATCGGTGGATTCAATTAGAGTCAGCCGCGAGGCAGACCCATATAGTCCCATGTGGCGAGCATGGAGTCTGCGACCCTCGCAAAACAGACTCTCCATGGTCGGGGCTCGAGGGTGGCTTTGAAGGCGCCCCCAGTCGACTCCTCGCTTAGAAGGTTACCCAGCCTGAAGGTCGGGTCGAATGCTGAAACTATAGCATCGGCCCAGTCTCATTGGGGAGGTACGCGGGGGCATAGATCTGCCAATTTATGTTGGACCATTTTCGAGTGAATGCAGTTCGGGCCGGGAGCGGGTTTTGACCCGATCCGGCACTGCGGGACTTTGCGATCCTTTCCGACGGGGATGCGACAAAGGGGAGCGCTTCATGATGACGACTCCGTCAGCGTGAGCGGGCTCGTGGCAATTTCAGGGAACGCGGTTCTTGCCCTCAGCGGACGCCCTTGCGCGGAGCGCGTTTCAGATACTCATTTCCTGTCTGCGCAGAACGGCGCCCATCGCCCAATCGCGAAGCTTCCACAGCGATCTCCGCCTTCCCGCTGTATCGCAAGCGTCCTCCTCTACCCCTCCCGCACGTCGGCTACGAGCGACCATGCCCGACTCGAGTGCATAGTCAACGTGGTCCGTGTCGTCAATATGTTCCCAGATTCCCGGCCCAGAGTTAGAAAAATGCAACAAGCTCGCGAACATCGAATCGGAAAAAATTTACATGGTTTCGACTTTAAGTGAGGATTTTCGGGGGCGCTTGGTTACGCACGGTTTGATCCGAAAGGCGTAAGGCAAGCCGCGCTTGGGGGCTCGGCGTATCGTACCGAGCTGGTTATTTTTCTTCGCGTCGTGGGCTGAAATTCGAGTGCCGCAGTCGGTGAGCGCTTCCTGGACGAGAAGTCCTGGATCGCTAGCGCGTGAGTTCCCGGTCTCCTACGGCGCGAGACAATGTGATTGGGGAATATGAGGTCATTTTTGCTCGCCTGCGGTTTGGTTTGGATTGCCGCCTATCCAATTGCTCAAGCAACGGAGACAGTCTGGATCGCCGATGCGAGTGGATGCAAAGTCTGGAATCCCCATCCCCTACCAAGCGAAAGCGTTGCGTGGAATGGGAAGTGTCGGGAGGGATATGTCGAGGGACCCGGTGTCTTGCAGTGGTTAATTGACGGGAAGCTCAACCTGCGTGAGGAGGCGAGCTTCGTGGAAGGTAAAGCCTCCGGCAAGGGATCCCTGCTCTGGCCCAACGGGGACCGATTCGAAGGTCAGTTTGTCGATGGCCTGCGTACGGGAAAGGGAGTCATGGCCTGGGCATCCGGTAACCGGTACGAGGGGGACTGGATCGAGGGGAAGCGGACTGGCTCAGGAGTATTTACACGGCCCAATGGGGATCGGTATGAAGGCCAGTTCCTGGACGGCAAGTGGTCCGGAAAGGGGATCATGACGTCCACGATTGGCGGCCGCTATGAAGGCGACTGGGTCGAAAATAAGCGGGCGGGCAAGGGAAAACAGGTTTACAGCGACGGCGGTCAATACGATGGGAACTGGATCGATGACAAGCCTTCCGGCCAGGGTGTGATGGTCGCGGCCGATGGCCGGCGCTACGAAGGCGAATTCGTCGACGGGAAGCCCGCCCATCCGGAAAGCATCGTTCGGCAGCAGTACTCCATCAAAGAATCGCATCCGCAGACGGGTTCCAATATCCGGCACGATCAGGTTTCGGGCATCAGCGTGCCACCGGAAAAATCCTACGCGGAATTGCTGCCCGATGAGAAGAGCCGCGTCAAATTGCTTTACGAGCCGATGGCTGATGCCGACGAGCCACCGTATCCACTCCACGGACCTCTCGCGTTCCTGACGACAGTCCACGAGATTCAGAACAAATTGCAAGTCACAGGCGAACTGAGCGTGGCTGTAAGCGTCGATAGTGAAGGCCGCGCGACCTCAGTGGAGGTTTTTAAGTCGCCCGATCGGGAGATGGTAAAGGCTGTCGCTTCCGCGCTGATGCTTCAAAAGTACAAACCGGCAGTCTGCAATGGGATCCCATGCAAGATGCAGTATCCGGTGCGGATTACATTTAGGATGGAGCACTAGTCGCAGCGTCCATCACACGGGTGCTAAACTTGCCCGCGATGAGGTGGAGTAATCGGGAAGCTCGTCTGCGGGCATCGAAAGTGGGCCACGGCCACCGGCCTCTTCGGAATCGCGTGGTCCCCTTTCAGAGGAATCTATTCTTGGCGTGTCACGCTGCCTGATAGATCACATTATTGTTACGGCACCGAGCTTGGACCGCGGGGCGGAGTTCGTGCGCGAAGCGCTCGGGGTGACGCCCCAAGTCGGCGGAGAGCATCCTCGCATGGGCACGCACAACCTTCTTCTGCGTCTCGGTGACTCCTTGTTCCTCGAAGTGATCGCGCCGAATCCCGCGGCTCAGGCTCCGGCAAGACCCCGATGGTTTGCTTTAGACACGCTGCTTCCGGGCGCGGCACCCGCACTTTCGGCATGGGTTGTGCGCACGTCTGACATCAATGGTTCGGCTTTCGCAAGTTCTGAAGATTTGGGAGAGATCGAGCCGATGAGCCGCGGGAACCTTAGCTGGTTTATCACCATTCCTGCCGATGGTTCCCCCGCGCTTAGCGGAGTTGCCCCCGCGCTCATCCAGTGGGACACGCAAGCGCATATCGCCGGACATCTTCAAGAGTGGGGCTTATCTCTAGCCCATCTCGAGCTCTTCCACCCTGACAAGGATCGCATCTCTCGCCTGCTCAGATCCATCGGCTTTGAAGGCCCGGTTTCTGTGTCCCTACCGAAGAAGGGGTGCGCGGCTCCTTTGGCCGCGCGTATCAATACGCCGCAAGGCCCTCGCGTGCTTTGAAGCCCTCGTCATACTCGATCGCGCATCAGCGGTACTTGCGCGTCTTAGCACCAACCAGGGAATTGCCGCACCCCGATCGCGCGTGTGGCAAGCGTGATGTAACCTTGTGCCTGACTCTCTAACTGAGGATATCCAGGTGATCGACCTGCGCTCTGATACGGTTACCCGTCCGTCCGAGGGCATGCGTAAGGCGATGTCCGCTGCGCCGGTAGGGGACATGCAATACGGTGATGATCCGAGCCTGAACGCGCTCGAGGCGCGCGTTGCGGATTTGCTGGGCAAGGAGGCATCGCTATGGCTGCCATCAGGTACGATGGCCAATCAAGTGGCGCTACGCGTGTTGGCGCGTCCTGGAGACGATGTACTGGTCGCTACCGAGGCACATTCGGTGTGGCACGAGGCGGGGGGATCTGCGGCCAACGCGGGCGTCCAATTCACCGAAATCGGTAGCGGCGGTATCTTTACGGCAGACGACGTCAGCCGCAATGCCAAGCCGCGCAACCAGCCGGTGTTGCCCTGGCCTGCAACGACGCTTGTACAAATCGAGAACACACATAACCGTCACGGCGGCATTGTTTGGGCGCAGACCGAGGTCGAACGAGTCTGTGCCAAGGCGCGCGAGATCGGGCTTGCCACATACCTCGATGGCGCACGCTTGTGGAATGCTTCCGTGCAGAGCGGGATCATCCCCTCGCGACTAGCCGCGCCCTTCGACCTTGTGATGGTGGCGTTTTCCAAGGGGCTGGGGGCTCCGGCCGGATCCATGCTCGCGGGATCGCGCGAGTTGATCAATAATGCTATCCGCTATCGCCGCATGTTCGGCGGCGCAATGCGGCAGATCGGGATGCTGGCAGCCGCATGCGACTATGGGTTGACTCACAACTTCACGCGCCTTGCCGAGGACCATGCCAATGCACACATGCTCGCAAAGCGGCTTGCCACTTGTCCTGGAGTGAATATCAACCTGCGCCAGTTGCATACCAATATCGTCGTCTGGGAGCTTGAAGGAGCGCGCGTTAGCGCGTCCGATCTGGTGGCGCGGGCTCGCGCGGAGGGCGTGTTGATTAACGCGCTAGGCTCCCACAAGCTGAGACTCGTGACGCACCTTGACGTCAGCCACAACGATTGTGTGCGCGCGGCCGACGTTCTTGTCGGGCTGCTCGGCGGCTAGCCCTTCATCAGCTACCTGGGGCGTCTTGAGGGTCATACCTTCGCAGTCTTCAGTACTTACAATGAGCGAATCCTGAATATGAACGGAAATCGAGAAGAGTGGGAATTGCGCATTGCCGAGGTCTGGCAACGGGTTGAGACCCTGCAGCCGGCCGCGTTGGTCGCAGCCGTTGATGCGCTCGCCGATGAACGTGGCCCCGATGATGCCGCCGCACTGTTTGAGCGCGCTTGTGCGCGGGACACCGCAGGGTTCGAGGCGGATGCGGAAACCTACTATCGCGCGGCACTCGCGGGCGAAGGATTGGACCCCTACCGCAGAGTCCGCGCCTGCATCCAACTGGCCAGCACACTTCGGATTTTAGGGCGACTTCAAGAAAGCGAGCAATTGCTCGTCGATGAACTCGAGCGTCCCAAGGAACAGGACGCGCCTCGCGTATTGCATGACGAAGCACGCGCCGTCCTCGCGCTAACCTACGTTGCCCAAGGCAGGGCGGAGGAAGCGGCTGGACTTGCTCTGACGGTGCTCGCGCCGTATCTCTCGCGCTACAAACGATCGATATCTGGGAATGCGGCCGAACTCGTCGCGAAGACCTGGAGCTGAGAATCATTTCGGCTGTGCGAGCTCGTTGCGGGATCCGGAGTGCTGACCGGTCGGCGAGAAAGGCCTGCGTCTGCGACACGCGTCTTGCGTCAGGGTGCGATGCGTAGAAGCGAGCAGTCCGCCGATCACGAACACGAGCGCGGCACCCACACTACCGTCGGCTCGATGCATCGTCTCACCGAGATACATCGCCGCTTGCGCGACGACGGGGTAATGGAGGATGCGGTAGGCAAGCTGTTGCATGAGAAGGTCTGCTGGGATGGTCTTGCGCGTGATTCAATTGCTGTTCCGATTGTCGATATCATAATTACGCCATGCCGGCGTTCAATTACCTCGGGCGTCATATGAGATTGGATGCGGGACACGAGACGGGCGGCTGGCCGAGGAGAGTCACGCGGTGGGACTGGACGTGGGATCTCGGAGGTTGCTCGTGTGTGGAGGTGAGCCGGGGGGTCACCGCCCCCAGGACTAGTTCGGGACAGAATTCGATGCCGCGGCAGTCGAGTCAGTTCGAAGTCGATGCGACGGCGGAGAGGATTTTTTCTACGCTAGCATGTCGAACGCATTTGAGAGCGCTCATGACCAAATCGGTACGAGTAGGCTCGAACCTCACAATGACTAGGCTGTCTTGAGCGGGAAGACCGAACTTTCGAACCCGAAGTCTCGCACTCAGAAAGGACATCGACGCTATGAAGCAAAATTCTGCAGACGCGGAAGGAATTTTTGAGCCTTTTCTCATAGCCGATGTTCCCTGGGAAGAATTCTCTCGCGGGAGTCGGTTCGGGATGCGCTATCAACATCTGAGTTCGTATGGCGGTGGCAGCCAGATTGGCGTGGCCAACGAAGTGCTGGCTCCGGGTCAACAAGCGAATCAGGCGCACTATCACATGCTCGAAGAGGAACACGTGTTCGTCTTGGAGGGCGAGCTCACTCTTCAGCTTGGTGAGAAGAAGTACATCTTGTCTGCCGGACATTATGTCTGTTTCCCGGCCGGGCAGCAGGTCGGGCATGCGCTCATCAATCACACCAGTCAGCCCTGTCGATACCTCATCATTGGCAACTCCCAACCTCACGAGGTTGCCGTCTTTACCGATACCGGCAGAGTCGAAGTGAAGCTCTTAGGAGAAGTCTATAGAAAGTCGGAAACCGTGGGCCGATGGGATGACGTCAACACGGAGAACTCGCGATAGGCGCCTCTTTTGTCGGGGGCTCCGAGGCCATGCCGTCCAATGATGCCCTCTTCTGGGCTGGCAGTGGGCCCGCGCCTGGCCCAGCTGTAAAAACTCGGAACTAGCCCATCGAGACCTCGACACAATTTAATCGCTCGCGCTGGCTGGCACTCGTGACGCTGTGCCTGGGTGAGCTCATGATCGTGCTCGACACAACCATCGTGAATGTCGCGCTGCCATCGATCCGGGTCGATCTCGGCTTTTCGGAGACGTCCTTGGTGTGGGTCGTTAACGGCTACATGCTGACTTATGCCGGTTTCTTATTGTTGGGGGGCCGCATGGGCGACCTCTACGGCCACCGCCTTGTTTTCATGCTCGGGCTTATGGCCTTCACGCTCGCTTCGCTTCTTTGCGGACTCGCAGAATCGCAATCCTGGCTCATTGTCGCCCGTGCGATCCAGGGCCTCGGCGGAGCGGTGGTTTCTTCGATCGCCCTGTCGCTGATCGTCAATCTGTTTCCCGAGGCAGAAGAACGCGCGAGAGCAATGGGTATCTACGGATTCGTGTGCGCCGGGGGCGGTAGCATCGGCGTGCTACTGGGAGGACTGCTGACCAGCGCCCTGAGCTGGCATTGGATCTTCCTCGTGAATTTGCCCATCGGAATTGCTGTGTTCGTCTTGACGCTGATCCTCGTGCCCAAGGGCGCTCCCCCTCGCGCCGACCAACACCTCGATCTGCCCGGCGCCTTCACCGTCACGATCGCCCTCATCCTTGCGGTCTACGCGATCGTCAATGGAAACGCGGTCGGTTGGACCTCTACACGCACATTAGCCGAACTTGGCGGCGCAATCCTGCTGCTGGTCCTTTTTATCGCCATCGAGGCGCGTGCGAAGGTACCCCTGATGCCGCTCGGACATTTCGCGCTACGCAACGTAGCCATCGCAAACATCGTCGGCGCGCTCTGGGCTGCTGCCATGTTTGCCTGGTTTTTTATTTCCGCGCTCTACATGCAGCTGGTCTTGGGCTATTCGGCGCTTCAGGTTGGACTCGCATTTTTGCCCTCGAATCTCATCATGGCCGCGCTATCCCTGGGAATCTCGGCACGCCTGGTCACGCGCTTTGGCGTCAAGCGCCCGCTGGCCCTGGGACTGAACTGCGCAGCAGGCGGGCTGCTGCTTTTTGCATGGGCACCGGTGGATGCCGACTTCGTGAGGTTGGTGTTGCCAGCAATGGTGCTACTTGGCCTGGGAGCGGGCATTGCTTTCAATCCCCTCTTGCTTGCGGCGATGAATGATGTCCCTGCCGAGGATGCGGGTCTGGCCTCGGGGGTCATCAACACCTCGTTCATGATGGGTGGCGCGCTCGGGCTCGCTGTCCTTGCCAGCCTCGCAGGTGCCGAGAGTCAGCACGTGGCTGAGTCGGGAGTTTTGTCCGCTACTGGGACACTCATGGCCGGGTACCGCTACGCCTTCGGTATCGGCGCCGCCTGTGCGGAAGTGGCGGCGCTCTTGGGACTTCTGTTGACTAGCACCCCGAGTCGCGTCGATGCTCAGGCAGCGACTGCCTAGGCCCGTGAGGCGCATGAAGCGGGGGATGGGGGGCCGCCCGCCATTCCCCCAAGCGTGTCGGACACGGTGCCGATGGTTGTGCGCGAGAAGCGGGCTTAGATCGGGCGACCGGCGAGCCTGTCCACGGCGAGCTCGTGTGACTAGGCTCGCTTGGCCGGTCCCCAGGAATCCCTCAACGTCACAATACGGTTGAAGATCGGGCGCCCTGGGCCGGAATCGACCCGGTCCACCGTGAAATAGCCGTGACGCTCAAACTGATAGCGCGTGTCGGGCAGCGCATCGAGAAGGGATTTCTCGACGTAGGCGGTCACCACCTTTTTCGACTCGGGGTTGAGCGCGGCCAGATAGTTCTTCCCCCCGGTATCGGGCTGAGGATCGCTGAAGAGTCGGTCATAGAGTCGGACCTGGACCTCAGCCGCCTCGCGCGTGCTGACCCAATGGATATTGCCCTTGACCTTGACGCTGTCCGCCCCAGGTGTGCCGCTCTTGGTTTCGGGCAGGTAGACGGCATGGATTTCCGATATACGTCCGGAGGCGTCCTTGGTCGCACCGGTACATTCGACGATATAGCCATGGCGCAATCGCACCTTATTGCCCGGAAACAGGCGGAAGTAGCCCTTTGGGGGGACTTCAGCGAAGTCCTCGGCCTCGATCCAAAGCTCCTTGGTGAAGGTGAACTCCCGCCGGCCCATCTCCTCATGATGGGGGTGGACCGGCGCTGTGCAGAGCTCCGATCGATCTTCCGGAAAGTTATCGATCACCAGGCGTACCGGATTCAGCACTGCCGTCGCGCGCGGGGCGCGGTCGTCTAGGTCGTCGCGAAGCGCCTGCTCCAAGATGCTGTAGTCGATCCAGCTATCGGCGCGCGATACCCCAACTCGTTCGCAAAAGAGCTGAATACTTTCGGGCGTATAGCCGCGGCGGCGCAGACCCACGAGGGTGCTCATGCGCGGGTCATCCCACCCATCGACGTAACCTTCCTGCACCAGTTGCAGCAGCTTGCGCTTGCTGCTGACGAAATAGGTCAGATGCAAACGCGCGAATTCGTGCTGGTGCGGCAGTCCGAAAGGGTTGGGCGTGTGCTCTTCGAGCGCGTGCGTCAAAAGAGGGGCAAACTGTTCGACATCCTCGAGGAGAAGATCGAAAAAACGGTCCAGATCGGGAAGAAGTGTGCCGCGATCGTGCTGCCAGCGCTCGAACATCTGCCGCATCGCTATTTCGGGAGTGCTGCCGAACAGCTTGTGCTTGAAGTTGTGGCAGTGCAGCGCGAATTCCTTCTGCGCCTCAATTCCCCGTTCTCGCAGGCTACGGACATAATCGACGGCATGCATGAATTGGGGCGGACGCAAGACCGGCACGATCCGTTCTAAGACCCAGTCATAGAGGGGGCGGTGATCCTCGAATTCGAGCGTACAGATCGAATGGGTGATGTTTTCCAGCGCATCTGAGATGCAGTGGGTATAGTCGTAGAGCGGGTAGATGCACCACTTACTGCCGGTGCGATGGTGTTCGGCGTGCCGGATGCGATACAGAACCGGATCGCGCATGTTGATGTTGGGCGAGCCCATGTCGATGCGCGCGCGCAGCACGTGTGCCCCGTCTGGGAACTCCCCGGCTCGCATGGCCCGGAAAAGCGCCAGATTTTCATCGACGGTGCGGTTGCGGTATGGCGATTCCGAGCCCACTTCGGTCAGGGTGCCTCGACGTTCACGGATCTTTTCGGCAGGATCGCTGTCGACGAAAGCGTGCCCGGTCGAGATCAGGTATTCAGCGAACTGATACAGGTAGTCGAAGTAGTCGCTGGCGAAGTAAAGGTGGTCTTCCACCGGCGCTAGCGCCTTCTCGAAGGGTCGGGCAGCCCAGTCAAAGCCCAGCCAGTGGATCGTCTCGATGATCGAGTCGACATACTCTTGGTCTTCTTTGACGGGGTTAGTGTCGTCAAAGCGCATGTGGCACACCCCGTCGTAGTCGCGTGCGAGGCCGAAGTTCAGACAGATCGACTTGGCATGCCCGATGTGCAGATAGCCATTCGGTTCGGGAGGAAAGCGCGTGCGAATGCGAGCCGGATCCGCGGCCACCGCTGCGTCGGCCGGATCCGGGGAGCGCTTACCCGCCCAGAGCCGCGCCGCGTAAGCGCCTCGCGCAATATCCGCTTCGATGAGCGTGCGCAGGAAGTTGCTCGAAGCAGGCTTGTCATGAACGGAGGACATCGGTCGGCATCAGTGGGGTTGTCATCGCCCGCATGATTGCGGACCAAACTTTGTATTCTACCGGAAGCGGTCATGCCGGACTTCGCGCGCAGCGGTAGAATAAAAGCAAGGGCAGTAGGCTCGATGAGGGGAGCGTTACCGTAAAAAATACACAGGCGCAAAGCCTGAACGCAATGGAAGGATCTCTATGAACAAGCGTTCCCTCGGTCGGTCAGGACTCGAGGTTGCCCCCCTCGCTTTTGGGGGCAATGTATTCGGATGGACGGCCGACGAAGCGACCTCATTTAGGCTTCTCGATCAGTTCGTCGATGCCGGCTTTAATCTCATTGACACCGCCGATGTTTACTCGCGGTGGGTGCCAGGACACAAGGGAGGAGAGTCCGAAACCATCATCGGAAAGTGGCTCAAGAAGAGCGGCAAGCGCGAGAAGGTGGTGCTCGCTACGAAAGTGGGGATGGAATTGGGGCCTGACAAGAAGGGCCTGGCTCCGGCGTATATCAAGAGTGCTCTCGAGGAATCGTTGCGGCGACTGCAGACCGACTATATCGATCTGTATCAGGCGCACACCGACGATACCAATACGCCCTTGTTCGAGACGCTCGGAGCCTTCGACGGTCTCGTCAAGGCAGGCAAGGTCAGAGCCATCGGGGCTTCCAATTTTTCGGCCGCGCGGCTCGCTGAAGCGCTGCGCGTGTCCACGGATCGGGATCTGGCTCGCTACGAATCGCTGCAGCCACTTTACAACTTGTATGATCGTGCGCCGTACGAAGCCGAACTCCGGAGCGTTTGCGTGGAACAGGGCGTTGGCGTCATCAACTATTATTCGCTCGCGTCGGGTTTTCTGAGTGGTAAGTATCGTGGCGCGGGCGATCTGTCCAAGAGTCCTCGAGGACAGCGCGTCAAGGAGTATCTGAACAACCGTGGCTACCGGATCCTCGAGACGCTCGATGCGGTGGCGAAGGAGGCCCACGCGACCTGTGCGCAGGTGGCGCTCGCCTGGCTCATGACGCGGCCTGGCATCACCGCGCCGATCGCGAGCGCGACCTCCGAAGAGCAGATGTCGGAACTTCTGGGTTCGGTCCGCGTTGAACTCAATCGTGAGGCGCTGCGCCGCTTGGACGCCGCTAGCGCACCCTAGGGCGAGCGAATCGGCCTAGGCGGCTGCGACCGATTCGCGGCGCAGTCGCCAGCGATTGGCAATCCAGGGCACGATCCCTACGACGAGGCCACCGATGCCCACGACTTTCGCCGTCAGATCAAAGGTTGGAATGCTATAGAGCCCGATAAAGACCAGAAATGCCGCGCTCGCGCCGGGCCATAGGAAAAGAAGGAGAAAATTCGGGACGCTCGTGAAGGCCTGCCTCCGGTAGTGCCAGGCGCAGGCGAAGCCGGCGAGGCTATAGTAGAAGCACACCTGAAACCCGATGGCGTTGACCGAATCCTTGATGATCTCGTTCATGGTCGGGACAAACGAGGAGAAAAAAAGGAAGAGAAGCCCCAGGATCGCGATGACCAAGGTTGCCAGCCACGGGGTTTTCCAGTGGCGATGCAATGTGGCGTAGCGGGGGTGAAGGGCCCCATCGCGACCCTTGGCGAACAGCGTGCGCGTAAACTGAAGAATCGAAGTCTCGAGCGTACCGATCGTGCTCAGCATGACCGCAATGATGGCCAGATAGGTCAGTTGCCCGGGAAACAGTCTCTCGGCGAGTACGAATACGATGTTGGTTCCAGCTTGGTCAATCTCGGCGTCGCTTAACACGAGCAGCACCGCGGTCACGAACGTGATGAAAAGCACCATCACGATCACCATCGAAGCGAGCGCGCCGTGTCCGGCGGACCTCTCGGCGTCACGCGTTTCCTCGTTGAGATTCACCGTCACGTCCCAACCCCAGAAGAAAAACAATGCGGTCAACGCTCCGGTGGCAAACGATAGGGGTGTAAAAGACCACGGGGCGAACCAGACGATGCTAAAGGGATGCGCGGGATGGTCTCCGAATTTGACAAACGCAGTCACGATGACCGCTACCAGGGCGACGACTTCGACCCCCGTCATGACGATTTGGGTGTAGCTCGTGGGCTTGATCCCTTTCACGATGACGGCGCTGACCGCCAAGAGCCAGAATGATGCGATCGAATTCACCCAGACCGGATCATTCATGTGACCCTGGTCCACGAGGTTCAGCGACGAGAGCAGCTGCAACGTGGCGGTCGCAGCCGGGGTGGTGCCCGACACCATGAAAATCGCGGATGCAACGAGAAGCGCCCAGCCCGCGAAAAATCCGAGCATGGGAGTAAACACTTGGCCCACCCAGATGTAGGTGCCGCCCGCATTGGCCGCGGTCTTATTGAGATGCATGAAAGCCAGCGTCACGCCAAACATGATCAAGCCGCAGTAGAGGATGCTCCCAGGCGAGAGCAGCCCCACTGCGGCGACCAGCGCTGCCGTGGTCACTGCCACGCTAAACGCGGGGGCTGTCCCTGCGACCCCCATTACGATGGACTCGCCCGTACCAAGCGCTCCGTGGGCGAGTCGGTCTACGTCGGCCATGAGATTTTTCCCTGCTTTGTCGAACTGCAAAAGCCCACAGCGTGGGCGGCCCCGGGCATCCAGCCGAATTGTACTGAATCGGGGCGTGACCTAGCTCGATGGTTTTGCGAGCGCTTCTTCGAGCGCGGCTGGCAGCACATTCTGAAAACGCGTGCCGGCTGGTGTCGTAATGAGCGCCTCGAGGGTGTCCGTGATGGTTTCCAGCAGGGGGCGAATCGTCAGGCCGCTGTCTAAGGCGCGGGTGACATCAACGGACTGCAACCCTTGGAACGTGGTGTCCGACGCGGGCAACCACAAAGGCAAGCCGGTCCAGGGAGCAACGCCGGCGGCGACCAATTCAGCGTCTTCGACCCAGTGGATGGACACATCGAAGCCGCGCTTGACTGAAAGTTTGTGTCCGGACTCGGCAAGGGAGCCCATCGTCCACTGACCCGGCGGGCTTGTCAGATTGTAGGCGCCCCCGCGCTGCGCCTGGAGCGCGAGGAAGATCCAGAGCACGATGTCTCGCGCGTCGATGCACTGGATCGCGCGGCCTGGGGGACCCGGCATGACGGCTACGGACCCACGCTCTCCGAGCAGGGTCGGTGCCCCAAAGCGCGCCGCCCAGTAGGGAAAGCGATCGGTGGGGTCGTGAGGACCGACGATCAGTCCGGGTCGAACGATGAGCGCCTGCTTGCCGTAGCGATCGAGCACGACCGCCTCGCAGGCGGCCTTAAGCGCCCCGTAGTCCGTGGCAACGTCTTCCGAGGCCGGATCAGAGAGAACCGCAAGCGGCGCCGTCTCGTCAACCCCCGGGGCCGACAGATCCGCATAGGCGGAGACCGAGGAGACGAAGTAATAGTGGCCGACGCGGCCGAAGAGCAGATCCGCGCTTGCCCGGACGTGTCGCGGCAGATAGCCACTGGTATCCAGAACGACATCCCACTGACCGGATTCCAGGGCACCTAGTCCGGAGCCGATTTGAGGGTCGCGATCACCCAGCCTTACTTCGACCGCATCTCCGAAAGGGTTGGGCGATTTGCCGCGGTGAAAGAGCGTGACGCGGTTGCCGCGGGCGAGGGCGGCTTCGACGAAGTGGCGCCCCAGGAAGTTCGTCCCACCCAACACCAGTATTTCCATCGTCCTTCACCTCGTTGAAGCCGCAAAAAGAGCCACAGGCCGTCTTGGCCCGATCCAAATAAGACGTCACGGAGCAAGTTTAGGGCCTAGTCGCCATTGGCTTCTTGCCGGGTTGGAGTCCATTCTGGCATGGTCCGTTCCCAAAGCAACCCGGGTCGCGGGATGTCCGGCGCGTGCTTCTCTTGCATTCTGTTGCGAAAGATCCCAACCGCGGTGGGCAAATACAGTTTGGCTTGAACTTGCTTTTCGGCTGCCCGGGCCTTGGGTATGAGGATTCCGCTAGGGACGCGAAATGAAAGCATTCCCGCGGATGTAGAAGCGCAGCAGCCGACGCGCCCAGTGGCCGGCATAGTCGACTCCGATACGCGGGCGGCGCTCGACCCGAAATCCGCGATCGCCAAGGCCTTCGCCGATGTACAGGCGCTGCCCCAGCAGGTCGAGGCCATTGTCGCTGCGGTCGATACCCAAGGCCCGGCAAACCAGCCCTGGACCGCTCGCGCGCGAGACAAGCGGGGCGACGGGCTCGACCGCACGGATGAGTACTGCCGATGCGTGCTTACCCGGTCCCGTGACCACATTCATACAATGGTGCAGACCGTAGATCAGGTAGACGTAGGCGAAGCCTGGTGGCCCGAACATCACCTCGGTGCGCAGTGTCCTGCCGCGCGCGCTGTGGGCTGCGAGATCGTGGGGTCCAAGGTACGCTTCCACCTCCACGATGATGGCCACACGCTCGATGCCCTCGACGACATGCACGAGCGCGCGACCGAGAAGCTCGGGCGCGACGTCGATCGCATTGCGATCGTAAAAGCCGCGTGGCAGCCGGCGGAGCGATATCGCGGCCACGACGGCCGACCCCGAGGGCTTTCCCGGGCTGGCCATCGTCTTCGGTTCGGACCGCAACGGGCTTCGCAGTCGGGACGGAGTCGAAGGCAAAGCCAAAGGCCGGCCCTAGAGTGCGCCCTCGGGGCGTGTCTGGAGTCTCTGGGAGAGCCAGTTAGCGGCACTGTCGAATTCGACTTGGGCGCGCGCGGAGACGTGCCTTAGCCTGAGAAACCCGTGAACCAGATCGGCCGCGTGCCGCGCCGTAACGCACACGCCTTGCTCGGCAAGACGCTGCCCGTAGCGTAGCGCCTCATCACGCAAGGGGTCGTGTCCGGCGGTCACGATATAAGCCTCGGGCTGATGTCCCAAGCGCGGTGCTCGCATGGGAAAGGCGAGTGGGTCGTCGCGGTCCTTTTCCGTGCAGTAGCGCTCGATAAACCAGCGCATCAGGGCGGCCGAGAGAATCGGCGCGTCGGCGTTGTCGCGATAGGATGCCGTATCGGCGCGGCTATCGACCACCGGATAAAAAAGCAGCTGGCAGCAAAACGGATTCTCCCGTCCGGCCAAGGCGCTTCGGACGCTGTAAAGACTGGCGAGATGGCCCCCGGCCGAATCGCCGCAAATGCCCAAGCGCTTTGGATCGAGCCCCAGGCGGGAGGCGTTTGCAACCAGCCACGCCGCGGCGGCTTCGACGTCCTCGATGGCGGCCGGGTAAGGATGTTCGGGTGCGAGCGCATAGTCGACGCTGGCGACGAGTGATGCCGTGCGATGGGCAAGCTCCGCTGCGATCTCATCGTGGGAGCGGATGCTGCCGATCACCCAGCCGCCTCCGTGGAGAAAAAGTGTTCCAGGCAAAAGCGATGGCGAAGCTGGGCGATAGACGCGGACCGAAACGGTGCGCGCTCCGACCGGAAAGGCGTAATCAGAAACCGTCATTCCTTGCGGATGGGGTTTGCGCGCAAGACTTGCCGCAAGTTCATAGCTTTCGCGCAAGTCGGCGACATCGATGTCTTCCACATTGGCAGGTAGCGGGCTCGGTGCGGACGCGAGCGCGGCCAGAATGCTAGGGTCAATCTGCACGATCGGCTTTCAGGTCGAGAAAGCCCCGGCGCGGCCATGGCCACCGGGCGCTGGGCATGGAGAACAAAGATCGGCAAAGACTATATCAAACGGGCGTGATCCGCGCCCGAGCGGGGCGTACCTGGCGCCACTTTGGAAGCAGCTGGCTGGACGAATTTGCTAGAATTCCCCGCTGAGGTCCCGATCCACGTCACTCCCAAGAGGCTAAAGTGAGCGAAGCGGAGATAGCGAATGCGACGCGGTGCGAGGTACTCGTGGTCGGTGGGGGTCCTGCCGGCTCGACGATCGCCGCGCTTCTCGCTCAAAAAGGTCGCGACGTCGTACTCCTCGAAAAGGAAAAGCATCCGCGCTTTCACATCGGGGAATCACTCCTCCCACTGAATCTGCCCTTACTCGAGAAGCTCGGCGTTCAAGAAGAGGTTGCCCGGATCGGCATGGTGAAATACGGTGCCGAGTTCATCTCTCCTTATCATGGCAAGACAACGACGTTCAACTTCGCCGAAGCGTGGAACAAGAATTTTCCCTATGCCTACCAGGTGCGGCGGTCTGAGTTCGATCTGATTCTGTTGAACAACGCGCGATCCAAGGGGGCGCGTGTCATCGAACAGTGCAAAGTCAGGGACATTGAATTCCTCCCGGAGGGAGGAGCGATCGCACGGGCCTCCCACCTGGAAGGAGGCGAGGCGCTCTTTCAGGCACGCTTTGTCGTGGACGCCTCGGGGCGAGATACCTTTCTTGCGAACCGGCTGCGGATCAAATCGAAGAACCTGAAGCACAACAGCGCTGCGCTCTACGGACATTTCACCGATGCGACCCGACTCGAAGGCGACGCCGAAGGCAATATCAGCATCTTCTGGTTCGACCACGGGTGGTTCTGGTTCATCCCTTTGGCCGACGGCACGACCAGCGTGGGCGCGGTGTGTTGGCCGTATTACCTCAAGCAGCGTCGCTCGGATGTGACGAACTTCTTGATGGAAACCGTCAAGCTCTGTCCAGGCATCGCCGAGCGTCTTGCAAACGCCAAGCTCACGGGACCCGCGACGGCCACCGGCAACTATTCGTACAAGGCCAAGAGCATGAGCGGCCCGGGCTACCTCTTGCTGGGTGATGCCTTCGCCTTCATTGATCCGGTTTTCTCCACAGGCGTCTATCTGGCGATGAATAGTGCCTTCGTTGGCTGCGAAACCGTCGAGACCTGTCTTCAGACGCCCGCGAAAGCAGACCGGGCTTTGCGCGAGTTCGATGCGCGAGTCCGTCACGCTCTGGATACGTTCTCGTGGTACATCTACCGGGTGACCACACCCGCATTGCGCGACATGTTCATGGGCCCGCGCAATATTTTTCGGGTGCAAGAGGCGATGTTGTCTTTGCTGGCCGGCGACATCTACGGCCCCTCGGTGATCCGCCGCCGCCTCATCGTATTTAAAATCATCTACTATGCGAGCAGCCTGAGGCGACTGCGCCGCAGCCTTCTGGCGTGGCGCAGCCATAAGCGCGCGATCGCGGAGACGGCGCCCGAAGGCGTGTAGCGAAAGCGGCAAACATCGTTGCGGCCCGCCCAGGATCGCAAGCGGCATGAGACTTTGGGGAAGGGAGCACGGTTGACAGGTTCGCCCGCTATGGAATGCCCGGATGTGGGCTAGAGTCGCTTGGGGCGCGTTCGTCTATATGGCCCTCAGTGCGGCGGCGACTGCCGACGAGTTTCCGCTATGGGAAGCTGGGGTCGGTGTCGGGGTCATCGATTTTCCGGACTATCGCGGCGCGGCCCAATACCATACGTACGTTCTGCCGGTGCCCTATCTGGTCTATCGGGGCGACGTCCTCAAGATCGACCGTGATAGTGTTCGCGCCCAATTTTTCAATTCCCCCGATGTCGAGCTGGATCTGAGCGTGAACGGTTCCGTTCCGGTCAAAAGCAGCGACGATCGGGCCCGAAGCGGCATGCCCGATCTAGACCCCAGCCTCGAAGTCGGTCCCGCCCTGGATTGGACGATGGCCCGCTGGGACAACGATGGGGAGAAGCTGTCCTTTCGCTTCCCTGTCAGAAACGGCGAGGCGAGCAATTTCTCCCACTTCGAGAACATCGGTTGGCTAAGCCAACCGAGTCTGAACGTCGATATCAAGGACCCGTTCGATCTGGCCGGTTGGAGACTCGGGCTTTCCGTGGGCGCGCTGTTTGCTGATCGCCGCTACCTGGAGTACTTCTATGGAGTGGCCCCGGCCTATGCGACGCCCGACAGACCGTCTTATAACGCGCACGGCGGATACGCGGGCAGTCAGTTCATTTCGGCTCTGAGCAAGCGCTACAGCGATATGTGGGTGGGGGGATTCCTGAAGTGGGATACGCTGCATGGGGCGGCGTTTGTGAACAGCCCGCTCGTTCAAAAACGAGAATTCTGGACGGCGGGGGTGGCGGTATCGTGGATTCTGGGTCGATCCGCGACGATGGTGGAAGCAGATCATTAGTGACTGTGCGTGCTCCAATGAAAATAATTGTTACGGGGAGGGTCAAGGCGTTGCAAGCCCAAGCGTGCGAGGGCGTACCGCGTCGTTGCGACTCGTTGATTGCCGAACTCAAGACGCGCGGATCTGCCCCGCTGGAACTCCCTGATGCCTGACTCGTCTGCACAACCTCCGCGCGAGGACTCAAGCGCCAGCGTGCCGCTGCGCTCCAAGCGGAGTTTTGCGCGTCCGTTTGTCAAGCAAATCGATCCGCCGAGAGGCCTTCTGGCGGCACCTCGCTGTCTCTACGAATATGCGGCCTACTATTGCGCCTGGCTTCTGTTTGGCGCGGGGTCTTTGTTGTGGAGCTTGCCCGCCGCTCTATTGGGGCGTCTTCTGCCAAGCCGCATCGGATCCTCGCTCGGTCAGTACGTCATCATGGCCGGATTCCGCCCCTTTGTTGGATTTATGAAGGCCACCGGGATCATCGAATGTGACTTCCGGGCACTCGACATATTGCGCGCCGATCGTTCCCTCGTGATTGCACCCAACCACCCGTCGCTTTTGGACGCGGTGCTCGTGATCTCGCGTCTGCCGCGTGTCGTGTGTATCGTGAAGGCGCCGATCTGGGACAACCCCTTTCTGGGTGGAGGGGCTCGACTTGGGGGATATCTTCGCAATGATGCCGGCTTGCGGTTGACCAAGCGTGCGGCGCGGGCGGTCAGTGAAGGTGTTCCCCTGCTGATCTTTCCCGAAGGGACGCGCACACGCGATCTGCCAGTCGATCCCTTTAAGGGCGGCTTTGCACTCATTGCCCAGCGGGCCCAGGCCCCGATCCAAACGGTGTTTATCGAGTGCAGCTCGCCGTTCTTGAGCAAAAGCTGGCCTTGGTACAAGAAGCCGGCATTCCCAGTCGTCTACCGAGCGCGGCTGGGCCGTCGCTTCGTGGTCGGAGCCGATGTGCGCAGTTTTGTCACGGAGCTTCAGGACTACTACCGAGAAGAGCTCGGCGGGTCGCATTAAGGTCCATGGGTATCGGTTCGCGAACGCACGTAGTCCTCATCCCGAGCTATAACACCGGGCCGAAGGTGTTGGACACGGTGCGCGCGGCATTACGTTACTGGGAACCGGTGTGGGTCGTCGTCGACGGCAGTACCGATGGCAGCGCGACGCTGCTCGAGGCTCTCGCCCGTGAGGTTGGCGGCCTCACCGTGCTCGTTTTACCGCAAAACCGGGGTAAAGGGGCCGCGGTGCTTCACGGATTGCGCAAGGCGCACGCCGCCGGCTTCTCGCACGTTCTGACCATGGACTCGGACGGACAGCATCCCGCCGAATCGATTCGCGAGTTCATGGAACGCTCAAGCATCGAGCCGGACGCCTTGATCCTGGGGCTTCCGGTGTTCGATTCGAGCGCTCCTGCGATTCGCGTGCGAGGGCACAAGCTGTCGAACTGGTTGGCCAATCTCGAGAGCGTAGGTGCGGGCATTGGCGATTCGCTGTTTGGCATGCGTGTCTATCCCATCCCAGTCCTGCGCCGCACGATGGAATCGACGCGCTGGATGCGACGGTTCGATTTCGATCCGGAAGCGGCGGTGCGTCTGACCTGGCTTGGCCTAAAGCCGGTCAACCTGGCAACGCCGGTACGGTATTTCACCAAGGCCGAAGGCGGCGTCTCCCACTTTAGCTATCTGCGCGACAACCTTCTTTTGAGCTTCATGCACTTGCGCCTGTTCGGGGGCTGCCTCATCCGGCTTCCGCGACTGCTTCGTCGCCGTGCTAGTACATCCCGCCGTTGATCGAGATGATCTGCCCCGAGATGTAGTCGGCCTTCTCGGAAACGAGAAATTCAACCAGATGAGCGACTTCCTCAGGGGTGCCCGCGCGTTTCATAGGGACGAGGGCATTGATCCTGTCCTGGGGGAAGCTTTTTTCGCTCATTGCGGAGGCGATGATCCCGGGCGCCACGACGTTGACCGTGACGCCGCGGCTTGCCACTTCAAGCGCGAGCGACTTCGTAGCCCCGTGGAGCCCGGCTTTGGCGGCCGCATAGTTGGTCTGGCCCCGGTTTCCCGAGAGTGCGGCGACCGAAGAGACATTGACGATGCGACCCCATCGCGTCCTGAGCATCGGCATGAGAATCGCTTGGGTCACATTGAAAAAGCCACTTAAGGTTACCTCGATCACACGCGACCATTGGTCGGCGCGCATGCCCGGAAATATCGCGTCGTCGTGCACGCCTGCATTGTTCACCAGGATCTGGATCGGGCCGCGCTCGAGCAGGGACTCGAGGGCGGCGAGACTGCCTTTGGCGTCGGTTACGTCAAATGCGGTCGCGCTCGCCGATCCCCCTGAAGCCGTGATGGCACGAGCGAGCGCGGTAGCCTTCTCGAGCGACTGGTGCGCGTGGATCTCGACGTGATGACCGCTCTGGGCGAGCGCCTGGCAGATGGCCGAACCGATGACTCCGCTGCCGCCGGTCACCAGGGCACGCTTCATTCGAAGCTGCCCGCGGCTTCACTGCCTGCGACACTAAGAACGACCGCGGCGCGACCGGTCAGTAGCACGCCCTCCGTGGCCTCCAGCGAGAAGTCGTAGATCACGCGCTGGCCGTCGCCAAATACCCGATTGGACTTGATCGTCAATTCGCCGGCCACGGTATCGAGGCGTTCGACATGGCACACGCAGTCCCGCAGGCTCGCGAGCAACCCCGCTCGCGGCCGCGCATCGGCACTCTGGGTGAGGCCTCCATGCAGGGCCATGGCCTGTGCAGCGTATTCGACCCCGCAGATGATCGGGAGCCTGTCGTGACTGCGCAGGGGATTTTGAGGATCGCCGTGACTCGTGGCGACGCAGACAATGCTGTTCTCATCCCAGAATTCGACCCGATCCAGAAGGATCATGGTTCCCGCGTGCGGGATTCGGGAAGCCAGGTCGGCCCGCTCGATCAGCACTGGCCTACCGTGACCAAGATGCGGTTCCCCGCGACATATTCGAGGCTGAGCGGACCTCTTGGGACGCCCGCGAGCGCGGAGAGTAGCGGCAGGCCACGGGCCGCCGGGTTGTCGCAGCGAATCACTTCGAGTGCCGCGTGGCTCATCGTCGGGTCTCGAGCATTCTCCGTGCTGAGCACAACATCGAGCGCCGCGATGGATCTGCGATTGGGCGAGGCGTTTAAGACCAGGGCCATGCCGAATGCAAACGGGATCGGCCGGACCTGATTCAAAGGCTCTGGATAGGGTACATCGTAGACGACGAGGATCACCGGCCTTTGTTCGAGAAACGTGAAAACTGTAGCCTCGAGAAGGCCCGCCGGGAAGCTCGCGTCGAAGCAGCACAGACTCGTGGAGGGCTCCCGCGACTGAGTCGCGATACTCCAGTACCCGGCCGGTGCGTTGTGCACCGAGTTATGAAAGCGTGTGGGCGATACCTCACGCTCGGGGGTGCTTAGGACCTCGACGATTTCGTGGATCGTGGTGCCATCCCCGCACGACGAGCTGAATATGCCGGGCAATTCCTCCCTGATGCGATCGGCGTGTTCAAGCGCCTCCATGCCTACGGCAAGGGCAAGGTTCACGCTCGTAACGGTGCGCCTTCGTTCGGCTGCCGGTAGAAGCGGGCAAAGCGGTATACAGGCCGGCGTCGGGCTGTACGAGGAAGGATCGAGAAGGCAAGAGCGCGCCGCTGCCCAGCCATCGAGCCCCGGTCCGCGCACCCCGACGCCCTCGACGTAGATGCGCATTACGGCTTACGCCCCAAAATAAGACTGCAGTTGCTGCCTCCGAATCCGAATGAGTTGGTCATGACCGTGCTCACGGCCTGATCCGCGTTTTCGGTGAGATAGCGGCTCTTCAGGGCCGGATCGACACGCCGCGTATGCAGGCTTCCTGGCAGGAAGCCCTCCCGGACGGCCAGGGCGGAGATGATCGCCTCGGTAATCCCGGCCGCACCGAGGGTGTGACCGGTCCAGCCCTTGGTCGAACTGCAGGGCGTCTGCGTTCCGAAAAGGGCGCAAATAGCCTTGTCTTCGGCGGCATCATTGGTGCGTGTGGCGGTACCATGCAAGTTAATGTAGCCGATGGCCTCCGCCGGAAGATTGGCGCTTTGCAGGGCGCGCTGCATCGCCAAACGGGCGCCCAGACCTTCGGGATGGGGCGTGGACATGTGATAGGCGTCGCTGCTCTCACCGATGCCCAGGACATGGATTTCCGATTCGGCGTTCCGTGAGTTTGACTTCTCGAGCAGCGCAAAGCCCGCTCCCTCGCCGATCGAAATGCCATCCCGATCCACATCGAAAGGCCTGCACGGGCTCTCCGAGACGAGTCCAAGCGCGTGAAACCCATAGAGGGTCGTCAGGCATAGCGAATCGGCTCCCCCGACGATGGCGGCATCGCAAAGTCCCGCTTCGATCATGCGCGCGGCGTTGCCAAACACCTTCGCCGTCGTCGAGCACGCCGAGGAGACGACGACCGCCGGTCCCTCCAGGCTCAGCAGGCGCTGGACGAACTGCGCAACCGAAAAGGTGTTCTGGGTGGTCGCATACTGGAACTCGGCAGGCAGGGCACCTGTCTTCGGGTTCCGGCGGCGGTAGGCGAGCTCGGTCTCCAAAATCCCTGATGTACTGGTGCCGAGAAACACTCCGATACGGCGGGCGCCATAGCGCTCGCGCGCCTTGGCTACGGCTTCACGAAAACCGTCCTGATCGAGGGCGCGCTGCGCCAGGCGATTGTTGCGACAGTCGAAAATATGAAGATCTCCAGCGAGCCGCACCGCATCGAGTTCTTCGACCTCGCCGACATAGGTCTTCAAATCAACGGTCTCGAAGTGGCACGGGGCGAGCCCCGACCGGCGCTCCTGTAGCGCGCTTCGCGTTGCCGAAAGGCCGGCTCCGAGGCTATTTGCGATGCAAAGCTGGCTAAGGATCAGAGGCTGCAATTTGGTCGGTCAGGCAATGATGTTGCGCCTAGGGTGGCCGGGCTCGTGCTTCTCTGATGGCTTGCCCCAAAAGAAACGGGGGCAAAGCGGATCGGGGAGATTCGCATCGCTATTTTAGCAAAGGAAGCTTCTTGGTCCGGGCAGTGTGCGCGCGCTCCCTAAGCTTGGCAACAACGTGGCAAACCGCGTGCCCGACCGGTGGCCGGCTCAGGGCGTGTGATGCAATGGCTTCGCGAAAGCGCACAAGGACCGGCTCGGCTGGCTGATTTCTCCTCCCAGAAGCCCCCCAACGAGGAGGAATTGCAGGGGAGCCCCACCGGCGGTTATGCGCCCTTGGTGATGACGTCGGTGCTCATCCCATAGAGCTGCATGTCCCCGTCCCTGAGCGCGCGGGCCTTCATGAAATGGTTTTGGGCAAGGCGCCTGTAGTAGGAACGCTCGATCGTCCGAGCGAGACTCAGGTGGGAGCGGACATGCGGAAGATTGGCGTCGTAATCCTGCGGGAAATGCTGCATGACCGAGGGATAAAGAGCGCGGCCGAACTTGCAGACGATCTGGCCCGAGGCTAGACAGACGAACCGTTCGAATTCGAGGGTTTTAAGGAAGCGCTGCGCCTCGAGATAGGTCACTTCCTTCATCGTGGCGTGCCAGGTCTCCTGATCGTCGTTCAGGTCGGTTACCGTATAGGCCTGGGTGCCGTGGATGCGGGTGGCGGCGAGTTCCCCCGTGAGCTTGAGTCCATTGCGCCCCATGGGCCGAATGACGTTTCCGCTATCGACGAAAAATGGTCCGAGAAAGTCGTATTGGAGTTTTATTTTCATGGAGCGCTGGGCCTTCGGGACGAGTGGGACTGCTCCTATGTCCGTCGGCCCGCGCCGACTGGCTAGCGCGATCAAGGCCCCAATTGGGCGTGAGAACGACGAAATGTCAAGGGATGCGGGTCCTGCGGTCTGTCGAGCCCTCCTGTTGTGTCGTTATCCGGATGCAAAGCCGATGTCACGCCGACTAGGACGCGCCGAACCAGGTAATAACAGGAGTGGCACGGCCTCGGGAAGACGAAATCACCTCCCTCTTTCCTCAGCAGGCTTATCGGCAGCAGTCCCCAATCCTTGAGCCGAATCAGGAAAAATGCATGCCGGGATGGCGGTGAGGCGCAGCCCCGGGGCGGTTGGAGCCACGGTCGGCAGCGCGCCAGTACCCAATTCCCTAGGGAACCAGGGGCGCCTGGGGTGCCCCCCCACCATCGCCGGTGGGAACGATGCCGGCGTTTTCAACCATTAGGATGACGGCGCGCTCTGGCGCGCGTGTGCGATGGCGCACGCCGCGCGGCACCACAAAGCCAAAGCTTTCGCCCAGTTCAACGCTGGTGTCTTCGAGATCGATGATGAAGCGCCCCGAGAGCACGAAAAAGAACTCGTCATCGTTTTCATGGCTATGCCAATGGTATTCGCCTTGCATGACCCCCAGCCGGACGACGGAGTCGTTCACTTTGCACAGCGTCTGGTTGTACCACGCATGTTGGCAGGCATTGACGAGCGCCGGCACGTCGACGACGCTTAGCGCCGGAAATTTGAGATCGAGGAAGGTTGCGTAAGGGAAGGTCTGGGGTTCGCTCATAGAGATCTCCTCGTAGATGTAACAGATCGATCGCGAGAGCCTCGTTGTGCTTGTGAACGACTTGAGCGCTCGGGATAGCCAAGCATGGGAGTATCAGCCGCTTGGGCCCTTTTTGTCGAAGAAGCTTGCGACCACCGGTTCCTCCGAGAGGGTCAGGCTCGACACGCCCGCCCCCGTTTCGAACGCCCTTCCTCCGCCCCGAGGGCGATCCTGAACCAGTTCCCTATCACAACTCCGAACCAAATCTCCTGTAGGGGGCTTTCGCCATCGACCGGGCGACGTGGATTCGGGCGGCGCGCAGGCGCGTAGCCGCACACGCGCGCAACCGCATGGTGCAAGCGATTCACAAAGACTCCTATTAGAAGGTAGGTCACTTGCTTGCAGAGCACAGTTGAACCGGTGCAACCTACGGGACGGCAAACTCTTGGGGTCTGGCACGCGATCGGGACCCTACCCAACCGGGGGCGCAGCGCTGCTGGAATTGAGCCGGGAATGGAGGAGTTCCACCCGGCTATCAATCGAATTCGGCAGATGCCGGGAACCCTCCTGAGACCCGCCGCACGAACAGTTGCGGCATGCTCCACGGCCTAATTCGTGTCGCCTTAAGGCCGCGACTGTCTTTCGACAAAGGGGGTGAAGCGGGCCGAGAAGACCATTGTTGTGTATGGCGAAATTCGCATGAAAACCGAACCTGGTGGCGCAAGCACCGAAAGAGGGACAATCGATTCGGGCTGCTCACTCCAAATTGGACGTGGGGGAGATTGAATGAAAGCGTCAGTGTTTGTTGGAACGAGCCTTGATGGCTTCATCGCCCGGCAAAACGGAGCCTTCGACTTCCTGCCCCCTGGCGGTGGCGAACCCCATGGATACGATGAGTTCATGGCCAGCGTGGACGTCCTGGTCATCGGTAGAAACACGCTCAATCAGGTGCTGACCTTCGAGACGTGGCCTTACGCGTCCAAGCGGGTCGTCGCGCTCACGAATCGTCCCCTGGATCTCTGCCCAAATCCTCCGGCCCTATTTGAAATCATGCACGGGCGCCCCAGGGAAATCATGGCTCGCTTAAGCGAGACCGGAGCAACGCACGCGTACGTGGACGGCGGCAAGACCGTGCAAGACTTTCTTCGCGAGGGCCTGATCGACCGCCTGGTCATCACACGTGTTCCTGTCCTCATCGGAGAGGGAATTCCACTATTTGGTGCGCTGCCTCGCGATATTGTTCTGCGACACCTCGCAACGACCGCTTACGCAAGCGGGCTGGTCAAAAGCGAGTACGAGGTCAGGCACTGATCGCGTGCGTAAGGCCCTAGGGGTGCCAGTGGGAGAGGTAGTCAGCGAGATCAGCGATCTCCGAATCGCCCACTGTCTGCATGACTTCGGACATCGTGCCGTCGTATCCTGCACGGACGTTGGTCTTGTACTCCTTCAAGGTCTTGGCCAGGTAGTCTGCGCGTTGTCCGGCGAGCCGGGGAATATTTTCGTGACCCGAGAAGTCGGGGTTATGACATGAATTGCAATGGTTCTTCTGGACCAGTTGCTGGACGCGGTGTACCTGCTCCGCATCGGTTTGCGCGGCGCCTGGGAGCGGTGCAGGAAGCTTTGCGAGGGATTCGGAAAAGGCACGCAAATCATCGTCGCTGAGGTCCTTGGCCATCGGGTTCATGATCTCGGAATGACGCAGATTCTCGCGGAACATGAAGAGCTGGATCAGAACGTAGCCCGCGGGCTGGCCCCCCAGTGAAGGCGTGCTGGCCGTCGTGGACTGGCCCGTCGCCCCATGGCAGGCTAGACACATCGGCATGCGCTCGTCGACGGCTTTCGTCTTGGAGAAGGCCGATCCCGCCACGGCGAGCGTCAGTGACAAGAGGAGGCACGCGTGAAGTAACGCGTGCAGGGGACGCTGCATCGTCACCGGGCTGGTGCCTCCAGCGGCACCCTAAGCGCCGCTTGGCTTGCCGTAGCTAATCCGGTAGATGGCGCCATTCCAATCGTCCGATACGAGGAGCGATCCATCCTTAAGCGGTTGGACATCCACCGGGCGGCCCAGGTAATTGTTGTTCTGAATAAAACCGGTCAGAAACGGTGTGACCGATTTGACGGTGCCGTCGGATTTGAGTTGGACCACCACCACGTCGCCCCCCAGTTTCTTGGTGCGATTCCAGGATCCGTGCCTTGCCACAAAAATGGCGTTGCGGTATTCCTTCGGAAACATGGTCCCGGTGTAGAAGCGCATGCCCAAAGCCGCGGTATGGGCTCCCATCAATCCCACGGGCGGCGTGAAATCACTACAGGAATGCCCCCAACCGAATTCCGGATCGGAGATGTTGCCCTGGTAGCAATACGGTACGCCGAAGTCCTCTCCGACGCGGCTGAGGCGGTTCAGCTTGTCCTCTGGCACATCCTCGGACATCCAGTCGCGGCCGTTGTCGGTGAAATACAGCTGATGGGTCTGGGGATGCCAGTCAAATCCCACGCTATTGCGCACGCCCAGGGCCACAACCTCGGCGCCGGTGCCATCGAGATTAATGCGGCGGATCTGGCCATGAGCTGCGTCATGTAGGACGTTGTTGCCTGGCTGTCCCACCGGGACGTAGAGCTTGTTGTCGGGGCCGATCGCAATGAATTTCCAGCCATGCGCCTCGTCCTTGGGCAAATCGTCGTAGATCACCTTTGGCTTGGGAGGGTCATCCAGCTTATCTTCGATGCCCTCGATCTTGGATACCTGCGAGAGTTCCGCGATGTAGAGCGTTCCATCGTGAAAGGCCAATCCATTGGGTCGATGCAAACCGGTCGCGATCGTCTTGACCACGCGATCGGTGGGTGTGATCGCATAGACCTTATCGACCAGACGCGAGCCGACGAAGACGGTTCCGCGATCTCCGACGCGCAAGGAACGTGCGTTGGTCAGTCCCGAGGCATACACCTCGATCTTAAAGCCTGGCGGAAGGTGCAGGTTGTTCAACGGAAGCTTGTCCCGAGGCGTGGCCAACGGGGGCGGACTAATGGGGGAGAGCTTGGCTGCTTCGGCGCTGTCGGGTCGGCCGATGAGCGGCGAGCCTGGCGGCAAGGGCGCGGATGTCGTCGAGGGCACGGCTGCCGAAGGCTGCGGGCTCTGCGGGACCGGTTCTTGAGCGCCGGAATCGAGTGCGAGAAGCACGCTAAGCGCGAGCGCGGCACGCCATGAGAGAGAGGAAAACATCGCGGCATCCTCCTGCCAATGAACAATAGGTCGTGGGGCTTTAGCGGTCCTTCGCGGCGTCCCCGGGCCATCATCCTAACATCGCCTAGGCTGCCTCGCAGGGCCTCTAAACTATGCCTGAACTTGGTGAGCCCGAGTTTCGATCGGTTGTCGTTTCGGATCGTTCGTGAAGGCGATGGGCAGCGATACCGGATGCAAGCCCTGCTCCCGAATCCCCTGCAGCAGCCGTGGAAGTACCATGAGCACTACGGGCTCGCCTGCCGCGGTGCGAGCGGGTGTGCCGTCATGAAGCAAAAGCACATCCCCAGCTGCGAGATTGCGCAAAAGACGCTTGAGCACCTTCTCTGGGTCGGTCTGAACGGCATCGTATCCGCGACGGGTCCACGAGATGTATCGCATCCCCAGGCGTTGCACGGCGTAATCGAGAAAAGGATTACGCAGTCCTGCCGGCGCGCGGAAAAACCGGGGCCGCGTTCCGGCCAGCGCTGTGAGCACATCCTGGGCGGCCTCGATCTCCCTTCGCAGGCGCCAGGGTCCAAAGAAGGCGAAGGTGTAAGGGTGCCGGTAGCTGTGGTTTTCTACCGAGTGCCCGCGCCGGGCGATTTCGCGAACAAGCTCAGGGTGTGCGTGCGCCCGCTCACCGATGCAAAAGAAGCTGGCCTTGACCCCATGCCGGTCCAGGCACTCGAGAACTTGGGGAGTTACGGTCGCATCCGGTCCGTCGTCGAACGTCAGCGCAACGGCCCCTTCTTCGGCCTGCGTGTCGGGCAGTCTCGTGAGGTTTTCACCGAGGAGCTGGCTGCGCGGCCAAAGCCCCAAAAAGGTCAGAAACAAATGATCGAGGATGATCAAGACAACGATCGCGGGCCAGAGCGTTGGGACAAGAACAAGCAGGAGCAAGCCCGCAAGATGAAGAACGAGGCTCAACCAGATGACCGCTGGCGGACGCCACGCGTTAGTCACCTGCGGTCGAAAAGAGGGTTGGACTTCAGCAGAGCGTCTCATACGGCAAAGCCCCGAAGCCTCGCATGGTCTGGTGGACGAAGGGCTTTAGTATGCACCACGTGCGTACCGGTGCCAGCGCGTGCTCGCACGCATGGGCGCCTCATCGACGTTCACTCCCAGGTCCGGCCGCCGCCTCGGGCTGCGCGACGATGCAAATGGCGGAGAAGATGAGACTGAGTACGGCGCCGATGGCCACGGTAAGTCCGATGCCGTGCAAGACTGGGATACGCGAGAACGAGAGCGTGCCAAAGCCGATGACCGTGCAGATGTTGGCAAGCACGAGCGAGGCCACGGTTCTTTCGGCGTTCTCAGTCACGTGGCGCTGCCTTTCGAAAAACAGAGCGTAGTTCGAGCCCACGGCCACGACAAGCAAGAGTCCGACGAGATGAAAGATCGTAAGGCGCCCGCTGGTGAGGACCAAAAGCGCGGTCGTGACGAGAACGGCTGCGGCTAAGGGCGCGAGCACCTCGAGGCAGCGCTTGGCCGAGCGCAATGTCGCTCCGAGAAGGAGTGCGATGGCAAGGCACCCGCAAGCCGAAAGCAAAAGCGCCTCCCTGAGATAGGTATGATAGAGCTCGTCGGATTCGCCCTTGAGGTCGAGGAGCGTGACGCCCGCAATCGTGCTTGCGGCGAGCGCCTTGCGCAGCGGAGCCGGGTCGCGCACGCCCTGCAGGGGGAGCATTGCAATCCAATTGCCGCCTTCATTGACGAGAAGTGAATCGAGCTTCAATGCCAGATTGGTTTGATCGAGATCGGACCGATCCAAGAGCGGCTGCTTTTGCGCGGTCTGTACGTCCTTCAAAAATGGCGCGAAGACATCGGCCCGAAAAGGCTCGTTGACGAGCGCCGCCTTCAGGTTGGTCTCTAGTGTATCCGGGGGCGGAAGCGCTTGCTGACGCGCCAACTGGGCAGCGTGACTTGGAAGGATGAACGCGGGCGAATCGTAATTCCCAAGTGCGCCGTCGTGGACGAGACGCTGCAAAGGCGCGTTGAGCGCCTCTGCAGCGCGCAACGCTTCTTCCTGGCTGGGCGCATCGGCCACCAGAAGAAAGCCCAGATCGGGTGTGGTGACGTCAAGCCTGAGACGCTCATCTAGGGCCTGCTCTTCGTCCGAGGTCGGGCTAAGGCTCGAGAGGCGCTCGTCCCAAAGTCCGCCGGTGTGCGTTCCGATCACGACGGCGCCCCCTACCACCAGAAGCGCGAGTGCCACCCGCCATCGGCGGCCGCGCCCCTTAAGGCCCTCGGCCAGAGGCGCCAATACGCTCGACCCTTTTGCCGTGAAGTCGTGCGGCAAGAGGCCAGGCAGCACCCAACGGGTGACCGACACCGCCACCACCAGCCCGGCAATTGAAAACAATCCCAACTGCGCCAACCCCGTAAAGCTCGAGAACAGTAGTGCGCTAAATCCGAAGATCGAAGTCAGGACCCCGAGCCTGAGAGTGGGCCAGATCCGGGGGAGCGTTTTCTCCGGCGGAACGCCGGGCGCTGTCTGAGTGAATAGATAGATGGCGTAGTCCACCGCTTCACCGATCAGCGTGGTGCCAAATCCGAGGGTGATGCCATGGACCGAGCCGAATCCCAGCGCAACGGCGGCGACGCCCCCCAAGGCGCCGCTGATGACGGGCAACAGCGCGAGTGCCAGAACAGTCAGCGAACGGTAGACGAACAGCAGCACGCCGGCGACGAGAGCGGTTGCGAGGAGCGACAGGCGCGAAGCATCCTGTTTGATCTTGGCGCGCGTATGGACCGAGATCACCCCAGGCCCGCTGGCCAGCAGCCGGGCGTTGCGCGCACCCGTGGCCGCTTGTGCGGCACCAAAGGCGGCGTTCAGGGCTCTTAAAGTGTCTTCCTGCCGATCGATATCGAAACCGGCCGCGCGTGTCTGGATGATGAGGAGGGCGCGCGTCCCATCGCGCGAGAACCAGACGCCATCGCGCTTGGCCGGTTGGGTGTCCTCACGGAAGGTGTCGATCAGATGCAACAGCTCGCCGCTCGGATCGTCGGGCAAGACCCGCTTGATGAGCGCCCCCGCAGGAGAGCTCAGGAGTTCGAGATCATTTTGTAGTTCGTCACGCAAGGCTTGGGCACTAAAGTGCCCCGGTGTCACGGCGTCGCTTAACAGGTAGCGGTGATTCCAGAGATAGTCTCGATCCTTGGGAGCCACCACATCCTCGCCATTGTGAACCAGCGTGAAGCGAGGATCGGCACGCAAGCGCTGGGCGAGGTCGTGGCTGATCGCCGTGAGCTGGTCGGGGGTGGCCTGCTCGATTCCGACCAGCACCAGACGTGAGACGACGCCGTTTCGCAACTGTTCGACCAGGATTTTCTGGGCGGCTGACGGGGACCGCGGAAGGAAAGCGGAGAGGTCGGCCGTGAACTGGGCCCGGCTGATCAGCAGTACGGCCAGCGCCAGACCAACGAGCCACACGCCGATGGCCCATTTGTTGGCCCTGCGAAACCGCGTCATGGGTCTTTTTGAACACTCATGAGGGAATGATCGCCGTCGGCTTCCTTGACTTCGATGGTGTCGATCAGATTGCCACTTCCCGCAATGGCGACGGATTCGACCAAGGCATGCATCTTCTGCTCGCGCGGCACGAGCATGAGCCTCCAGCGCGTCGCATCGCCCTCGAGAGTAAGCTCATAGAATCGGTTCAGCGTCGCCGTATCGCCTGCGAGGGTGGCGCGGATGCTTTCGATGAAGGCCCAGATTTCCGGATACTCCTGAAGGCTTAAAGTTCGCTTCTCACGGCCCTCGTTGCGCTCGTAGGTTAGCTGGTCCTGATCGACGACAAGGCTTTCGGGCTTGGGTTGGGTCGTGATCTTTTCCAGATGCGAGGGTGCGGCATAAACGAGGGTTCCGGAGCTCTCGAGAGGTTCTTTCAGGACATTGAGGAACTTGCGTTCGACAAAATGGGCGCGGGCCGATTTGACCGTTGAAAGACTTTGCATGAGGGTATCGACCGTAAAGCCTGCGTCTTGGGCGCTAAATGCATAGGAAAACATTCCCAGCCACGCAAGCACGGATGCAGCGGACCAAAAGACGCTTCTGGCTCGCTTACTTCCAGAAATCATAAAAATTGAACCAATTAAAGGGGTCGAGGCGGCAGTAGTGCTCGAGTCGCTCGACGTAGCGCTGCAGTGCTTCCTGGATCATCTTGTTGCGCGCGAGGGTGGGTTCGCTAAATGCCGGGACCTTCTCGAAATAGACGTCGTAGCGAGAGCCACCCCTGTAGAGCCCGTACATCAGCACGGTCGGTCGCTTGAGCATCGCTGCGATGCGAAACGGTCCGAGCGGGAAGGCGGCCTCGGACCCGAGGAAAGGGCATCGAAGCTGTTTTTCATCGCGAATCGAGCGATCCGCCAGAATGCCAACGAGATCGCCTGCGTCCAGTCGTTCGACAACCTTCAGCATCGAATCACAATGGCCAAGCCCGATGATTTCCTGACCCCGAAGGGGATTGATGGCGGCGAGGACGGAATTGAGCTTTCTCGCATTTTCCTCATACATGACCATGCTGACATTGCGCTTGACCATCAGGCGGCCGAGGGTGCGTACGGCTTCGAAACTGCCCAGGTGAGCACCGAGCAAAACGATCCCCTCGGGTTGGAAAAAAAGGGCCTTGACCTCAGGCTCGAGGTGCACCTCGACCTCGAAGCCCTCGATTCTGTCGTTGAGGAAATAGACCCGGTCCAAAACGGTTGAGGCAAAAGCAAAGAAGTGCCTATAACTCTCGACAAGGCGTGCCTTGCGTCCCAGCACACGCCCCAGAAACTGCCGCGATCCTTCTAGCGCGCGCGGCGCAAACAGCAAAAAATAGGCGCACACGGGATAGAGCAGCGCGCGTGCGGCCGGCCGGCCGACGCGGAGGGCGACGAATGCAATAAACCGGATCGACCAGATCGAACTGCGTTCGGGGCGCTCACGCCAATGGTCGGCGTGCTTCACCGATGTGACCATGGACTTGTTTTTTGCGCCGCTCACGATGGGTTCGCGCGTAAGGACCCGGCGAGCACGGTCTGCCCCTCCCGATGGCATTCGAACCGGATCTGGGATTGCGCATCCGTATGCCAGCGGATCTCCACGCGTTGGCCGGGGCGCACAGGATGGAGGAATTTCGCGGACTGCAGCGAAAACCCCGTCCCAAACGCTAACCCGTGGGCATTTAGGATCTTTACCACTTCGTCGAGAAGCACCGCCCCGGGAATGACCGGGTTACCTGGAAAATGCCCGGCCGCGGTCGGGTGGTCGGCGGCAAAATAGGTCTCGCAGGAGCCGCGCATGGCTTATTCCTCCGCCGACTCGGCGACGAGACGCGTCAGGGCCGATCGAGGCAGCTTGCCTGTGGTATTACGCGGAAGTTCAGCAACGCGATAGAGAGGTCGAGGCAGAAAGGCGGGATCGATGCGGTTGCGCAGTCCGAGCTGCAATTCGGCGTCGCTCACACCCGGCGCAACCACGAAAGCCACGAGCCGGGTAAGTTGGTCGGGCGCGTGATCTGGCATGACGAACACTCCGTCGTGGACCCCCGGGATGGAATTCAGATGGAAATTCAATGCAGCAAGAGAAGTTCGTTTGCCCCCGACATTGATGAGGTCGGTGCGCCGCCCGTGCAGAAGGAATGTGTCGTCGGACTCGATCTCCAGTAAATCTTGGAGTTCGGCTTCCTGCTCCACGGGGCCGCCCGCGGCGAAGAAACGGCTGGTATCCGAACGCAGCGTGATGCCTTCCAAAAGCTTCCAGGCGGCGCCGTTGGTTGTTCTGCGAGACGCGAGTTGACCCGCTTCGGTACATCCATAGATCTCGTAGAGGGGTGCGCCAAAGCGGGCTTCTGCTTCGCTTGCGAGCTGCGGGAAAAGCGGAGCGGTCGCGCAGATCAGAAGATCAAGCTCGGGAAGTGCCCCGGCGTCGGCCAGAACGACGCGCAAGTGAACCGGGGTGGTCACGAGGATCCGTGGTCGCGGAAGGGCGCTAAGTCGCGCCAAGATATCGGCGGGATAAAAGGGCCTGCCTCCGTCGAACGCCACGCCATGCTGCAAGGGCAAGAGTACGCTCGACTCGAGGCCATACATATGCTGGGCGGGGACGGTCGCAAGCAGGTTGCCACCCGTAAAGCGGTTGATCGCGAGGGCAGCACCAGCTATGCAGCTTCCACTGACAAGCGATCCGAAGGTCTTTTCGTGGGCTGAAGGCTCGCCCGTGGATCCGGAGGTAAACACGTGGGCTGCCACCTGGTCGGCCGCAAATTTGGGGACCGTCATCGCGCTAGCGTACCGGTCCGAGAGATTCTCGCGCCGCGCAAGCCGAGCCGAGGTCTCGGGATACGAAAATCTCTCCAAGGACACATCGGCGGCGGCCTTGTCGGCCAAGCAGTACAACTCGTCGTAGCGCTTTGACAGGCGCGCGATCATTGCGGAGGTATGGTCGGGCGGCAGCAGGGTGACCTGACGGCGGACGAGCGCCGCGGCCAGGCCGACGGCGAAGCGATAGCGGTCGCTGCACAGGTTCAGAACAAACGCGCGTTTGGGAAGCGCGCGTGCGACGAGGTCGACCTCCCTCAAAAATCCCGCCACGTTCACCGACGCATGCTCCACGTAGCCCAAAATGGACTTGGGTCGCTCGTGTCGCAACAGCGGCAATGCAGTCATGGGCGAGCCTTAGCTAGCGGTTTTCGATCGGCTCGGAATGCGACGGTCTCGCAGATTCGGTGAACGCTCGAATCATCTGCGGAATCGATGCATGGCGGTAGTCCCTGAAGTGGGTGATCCGGTAGAGGTATTCTGCAAGGAACATGAGCGCGATTAATGGGGCATTCAATACGTTCACGAATAGCGACCAAAGCGCAATCGGCGCCAGAAGGAACAGAGCCAACGAGATGATCAATTGGGCCGCGAAGAAGATGGCCCAAGCAGCAGTCACGCTGCGTGTGTAGCCTTCCATTCTTTGAGGGAAGGACCGATCCACCTTACGTGCAAAGATCGTGATCAGGGGTTCACGCCCTGGCAAAAGCGAGCCTCCAAAAAAAATCAGAAGGCCGAGGTTGATGAGAGCGTGCGGCACGCCCGAGACGGCAAGCAGGCTCTCCCGAGCGGATTGCCAGGAAAGGGCGAGCACGACAATGCCGAAGGCTGCGAATGTCCACCGATGCCGCGATGTGGATCGAAAAACCAGGATCGCACCGACAATCACCACCTGCGCCGAGATTAGGATCGCCGCCCACGTCGTCCAGCGGCTGGCGCTCGTGAGCGCCACGTGAGTCAACCACGGATAGCTGCCAATGACGAGGAACGCAAGCGCGCGCCAGACCCACGCCCACAGGCGCACTTACTTCACCCGGTGCTGTTGGATGTGCAGGGTCAAGCCGCGCAGCGAGCCAAAGATCTTGCGGTTATCTTCGTCATCGGAGCGCAGTTTGAATCCGTAGGTTTTGGAGATGGCAAGCGCAATTTCCAAGATATCCAGGGAGTCCAGACCGAGACCCTCCCCATAGAGCGGCGCGTCCGGATCGATGTCGGCGGGTTGGACTTCGAGATTGAGCGTCGCCACGATCAGTTCTGCGACCTCGAGTTCCTGTACCGCCTGGACGTTCAAGTTATTCATGGTTGTTCTGCAACCTCTTCATTTATAACCCAAATCTTAGCTGATCTCGTACCGGACAACAAGACAGCGGGCCAGCCGGTCCGATGGCCGCGAACGACGCTTCAAACCTGTAAGGCGGCAGCGCTTGCGTCGACCAACTACCATGAGACGAATCGCTGCGCAAGAATGAGGCCCGACCCATGATACCGACCAAGCGTTCTTATCTTGCCTTCCTTGCGGCTCTCGCCGTCGCGGGGAGCGCCCTCGGGGCTCCCGTTTGCGAGAAGCATAGTGCGGCGCACACCGTCGCCCTTCTTGAGCTTTATACCTCGGAGGGATGCAACAGTTGCCCTCCTGCTGACGCGTTCGTGCGCGGTCTCTATGCGAGCGGATGGAGCGCCGACCAGGTTGTTCCCCTGGCTTTGCACGTGGATTATTGGGATTCGCTCGGATGGCGCGACCGCTTCGCAAGTCCCCAATTTACCCAGAGACAGTACTGGCTTTCGGCTGCGGCCCATGAGCGCACGGTCTACACGCCGGAACTCTTTCTTGCAGGCCGCGAGGAGCGGGACTGGCGCACCGACTTCGCAGCGACTGTGCGCGCCATCAACACCCATGTAGCGCGCGCCAACATCGACCTTCTGCAAAGACCGGCCCCGGCAGGTAGCGTGTCTGTGGATGCCAAGGCCCGGGTCGGAACGTCCGAACGCGGGGCGCCTTTGAACCTCTATTTCGCGGTGTATCAGAACGAACTCGTCTCTGAGGTCAAGGACGGGGAAAATCGGGGTGCGACTTTGCATCACAGCTTCGTGGTGAGGCAATGGGGGACCCCCGTTCCTCTCGACAGCCAGGGCAACGCCGTGCTCTCCTGGCAAAACCCGCTGCCAGGCAATGCGAAACCGGCCGACCTCGGGTTCGTCGCATTTGTTCAAAACACGCAGACGGGGGAGATCCTGCAGGCCCTCGCGTTGCCGGCCTGCGAGGCTTACTGACTTTGGCCTAGAAGCCTGCTGCCTGGCCGTCGCGGCGCGAGTCACTCGCAGCCACGTAGCCGTGATCTGGATCTTCGGAAAGCTTCCAGATGAACTGTCCTGATCCAAAGTCCATGTACGAATCGGGAATCGTCTCGATGACATGACCGCGTGCTCGCAAGGCTTCGACCACTGCGACGGGCATGGTCGCCTCACAATCGAGCGATAGGCCGCGGTTGAACTTCCAGCGTGGCGCGTCGCAGGCCGCCTGCGGCTGTTGGCGGTAATTCAGCATGCGCACGAGCGTCTGCAGGTGGCCCTGGGGTTGCATGTTGCCTCCCATCACCCCAAAGCTCATCTGCGGTCGACCCTTTCGGGTGAGAAAGGCTGGAATGATGGTGTGAAAGGGACGCTTGCGTGGTGCGACCCGGTTCGGATGCTCGGCGGCATGCGAGAAACCGTAGCCCCGGTTCTGCAGGCTCACCCCGGTGCCCGGTACCACGATGCCGCTCCCAAAGCCCATGTAATTCGACTGGATGAAACTGATCATCATGCCGCGTTCGTCGGCCGCGGTGAGGTAGACCGTCCCTCCTGCAGGGGGACGTCCGTGGCCGAACGACTGCGCCCGGTCGGGGTTGATCTGCCGGGCGCGTTCGGCGAGGTAGGCGTCGTCTAACAGATGGGCGCCCGTGACCTCGGTCATCGCGCTCGCGTCGGCGACCCAATGATAGACATCGGCGAAGGCCAGTTTCATGGCCTCGATTTGCAGATGCTGCGATTCCACCGAATCGAGCGGATGATCTTCGATGTGCAAATGGCTTAGGATCCCCAGAGCCATGAGGGCGGCGATTCCCTGGCCATTCGGGGGGATCTCATGCACGGTATAGCCCGCATAGTCCTTCTCGATGGGCTTGACCCATTCGGGACGAAAGTCGGCGAGATCCGCCTCGGCCATCGAGCCGCCGTTGTCTAGGCTGTGTTCGGCGAGGGCCTTGGCGATCTCGCCTTCGTAGAAGGAGCGTCCGCGCGTGAGGGCAATGCTCCTTAGGGTCTTGCCCGCTTCGGGAAACACGAATTTCTCACCAGGCCTGGGCGCGCGCCCGTGCGGCATGAAGGCCGCGGCAAATCCCGGCTGTCCGGCGAGAGTCTCGATTTGAGCCTGCCACTTTCGCGCCACGATTGCGGCCACGGCGTGTCCGCGTTCGGCGATCTCGATGGCCGGCTCGAGCAGATCGGCAAATGCGAGCTTTCCGTAGCGCTGGGACAAGGCGACCCAGCCGGCGACGGCGCCCGGCACGGTGACGCTGTCCCATCCGCGCTGGGGCGGGGTCTCGCCATACTTCTTCCGAAAGTAGTCGGCGTTCCAGGTGCGCGGCGAATGACCGGATGCGTTCAGACCGGAAAGACCATCCTGATCGGCAACGATGGCGAAACAGTCGCTTCCCAATCCATTGGAGACGGGCTCGACAATCGTTAAGACGGCGGCCGCGGCCACGGCTGCATCCACGGCGCTGCCGCCTTTGAGCAACATTCGGACCCCAGCCTGTGATGCCAACGGATGGGATGTCGAGACGAGATTGCGCGCAAACACCGGCGTGCGCACCGTCGGGTAAGGGTTGTTCCAATCAAAATCCATGGATCGTCTCAGCGGGGTCGAGCCCGAAATATAGCAACATTCCCTTTGGACCGCCGCATTCGCGCCCGCACCGAATCGGTCTAGAATACTTTTCCCTTCTCTACGACCAAGTCAATCATGCCCCGTCTTGACGATGTTGCTTTGGATGTCCTTTGGCGCAAGGCCCGCACGCACAACGCCTGGCAGGACAAACCCGTAACGGAAGAGCAGCTGCGTGAGCTCTACGACCTGGTCAAAATGGGACCCACTTCGGCGAATTCGTCGCCGGCCCGATTCGTCTTCGTGACATCGCACGCGGGCAAGGAGAAACTGCGTCCGAGTCTTTCGGCGAACAATCTGGAAAAGACCATGGCTGCTCCGGTCACCGTCATCGTGGGCATGGACCTCGCGTTCCATGAGCGCCTCCCCGAATTGTTTCCGCATGCCGATGCGCGCAGCTGGTTCGTTGGAAAGCAGGCCCTCATCGAAACCACGGCGCTGCGCAACGCGAGCCTCCAAGGCGCCTATCTCATCCTCGCGGCGCGCGCGCTGGGCCTGGACGCCGGACCGATGTCCGGCTTTAACGCCGAGCTTGTGGACCAAGCGTTTTTCGCGGGAACGACGGTGAAGTCCAACTTCCTGGTCAATCTGGGATACGCAGACCCGTCCAAACTCTTTTCCCGCAGCCCGAGGCTCCCGTTTGAAGAAGCCGCACAAATCGTCTGAATCGGCGCTTCCGGAGTTGGCGTCGGAGCGACTCTGGTTAAGGCACACACGACCGAGCCAGGCGTTTCAGACGGCGGCTTTTTTCCTGCGCAACCGTGAACACTTCAGGCGCTGGGACCCTCCCGTGCCGGCCGACTTCTATACGGTGGAGTTTTGGCAACGCAGTCTCGAGCGGGCCGTCGAGGACTTCAATGCGGACCGTGCTGTTCGCTTTGATCTGTTTGATGCCGCGCGCGGCTCTCCTGTGATCATTGGGCGCATCGGATTTTCCCAGATCGTGCGTGGTGCGTTTCAGAGTTGCATGCTGGGCTACCAGATCGATTCGGCCTACGAGGGCCAGGGCCTCATGTCCGAGGCGCTCCGCGCCGCGATCGAGTACATGTTCCGGGTGCGGGGAATGCATCGGGTCCAGGCGAATCATCTCGAGGAAAACGAACGCAGCGCGCGCGTGCTCGCGCGCGTGGGCTTCGAGCGCGAGGGACTGGCCCGTGACTATCTGTTCATCAACGGGCGATGGCGCGACCACGTCATGAACGCCCGGCTCAACCGGGACTTCGACAGCCGCAGCCTTCTCGAGCGCGAGTCCGGCGCGCTCGGGCGCTAACGCCGGTCGTCGTACTGAGACGGCGCGAGCAGATCGGCCAGGATTTCATTGTTGTGCTCGCCCAAAAGAGGGGGCGGCAGTTTGTAGGCCGGTGGCGTCACGCTCATCTTGATCGGGTTACCGACGAGATGTACCGTTCCGGCGAGAGGATGCGGCAGGTCCACCCGCAAGCCGCGCGCCTGCACCTGGGGATTGGCGAAGACCTCGTCGAGGTTATTGATCGGGCCACAAGGCACGTTGGCGGCTTCGAGTGCGTCGACCCAGTCGTTCTTGGAGCGCAGTCGCATCTTCGCCTCTAGGATTGGAACGAGTTCGCCGCGGTGACGGACCCGCTGCGGATTAGTCTCAAAACGCTCGTCCTGGGCTAAACCTGCATCGCCGAGCACGCTGCAAAAGCGCTGGAACTGAGCGTCGTTTCCGACGGCTACGACGATATAGCCATCAGCGCATGGCAGAGTCTGATAAGGGACGATGTTGGCGTGGGCATTGCCGGTGCGTCCCGGTACCACGCCAGTGGCAAGATAGCTGGTGTTCAGGTTTGCCAGGGAAGAGACCATGACATCGAGAAGAGCCATATCAAGGTGCTGTCCTTCCCCGGTACGCTGTCGATGATAAAGCGCCGAAACCACGGCAAGGCCCGCATAGACCCCGGTGAACAGATCGCTGATCGCCACACCCGCTTTCTGCGGCCCACCTGCAAAATCTTCGGCCGCGCCCGTGACGGACATGAATCCCGACAGCGCCTGGATGATGAAATCGTATCCGGGCCGATGACTCCACGGGCCGGTTTGACCAAAACCGGTAATGGAGCAGTAGATCAAGGAGGGCTTTTGTGCTTTCAATGACGCATAGTCGAGGCCATACTTGGCCAGCTGACCGACTTTGTAGTTCTCGAGCAGAACATCGCTGCGGGCCACAAGTCGCCTGACCTCGGCCTGGCCCTGGCGGGTCGCGATGTCGATCGTGACCGATTTCTTGCCGCGGTTGGCCGCGAGGTAGTAAGTCGCCTCCTGGGTATCGTTGCCGTTTTCATCCTTCAGAAACGGCGGACCCCAGCTGCGCGTATCGTCCCCGCTTTCGGGCCGCTCAACCTTGATGACCTCGGCACCCAGATCAGCCAGGATCTGACCGCACCAAGGACCCGCGAGAACGCGCGTCAAATCGAGCACGCGCACGCCCTCCAGCGCGCCTGGCGGTAATAGAGGGGTAGCTGGTGGGGCCGTCATTCTGTCCTCCTTGGGTGGCTCGCTATAATCACGACTTCGCAACCTGAAGGATAACAAATGCGATATTCCGTTCTTGCACTGACGGCCGCCTTGTCCTGGACTTTGAATCCGACTCCGGCTAGGGCCGCGACCGAGATTGTGGTCTGGCATGCGATGTCCGGCGTCTCCGGCGATACCTTTACGCAACTGGTCGAACGGTTCAATTCCGAGCAAAAGAATGTCCATGTCACCCTGGAGTACAAGGGCGACCCCAAGGCGACGGTAGACGCCGCCGTCAAGGCGCTGCACACGCCTGCAGAACCTGATCTGGTGCAAGTGCAAGACGAGGTCACAGACCGATTGACGTCGGTACCGCACTCCTACCGGCCCATCTTCGAGATACTGCCCCTGGCGAAATCGCCGGATTTCAATTTCCTCCTGCCCCAGGCCGTGACGTTCACGCGCGACTCGAAGGGCAAGCTTCTGGGATTTCCGTACAAGGCCTCGGTGCCCGTGCTTCTCATCAATCGCGATGCCTATACCAAGGTCGGGCTCGATCCGGATAAGCCACCCCACACCTGGCACGAATTTCAGGATCAGCTTGTGGCGTTGCAGCAAAATGGCGCCGGGTATGCTTGTCCTTACACCACGAGCGAGCAATCCTGGATTCACGTCGAGAACCTCTCCACTTGGCACGGCGAGACCTTCGCGACGAAGAACAACGGGTTGGACGGTCCGGGAGCAAGCCTGACCCTCAATGACCTTCTCCATGTGCGCCATATCGCTTTGCTTGAGAGCTGGGTCAAGGCGAAGGTCTTCAAGTATTTTGGGCACGAGCGCGAGGGTGACGAAAAATTTGCTTCGGGCGAATGTGCCACCGTCACAACGGGACTCGATGCCCTCGCCGATATCCAGGCCAAGGCGAAGTTCAAAGTCGGTGTGGCCCCGATGCCCTACTACGAGGAAGGGACCCACCAGCCACTCAATACCCTGGTCAACGGCTCGGCTTTCTGGGCGCTGGAAGGCAAGAAGCCCGACGTCTACAAGGCCGATGCCGACTTTCTCGCCTTTCTCGCAACCCCGGTCGTGGCGGCCGAATGGACTCAGAAAACCGACTCGTTGCCTCTGACGTCTGCCGCGCTGAGCGCGTCGGAAAACTCGAGCGCCTATACGAGCGTGCCCGGACTGGCAGGGGTCATGAAGCTCGCCTCGATGCCAGGAGGACCCGCTGCCCGCGGTGTGCGTCTGCCCAACTTTGACCGGGTGCGTGACAAGATCGACGCCGAACTCGAGCAGGTCTGGGCCGGCCGCAAAGCTGCCAAGGAGGCGCTTGATGACGCGGTACGTGAGGGCGATCTCGTCATGCACGAAGTGCTTCCGAAGGCCTTAACCGAACCCAAGCCCACGAGCAAGACGCCGAAGAAGACGACGTGACGCCGCGCTGGCCCTATCCGCGCGTGCTCGCCCACCGCGGCGCGGGAAGCCTCGCGCCGGAGAACACGCTCGCTGCGATCAGGGCCGGATTGGATTTCGGCTTTCGGGCCGTCGAATTCGACGTCATGCTCTCGGAAGACGAGATTCCGGTCCTGATGCATGACCCGGAGTTCGGAAGAACCCTCCCGGGCCGTGGCGAGGTGTCGAAAACGCCGGTCTCGGAACTCGTGAAAATGGATGCGGGGAGCTGGTTTGATGCTCGATTCGCGCGCGAGCCCGTGCCCCTGTTGTCGAGCGTCATGGAGTTCTGCCGCAGCGAGGGGATCTTCATGAACATCGAGATCAAACCGGCTCGGGGCACAGACCGTCGCACCGGAGAGGTCGTGGGTCTGGCGCTTGCGCACTTTCTCGCCGATCCGGCTTGCGATGCGCCCTCCGTCCTGTTCTCCTCATTTAGCACAACAGCGCTCGAGGGCGCGCGCGCCACGGCTCCGGCAGTGCCCCGCGGCCATCTGTTCTCCCGCATCCCCTACGATTGGCAAAATCGCCTGAAGGCGCTCGATTGCCGGGCGCTGCATTGCGATCATCGAAACCTCGATCAGACGCTTGCAAAGCGAGTCTCCGCCGCCGGCTTCGGGCTGTTCTGCTACACGGTCAACGAGCTCTCGCGCGGGCGCGAGTTGTTCGATTGGGGCGTTGATGCGTTGTGCACGGACCGCATCGATCTGTTTCGCCCGGACTTCGCCTAGAAAACCTTAGTTCATCGCGCCGTCAAGGCGGCCTTCGCTGGCGAGTTGCCGAATGCGGCTGATGGTGTCAATGTCCGCCTCCTCGTACGCGCTCTTTCTGAAGTCATCGTAGAGCGCCTCGTCCGATCCTTCGAGCGCGCCCGATGCGATCTCGTACTCGAAACGCACAAAAAGTGCGCCCGGGCTCGGTTCCTCGATGCTCATGACGAGGGTTGCGGCGGGCATTTCCGCACGCGCCTGCGTGTCATAGCGGATACGCTCCATCGGTTCGTAGGTGACGCGATCCGACACGAGCAAGTCACCAAAATGCAGCTCGCGCCGCACGCCGTCGTCAAAGCGCTCGACGATCTCGCACGAGTCGAGCCCGATGACAAACGAGACCGGATGTTCCGCGCGCAAGACCAGGCCGCGCCAGAGCTGCTCCCGCGTAAGCGGGTCGATCCAGGGACTGCGGGGATCGTTGATTTCGACCAAATGGTTAAATTTCATGGATTCGATGTTGAAGGCGGACGCGTACGCGCGCCTGCGCCATGCCCGCGGGCACCATTATCCCAAGCCCGCGGCCGGCCTGCCTAGACGAACGGATCGGCTGCCCCCAGGACGCGCTTGACCGCCTGCCTCCAGTCGTGGAGCTTCTCCTCGGCCCAGTCACGCGCTGCGACGGGCTCGAAAATGCGATCGATCGACTGGGCCCGCCGCGCGCTGGCCAGGGCCGCCGGATTCTGCCAGAGTCCGACGGCGAGGGCCGCGAGGTCGGCCGCTCCCTGAGCGGTCGTCTCCTGGACGCGCGGGCGCACGACGGGGATTCCGAGCAGATCGGCCTGAAACTGCATGAGAAGATTGTTCGCGCTCGCCCCGCCATCCACACGCAGTTCGGAGATCTTCAGTCCGGAATCGGCCTCCATGGCGAGCATCAGTTCGGCCGATTGCAGCGCGATCGATTCGATCGCCGCGCGCGCGATATGGGCGCGTGCCGTGCCGCGAGTGATACCGAGGATCGCTCCACGCGCCTCGGCGTCCCAGTAGGGGGCGCCTAAGCCAGTAAATGCCGGCACGAGGTGCACGCCTCCGCTGTCTTGTACGCTTGCAGCAAGCGCTTCGACGTCGCCCGAGCTGTCGATAATACGCAGCTCGTCGCGCAGCCACTGGATGGCCGAACCCGCCTGGAATACGCCACCTTCGAGGGCGTACTCCAGAGCGGGGCTGGTTTGGACCGCGCTCGTCGCGAGCAAGCCGTGGCGCGATTGCACCGCGACATTGCCGGTGTGCATGAGCACAAAGCAGCCCGTGCCATAGGTGTTCTTGACCTGCCCGGGGGCGATGCAGCCCTGGCCAAAGAGCGCCGCCTGCTGGTCGCCGCCCACACCGGCAATGGGCAGGGGCGCGCCCAGCCACTCGGGTAATGTGGTCCCGAAATCCCCCGAAGATCTTCGGACTTCGGGAAGCAGCGCCGTGGGGATCGCGAAAGCCTCGGCCAGTTCCTCGGCCCAGGCACCTTGGTGGATATTGAACAAGAGCGTGCGCGACGCGTTGCTCGTATCGGTGACATGCAAGCCGCCGGTGAGCCTCCAGATGAGCCAGGAATCAACCGTGCCGAAGGCAAGTTCGCCTCGCTCGGCCCGCTCGCGTGTTTTGGGTACGTTCTCCAGCAGCCATGCAATCTTGCTCGCTGAAAAGTAAGGATCGAACACCAGCCCGGTCTTGCCCTGCACGGCCAAAAGAAGCCCGCGCTCCTTCTGAAGATTGCACCACGCCGCACCGCGCCGGTCCTGCCAGACGATGGCGTTATAGACAGGCTCGCCCGTAGCGCGGTCCCAGACCACGGCTGTCTCGCGCTGATTGGTGATGCCGATGGCAGCCACCTCGCTTGCCGCCAGATTCGCTTGCTTGAGCGCCTGGCGTGCGCAGTCGATCTGCGTCTCCCAGATTTCGATCGGATCGTGTTCGACCCAACCAGGCTGGGGATAGATCTGGCGGATCGGCTTTTGCGCCAAGGCGCAAATCCTGCCGACTTCGTCGAATACGATTGCGCGCGAGCTGGTCGTACCCTGATCCAGGGAAAGAATGAAAGCCAACGTCACCTCCTCGGTTCTCGCCCGTGGCCCGCCCTCACGGGGGGTTCCCGCAAGGATCAGGCTAGGGCAAGGCGTTATAATCTAAGGTCGTCTGATAACAAAGCGCATGATATCTTCTAAAGGAATGGGCCGACCTCCTCGATGAAAGCTGCCGACATCCGCGAAAAGTTCTTGCGATTCTTCGAGGCCAAGGGTCACACCATCGTGCGCTCGTCCTCGCTGGTCCCTACCAACGACCCGACCCTCCTTTTCACCAATTCTGGCATGGTTCAGTTCAAGGACGTTTTCCTTGGGACTGACAAGCGCAGCTACGCGCGTGCCGTCTCGGTCCAGCGCTGCCTGAGGGCCGGCGGCAAGCACAACGATCTGGAGAACGTCGGCTACACCGCGCGGCATCACACCTTTTTCGAGATGCTCGGGAACTGGTCGTTTGGCGACTATTTCAAACGCGACGCGCTCGTGTGGGCCTATGAACTCCTGACAGAAGTGTACCGTCTCGAGCCCGAAAAGCTCTGGGCGACGGTCTATCAGACCGACGACGAGTCCTACGACATTTGGACCCAGGTGATCGGCCTGCCGGCCGAGCGCGTGGTGCGCATCGGGGACAACAAGGGCGAGCCCTATGCGTCGGACAACTTCTGGCAGATGGCTGACACCGGGCCGTGCGGACCCTGTTCCGAGATCTTCTACGACCATGGCCCCGACGTCTGGGGCGGGCCGCCCGGAAGTCCTGAGGCCGAGGGCGACCGCTTCATCGAGATCTGGAACAACGTGTTCATGCAGTTCGACCGGCAGATCGATCCGAAGACCGGGGCGGCGGTGTTTTTGCCGCTGCCAAAACCCTGCGTCGATACCGGCATGGGTCTGGAGCGCCTGGCGGCGGTCCTGCAGCATGTGCACAGCAATTATGAAATCGATCTGTTCGACCGCCTCATCCGGGCGGCAGCACGAGCGACGCAGACCGAGGATCTGAAAAACGATTCGCTCAAGGTCATTGCCGACCACATTCGCGCCTGCTCGTTTCTGGTCGTCGACGGCGTCATTCCTTCCAACGAAGGACGGGGTTACGTCTTGCGGCGCATCGTCAGGCGAGCACTCAGGCACGGGCACAAGCTCGGCCAGACTCAGCCTTTCTTCTATTCGCTCGTCGACGACGTCGCCAGCGAAATGGGTGCGGCCTATCCGGAGTTAAGGCAGGACGCCGGTCGCGTAGCCCAGGTCTTGCGCCAGGAAGAGGAGCGCTTCGCGATTACGCTCGAACACGGCATGAAAGTGCTCGAAACGGCGCTTGCGCGGATCCCGGCCGAGGGCTCCCGTGTTCTCGACGGAGAGACCGCCTTCACGCTCTACGATACCTATGGGTTTCCGGTGGACTTGACAGCCGATATCGCGCGCGAGCGCGGATTGGTGGTGGATATGGCGGGATTCGAGGCGGCCATGGGTCGCCAAAGACGCCAGGCGCAGGCCGCCGGCAAATTCAAGGCGAGCGCAAATCTCGAGTATTCAGGCGAGAAAACGCAGTTTGTGGGCTACGACCAGCTCGTAAACGAGGCCAGAATCGTAGCCATGTACTCCGGGGGGACCCCGGTCTCGCAACTGCTCGAAGGTGAGGAAGGCGTGGTGGTGCTCGACAGCACACCTTTCTACGCGGAATCCGGGGGCCAAGTGGGTGACTCGGGACGGCTGGTCGGGAAACTGGGCTCGTTCGCGGTGGCCGACACCCAGAAGATCCAGGCCGACGTCTTTGGTCAGCAGGGTACGCTCGTCACGGGCGAATTGAAGCTCGGCGATACGGTTCGAGCCGAAGTCGATCAGGTCCGGCGGGCGCGCTCCATGCGCAACCACTCGGCGACGCACTTGATGCACAAGGCCCTGCGCGAGGTTCTCGGAAGCCACGTTCAGCAAAAGGGCTCGCTCGTCGACCCCGAGAAGACCCGCTTTGATTTTTCGCACGACCTGCCCATGACGGCTGAGCAGATCCGCCAGGTGGAGGAGCGCGTCAATGCCGAGGTCCTGGCCAATGTGGCCACGCAGGCGCGCGTCATGTCCTACGACGAGGCCGTCGGAGGCGGCGCGGTCGCGCTGTTTGGAGAAAAGTACGGCGATGTCGTGCGTGTGCTCGACATTGGGAGCTCGCGTGAGCTTTGCGGAGGGACCCATGTGGCGCGAACCGGCGACATCGGTTTGTTCAAGGTCACCTCCGAGACCGGGATCGCTTCGGGAATCCGGCGAATCGAAGCCGTAACGGGGGAGGGCGCGCTCGCTTTGGTACAGTCCCTCGATGAGCAGGTGCAAGCCGTCGCGGCGGCCCTGAAGGCGCAGCCGTCCGAACTGGCGCCGCGAATCGGTCAGGTGCTCGATCACGTGAAATCCCTAGAGCGCGAACTCGGACGGCTTCAGTCCCGTCTGGCGGTTCAGCAGGGGAACGATTTGCTGGAACACGCGATCGACGTGAAGGGAATCAAGGTACTTGCGGCCACGCTCGACGGCGCCGACGTCAAGACGCTGCGCGAGACCATGGACCGCTTAAAGGACAAGCTCAAGACGGCCGCCATCGTCCTTGGGGCGGTGCAGGATGGCAAAGTCTCACTCGTAGCCGGTGTCACGGCTGATGCGACCGGCCGGATCAAAGCGGGAGATCTGGTGAACTTCGTCGCACAACAGGTGGGTGGCAAAGGCGGTGGCAAGCCCGACATGGCGCAGGCGGGCGGAACCGAACCCGGCAAGCTCGGCGCCGCCTTGGCGAGCGTCCAAAAATGGGCAGAGGCGCGTCTCTAGTTCCAGGCGGCGCGGCATCCCGGTTTTCGAGCAGATCGCGTCGTCGCGTGTCCAGGGGAGAGAAGGCATGTACTCGTTCGATGCGCTGGGCTCGTTGCGCCTCTACGCCGCGGCAAGTGTGCTGGCTACGGTTTCGGGCTGCGGAACCGTGGTGAGCGCAGCCGACACCGCGGGGACAATTGCCGTAGGCGCGGTGGGACTTGCGGCCGATGCTGCGGTGGGTGCAGCTAAAATCGCTGGAAGGGTAGTGGGGCGGGCGGCCGATGCCGTTATTGACGACGGCCCGGGCGCCGCGCACTAGAGTTGACGATGATCGAATCCGAATACCGCTATTGTCCGCGCTGCGCCACGCCCCTGGAGCGGCGGCTACACGTCGAGCGCGAGCGCACGCTCTGCGGTGCCTGCGGGTGGGTGCATTGGGACAATCCGCTTCCCGTGCTGGCTGCCCTCGTCGAATTCCAGGGGCGAATTCTGCTGGCGCGCAACGCGGCTTGGTCAGAGAAGATCTTCGCACTCATCACGGGGTTCATGGAGCGCGACGAGACGCCCCTTGAGGGACTGGCCCGTGAGCTCAAGGAGGAGACGAATCTGGACGTCGCGCACGCGACGCTCATCGGCGTCTACGAATTCAAACGCAAGAACGAGGTCATCATCGCCTACCACGTGCAAGCGGAGGGGACGGTACAATTGGGTCCGGAACTGGTCGACTATCGCCTGATTGCGCCCGAAAAGCTAAGACCCTGGCGCTTGGGTACCGGATTGGCGATGGCCGATTGGATGCGCTCTCGCAATCTGCCCGTGGAATTCATCGACCTGCCGGAACGCATTCGGGCCGATGAAGTCAAGCCGGATGCATAGTGGACGAAACGAGGTCGAACGATGTCGGTGATCGAATTTGACAAGGAAGTCGACGCCAGCGGGCTAAACTGTCCGCTGCCGATCCTGCGTGCCAAAAAGGCGCTCACGGAGATGGAAAAGGGCCAGGTCCTGAAGGTCATTGCGACCGATCCGGGGTCAGTACGGGATTTTCAGGCGTTCGCGCGCCAGACGGGCAACGAGCTTCTCAAGCAGATGGAGGCCGAGGGCGGCTGGGTGCACGTGCTGCGCCGGCGTTAGCACGCCTGGCATCTGACTACGGTTCGGCACGCACCCAGGTCTGGGTCCGGCCGAACAGAGCCACACCGATGTATCCGCGCACCTTAAGCGTCTTGCCGTCTTCGCTTAGGGTCGCTTGGCTGCGGTAGACCTGACCGGTCTTCGGGTCGAGAATAGTCCCGCCAGTCCAGACTACCTCTCCGGGCGATTGGCGTAGCCCTGACAGGAACGTCATCCCGACGATCGGCTCATCGCGCCTTGCGTCGCTACAAGCGGTACACCTGGGATTGACCTCTTCGCCCGGGGCCGGATAGATCTTGAGAATCGCTCCCTCGAGTACACCATTTTCTTCGACGATCCTAACCAGAGCGCGCGGCTTTCCGCTGTTATCGTCGATCGTGGTCCAAAGTCCCGCGGGACTGTTGTCCTGGGCCGCGCAGACCATAGGGACGACGACGAGGGCCGCCGCAACCGTCACGCGCCAGCACGTCCGGATTAGTAAGAGCGAAGAAGGGGCCGACACCGTGCTCAACTACATCCTAGTTTTTCTGCCTGCGCCGCAAGCAGGCTTCGGGTCGAGACGAATTGGGCCAGACGCGCGCGTTCCTGGCCCACCACCTCTGCCGGTGCCCGGTCCACGAATGCCGAGTTGGACAGTTTTGACTGGGCCTTGGAAATCTCGGTGTCGACGCGGGCAATCTCGCGGCTGACCCTTTCACATTCGGCTTTCAGATCGATTTCGACGGCCAGCATGAGGCTGTAGTTTGCGACCACCTGCACCGGTGCCGCCGTCTTTTCGGGCAGGGCTGTCACGGTCGAGACGTCGCTGAGCCGGGCCAACGCCTTCAGATAGCGGGCGTATTGGTCGATCCGGTCCCTTAAGACCGGCTCGCCGGCGGATACGACCAGGGGAACGCGCTGGGCGGGAGACAGATTCATGCTGCCTCGTAGATTGCGTGCGCCCTCGATCACGCTCTTTAAATCCGCAACGAACCTTTCGGCGGCCTCGTCGATCTTCTCCAGGTTGGCCTGCGGATAGCGCTGAACCATGATCGATTCGTCACTCCCCGCTGTCTTGCGTTGGGCCAGCGGCGCGACCTTCTGCCACAACTCTTCGGTGATGAACGGGATCAGCGGATGCGCAAGCCGCAGTACCGTCTCCAGAACCCGTAACAAGGTTCGCCTGGTTGCCCGCTGCTCGGCTTCTGAGCCCGTCTGGAGCTGCACCTTCGCAAGCTCGAGGTACCAGTCGCAATATTCATCCCAGACGAACTGATAGATGGCCTGTGCCACATTGTCGAACCGGTAGCTCTCGAATCCTTCGGCGACCGCCTTTTCGGTACGTTGAAGCAGGCTCACGATCCAGCGATCCGCAAAAGAGAAATCGAGCTCTCCTGCAGGGCTCGAGTCGCCCGCGTCATGGCCGGCGAGCCCGCAGTCGTGTCCCTCGCAATTCATGAGCACGAACCGGGTCGCATTCCAGAGCTTGTTGCAGAAGTTCCGGTATCCCTCGCAGCGTCCGAGATCGAAGTTCAGTGTGCGGGCGAAGGTTGCCAGCGAGGCGTAGGTGAAACGCAACGCGTCCGCGCCGAATGCGGGGATGCCCTTTGGATAATGGGCCTTGATATAAGTGCTGACCTTCTCGCGATGGCTCTCGAGCATCAGGCCGCGTGTCGACTTCTCAAGCAGCGCTTCGTAACTCGTGCCATCGATGAGATCCAGCGGATCGAGCGTATTGCCGCGCGACTTCGACATCTTCTGGCCCTCAGCGTCGCGTACGAGGGCGTGGATGTACACATCCCGAAATGGGACCGCGTCGGTGAAGTGCAGCGTCATCATGATCATCCGGGCGACCCAGAAGAAGATGATGTCAAAACCGGTAACGAGTACCGACGACGGAAGAAAAAGCCGCATCTCGGGCGTGTCGTCCGGCCAACCCAGAGTGGAAAACGGTACGAGCGCTGAACTGAACCACGTGTCCAGCACGTCTTCGTCGCGGGTCAGGGGGCCGGGATCGCTGGCCTTTGCCGCCTGCTCTGCAGCCGCCTCGGCATTGCGGGCCACGTAAAGCGCTCCAGATGGGCTGTACCAGGCGGGGATTTGATGGCCCCACCACAACTGACGCGAGATGCACCAATCCTGGATATTCTCTAGCCAATGGTTATAGGTGCTCGTCCAGTGCTCGGGGAAAAAACGGATCTGCTGACTTGCGACAGCGGCAAGGCCGCGCTCGGCCAGGCCCTCCATTTTCACGAACCACTGATCGGTGAGCATCGGCTCGACGATCTCGTTGGTGCGCTCCGAGCGCGGTACCCTCAGGCGGTGTTTTTTGACCGAAATGAGGAGCCCGAGCTTCTCGAGATCGGCCAGGACCTTCTGGCGCGCCTCGAAGCGGTCCAGACCGCGGTAAGGCTCGGGTGCGCTGTCGTTGATGTGGGCATCCAGAGTGAATATCCCCAGGGCCTCGAGGCCGTGGCGCTGACCCATCTCCCAATCGTTCATATCGTGCGCGGGAGTGATCTTGACGGCGCCGGTTCCAAAGGCCGGATCGACCGCAGCGTCCGCGATCACGGGAATCGTGCGTCCGGTCAAAGGCAGATGCAGGGTCCGGCCAATCTGGGACCGATAGCGCTCATCGTCCGGGTGCACCGCGACAGCAACGTCGCCTAGCATCGTTTCCGGCCGCGTGGTGGCAACGACGATCGAACCCGATGCATCGCTTAGCGGGTACCGGATCTCCCAGAGCGAGCCGTCCTCTTCCTCGCTTTGAACCTCCAGATCCGACACGGCCGTGCCGAGTTTCGGATCCCAATTCACGAGGCGCTTGCCTCGATAGATGAGACCTTCTTGGTAGAGGCGAACAAAGACCTCGACGACGGCGTGCGACATCTTCGCGTCCATCGTGAAGTAGCCCGCGCGCTGTCCTTCGGTGTCGGCAAATTCCCAGTTGCACGAGCTGCCCAGCCGTCGCAACTGGCGCGTGATGGTCGATCCCGACTGCTCTTTCCACTCCCAGACGCGGGCCACGAAGTTCTTGCGCCCCATCGCTCTGCGGTCTTCTCCGGACTCGGCGAGTTGGCGTTCGACCACGATCTGGGTGGCGATTCCCGCGTGGTCCGTACCGGCCACCCAGTTCGTCATCTCGCCTCGCATCCGGTGGTAGCGGATGAGGGCGTCCATCAGGGTTTGCTGGAAGGCGTGACCCATGTGCAGCGTGCCCGTGACGTTCGGCGGCGGCAGTTGGATGCAATAGGCGGGCGTCTTGCCTTGTTCGTTGGCGCGAAAGTACCCCCGGCTTTCCCAGATCGGATACCAGTGCGCCTCGATCTCGTGAGGCTGGAAACTCTTGGGCAGTGCAAAGGCGGACGGGTCGATCGTGCTCATGCGGCTTCGCGGCGCTCGAAATTGGTGAACTTGGCATTTTAATGGAGAAGACGCCGAGTACGAAACCGCGTGGGCGGCCGTCGAACTGCGCAGTTTGCGCGCGCGTGCCGGTACGGGATGCCAAGCGCCACGACAATAGCGCAGTGAACCAAAGCGAATGAGCCGAATTGAAGCTCAGTCCGGATGAAACCGTGCGGGATCGACGGCTCTCGCAGGTCCGCGGCACGGTACCGCTTGACTCCACTTCAAACACTCATTTCGATCGCACACACGGAAATGGTCATCAGGAGTCCCTCCGATCCAAAGGCGTCCACGCGCCAACGGCCGGCTCGCCGTTTGCGAAAGGCCTCGCGGGCCGGGCCCCGATTCGACGCGCTTGGTGAGGGATGGCTATCTGCGCTTGAGGCAACGATTGACCTGCGCACGCCGCGTGACTTGATGGATTGGATGGACGCGTTCGTGCGGCCTGTGCTCCGGTATGAACGGCTGGTGTGCGGGACCGGCGTCTTCGCGCCGCGCGCGGTTCTCATGGAACGAATCATCGCGCGCCGCTTTCCCCTCAAGGCGCTCGACGAACTGCGCGATGGATCAGGCGTGATCGTGCTTCCCCGTGCGTTGCCGTCGGTGTCCTCGGGTTTGAGTGTTCTAGACCTCGCCCGATTGCAGCGTGGACCGACCGACCGTCTGGGAGCGCTCCCAGAGCACCTGGGCATCATGGTCACGCTCGATTGCGCAGATTTGGGTCTTTCGCCGGGAAGTTATTTTCTATTCACGGGAATGCCCGAAGCGCCGGGGGCAACCGCGCTTTATCTCGGACGGATCCTCGGCCCCTTCATGCACTGTCTGCTGCGTCGCGTCGTCGAGCGCGATGCCGCATTGATGCCCGAGCTCGCGCCAGAGGTGAGCCTGACTCGGCGCGAGAGGGAAATCGTGCACACCCTGGTCCTTGGCATGACGTCACCGCAAATCGCTCAGGAAAGCCACCGCAGCGTGCATACGGTCGACAATCAGATTCGGGCCATCGTCAGAAAGCTCGGGGCGCGCAATCGGACCGAAGCCGTGGCGATTGCCTTAAGCCTGGGATATTGGCGCAGCCGGCCAGCCCCCGTCAAAACGCGCCTTGTGCTCGCACAAGAGAGCGCCGCGTATGCGCCGGCCAAGGATTCTGGATTACGCAACCCCAGCGGATCCCAAGGCGCATCGGGCGCCTTATTTGACGTCTCATTTCTGGCCGTGGCGAAAGCATCCGACGGTGTGGTCGTCGATCACGCCCACGGCCTGGAGATAGGCGTAGATGATGGTCGAGCCCACGAACTTGAAGCCGAGTTTTTTCATGTCGCGCGAGATCTGGTCCGACAGGGGCGAGGTGGCCGGTGTTTCCTTTAAGCTTTTCCAGCGATTGCGAACCGGACGGTGCCCGACGTAGGACCACAGAAAGGGATCCAGTCCACCTTGCTTCTCGCGTAGATCCAGATAAAGCCGCGCGTTCTCGATGGTCGCGGCGATCTTCAGTCGGTTGCGGATGATTCCGGGATCGGCCAGGAGCGAGTTGACCTTGCGGGCCCCGTAACGTGCGATTTTCTCGGCGTCCCACCGGTCGAACACCTCGCGGTAGTGCGCGCGTTTGTTGAGCACCGTCTCCCAGCTCAGTCCGGCTTGCGCGCCCTCGAGGTTGAGCATCTCGAACAGCCGGGTCTCATCATGGCAGGGAGTGCCCCACTCCGTGTCGTGGTACTCCAGATAGAGCGGGTTATCGAGATTGGCCCAGGCGCAGCGCACCGGGGCCTGCTTGGCTTTCGTTCGCGCGGTTGTCATCCTGCCCTAGAGCTTGGGAGCCTTGATGCGCGCGACTTCCTGCGTGACTGCGCGTTGCACCACATCGCGTATGGCCTCGCGCAGACTGAGCCTGAGCTCGGTTGTCAGCCCGCTTAGGGCCTGCTCCAGGAGCGAAGCGACGGTTTCCCGGACGCGCTGATCGATGGCGCCATCGATGCGGCCCTGCAGGCTGCGCAGGACCGACTCGGATACCTGGGCCTCCAGTTGAGACCATTGTGCGGGACTCATGGCCACTTCGCGGGGGGCCGTGGATGCGGGTACCGGGCTCGTTACGGCGATCGGGAGCTGACCCGGAACGATGATATCGGTCAGTATCGGAAGTTCCTCCGGCGAATCACCCGGCAGCCGGCTCATGCACGTGCTCCGGCAATATCGTAGGAGGTCAGCGCATAGCCCCGTTCCTGATAAAACTTCCACCGCGCGCGCGCGGCCTGTCGGTCTTCGTCGTCGCCGGTGACGACTTCGATGACGCGCTCAAACCGGCTGAAGAACTCCGGCTGCTGGGAATCGAGATTCACGAGAACGTCATGGTGGGGTAAGTCACCCGGACCGGAGGCGAGCAGGATCGGTGTCGCAGCGGCCAGCACGTCGCCAATGTGGCAGTGCGGCAAAAACTCCAGGGGCGCAAATGTCCAAAGTTGCATGTCGAGGTCTTCCAATAACTGCCGATCGCGTCCGAAGATGACGATCTGGCTACCTGCGGCGTGCGCCTTACGCGCCAGTCGACAGGTGTAGACGAGTTTGTCGGGCGCATTGTAGTGAAAGTCGATGCGCGTCATGGGCTCTTGGCACGATTGGCAAGCGCGCCCGGTCTGGCCGATTCTAGTCCGTGTGGCACCCTGCTATCGCGCACGCGACTTGACGAACTCAGTCAGTAGCGGCACCGGTCGTCCAGTGCCGCCTTTGGCCGCGCCGCTTTTCCACGCGGTTCCCGCGATGTCGAGATGTGCCCAGCGATGGCCCTTGGTATAGCGGGACAGAAAACACGCTGCCGTGACTGCGCCACCCGCACGCGTGCCGATATTCGCCATATCGGCGAAATTCGATTTCAGCAAATCCTGATATTCCTCTTCGACCGGCATGCGCCAAGCCGGGTCCGAGGCACGGCGCCCGGCCTCGAGCAGTTCCTGTGCAAGTTTGTCGTCCGGACAAAACAGGCCCGAATTCACGTTGCCCAGCGCGACCACGCAAGCGCCCGTCAGCGTTGCGATATCCACAATGGTGGCGGGCTTAAAGCGTCCGGCATAGGTTAGGGCGTCGCAAAGGATAAGGCGCCCCTCGGCATCGGTGTTGAGGATCTCGATCGTCTGTCCGGACATGCTCGTGACGATGTCCCCCGGCTTGACCGCCCGACCCGAAGGCATGTTCTCGCAAGTGGGAATGACGCCTACCACATTGATCTTCAGGCGCATTTCGGCGATGGTCCGAAGGGTCCCCAAGACCGAGGCTGCGCCACACATGTCGAACTTCATCTCGTCCATGGCCTCGCCCGGTTTGAGCGATATGCCACCCGTATCGAACGTAATGCCCTTGCCCACGAGCACGATGGGAGCCTCTTTTTCCGAGGCGCCCTGGTAGTGGACGACGATGAGCTTGGGAGGTTCATCGGACCCTTGCGCGACGGCCAGCAAAGCGCCCATTTTCAGAGCTTGCATCTGCTTTTTCTCGAGCACCTCGACTTTGAGCTTCCACTCGCGGCCCAGCTTTTTTGCGGTGTCGGCCAGATAGGTGGGTGTGCAGATGTTGCCTGGGAGGTTGCCAAGCGTCTTGGCCAGATCCACACCGTTGGCCAGGGCAACCCCGTCCGATAGCCCTTGCTGTGCGGCCTTGGACGACGACTTGTCGACAAGAAAGATCATTTTTCCGAGGTGAACCGGGTCTTCCTTTTTCGTCTTGAGTTCATCGAACCGGTAGACCGCCTCGCGTGCGATGACGACGGCGGTGCGCACCCTCTCCTCGAACGAGCGGCCGGCGACTTCGACTTCGGCGAGCGTAAACAGGACGTCGTGGGCACCGGTGGCAATGACGCCACGCAGGCTCGTCCTGACGGCTTCAGCGAATGCCCTTGCGTCCATGTCACTCGCTTTACCCAGGCCCACGAGAAGCACGCGTTCGGCCTGGATGCCGGGAAGACCGGACAGCATGAGCGTCAAGCCACGCGTGCCGCGTTGATCGCCGCGTTTGATTGCCTTCGCAAGGCCGCCCGCGCAAGCGGCATCGATCAAGCTGCCGGTCGGCGTGAGCTTGCTGTCGGAGTAGACTCCCACGACGACGCACGATGTCTTGAGCTTTTCCGGGGCGCCGGCTTTTGTGCTAAATTCCATTGAGATTCCAAGAAGACGATTTGTCCGCTGGATTATCTTTGATGCGTGGGTCGTAAGTCAAAGCTTGCGTTCCTCCTGCGCTTCCACCAGGACCCAAATCAACTCACGCGCGGTCCCATGATCTACCAACGCTCGCTGGTCCGAGAACTGGCCAATGCGGCTAGCGCCATATTCATCACGCTGCTCACGATCGTTTTGACGTTCGCCTTGGTGCGGCTCTTGGGTCAGGCAGCCTCCGGGCAGGTTGCCAATGAATCGGTGCTGGCCCTAATTACGTTTGCCGCATTGAACAACCTGCCGGTTTTGTTACAGCTGACGGTGTTCATCTCGATTCTGCTCGCCTTTACTCGCAGCTATCGCGACTCTGAAATGGTGGTCTGGCTCTCCTCGGGAGTCGGTCTTCCGAAATGGCTGGGCCCGGTGTTTCGCTTCACGACCCCGGTGGCCATCTTGGTTGCCGTGCTTTCTTTGGTCGTCACGCCGTGGGCGAACAAGCAGTCCAGTGAGTTTCGCGCGCGATTCGAGCAGCGCACCGATGTGGCTCGTGTAGCCCCGGGTCAATTTCGCGAGTCTGCCGACGGCGACAAGGTCTATTTCATCGAGGGCTACACGGGGCGTCGCGGGACGGTGGGCAACATCTTTGTAAGCTCCTTGCAGCATGGGCGACTGGGGGTCATGGTTTCGCAGACGGGCAATATCGAACGTGCTCCCAACGGCGACGAATTTCTTGTCATGCGCAACGGCCGCCGTTACGAGGGCACACCGGGCCAAAGCGACTACAAGGTCATGTCCTTTGATCGCTATGGCGTGCGCATCGAGTCCCAGCCGATCGATTTTTCCACCGATGATTCGATGAAGATCCGCTCGACACTGGAACTGCTGGCGCTGCAGACGCCCCGAGCGATGGGCGAATTGGTGTGGCGTGTGGGCCTTCCACTGTCGGTGTTTTGCCTCGCGCTTCTCGCCATTCCGCTGTCGTTTGTGAATCCCCGCGCCGGGCGCTCGGCCAACCTCATGATTGCGCTACTCGTCTACTTTACCTACACCAACGGGCTCACTTTAGTGCAGAACTACACCACGCAGGGCCGCCTCGAATTTGGCATTGCCTGGTGGATCGTGCACGCCATCGTACTCTCGCTTGCGGTACTGATGCTCGACTGGCGCAATCGACTGCATCGCCCGTGGCGCGCATGGGTCGCGCTCGTCGCAACGCGTCTGAGGGCCGCGACATGAAAGTCTCGATTGTTCAGCGCTACCTGGCGCGCGAGATTCTCGTCGACGTGATCTTCGTTCTGATCGCATTTCTCGGACTGTTTGCGTTCTTCGATCTCGTAGCCGAACTCAGCGAGGTCGGCAAGAACGGCTATCGCATCGAGCAGGCGGCCGTAATCGTGCTTTTGGGTCTCCCCGGTCGTGCCTACGAACTCGTGCCAATAGCCTCGCTCATCGGCACGATCTATGCCCTCGCTCAGCTGGCCTCGCATTCCGAATTCACCATCTTGCGCGTCTCCGGACTTTCGACCAATCAGGCTGCACGCATGGTGCTCGTGCCCGGCGTGGCGCTGGTTATCCTGACCTACATCCTGGGCGAACTCGTGACGCCCCGGGCGGAGACGGCGACACAACGTTTTCGCGCCCAGATCGCGCGCGGTACGATGGCCCAAGGCTTTCGCAGCGGGTTGTGGGTCAAGGACACCGGCAAGTCGGAGGCCGGTGCCAAGGTCGTACGCTTCGTCAATATCGGCGAAGTCAAACCGGACAATAGTCTGTCGCGCGTGAAGATCTACGAGTTCGATACCGCCTTGCGATTGCAGTCGATCAGTTTCGCCGCCATCGGAGAGTATCTGCCACCGGCCGCGTGGAAACTCAAGGATGTGGTCGAGACGCATTTTCTAGACACCAAGAAAAGTGGCAATCCTGACCAGATCGCCGTGACGCGCCAGCCTGAACAGGTGTGGAGCTCGGAACTGAATCCCGCGATATTGGGGGTCTTGCTGGTTTCTCCCGAACATATGGCCGCGCTCGATCTGGAGCATTACATTCGACATCTCGAAGACAACAAGCAGACGGCCAACCGATACCAGATCGCCTTCTGGAAAAAAATCATCTATCCGTTCGCTGTCTTCGTCATGATGGCGCTCGCCCTTCCTTTCGCCTATCTTCATGTGCGCGCTGGCGGCATCAGCCTGAAGATCTTCTCGGGAATCATGATCGGGATTGGCTTTTACCTTCTGAATAGCCTCTTCTCCCACCTGGGGCTCCTGAACACTTGGCCGCCGATCCTCTCGGCCGCTTTACCCAGTGCCACCGCACTGCTCGCGGCCTTGATCGCGTTGCGCTTCGTGGATCGAACTTAGTGAAGCGGGGGCTCATCCTCTACGCCCATGGCGCGCGCGACGCCCGCTGGGCCGAGCCTTTTGAGAGCCTTAAAACGCGCGTGGCCGAACTCTTGCCTCACGTCATCGTCATGCTGGCCTATCTGGAGCTGATGCAGCCGGGTCTCCAGTCGGCTTGTGCGGTCCTGTCAGAAGCCGGATGCGACTCGGTTCTCGTGGTGCCCGTGTTTCTCGGACAAGGCGCTCACGTTCGGGAGGATCTGCCGGCGCAGATCGCGTCCGCACGCGAGGCGTTTCCCGGGCTGGTGATCCAGGCGGGGCCCGTTGCCGGGGAAAGCGCGGCGGTGATTGACGCGCTCGCGCACTATTGCCTCGATCAGTTTCGGTCTGTCAACCCGTGATTTCACCTAGCTCTGGCGAGCTATTCTTCCTTGCATTTTGAGCAACAAAAATCTGGACGCGTGCCGGAGTACCCGCTATTATTGGGCACACTTTTGGCGCGCAATCCTAATAACCGCACTTGCATAGTGCGCGCTGCAGCAACACACGGAGGAGGAGGGGCGGCAATTGCCGCCGCTTTTTGGGCGCGCAGGTTATCCTGCGCGCCTTTTTCTTTCTGCGTACGCGAAACGCGTGCCAGACACGCGCATGCACTTCCATTCGGACTAATGCTTCGAGCGGAACGTGTCGTGGCATTCCTTGCAGGTCTTGCCTGCATTGCCGAAGGCCTCCTGGATCGCGGCTTGGTCCGCGCCCTTGGCAGAGGAGGCGAGTTTTTCGGTCTGTGATTGCAGTTGTTGCTGGAGGTTCTTGAATTTCTCCGGGTCCTTCCAGATCTCCGGTTTGGCATGGGAATCCGGCGTCGTCGACCCGGCCGGAAAGGCGCCCCAAGGAAGCTTCGAGAGCGTCTGAACCAGATTGGCGTTGGCCGCAACCTCTTGCGCGTTAAACGGGATCTCTCCCTTTAGGGCTTTGCTGATGAGCCCGAAGTGATAGCTCATGACAACGAACACCGATTGCCGGTAATCCACCGCGTCGCCGACCTTGGCGAATTGCGCAGCGACCGGCTGGGTTGCGACGAGCAGCGTTAGCGCAAGAAGAGCATGCGGTCTTTTCAAGGAACACTCCCATAGAAGAAAAGGAAACGGAGATCGCGGCTTCGAGCGCCCAGGCAATGCGGGGCGAGACCCCTCGTGTTATGCGATGCGCTTGGCGAGCGTTGCGGCAAGGCCAACGTAGCTGGCCGGGGTCAGCTCGAGAAGCCGTTTCTTCTCCTTCTCGGGCAGCGCCAGCCCGGCAATGAAATCGTGCAAAGCGTCCTTTGAGATGCCCTTGCCACGCGTGAGAGACTTCAACTGTTCATACGGATTCTCGATGCCAAAGCGCCGCATGACAGTCTGCACCGGCTCGGCGAGCACTTCCCAGGACTCGTTAAGATCGGCCGCGATCCGTTCGGCATTGACCTCAAGTTTGTCCAGTCCCCGCCCCAACGCCCCATAGGCGATGAGGCAGTGGCCTGCCGCGACGCCGACGTTGCGCAGGACGGTCGAATCGGTCAGATCGCGCTGCCAGCGCGAGACGGGCAGCTTTTCGGCGAGGTGGCGCAAGAGCGCGTTGGCCACACCCAGATTTCCCTCGGAATTCTCGAAGTCGATCGGATTGACTTTGTGCGGCATGGTCGAGGAACCGATTTCGCCGGCCTTCGTGCGTTGCCTGAAGTAACCCAGCGAGATGTAGCCCCAAAGGTCACGGTTCAGATCGATGAGAATCGTGTTGATGCGCGCCAGGGCGTCAAAGTACTCTGCCATCCAGTCATGGGGCTCGATCTGAATCGTGTAGGGATTAAAGGTGAGACCGAGCTCACGCTCGATGACGCCCTTGGCGAGCGTCTCCCAGTCAACGTCCGGATAGGCGGCCAGGTGCGCATTGTAGTTTCCCACGGCGCCGTTCATCTTCGCGAGTACGGTCACGGCGCGCAGGCTCGACAGTCCACGCGCGAGACGCGCGGCGACATTGGCGATCTCTTTGCCCAAGGTGGTGGGAGTTGCGGGCTGCCCATGGGTTCGGGACAGCATCGGCAGCTCGGCATGGGCGTGGGCCAGCTCCACGAGCTTGCGCTCGAGGGTCTCTAGGACGGGCACGAGGACCCGGTCGCGGGCCTTGGTGAGCATGAGACCATGCGCGACATTGTTGATGTCCTCCGAAGTGCACGCGAAGTGGATGAACTCGCTTGCGGCGATGAGTTCGGGGACATCGGCAACCTTTTCCTTGATCCAGTATTCGACGGCTTTCACATCATGGTTCGTGACGCCTTCGATTTCCTTGATGCGCACGGCGTCGTTGTCGCTGAACTGCTCTGCCAGCTCCGAGAGCCGCGCCAGGGCCGATGGGGAAAGCGGGGGAAATTGCGGCAGTTCTGCGTTCGCCAGCGCAACGAGCCAGGCGATCTCGACATCGACCCGATGCCGCATGAAGCCGGCTTCAGACAAGAGCGCTCGCAGCGGCTCGGTCGCCCGGCTGTAGCGACCATCCAGGGGCGATAGTGCCGTGAGCGCAAAAAGCGCCGCAGGTGATGGATCAGACATGCCCAAAGCCTTTGCTATAAATGGAAATTCTACCATTCGCGTGCCGTCAAGATTGCGCTATGGCGCGCGCGCGACAGCGACCGGCGGGCCCGGTGCTATACTCGGTGCCGCCTGATTTCCTCCTTTTTTTCCGCGTCCTGCGGCACCCCCTCAATGAAGCTGATCGGATCTCTTTCCAGTCCTTATGTGCGGAAGGTCCGCATCGTCATGGCCGAAAAAAGGATCGACTATGAGTTCGTCCTGGAGGACGTCTGGTCGGAGAACACGACCATCACGGATTCCAATCCTCTGGGCAAAGTGCCCACGCTCGTGATGGAAGATGAAGGTGCGATCTTCGATTCGCGGGTGATCGTCGAATACCTCGACACCCTCACTCCCGTGGGCCGGCTCATCCCGGCCTCCGGACGCGAGCGGGCCGAAGTCAAATGTTGGGAAGCTCTTGCAGACGGCCTTGTGGACGCGGCGCTGCTTGTGCGGCTCGAACACAATTTGAGGCCCGAGAGCCAGCGCAGCGCCAATTGGATCGAGCGTCAAGGCGGCAAGGTGGAGCGCTCCCTGGAAGCCCTGGCCAACGGCCTGGGCGAGAAAAGCTTTTGCACGGGCGTGCATTATTGCCTGGCCGACATCGCTTTGGGCTGTGCCCTGGGCTGGCTCGAGTTCCGATTTCCTGAAAATTCCTGGCGCTCGCGGCATCCCAACCTCGCGCGATTCGCCGACAGGCTCAATGAACGCCCCTCCTTTAGGGAGACGGCACCGAGTTAACCTGGGCCGCGAGGAAGCTGTCCGGTCGCGCCATGGGCCAGTAGCGCTCGAAAACCGTCTGCTCGAAGCGGCCCTCGAGCAGACTTCCCGGGCGTACGAACTGCGCAAGCGTCGATAGCAGGCGCACCTCGTGTTGGCTCACCCGCCGAACGATATGATCGGGGCTGATCTCAGACGGATGCGTCAAGCCCGCGGCGGCGACCAGTTCAGCCAGCGCCGCCAGGGTCTGGCGATGGAACTGGTAGACGCGCTCGGCCTTGTCAGGCACTACGAGTGCACGCTGACGCAAGGCATTCTGGGTCGTCACGCCCGTCGGGCATCGATCCGTGTGGCACGACTGGGACTGGATGCAACCCAGGGCGAACATGAAGCCACGCGCCGAGTTGCACCAATCGGCCCCTAAGGCCATGGTGCGCGCGATGTCAAAGGCCGTGATGATTTTTCCCGACGCGCCGAGGTAAACCCGGTCGCGCAGGTTCAACCCGACTAGCGTGTTGTGGGCCAGCTGCAGACCTTCAGACAGAGGCGTTCCGACGTGATCGCTGAATTCGACCGGGGCTGCGCCCGTTCCGCCCTCCTTGCCGTCAATCACGATGAAGTCCGGCGTCACGCCGGTCGCGAGCATGGCCTTAGCGAGGGCGAAGAATTCCCAGGGATGGCCTATGCACAGCTTAAAGCCAACCGGCTTGCCGCCCGAAAGACCGCGCAGTCGTTCGATGAACTGCATCATCTCGATCGGGGAGCCAAAGGCGCTGTGCGCGGCCGGCGAGATACAGTCCTGGCCGACCGCCACACCGCGCGCCTCGGCGATTTCGATTGAGACCTTCACGCCCGGAAGAACCCCCCCGTGCCCGGGCTTGGCACCTTGTGAGAGCTTGATCTCGATCATCTTGACCTGCGAATGGGTCGCATTCTTGACGAAGTTCTCCTCGGAAAACGAGCCATCCGGATTGCGGCACCCGAAGTATCCCGATCCAATCTCCCAGATGAGATCACCTCCGTTTTCGCGGTGGTAGCGGCTGATGCTGCCTTCTCCCGTGTCATGCGCAAATCCGCCGCGCCTTGCCCCCTCATTGAGGGCGCGTACGGCATTCGCCGAGAGCGCACCAAAGCTCATCGCCGAGATGTTAAAGACCGATGCGGAGTACGGCTGGGTGACGCCAGGTTTGAGCGTTCCGTCGGGAAGCACGCCGATCTTGTTCCGAAAATCAGAGCTGCCCACGCGCGTGGGCGACATCGAATGGTTCATCCATTCGTAGCCTGTGGCGTAGACATTGTTGGGGGTACCGAAAGGCCGCTTGTCGAGCTGCTGCTTGGCGCGCTGATACACGATCGAGCGCTGATTGCGCGAGAACGGCGTAGCTTCGGTGTCGCTCTCGATGAAATATTGGCGGATCTCGGGACGGATGTATTCAAAGAAGAAACGAAAGTGCGCGAGGATCGGATAATTGCGGCGAATCGCATGCCGGGTTTGGCGCAGGTCCCAGATGCCGATGCCCGTAAGCGCTGCGAATATGATCGCGGGCACGCCAAGCCACGGCCACACCAGCGATGCGATGGCAGCAGCAATACAGGCCAGCACACACAAGGCCAGCGCGTAGAATCGAGAAGGGATGAATGCGCCCATGTCCAGACCATTCTAAAAAGGCCCGCTGCGGCGGACCATGCGCGAAGACTATCACCGTGCATGACGCGAGCAAAGACCGATGAAGGGTCCCCCGACTCTAAAGGCGTTCAGCTCTTCTTTTGTGACACGCAAGAGCATCGCGCGCAAAGCGGGCGCCCTGCCCGGGCTTTTGCGGCGCCGTGGGAAGGCCGGGTCTAGGTTGCAGCGATCGCTACGGAACCCACTTGCTGCAGTGCATCGGCGTTGGAGATGATCCCGCCGCCCAGGCAAATTTCGCCGTCGTAGAGGACGGCCGATTGGCCCGGTGTGACGGCCCACTGCGGTTCGGAAAACGAGAGTTCAAAAAGGTCACCCTCGGATCCGAACACACAGGCTGCATCGGCCTGGCGGTAGCGCGTCTTGGCACCGTAACTGCCTGGCGCAGGCGCGGCGCCCGCGACCCAGCTCGCCGATCCGGCGCTCAGTGTCCTGGAATAGAGGGCGGGGTGCGCGTGTCCCTGGGCGATCCAGAGCGTGTTGCGCGCCATGTCCTTTTGCGCCACAAACCAGGGTGCACTGGTCCCGTCGGCGTTTTGGCGACCGCGTTGCCCACCCACGCCGATGCCTTTTCTCTGGCCCAGCGTGTAGAAGGCCAGTCCGATGTGCTCTCCGACTTCTTCGCCCTCCACCGTTCTCATGGGCCCCGGCCGCGTCGGGAGGTAGCGGCCCAGAAACTCGCGAAAGGGCCGCTCGCCGATGAAGCAGATCCCCGTCGAATCCTTTTTTTGCGCGTTGTGCAGCCCAATCTTTCGGGCCAATTCGCGCACGGTCTGCTTGTGCAGATGGCCCACGGGAAAAAGCGTGCGCGCGAGCTGGCCCTGTGTGAGCCGGTGCAGGAAATAGCTTTGATCCTTGGCCGGGTCCACGGCGCGCAGGAGGTCGAACCGACCGTCGACCTCGCGCACGCGCGCGTAGTGTCCGGTTGCAATGGTGCTCGCGCCCAGGGCCAAGGCGTGGTCTAAAAATGCCCTGAACTTGATTTCGGCGTTGCAAAGCACATCCGGGTTGGGCGTGCGGCCCGCGCGATACTCGCTTAGAAACTCAGAGAAGACGCGTTCGCGATACTCCTTGGCGAAGTTGACTGCTTCGATCTCGATGCCAATCACGTCGGCCACCGAGGTGGCATCGATCAGGTCCTCGCGCGTGGAACAGTATTGGTCATCGTCATCGTCCTCCCAGTTTTTCATGAAAAGACCGATCACCTCATAGCCGGCCTCCTTGAGAAGAAAGGCTGCGACCGAGGAGTCGACTCCGCCGGACAGGCCCACCACGACGCGCTGCTTGACCATCTTAGCGCGCCGCCAAATGCAAGGCGCTCGCATCGGCGTACAACAGCGAGAGCGCAGACAGGGGTCTCGCGCTGGCGTGGTCCTCGATGCAGCGCATCACCAGAGGACTGCGATGCAGCGCGGACTGTGCCCGGATCTCGTCGGACGTCAGCCAGACCGTCCGGCGGATGCCCTTGTCGAGGCGACGCCCCGCAACGGGGTCGCCTACATGGCCGACAAAAGCGAACCGCAGATAGGTCACACTCGGTCGGCTCGCGTTGGCCTGGGTCGTGGCGAGGTACACGCCCAAAAGGCCTTCGGGCGTGAGCGTGCGGGTGGTCTCTTCCAGTGTCTCGCGGATGGCGGCATCGACCAGAGACTCGCCGGCATCGAGGTGTCCGGCAGGCTGGTTCAAACGTACGCCCTCGGAGGTGTCCTCCTCCACGAGAAGATAGCGCCCGTTCTGGCAGACCACGGCGGCAACGGTCACTCGGGGTTCAAATGGGGTTCGCATCGCGCCATTTTACCGCGCCCGTGCATGACCTCTTCGGGCGGTGAGCCAGGCCGGACCGAAGAGTTGCTGTGATACCATCGTCCGCGCATTCTGGGCTGAGGAAGGCCCCTTCGGCCCGTTCTGGGAGCCCACCGAAGAAGGACCGTCATCGAGGAGGAGCGGATGAAAATCGGCATCCCGAAAGAGAGCCGCGCCGGGGAGACGCGCATTGCCGCGACTCCCGAGACCGTCAAAAAGCTGCTCTTGGCCAAGCATGAAGTCGTGGTGGAATCCGGCGCGGGGGTCGCTAGCAGTGTCATCGACGCGGCGTTCGAGGCTGCCGGCGCCCAAATCGTCAGCCAGGCCGAGGCCCTCGGCGCGGAACTGGTGCTCAAGGTGCGCGCCCCGGATGCGGGCGAACTGGCTCTCATGAAGCCCGGCACGGCCCTGATCGGAATACTCGACCGTTTTGATACTCAGGGCCTTGAAAAGCTCGCCGCGGCCGGCCTGACGGCATTCGCCCTGGAGGCGGCGCCAAGAACCACGCGCGCCCAATCGATGGATGTGCTCTCGTCGCAGGCCAATATCGCAGGCTACAAGGCCGTCCTGCTCGCGGCCAATGTCTATCAGCGCTTCATGCCCATGCTCATGACCGCAGCCGGCACGGTCAAGGCCGCGCGCGTGCTCATCATGGGCGCGGGGGTGGCCGGCCTGCAGGCCATTGCTACGGCAAAGCGGCTCGGAGCGGTAATCGAGGCCTCCGATGTGAGGCCCGCGGTCAAAGAACAGATCGAATCGTTGGGTGCCAAGTTCATCGATGTCCCCTTCGAGACCGACGAGGAGCGGGAGATTGCCAAGGGCGTGGGCGGTTATGCACGCCCCATGCCCGAGAGCTGGATGAAACGGCAGAGCCAGGCCGTGGCCGAACGCATCAAACAGGCCGACATTGTCATTACGACGGCGCTCATCCCGGGAAGGCGCGCCCCGGTGCTCATCACCGAGGAGATGGTCCGCTCGATGAAGCCTGGCTCGGTCATCGTCGATCTCGCCATCGAGCAGGGAGGCAATTGCCCCTTGACCGAGTTGGACAAGACGGTCACGCGGCATGGGGTGCACATCGTAGGCGAGCCTAACCTCGCGGCCCTGGTCGCGGCCGACGCCTCGTCGCTGTACGCGCGCAATGTCTTCGACTTTTTGAAGTTGATCGTGGATCCACAGGCCAAACTGGTCGTGAACATGGACGACGATATCGTGGCCGCCTGCCTCATGTGCCGCGACGGACATCTGAAAGGCGCTGACGCGCCCAAGCCCGCTTCTCCAGCACCTTCAACATCGCCCTGAAATTCGCATCCCGCCGCTAGAACAGAATCACCAACAAGCAAGCCGACGCCATCTACTGCCTTGCGAGGAGCGCCCGATGATTGATCCAACCATCCAGAATCTGACTATCTTTGTGCTCGCCATCTTCGTTGGGTATCACGTGGTATGGAACGTGACGCCGGCCTTGCACACGCCGCTCATGTCGGTGACCAATGCGATCTCGGGGATCATCATTGTCGGAGCCTTGTTGCAGACGGTCGATCTCGACGGACCGATCACGCTCACGAGCGTGTTAGGCGCGCTTGCCGTTCTGTTGGCCTCGATCAACATCTTCGGTGGGTTCCTCGTGACTCAGCGAATGCTCGAGATGTTCAAGAAGAAGGAAAAGAAAGCGTGAGGACGAGATCATGACGCCCTTGCTTGCGAACGTTTCGCTCATCGCCTACCTGATCTCGGCGGTCCTTTTTATTCTCGCCCTCAAAGGGCTTTCCTCGCCCGTGACCGCGCGCCGCGGGAACGTCTTTGGCATGGTCGGGATGGTGATCGCCGTGATCACGACGCTTTTTATCGCCGACAAACCGGTGTTCTGGCTGATCGGTGGCGCCATGCTCATCGGGGCTACCATCGGCTCGGTTGCGGCTCGGCGCGTGCAGATGACCCGCATGCCCGAACTGGTCGCCTTGATGCACTCGCTCGTAGGGCTGTCTGCCGTGCTCATTGCCGTGGCGTCACTTTATCATTCTGGTGAAGAACACACGGCGGCTCAGCAGGTGGAGCTGTTCATCGGAGCGTTCATCGGAGCGATCACGTTTACGGCCTCGGTCATCGCTTACGGCAAGCTTTCGGGCAAGGTCTCCGGAAAGCCCGTGCTCTTTAGCGGCCAGCATGTGCTCAATCTGGTCCTCGCCTTGGCCATGCTCGGTTTTGGCGTGACCTACTTTCTGACCGACAGCGCAGCGTCGTTTCTCGTCATGGTCGCCATCGCGCTCGTTCTCGGTGTCACGCTCATCATTCCGATCGGGGGCGCCGATATGCCAGTGGTGATCTCGATGCTCAACAGCTACTCGGGTTGGGCCGCCGCCGGAATCGGGTTTACTCTGAACAACTCGGTGCTGATCATCGCAGGCTCGTGCGTGGGTTCCTCGGGCGCCATCCTGTCCTACATCATGTGTACGGCCATGAACCGCTCCATCATTTCCGTGCTTTTGGGGGGATTCGGAGCAGATACCTCCGCGTCCGCAGCAGAGGACTCAGGCAGCAAAAGCTACAAATCGGGCAGCCCCGAGGATGCGGCATTTCTCATGACCAATGCCGATACCGTCATCATCGTCCCGGGTTATGGATTAGCCGTCGCACGCGCGCAGCACGCCCTAAAGGAGCTCTCGACCAAGCTCACCGAACACGGAGTGACCGTCAAATACGCCATCCATCCCGTGGCCGGGCGCATGCCAGGCCACATGAACGTGCTTCTGGCCGAAGCCGAGGTTCCCTACGACCAGGTCTTCGAGATGGAAGACATCAACAGCGAGTTCGCGCAGGCCGATGTCGCTCTCATTCTGGGCGCAAATGATGTCGTGAATCCGGCCGCTAAGAACGACCCGAAGTCGCCCATCGCCGGGATGCCGATTCTCGAGGCCTACAAGGCAAAAACGGTAATCGTCAACAAGAGATCGATGGCTGCCGGCTATGCAGGCCTGGACAACGAGCTCTTCTACATGGACCGCACCATGATGGTCTTTGGCGATGCCAAAAAAGTGATCGAGGATATGGTCAAGGCGGTCGACTAGGCGACTTGCCGCGCGGCTAGTGGGTCGGTAAGGGGTGATCGCGATAGACTTCGCGCAGGCGCGTTTTGAGCAACTTGCCCGTGGCGGTGTGGGGCAGCTCGCTCGCGAAGACGACGTCGTCCGGTAGCCACCATTTCGCTACGCGCTCCGAAAGAAATCGAATCAGCTCATCGCGCTCGAGCTTGGAGTCGGCCTTGCGCACGACGATCATGAGCGGCCGCTCCTGCCACTTCGGATGAGACACTCCAATGACTGCCGCTTCGGCCACGCCGGGGTGAGCCATCGCGGCATTTTCAAGATCGATCGAGGAAATCCATTCCCCGCCGGATTTGATGACGTCCTTGGCGCGGTCGACGAGCTGAACGTAGCCGTCCGAATCGATCGTGGCGACGTCCCCTGAATCGAAGAATCCATCGTCGTCGAGAACGCGTCCGCCTTCCCCCTTGAAGTAACCGCTGGCGATCCAGGGACCGCGCGCGAGCAGGTGGCCGAAGGCCTTGCCATCGTGCGGGAGAATGTGCCCTTCATCGTCGACGATGCGCAGCTCGACACCATAAATGCCGCGCCCCTGCTTGGCCCGGATTCGAAATTGCTCGGCCAGACTTAGATCGGCGTGCTTGGGCAAAAGCGAGCCCATCACACCCAAGGGGCTCATCTCGGTCATGCCCCAACCTTGGGTGAGGCTGCAACCGAATAAGCGGTGGCAGCGCTCGATCATGGCAACCGATGCCGCAGCACCTCCCACGGTAATACTCTTGAGGCCGAGCTCATGGGCGTCGATTTCGGGATGCTCGTCCAGATACTGGAAGAGCATGAGCCAGACGGTGGGTACGCCTTGGGCGAAGTTGGTGCGTTCGGCACGCATCAATTCATAGACGCTTTTGCCGTCGAGATAGGGTCCTGGCATGACGATCTTGGCGCCCACGATGGCCGCCGCGTAGATGACGCCCCAGGCGTTGGCATGAAACAGGGGAACGACGAGCATGATCGCGCTCGCGCTCGACAGACCGAGGGTCTCGTTAAAGCAGGCCGCCATCGAATGCAGTACAGTCGAGCGATGCGAATACAAGACACCCTTAGGATTTCCGGTCGTGCCCGAGGTATAGCACAGCGAAGAGGCGGTACGCTCATCGAATTCGGGCCACACGTAGTGCTCGCTTTGGCTTGCGATGAGGTCTTCGTAACAGAGGAGATCCGAAAGCGAGCTTGAAGAGGGCATGTGCGCTCGATCGGTCAAAAGGACGAAATGCCGCACCGAGCCCAATTGCGGTGCGAGCTTCTCGACCAGTGCCAGAAAAGTCAGATCGAAGCAGAAGACCTCGTCTTCGGCATGGTTCACGATGTAGGCGATCTGCTCGGCAAACAAGCGCGGGTTGACCGTGTGAAGCACCGCGCCCGAACCCGAGACGCCGTAGTAGAGTTCCATATGCCGGTGGGTATTCCAGGCGAGCGTGCCCACGCGATCGCCGGCCTTGACGCCCAAGGCGGCGAGCGCATTGGCGAGCCTTTTGGCACGTCGGTTGATCTCGCCCCATGACGATCGGTGCACGGGCCCTTCGACCGTGCGCGCGACGATTTCCTGATCCGGGTGGAACTGGGCCGCGTGTTCGATCAACGAAGAAATCAGAAGAGGCCGATCCTGCATCAGTCCAAACATGCGTGTCTCCGGTGACGATGTCCGTCTTGTCCTATCCTCTTTGGGATTTCTGCCGACATCCGAGGGTCTGCTCTGGCGGCCTTTCTATGGTGCAGCAAGGCGCTCCGATCTGCAAACGTTCCTAACTGCGATCGCGCAGAATTTCGCGTGCGGCATTGCGTCCTGGCAATCCGGTGACGCCACCGCCCGGATGGGCGCCCGACCCGCACAGGTAGAGCCCCAAGATGGGCGTACGATAGTTGGCATGTCCGAGCACGGGACGGGCGGAGAAGATCTGGTCCGGCGTTAGGGCTCCGTGGAAGATATCGCCCTCGGTCAGCCCGAACTTACGTTCCAGATCCAGTGGCGTATGGACCTGTCGCGCAAGGATGCTCGCGCGAAAATTGGGCGCGAACCGGTTGACCGTATCGATTGCGGCGTCGGCTGCGAGCTCGCGCGCGTCGTCCCATCCCCGCGGAAACCGGGCGGCATCGAGTTGAGGGGAGAAATGCTGACAAAAGAGGCTCGCCACATGCTGACCGGCCGGGGCGAGGCTGTCGTCGACGGTACTTGGGATGAGCATCTCGACCACCGGTTCGCGGCTAAAGCCCTCAAGACGCGCGTCCGACCAGGCGCGCTCCATATAGGCCAGTGAGGGCGCGAAGATCATTCCCGAGGCGTGATGGGGCTGGGCGTGCGTCCCCCTTTGGGCATTGAAATCGGGCAATTCGGACAGCGCCACATTCATCCGCAAGGTTCCCGAGCCGAAGCGAATCTGCGCGATGCGCGACAAAAAGGAGTCGCTGAGATGCTCGGGGGCGACGAGTTTGGCAAAAAGCACTCGGGGCGTGACGTTGGCTACGATCCGCCGCGCGCGCAGTTCGCGTCCGTCTTCGAGCTCGACGCCGATCGCCCGGCCGCGCTCGATCTTGACGCTTGCAACGGGTGAGGACACCGAGAAGGTCACGCCGCGTCGGACGGCCTCCGAAGCCATTGCCTGGGTGATCGCGCCCATCCCGCCAATGGCATGTCCCCAAATGCCCGGCTTTCCATTGACACCCCCGAAGACATGATGCAACAGCACGTACGCCGAGCCACTGGCGTAGGGGCTTGCGAAGTTGCCCACAATCGCATCAAAACCGAGTACAGCCTTAAGCGCGGACGACTCGAACCACGAATCGAGAAGGTCCCCGGCGCTGCGCGCAAAAAGAGCAAGGAGGTCACGCTTGCCTTCCAGATCGATCCCGGTGAGCTGACGCCCGATGCGCAATCCCCCGAGCCAGTCCCTCCAACTGCCAAACCCGCGCTCGCCGACGTTCGGCGGCGTCTGCGCGATCCAGGTTCGCAAAAGGGCGACCGAGCGATCGAGCATGGCGTAATAGGCCGGCAGGCGCAGCGCATCGCGGCTGGAAAATTCGGCGACTGCCTTTTGCGAGTCGGCAAGCGATCCACCCAGCTTGAGCGAGCGCCCGTCGGGCAGCGGCAAAAAATTCGAGAACGGCCGCTCGACGATGCGAAGACCGTGTTCGGCCAGACGAAGGTCCGCGATGACTCCGGGATCCAGCAGGCTCACTGTGTAGCTGGCCGTCGAGTTGCGAAATCCCGGATGGAACTCCTCCGTGACGGCAGCGCCGCCCAGCACCGCACGACGCTCGAGGACTCTCACCTTCAGGCCTTGCGCGGCGAGGTCGCACGCGCATACCAGCCCGTTATGTCCGCCGCCGATGATCAAGGCATCGTATTCGCAAGGCTCGCGCGGCCCGGCATGTGGAGTATCGGTTTCCGAGTGCACGCGCGGTGGGGAGATTCTGAGAGCCCTGGGGCCTCGATGTTACACGACGCTCGAAGCCCATCCAAACCCGAACGCGGGCTGCCGGCAACAGGCTAATGCAGGAACAAGGCGAGCAGGATCGGGGTTGCAGCCGAGGTCAAAAGCCCGTTTAAACCCATGGCGAGTCCGGCGAAGGCACCCATTTCATCGCTCACCTGGAAGGCGCGCGCCGTCCCGATGCCATGGGCTGCGGTACCCACTGCAAATCCTCGAACCCAGTGCGCCTCGATGCCGAGCATCCCTGCAAGCAGGGGGCGCGCCATGATCGCGCCCGAGATCCCGGTCAGGATCACGAGGACGGCGGTCAAGGAGGGCAACCCTCCGATCTTCTCGGAGATGCCCATCGCGATGGGGGTTGTCACGGACTTGGGGGCGAGAGACAGGATCGTCTGGCGCGAAGCACCCAGCGCATAGGCACACGCGCTGGCCGAGACAATGGCCGTGAGCGATCCAGCGATAAGCCCGACACCCAACGGCAGTGCCATGGCCTTCAGTTTGTCCCATTGAAGATACAGGGGCACGGCAAGCGCCACCGTGGCCGGTCCCAGAAGAAAGTGGACGAACTGGGCCCCCGCAAAATAAGTGCTGTAGGAAGTCCCTGTGGAGAGCAGCACGGCCACGAGAACCACGATGGCGATGGCCACCGGATTGACGATCGGATTAAAGCCGCTTCTGCTATAGATCAGATACGCGAATTGATAGGCCAGTAGCGTAATGGTGAGTCCGAGCAGAGGCGAGGCCGCCAGGTAGACCCAGATCTGGCTGAGTTCCGGGGTCATCGCGGTTCCGATTGGCGCGCCTGGTTGCGGCGTTGCCGGTAGCGCTCGACCCGGTCTGCGGTCACGGCGGTGACGATGAGAGTGGCGGCAGTCGACGCGATGACCGAGACCACGATCGGAAGCCACTCCTGCCTGACGCGGTCGGCGTAGAGCATCACTCCGACGCCCGCTGGAACGAAAAGTAGCGAGAGGTGGCGCAGGAGCTCCTGCGCGGTGGACTTCAGACGCTCGGCCTCGCCCCGGCGAATGAGGAGGTAGCCAAAGAGCAGAAGCATGCCGATGACCGGCCCCGGGATCGGCAGCTTCAGGGCGTAGGAGACGGACTCCCCGGCGAATTGGAAGACCAAAAGCGTGGTCAATGTGCGCAGCATGAGCTAAGCCTGGGCGCCGAGATTCGCGGAGGGACCATTGAGGACGGAATCGAGGATTTCGATCCAGTGCCGAACCGGCGTCGACGTGCCGCTTTGCAGGTGCACAAGACAGCCAATGTTGGCCGAGACGATGGTCTGGGCCCCGGTCGCATGCAGCGCGTGCAACTTGTTGTCGCGCAGGGGCGTGGCGAGTTCGGGCTCGAGAATCGAATAGGTTCCGGCCGAGCCGCAGCACAGGTGACTGTCCGAACACAGGCTGACCTCGATGCCGATGCTGCGCAGCAGATTTTCCACCACACCCTGGATCTTCTGACCGTGCTGCAAGGTGCACGGTGGGTGGAAGGCGATGCGCCCGATGTCTTTGGGAATGACCGCCTCCATTCTGCTGGATGCGACATCGACGATCTCGCTGAGATCGCGCGTCATCGCAGAAACCCGCGCGGCACGGTCCGCATAGACGGGGTCAGACGCGAGCATCGCCCCGTACTCCTTGATCTCCAGAGCGCACGCGGAGGCATTGCTGACGATCGCCTCGCACCCCGCATCCAGGAGAGGAATCCAGGCATCGATGTTGTTTTTCATCTCCCGAAGTGCTCCCGCCTTATCCTCGAGATGATGACGTACGGCGCCGCAACAGCCCACGCGCGGCACGCTGACCACCCCAATGCCCAGTCGGTCGAGTACGCGCGCGGTGGCCGCATTGATATTCGGCACCAGGGCCGGCTGGACGCAGCCTTCAAGCAGGATCACCCTGCGCCCATGGGTTCGCAATGGAAGCGCTCCCGCACTGCGATGTAGCGGAACCTTGTCCTTCACGACTTTCGGAAGAACGGGGCGTACCGTACGCCCCAAAGCGAGCGCGGGATCAAAGAGCGCGCGCCTAGTCAGAATTTCGCGCAGGACAAAGCGCACAAGACGCCTTCGGAGAGGTCGCTTCAGGTTCTTCTGCGCGTCGACCACCTCCCGGCCGATGGATACCAGACGGCCGTAGCGTACGCCCGAGGGGCAGGTCGTCTCGCAGTTGCGGCAAGTCAGGCATCGGTCCAAGTGCATCTGGACACTGGCTGTGGGGGCGCTTCCCTCGAGCACTTGCTTGATGAGATAGATGCGGCCCCTCGGGCCGTCTAGCTCATCGCCCAGAAGCTGATAGGTCGGGCACGTCGCCGTGCAGAAACCGCAGTGCACGCATTTGCGCAGAATCGCATCGGCCTCGATGCCGTCGGGCGTATCGCGGATGAAGTCGGCCAGATGGGTTTCCATGTGAGTGCGGTCCTAGAGCCGGGACGAAGAAGCAGATTCCAGCCCGGCTTGGGGGTGAATCGGGCAGCGACTCCGTTCGCGCTGGCGAGCACTAGGCCGCATCGATTCGTCCCCGATTAAAAAGGGCCTTCGGGTCGAACGCTTCTCTCAGACGTCTTTCGATCGCGCTGACCGCGGTGCTGCGCCGGGTGAAGACGCCCATCTTCTTCTTGTCGTCTTCGCTGGCCCGAAAAAGGGTGGCATGCCCCCCCAACGCGGCGGCGGCTTCGCGAACGAGTGCGCCAGGAGCATCACTGTGGAGCCATCTTAGAGTTCCAGCCCATTCGAAGCATTGCTCGCCTGGGAGGCTTAGCTCGGGCGAGTTCGCCGGCAGCGCGATGCGCCAAAGCGGTCCCTCCTGCCGGAAGAAGGGCATGCGCTGATCACGCAGATCACACCAGAATGAGTCGGCTTGCGGTGTCGGGACACTCTCACCCCCGAGCGCGGAGACGGCCTTCTCGACCGAGCCGGCCGAGGCGCCGAGTCGTACCCACAGTTGACCGCCGCAAAAGGCCGTGGCCGTGATGGGTACGGGTTCCGTCGCGAAACTTGCCATGCGCGCGAGCGCCTCGGATGCGCTCATCGTAAGCCGCACGCTGGCCTGGGCGATTGGTCGGGGCAGCACCTTGAGCGAGACTTCCAGGATCACGCCCAGGGTGCCCAGGGAACCCACGAAGGCGCGCGCCAGATCGTAGCCGGCCACGTTCTTCATGACCCGACCGCCGAACTGGAGCACCTGAGCCCGACCGTCCAGGATGAGAGCACCCAACACGAAATCGCGCACGGCCCCTGCCGCCAGCCGTCCTGGACCGGACAGCCCGCTGGCGATCGCGCCGCCAAGAGTTGCGCCTGTGTCGTACTGCGGCGGCTCGAAGGGGAGAAACTGGCCGTGCTTGGCGAGCAGCGTATCGACTTCGGATAGGGGCGTGCCGGCGCGCGCGGTGAGAACGAGTTCACTCGGGGTGTAGGCGATGATTCCGGTCAAACCACGCGTATCGAGCAGGCTTCCTTCATTGGCCTGCCCATAGAAGTCCTTCGTCCCTCCACCCCGAATCAATAGCGGTGTAGCGTCGGCACAGGCATTTCGGACCTGCTCGACCAGGGGATCGGTCATGGGCGCATGGGATCCTAGTGGCAACTCTAGAGTCGCTCCAGTTCGGCAAACGGCACTTTCCCGTGGTGGACTTTCATCGCGCCATACTCGGCGCAGCGATGCAGAGTCGGGATGACCTTGTCCGGGTTCAGAAGTCCGGCGCCGTCGAAAGCCGATTTGACCCGTGTAAAGGCCTCGAGCTCGGCGGGACTGAACTGCGTGCACATCTGATTGATCTTTTCGATTCCGACCCCGTGCTCGCCGGTTATGGTTCCCCCCACTTCGATGCACAGCTCCAAAATCTCGGCACCGAAGGCGTCGGCGCGCTCGGTCTCGCCGGGCACGTTGGCGTCAAACAGAATCAGCGGATGCAGATTGCCGTCGCCTGCATGGAACACGTTCATGCAGCGCAGGTCGTAGCGTTTTTCCATCCCTGCGATCGCCTTGAGCACGTCTCCGACACGACTGCGCGGGATGGTTCCATCCATACAATAATAATCGGGTGAGACCCGGCCGGCCGCGGGAAAGGCGTTCTTTCGCCCCGCCCAAAACCGCAGCCGCTCGGTCTCGTCACGGGACACCTGGCACCGCGTCGCACCGGCCCGGCGCAGAACCGCCTCGATACGCGCAATCTCGTCTTCCACATCGGCGCTTGCACCGTCGGATTCGACCAAGAGAATCGCTGCCGCGTCCAGATCGTAGCCGGCGTTAACGAACGGTTCCACCGCGCGCGTGGCAGCCTGGTCCATCATTTCCAGGCCGGCGGGGATGATTCCTGCGCCGATGACCGAAGCGACCGCGTCGCTCGCTTTTTCGACGTCGTCGAACGACGCCATGACGACCCGGGCGAGCACCGGCTTGGGAATGAGCTTGACTGTGATCTCGGTCACGACAACGAGCATCCCTTCCGAGCCGATGACCAAAGGAAGCAGATCGAGGCCGGGCATATCGGGCGCAAGAGAGCCGAATTCCAGGATTTCGCCCTCGCTTGTGACCCCACGTACGCGCAGGACATTGTGCAGGGTTAGCCCGTATTTAAGGCAGTGGACACCCCCGGAGTTTTCGGCCACGTTGCCGCCTATGGTGCAGGCGATCTGGGATGAGGGGTCCGGAGCGTAGTACAGGCCATAGGGTCGCGCCGCATCGGAGATCGCCAGATTACGAACCCCGGGTTGTACCGTGGCGATACAGGCCTTGGGGTCGAGCGTCACGATGCGGTTGAGCCGCGCGAGGCTGAGAAGCACACCGCGGGCATGGGGCATGGCGCCCCCGGAGAGCCCGGTGCCCGCCCCGCGCGGTACGACGGGCAGATCAAATCGGCGGCAGATCTTGAGCACCTCAACGACTTCGTGCTCGCTTGAGGGCAGCACGACAATCAGCGGCAGCTGTCGGTAAAGGGTCAGCCCATCGCATTCATACGGCCGCGTGTCTTCTTCCGAGTAGAGCACCGTGCCATGGGGCAGGGCGGCGCGGAGCGCCTCGGCGGCGCGCGCCTGCAGATGCAGGTCCTGGGATTGCGTTTGCTTGGGGATCGCGTTCATCGGGGCAAGGTAGCACGCGCGGAGGCGCCGTGAAAGGACCGCGTCGCAACACGATGCGCGGGATCTACGCCCGCAGGGTGGATGCCCGTCGGGCTCTTTTGAACCGATTTCACGCTGGTCCTCTCCACCCAACCCGCTCGATCCTTGTCCCCGCGTTCGAACCATTGCCAGGCAAGACGACAGGCCACAGCGCCAAGCGCCCGCTACGCCGTTCCGAGACTGACGATCTTGCCCGGATTCAGAAGATTTTTGGGATCGAACGCGCGCTTTAAGGCGCGCATCAGATCGAGCGCGTCCTCCCCGTGCTCTTCGATCAGGAAATCCATCTTGTGCAACCCCACGCCATGCTCGCCCGTGCAGGTGCCGTCCATCTGAATGGCGCGCGAGACAAGCCGGTGGTTGATCGCCTCCGCTTCATGCAAGTCGCTCTCATTGCCCGGTTCGACCAGCAGCATGACATGGTAGTTGCCGTCGCCCACGTGCCCGACGATCATGGAGGGCAGGCGCGAGGCTTCGAGTTCTGCGGTCGTGGTACCGATGCTCTCGGCCAGGCGCGAGATCGGTACGCAGACGTCGGTCGTGATCGCGCGCGTTCCTGCCTTCATCTGGAGACCGGCAAAGTAGGCATTGTGCCGGGCGGTCCAGAGCTTGGTGCGGTCTTCGGGATTGGTCGCCCATTGAAAGCCCATGCCCCCGAATTCCGCGGTGATTTCCTGAACCGCCTCGGCCTGCTCCTTTACGCTTGCGGTCGTGCCGTGAAATTCAAACAGCAGCAGGGGTGTCTCGATGAGCTCGAGTTTGCTGTGGGCGTTGACCGCCTTCACGCAGGCCGCATCGAGAAACTCGACGCGGGCGACTGGGATTCCCATCTGGATGGTGGCGATGACGCTTTGCACCGCGGCGTCGACGGTCGGAAAGTTGCAAACGGCAGCCGAGATGGCCTCAGGCTGGGGATAGAGGCGCACCGTGACTTCGGTGATGATGCCAAGCGTTCCCTCGCTGCCCACAAAAATCCGGGTGAGGTCATAGCCCGCCGAGGATTTGCGGGCGCGGCGAGCGGTCTTGATGGTCTTGCCCTGGGCGGTTACGACCGTCAACGCCAGAACATTTTCGCGCATGGTTCCATAACGCACCGCATTCGTGCCGGAGGCCCGGGTAGCGCTCATGCCGCCTAACGACGCGTCGGCGCCAGGGTCGATGGGAAAGAACAAGCCCGTGTCCTTGATCGATTGATTCAGCTGCTTACGTGTCACACCGGCCTGAACCGTGGCCGTCAAATCCTCGGAATTGACCGACAGCACGGCATTCATCTGCGACAAATCGATGCTCACGCCTCCGGTGATCGCGAGCAGGTGCCCCTCGAGCGACGAACCGCACCCGTAGGCGATGAGGGGGATCTCATACGTATCGCAAAGCCGCATGGTGGCCACGACGTCCTCGGTGGACTGGGCAAAGATCACCGCGTCGGGCAACATCGGGTCATAGGCCGATTCGTCGCGTCCGTGATGCTCGCGGATCGCCAAAGACGTCGAAAAACGATCGCCAAATTGCTGCCGCATGGCGGCAAGGAATGCCTCGGGAAGAGGTCTCTTCAATGCCGCGGCACTGGGAAGGGGATGGTTCATTCGATGGTCTCCAGCCGGCGCGGAAAGCAGCGCCGGCGCAGCGAATCGCCCGGGGGCGATCCAAAAGCATCCAGTTTAGACCGATTCGGCCGCCCTCAGGTATCGAGCCCGCTTGCCGGACGCCCAGGCGAAACTGGTAACCTTGGACAGTGAAGGCTCCGCCGGGCGCCACGCTTTGATGGGGAGGAAACGCAATGGGCAAGCGTTTGACGCAAATTGCAACGCGCACGGGGGACGATGGGTCCACCGGGCTCGGTGATGGGACGAGGTTGTCGAAGGACAGTGCGCGGATCGTCGCCTTAGGCGACGTCGACGAGCTCAATAGCGTCCTGGGCTTGTTGCGCTGCGAGGACCTTCCCGCGGATGTCGATGCGCTTCTGTCGGACATCCAACACGATCTTTTCGACCTCGGTGGCGAGATCTCGATTCCGGGGTACCACATGGTGACCGATCGACAGGTGCTGCGACTCGATGGACTGCTTGCGCATTACAACGAATCGCTTCCGCGACTGGAAGAATTCATTCTTCCTGGGGGCAGCCGCGCAGCCGCTGTGGCCCACGTCGGGCGAACCGTGTGCCGGCGTGCCGAGCGCGCAGTAGTCGCCCTCGCCAACGTCGAGTCCGTCTCGAGCGAGGCACGCCAATACCTCAATCGCCTGTCGGATTTGCTGTTCGTTCTAAGCCGCGTGCTGAATCGTTACGCGGGGGGCAGCGACGTGCTGTGGCAGCAGAAGAAAAACGCCAACGCCCTTCCCGATCCCACTGAGTCCGCCTCCTGAACGCAAGTTCCGATCCGGGCGCGTCTGGCGCAGTCCTCGAGTCTCTTCTAGGCGGCCCAGAGTTTGGGAGCCGACGGTCTCGATAAAGGGTGGGTAGCCGCCTTCTCGCGCCGTTGCCGGACCGCCTCGGCAAGAGTATTCAAGCACGCCACGCTTTCCTCCCAGCCAAGACAGCCATCGGTCACGCTTTGCCCATAGGTCAAAGGCTTTCCCGCAACCAGTTCCTGGCGTCCGGCAACGAGATGGCTCTCGATCATGACCCCGATGATGCGCTTCTCGCCTGCGGCAATCTGGCCTGCAATGTCCTCGCAAACGAGAGTCTGATTCTGGGGATTCTTCTGGCAGTTTGCGTGGCTCGCGTCGATCATGAGGCGTTCGCTTAGGCCCTGCGCGCGCAGGGCGTCGCAGGCGAGCGCAACATTGGCCGCGTCGAAGTTGGGGGTCTTTCCTCCCCGCAGGATCAGGTGACAGTCGGCATTGCCGTTGGTGGAGACGATCGCCGAGTGCCCTCCCTTGGTGACCGAGAGGAAATGATGCGGTTGGGAGGCGGCCTTGATCGCATCAATGGCGATCTTGACGTTGCCGTCGGTCCCGTTTTTGAATCCCACGGGGCACGACAGGCCCGAGGCGAGTTCGCGGTGGACCTGCGACTCGGTTGTGCGTGCTCCGATGGCGCCCCAGCTCACAAGATCGGCGATGTATTGAGGGGTGATCATGTCGAGATACTCGCAACCGGCCGGCAGCCCGAGTTCATTGATATCGAGAAGCAACTCACGCGCGATACGCAGCCCCTTGTTGATCTGGAAGCTCCCATCCAGATCGGGATCGTTGATGAGTCCCTTCCAGCCCACCGTCGTGCGCGGCTTCTCGAAATAGACGCGCATGACGATTTCAAGCTCGCCGGCTAGCCTTTCGCGTTCTTTTGAAAGGCGCAGGGCATACTCGCGCGCTGCTTTCGCGTCGTGGATCGAGCACGGACCGATGACGACCAGAAGTCGCTCAGCTGCCCCTTCGAGAATCTCGTGGATTCCCTGGCGGGCCCGATAGGTGGTGCCGGAGGCCTTGTCGGTGCAAGGGAATTCGCGCACCAGATGCGATGGGGGCGCAAGTTCCTTGATTTCTCGGATCCTCAAGTCGTCTGTGTTATGGGGCATGGGATTCTCCACTTCGGTATCGCTCGGGCCAAAAAAAAACCGCCAGTGTCAGACTGGCGGTTTCTTGGGATTCGGTAGCTGTGAACTTCGCGTGCTAGCCTCTCTCCCCCGCCAGACGGCTGGGAAAGTAAAAGTAGCCATAAAAGAAAAACGCACGCGCAGATCGCATAGTGGCGCAAGTGTACCCGGTCGCTATGGGATCTGGCAAGCACCAGCCTCTGGCGTGTTGCAGACCGTCTAAAGTGCAACCTCACCGGTGACGTGCGTACCGTTTGGCCGCGCGGCGTTGGTGGTTCAGGCAGAAAGGGCGGGTTTTCCGGCCTGCACCAGGGCCTGCTGAGACCGACTATGCTTTTGACTTTACGATGCACGGGGGACCAAATGACTTCCGAGTTCAGCCTAGACGAAGCTCTCGCCCGGGTCGCGACCATCGGGGCCTGTCACTGGGTCAAGGGCTGGTTCGCGGCGAACCGGCTTGCGCGCCGAAACGCCCGCTGGCGCCCGGCCATCTTGAAGGCCGTAGCGAATTCCGACTGGGACCAGGCTCCGCGCTGCGATGGCGTCCTTGCCAACGATATCTGGTCTGGTGAGCGGTTTATGCCGGCGCGGGCCCTGCGACTCATGGCGCGCGGCCTGTTTCCCACGGCCTATCTCGCAGCCCACGACTGGGTCAGGCAAGACCCCAATCCCGCACAAGGGTTTGCGCGACTGCTCGAAGAGACCCGGGCGCGCGCCATCAACGAATCCGGGCATCTGGGACATGGTTTTTCGATCTGGGCAGGTTATCTCGATCTGTCCGAGTCGGGTTTACTGGAGAATGCATCGCGGCGCGTGCAAGTGGCAACAGAGCGCTTTGCCGAATATGTCGCGCAAACCCTGCCGGGTTATCCGGTCGGGGAAAATCAATGGGCCGCGCCGCCATTTGGGGAGGTGACGTCCCACAGCTTTGCGCGAGTCTTGGACGACTCGCTCCTCGAGCCGGGATTCTTCGGCCATAACGTCATCTTGCTTTCCCATGCCCTAAGGCACCGCCAGCGCCTGACGGAAAAGGAATGGATGCGGCTGCTGGCCCAGACCGAGAGTGCGACGCGCTTAGCGGCATCCGACGCCGATCCCGATTCGCATCCCGAAACACACGCACCCTCGAACCATCGGCTCGAACTGAACGAGGTCGTCGAGGATCACCTCAGGCGCAGGCCGGGTAACGTGCACCGCATCACCCTGTGCGATGCGGTCATCACTCTCTGGGATGGGGCAAGTCCCTTGCAAAAACAGCGATTACTTGCGCTCCTGGAGGCGGTTTGAATCTTTGAGGAGCGCAGCGCACGAGGGCCGCCCCCATAAAAGCGGCCGGGAGCGCCGTGCCGTCCGGGCTTAGAGCTCGCCGGTTCCACCCACGGTGAGTCCATCGACTCTGAGCGTGGGCTGGCCCACGCCCACCGGAAGACTCTGCCCATCCTTGCCGCATGTGCCCACGCCGCCATCTAAGCGCATGTCATTGCCGATCATGGAAACGCGCGTGAGCACCTCGGGGCCGTTGCCCACGAGAGTAGCGCCCTTGACGGGGTAGGTAATCTTGCCCTTTTCGATGCGGTAGGCCTCGGTGGTCGAGAAGACAAACTTGCCGTTCGAGATGTCGACCTGGCCGCCACCGAAATTGACGGCATACAGTCCGTCTTCGACCGAGGCGATAATTTCCGCGGGGTCGCGCTGGCCGTTGAGCATATAGGTATTGGTCATGCGAGGCATCGGCAGATGAGCGTAGGACTCGCGTCGGCCATTGCCCGTGACGGGCGCCTTCATGAGGCGAGCATTGAGCGCGTCTTGCATATACCCCTTAAGTATGCCGTCTTCGATGAGAACCGTGCACTGGGTTGAGTTGCCTTCGTCGTCGATATTGAGCGAGCCACGCCTTTGAGGCAATGTGCCATCATCGACGATGGTGATGCCCGGGGCTGCCACGCGCTGACCGACACGGCCCGAAAACGCCGACGAGCCCTTGCGATTGAAGTCCCCTTCGAGTCCGTGGCCGATGGCCTCATGCAGCAGGATTCCGGGCCAGCCGGGTCCGAGGACCACGGTCGTCGGCCCCGCCGGTGCTGGGCGGGCATCGAGATTGACGAGAGCGCCATCGACAGCCTCGCGGCTGTATTCGTCTAGAACCTCATCGCTAAACGCGGAGTAGTCGAAGCGACCGCCGCCGCCGGCATTGCCCTGCTCACGCCGGCCGTTCTGTTCGACGATGACGCTTAAGGACAAGCGCACCAGGGGGCGCACGTCGGCGGCGAGCACGCCGTCGCTGCGGGCCAGTAGGACCACGTCGTATTCCCCCGAAAGCGATGCCATCACCTGCTTTACGCGGGGATCGCGCTGGCGCGCACGGCGCTCGAGTCTCTCCAAAAGGGCGACCTTGGCCGTGGGATCGAGAGAGACCAGCGGATCGTTCTCGCCGTAGAGAAGCGCTATGGCCGACTTGGGCGCGCGGCCGGCAACGCGGGTACGGCCTGCACCCTGAGCTGCGATGCTACGCGTGGCGCGCGCGGCGGCCTGCAATGCCGCCTCGCTGATCTCGTCGGAGTAGGCGAACGCCTGACGCTCACCGCTGACGGCCCGGACGCCCACGCCCTGGTCGATGCCAAAGCTTCCCGACTTGACGATCCCTTCTTCCAGGTTCCAACTTTCAAAGCGCGTGAACTGGAAGTAGATGTCGGCGTAGTTCACCTTGTGGTGAAAGATCTCGGCGAGAACTCGGCCAAGATGGTCCTCGGTCAGACCGAAGGGGTTCAGCAACAGGCTCTTGGCCGTGGAGAGGGCAGATATGTCGGATTCAATCAGTTTCATTGGTCCAGTCTCAGTTCAGAGCGTGCGGTGCAAAAGGGCTGGGAGTTCGGCGCGCACCTTCTTTAGGTACGTGGGGTCGATCCGGCCAATCACCACCCCTTCACCTTCGGCGAGGCTCGATTGCACGCCTCCCCACGGGTCAATGCAAAGGCTTTGTCCCCACGTTCTGCGTCCATTGGGATGGACGCCGCCTTGGGCTGCCGCCAGCACATAGCACTGGTTTTCGATCGCGCGGGCACGAAGGAGAATCTCCCAGTGCGCCTGGCCGGTCACGTACGTGAAGGCCGAAGGAACGACGGTCAAACTGACGTCGCCTAAGGCCCGATACAGCTCCGGAAAACGGACATCGTAGCAGATGGACAGACCCACGGTCAGATCAACGCCGCCGATACGAGCCACGAACGTTTGGGGAATTCTACCCGCCTCGATGGTTCTGGCCTCCTCAAAGGAGTCCGAGCCCCGGGTGAAACTGAACAGATGGATCTTGTCGTACCGTGCGACCTGGATACCGGCAGGATCGAACACGAGCGTGGTGTTGCGGACTTTCTCCGGGGTATCCGCCTCGAGCGGGACCGTGCCCCCGATGAGCCAGATACCCTCCTTGCGCGCGGTCTCGGAGAGAAACTGCTGGATCGGTCCGTCGCCGGGGCGCTCCCGCACGGCCACTTTGTCGGTATCGCGACGGCCCAGGATGCAGAAGTATTCGGGCAGGCACACGAGCGCGGCCCCCTGTTCTTTGGCGAGGGTAATGAGGCGGCGGGCCGCAGCCAGATTCTCCTCCACACTCGGGGTCGAAACCATCTGAACGGCGGCGACGGTGACAAGGTCGGTCGCAGCTACAAGGGCGGATTCGGGATCGGGCATCGTTTATCCTGGAGTTGCGGGCTGATCGATCGTCTCGGGCGTTGTTGCTGGGACGGGAACAGAATCTGGCGTCGGTGATGGCGTCGATGCGGGAGCCGCGGCCGGGGGTGTCGCAGGGGGTCCAAGCAGCCCGCCGGGCGAGAAGGGCAGTTTGGGAACCGACGGAATGAGCCCGGTACGTTCAGTTTTCACCATCACCGGAGCCACCCAGGGCCCAGTGACATTGTATTCGAATGCGAGCGCCTTGGAGAGGGGGTCCCTGAGCACCTCGCCGATGGCCAGGCTTCCCAGACCGATGACCGGGTTGACCAGGAGCGCGTAGGCGATTGAACCGGTTCCTAGGTTGACTTGCGGCAGCACTTTGACGTGCAGATTCTGGGTTTCGTGCGCCAGATCGACCGATCCATCGATGGAAACGTAGGCTGAAAACCCCTTCATCGAAAAATTGCTGGTGGATGCGACGCCATCTTGCAGTTTGGCGTCGGCGTCGATGGAATCAAAAGCAAATCCACCGGAAAAAAGATCCGAGAAATCCAGAGAAAGCCTGCGCGTGAGGCTCTGAAGACTCAGTACCCCGAGCAATTTGGCGACTCCCGGTTCGGCCTTGAGGAACTGCCCACGGCTGGCCTTCAGATTCATGCTGCCTGAGAGGGAGTCGTAGTCGATGGACAGCGGACTTCCACGCCAGTTGACGCTGCCGGTGAGTGTTGAAGTACCTCCTTTGACCGTGCCCTTGATGTCAAGCCGGTCCAGTAACGCGCCAACGTCGGTGGCCGCGATGGTGAAGTCCAAGCGCGAGCGTGCGGAATTGGCGGCCTGGGGGTCCGCGTCAGGATCCTGGCCCCAGATGCCAGTGGCCGCGAGCGAGCCGTCCGGGTTCGACAAGTTAAGTTTTTCGAGGCGCCATTCGCGTCGGCCTCCGCGCAGCACCCGGTTCGACGCGAGAAGCTCGAGCTTGCCGAGCTTTTTGTCGCGCAACTCGAAATTATCTGCCGTGATATCGAGGGCCGGCAGACTCGACGGTCCGGGCTCAAGCAGGGTCGAGACGTCTTTGACCGCATCGCGCGGAACGACTAGCCGCGACAGCCGGGCCGTCACGCGATTTTGCTGCGCGCCGGCAAGGCCGCCCTGGCGCCAGTTGACGGAGCCTGCGACCTCATCGGAGGCCACCGTGGCCTGCCAGGTCGTGCCACTGTGGCTGGCATTTAGAACCACGTTACCGAACGTCTTGTCGTTGAGCTTAAGCGACTGGACGCGGGCCACGATGTTGTCGGGAACGAGCCCGCCTTCACCGCTGTTGGGTGCATTCAGAGCCGCACCCAGGTTCGACCCGGTCAGTGAATTCATCACCTGCTGCCAGGCATCGAGATCCAAGGAGGCCAGCGTGATGTTGGCCTGGGCCCGCGCCTCCGTAACGCCGGCGGGCTCGCCCACGCCGTAGGCCGTGTGCACGATGTCCTTCTCGCCTGATGCGTTCTGCCGGCGCTGGAAGATCGCCGAGATCTGCGGTCCGAGGCGCACCCGCACCGCATCCGTGACTTCATCTTTGACCGTGTGATCCGGATCGAACTCCACGCGCAAGGGCAGACTTTCGGCCGCGCTTTTCTTGGCGGGTGGCGGCAGATCAATGGCCATGCCGGTCAGGGGCGACTCGATGACGATCTTTGGCCCATGAGCGGCCACAGCCCGGTCGTCAGCCGAGCGCGGCGCGAGATTCAGGCTCACCTTGTAAGCAGCGCTGCCGTCAAGCCGTTCGGCCAGATGGGCGATGAGCGGCTGATTCGGCTCGCGCCGAAGCGCTGCTGCTTGCACTGTGCCATCCGCTTGGATCAAGATGAAATGGTCCGCGGCGGTACTGGCGGCAAGCCGCGCGGGCCCTCCCAGAAACTGGGTCTTGATTTCCTTGATCGCAATGCCATCGTCGCTAAACTCGAGTTCTCCCGACGTGCCTGCGAGCAGTGGCAGCCAGGGCAGCAGCGTGACGTCGTCGTTCTGGAAAAGCACCGACCCATTGACCTTGGCTTGCGAGAGGTGCGCCAACGGCAGAGTGAGTGTCAGATCCAATCGGGCCGGGCCCGTTCCCCGTATGCCTGTGGTGAAGTGGTCCAGCCAGCCCTCGACCGGACTGGTGTTGACGAAGTGCAAGAGGTCCGCGAGCGGACCGGCCCCGCTCCCATGGACCTGGAGGGCATCGCTGTGATCGTCGAGGTCGGGCAACTCCGCGTGGATTTTCTCAAGCTTGAAACCGTAGGCGCGGGCGCTCTTGCCCTGGATCTCGAGACGGCTGCGCTCCAGAACCAGGTCGGCCTCGAGATCTTCCAGGGGCGGCCAAAGCGGTTCCTCCTTTGGATCGTCCGCCGATCGGGGTGCGTAATTCAGTTTCACGTTGTGAAGCTTTGCGGTGATCTTGAAATCCTCGGGGAGCGAGTTCGGATTAATGAGGCCGCGTGCCGCCTGGGCTAGTGCCGACTTCGTGGACGGCACGCGGCCCGGCTGGCGATAGGGGAACCGCTCGAGCGCGCCCCGGACCAGAAAGGTGACCTCGTCTGCGGAGCCGCCGACTAACGCGCGCTCGAGATACGAGCGCACGTCCTCGGGAATGCTCTGCGGTAGATACCGGGGCACCCTGCGCACTTCTGCACGTGTGAGACTGGCCGAAAGATCGAGGCTACCGGGCCCTTTACTGCCGCTGGCAGGACCGTGTCGATAAGTGCCGGTCGCACTGCCCTGCGCATCGGCATTGTCCATGGCGAAATTGATGAGCCGGACTTCGAGGTTTTCGCCTTGCCGAGTCCACTTCGCGCTCGCACTCACGTGGTCGAGGGGGATTTCCGCTTCCTCCAGAAGCCCGGGAAGAGTCAGACTCGCGTTCTGGCCCGAAAGACTGATCGAGCCGCCGGACTGATCGGCATTGACCTGTCCTGACAGATTGTTAAATCCGGGTCTCTCAGGCGAGGACGAGGCCGCGGTCGCCGCCGCGACTCCCAAGCCGTCGAAGGCGGCGGAGATGTGGAAGTCCTCGAGCCGATCCAGCGGGCCCTGCCAGGCCAGCTGAAGGTCCTTGAGTATGCCTCGGGGTTTGTATCGCGCAAGCTCATCGCGCACCGTCGGGGCGATCGGCAGCCGCGCGAGAAGATCGGCGAACGTTTTGAGGTCGAGTCGATTCGTCTGGATGCTCGCCGTGGCCATGACGCCGTGGGCGTCGAGCGTGCGCTTGGCGTCGAGTTCGGTCGGCTCGACCGTTACACCGTCGGCACCTACGACCGAGAAGTGATGCAGGCTCAAATGCTCGCCCGCATCGGTTTGGTCGAACGCGACTCTTCCGCTGATCGATGCGAGCGACAAGGGAGGCAAGTCCGAGGCCGTGCGTGCCGCCAGGTCGGTGAACTTCACGTCGGCGACGACATCGAAGAGCCGCTCGGTTTGCGCGCCGTGCTGTGTGCGCTCGGAAAATTGCACCCACGTCCGTAAAGCGCCAGAGCCGTGTGTCAGTTCGAACGGATAGTCAAAATAGGCGTGCCACCCGGCCAGATCAACAAATCCTAGATTGGCGTAGACGGCGCCCCTCCAATGATCCGAGTCGACGGTCCTCGAGAATAACTCGCGTTCAAAGTAGCCCCGGATATCGAGGGGGGCCGCCAGCGCGGCAGGCGGCTTGGCCGTGAGCGCGAAGCGGTGGCGCGTGCCGGAGCGCGTCAGTTCAAAATTGAGCTCATCGAGCTCCAGCGGCGTGGCGTTGCGCATTTCGTCCGTCCATCGGACCTGCGCATTGCGGATGACGATCTCATACTGCGACAGCACCCAAGGCAGAAGCGGTCCCGCGGATTGGTCTGAGCCGCCCACGGCGATGCCGGCGACCGTAAACCGACCTTGGGCATCGCGCCGAATATCGAGTTGGGCGTCGCTGATGCGCATGCGGTGTAGTCGCAAATCGAACAGAGTGACACTCTCCCAGGCCACAGTCGCTCCGACCTCGGGCAGAGTGAGTGCGGGGTGGTCATCCCCATCGTAGACGACCACGTCGCCCAAGGTCAGGCGCGGGCGCAGGCCGTCCCAGTCGGCCCGCACCGAAGCAATGGTGACGCGCTGTTTCAAAGCGTGACTTGCGATGTTCTCCAGATCGCCGCGATAGTGATCGATGTGCGGCAAAATGCCGTATCGCAGCACCAGAACGAGAATCGCGAAGGCAAAGTAAGCGACCAGCAGTGCCGTGGTACCCGCTGCGACCACGAGGCGGACCAGGGTGAAACTGCGCTGTGGCGAAAGGACTGCGTGCGGGGGAGAATCCAAGTCGGACGACAGTGGAGGAAGGTAGAAAATCGAGCTATTGTCGGTCGGATTTTACCCCGCTCTTGGAAATTGACCGTCGCGAGATGTCACGAAACGCCCCGCTGTGGCTTGCACACCCAATCCATGCACCCCAGACCCGACCATGACCACTGAGTTCAGCGCCGCGCGCATGTCGCGCTGGTTCGCGCGCCTTTTGGCGGCGCACCCCAACTGGCACTCGGGCATCGCAGCACTTGCGAGCGCGGCCCTCTCGCCCGCAGTGCTTGGGGCGTATTGCGAGACGCTGCGGGCGGGCGCCTCCTATCGAGATGAGAATCACCTCAAAGAGGTCCTGCGTTCGTTGCGCAACCAGGTCCTTGCTGCGACCATGGAGCGGGATTTGACCGGTCGGGCCGATCTTGCTGAAGTGATGAGCGCCACGAGCGCTTTGGCCGAGATCGCCATCGGCGAGGCGCTGCGCTTTCTGTCGCACGACCTGAGCCGCTCGCTGGGCGTGCCCCGATCCCAAAGGACCGCGAATGCCCAGGACCTGGTGGTCGTCGGGATGGGCAAGCTGGGAGGAGCTGAGCTGAACGTTTCCTCCGATGTCGATCTCGTTTTCGTCTATGGGGAGGATGGATTCACCGACAAGGCAGGAGCAAACCCGACGTCGAACCAGGAGTTCTTCACTCGTCTTGCGCGCAGGCTCATCGGCGTTCTCGCGCAAGTCACGGCGGACGGGTTTGTGTTCAGGGTCGACATGCGCCTGCGTCCGAACGGGGATTCGGGACCGCTCGTGGCCAGTCTGGCGATGCTCGAGGAGTACTTCGTCGCGCAAGGCCGCAATTGGGAGCGCTACGCCTGGATCAAGGCGCGCGTGGTTTCGCCAGCCGTATTGGCCGAAGCAGGTCACCACGAGCGCGTTCTTGCCGGTCTGGCGGGAATCATCGAGCCTTTCGTCTATCGGCGCTACCTCGACTTCGGAGCGATCCAGGCGCTGCGCGCCCTTCACGAGCAAATCCGCAGCGAAGTCAATCGGCGCACCGCAAAGCACGTGCACAAGGCAATTAATGTCAAGTTGGGCCGCGGAGGGATTCGTGAGATCGAGTTTCTGGCTCAGCATTTCCAGCTGATCCGCGGTGGGCGCGATCGGGCCTTGCGCTCGCGCTCAACGCTTGCCACGCTCGATGTCCTCATGGCACAGGGTCTGTTGCAATCGGAGGTGGGCGAACGGCTCCAGTCGGACTACGTGCTCCTGCGCAACGTAGAGCATCGGCTTCAGTACCTCGACGATGCCCAGACCCACAGCCTGCCCGTCGAGGCGGAGGATCGCGATCGGCTGAGCTTGATGTGCGCGCCATGGGGAGGTGCGAGCTTCGCCGAACTGTTGGGCCTAATCGAGCGCGAACAGAGGTTCGTGGCGCAAGAGTTCGATCTCGTCTTTGGCACGCGCCCGCAGGCGAGCCAGCCCCTTGCGCAGCGCTTCGCGCTCTGGAGCGAATCGCTTGCGGCCGGCGAACCGAATCCCGCGCTCGTGGACGCGCTTGGCGAACTCGGCTACGAGGAGCCCGGGGAAGCGTTGCTGCGCCTAAAGGCCCTTTGGACAAGTCCGAAGGCCAAGGCGCTTAGCGAACAGAACCGCGAGCGGCTGCAAAAGCTCGTTCCGGTGACGGTGACGCTCGCCACCGAACGCGCAAGCAGCGAGTGTCCCGCAGGCAAGCTGCTGGGACGGCTTCTCGATCTCTTGGAAGCGATCGCAAGCCGGGGAGCTTATCTTGCGTTTCTGGGAGAGTTTCCCGCTGCCTTCGATCGTGTGGCTGCCCTGCTTTCGGCAAGCCCGTGGGCCGCGCGCTATCTGACCTTGCATCCGCTGCTGCTAGACGAGCTTCTCGATCCCCCCGGCGACTCCCGTGTTCGATGGGACGCGGTCAGGGCGCGCCTTGAGGACGCGCTCGCGCGCGCACACGGGGATGTCGAGCGTCAGATGGATCTGTTGCGGGAGACGCACCACGCCGAGCTTTTTGGACTCTTGATCAAGGACCTGGAGCAGCGCCTCACAGTCGAGGAGTTGGCCGACGAGCTTTCAGCGCTTGCCGATCTCATCGTCGCCGCAGCGCTTGGCACCTGCTGGACCCTCGTGCGCTCCGCTCCAGATGAACCCTGCAGATTCGCCATCATTGCCTACGGGAAATTGGGGGGCAAGGAGCTAGGCTATGCGTCCGACCTTGACCTTGTCTTCTTGTACGAGGGTAGTGGGACCAATGACGATGACGCGGTGCGCTATGCCCGTCTGGCACAGCGCCTCATGAGCTGGCTGACCAGCCGCACGACGGCAGGAAGTCTTTTCGAGGTTGATCTCAGGCTGAGACCTGAAGGCACCGCGGGCCTCATGGTCACGACGTTGGATGGATTCGTCGACTACCAAAGGCGCGCTGCATGGGTGTGGGAACACCAGGCATTGACCCGGGCTCGTTTTTGCGCGGGCGATGACGTCCTCGGGGCGGCCTTCGAGAAGACGCGCCGCTCGATCCTTTCGGAAGCGCGCGACACCGCGCTGTTGCGCCGCGAGATCGTGGCAATGCGCGAGCGCATGCACTTGGGCCATCCCAACACGAGCGATCGATTCGACTTGAAACACGATGAAGGCGGCATGGTCGACATCGAATTTTGCGTGCAGTACCTGGTACTCGCCTACAGCTCCCGATTCGCGGAGCTTCTCGATGATGTGGGCAACATCGCTTTGCTCGGTCGAAGCGCCCAGTGTGGACTCATCGATGCGGCCCTCGCCCAGACGGTGGCGCATGCCTATCGCCAATACCGACGGCGCCAGCACCGGCTCCGACTGGCCGAAGCGCGCTTCGCCCGCGTTTCGCCAGAGGAGTTCGCAGGCGAGCGCCAAGCCGTGGGACGGCTTTGCGAAAGCCTCGAGCTCAATTGGATGCGCTCCGGGCAAGGCCCCGTGGTCGCGTGAATCTAGCTACTTCCCTGTATCGGGATCTAGGAGCTTGATTCGTCGCAGGTCGGGCCCATCCCTCCCTCGAAATGGGGACTCCAACCTATTCCGTTGCGCCGGCAATACGCGGCAACACTGTTTTACAGCACGTTACAGGAATTGAGGCGAGGATGGGCCTTCGATCCGAAAGCGGGGTCGCGGGAGCCGTCGATGCAAGGCCATAATCCAAGAAGAATCCAGATCCGGTGCACGGGGCCAGCTCGACGCGTCGTCCGTACGATGGCTACATGCTTGGCGCTGGCCAGTATCGTGTCGGCCGCGGGTGCAGCGACGAACAACACGCCTGGCCAGGCGGAAGAGCAGGCGGCTCATGTTCTGAATCGGATCGCTTTCGGGGCGCGTCCGGGGGATATCGAGCGCGTGGCCAAAATGGGGGTGAATCGCTACATCGACGAGCAACTCTATCCCGAACGCATAGCGCTTCCCAAGCCCTTGAGCGCACGACTTGCCGAGCTCCCCGTGCTACGCATGTCCCAAGGTGCGCTGGTGGCGCGGTTTAGGGACATCCAGCGCCAGGTCAAAGACGACAAGGAACAGGGCAAGGATGCCCGGCGCGACCTGGTGCGCGAGCTTTCCGAACAAGCCGGCGAAGCCCGCCTTATTTCAGCCATCGACAGCCCGCGTCAACTCGAGGAAGTCATGGTCGACTTCTGGTACAACCACTTTAACGTGTTTGCCGGCAAAGGGCTTGACCGCAGCCTAGTGGCAAATTACGAACAAGAGGCGATCCGTCCGTACGCACTCGGTAAGTTTCGCGATCTGCTCGCGGCTACCGCGCACCATCCGGCGATGCTTTTTTATCTCGACAACTGGCTCTCGTCGGCTCCGGGCTATCAGGCGCCCAATGGCGGCGCGCAAAAGCTCGCGGGATTAAACGAGAATTACGCACGCGAACTGATGGAATTGCACACTCTGGGCGTGGACGGAGGCTATAGTCAGAAGGATGTGACGGAACTTGCGCGCATCCTGACCGGATGGACTTTCGACCCGCGCGAAAAAGGCGAAGGCTCGACCTTTCGGTTCGATGCGCGACGCCACGACTGGGGTACCAAGCAGTGGCTTAACCGGACTGTCGCGCCGCGCGGTCAGGCCGAGGGAGAGTGGGCCTTGAACATCCTCGCCCAAAGTCCCGCAACGGCCCATCACATCAGCTATGAACTGGCGCAATACTTCGTCAACGACACGCCTCCCAAGGCCTTGGTCGAGCGCATGACGCAACGCTATCTCGCCACCGACGGTGATATTCGCGCGGTGCTCGCAACGCTACTGCATAGTCCCGAATTCCTCGACCCGGCCACCGAAGGTGCGAAATTCAAGACGCCCTATCAATACGTGGTCTCGGCCGTGCGCGCAAGCGGCATCGAGGTGTACAACGTGAGGCCCCTTCTGGGCACGCTCACGCAGCTTGGAATGCCGCTGTATGGTTGCCAGACGCCCGACGGCTACAAAAACACCGAGGATGCCTGGCTGAACTCCGATGCGATGACCAGGCGCATCAACTTTGCCACGGCGCTCGCCTCGGGTCGCCTCCCCCTTGAGCGTCGCATCGACGAGGCCAGCCTTTCGGGTCGCCCGGCCGACCGGACGCTCCAAAATCCGGCGACCGCAAGCGCAGGGGACGATCGTCTACCGCCTCCAGAGCCTTTGGATGCGGACCGCTTGCTCGATACGCTGGGTGAATCCATCTCCGGCAAGACGCTAACGGCTCTTGCCAATACCGAGCCTCAGCTGCGCGCCGCGCTTGTCCTCGGCAGTCCCGATTTCATGCGGCGTTAGCAAAGAGGAGTCGCCATGCGCCGTCGCACCTTCTTACGTACCGCCGCCACCGCGGCCCTACTGGTTCCAGTAGGACGTTCTGCCTGGGCCGCACTCAATCCGGCGTCTTCGATTGGCCCCTCGCAGCGCAAGCTGGTCGTCATCTTTCAGCGGGGTGCTGTGGATGGACTGAGCGTCGTCGTTCCTTACGCCGAACCCAACTACTATCAGATGCGTTCGTCCATCGCGATCCAAAGGCCCGGTGGGGGCCAGGGTGCCCTCGATTTGGACGGTCGCTTCGGACTGCATCCGGCGCTCGCGAGTGTCATGCCTCTGTGGCGCAACGGCACGTTGGCCTTCGTCCACGCGGCAGGTTCGCCGGACGCCTCACGCTCGCATTTCGAGGCCCAGGATTTCATGGAGTCGGGTACCCCGGGACAAAGAACCACTCCCGATGGATGGATGAATCGCCTCTTGGGAGTCTTGCCCAATGGTGGCGAGAAAAGCGCCCCAACGCGCGCCGTCAGTGTCGGCCCCGTATTGCCGCGCATCTATGCCGGGCCGATGAGCGTGGCCAATATCGCTTCCGGTGCGGCGGGGACACGGCCTACGGTTCTCGATCGGCCGATGGTCTCCGATGCGTTTGGACAGCTCTACCAAGGCGATGACCGTCTCTCGCGCGCGTATCAGGAAGGTCGCTCGGCACACCGTGAAGTGATGGCGTCGATGGAGGATGAAGAATCCAATCGGGAGATGAAGGCGGCCGACAACGGCGCGCCCCTGCCTAACGGATTCCCGGATGACGCGGCGCGCCTGGCCCGCCTCATGCGCCGCGATTCCCGGGTGCAACTGGCCTTCATGGCTGTGGGCGGCTGGGATACGCACGCCAACCAGGGCGGGGCCCAGGGGCAACTTGCCAACCGGCTGCAGCCCTTCGGTCAGGGGCTCGCCGCCCTTGCGGATGGTTTGGGACCCGTGTATGCGGATACCACGATCGTTGTCATGTCCGAGTTCGGAAGGACCGTGCGGCAAAACGGCAACGCAGGAACCGATCATGGCCACGGCAACGTGATGTGGCTGATGGGGGGACCGGTCGCTGGAGGCAAGGTGCATGGTGAATGGCCCAGTCTCGATGAAAGCCGTCTTTATCAGGGGCGCGATTTGGCCGTGACGACGGATTTCCGCCAAGTTCTGGCCCAAGTCGCCGAGCGCCACCTGCTGTTACCGGACACTCAGCTCGCCCGGGTCTTCCCAGACCTGCCGCGCGCCTCAGGCCGCCTTAACGTGGTGCGCGCCTAGCCGAAGTAGCGGACCACCGTGAACACCAGCATGCCCAGGGCGATGGTCCAGAGCATGCTTTTCGTCCCCAGATAGACGACCGCTCCCGCAGTCACGCCCCAAAGTCGTGGCGAAACCACGAGGGAATGATCGGGGCCCGAGGCCAGACCGATATCCGGCACGATGATGGCCACGAGCGCGCAGGCCGGCGCGTAACGCAGGCCCCTTTGGAGCCAGTCGGGCAATCCAAAACGCTCTGGAATGAAAAGATAACCGGCGCGCGTGACGAGCGTGACCAGCGTGAGGCCGGCGATCGTGATCCAGGCCTCCAACGGGCTCATGGCTTGGTCCTCGCAGCCCTGGGCGAGCGGTCCTTGACGGGTTCGCAGAATCGTTCGACCAAGAGGGCCACGGCGATTCCTGCGGCGGTCGCTCCCAGAATCCCCAAGCGAAGCGGCCAGCCCTGAGTCAATAGTGCAGCCAATGCGGTCGTTGCCACACCCAGTCGCGCAGGACCCGAGTGCAACAGGGGGATGACGAGCGCAACCAAAGCAAGCGTGCCCGCAAAATCCAGCCCCCAGGATGCCGGGATGAAACTGGCCAAGATGATGCCCAAGAGCGAGGAGATCTGCCAGACGAGCCAGTTTGCGCCGGCGGCCCCCAATAGAAATTCCGCAGCGAACGGGCGCTCGGGCTCGCTGCCCAAGCGCTGCATGAACACGACGAAACTGATATCAGCCGAGAGGTAACCTAGAAGCAGTTTCCGAGACCAGGATTCGTCCCGGAATCGGGGCGCAAAGGTTGCGGCGTAAATGAGAAAGCGCAGATTGATGACGAGAGCCGTCATAAGCACGATCGCCACGGGCGTTCCGCCAACCATGAGAGGCGCAGTCGCAATCTGGGCGGAGCCGGCAAAGACGATGAGCGTCATGCCCGTGGCCTGCCCCAGACTGAGTCCGGCTTTGAGCATGGCCACACCCGTCACCAGTCCCCAGGCGGCAGTCCCGATGCTAGCCGGGGCGACTTCGCGTGCTCCATAAAAGAACTCGCTGCGCGCGGTGGGGAGGGTGGCTTCCACGGGATCTGAGGGAAGGGGGGGGTGTCTAGTGCAGGAATCGGGCAAGCCGGCCCGCGCCGGAGGGGCTGTCAGATTTCGAGATTGTCGATGAGCCGGGTGGCTCCAAGCCAGGCGGCAGCCAGAACGAGCAGCGGTTCTGCGGTCTCCAGGTTTTCGGTCGTGGGAGGCTTTAGATCGATGCGGCGTCGAATCGCGATGTAATCAGGCCGCCATCCGCGCCGACTCAAGTGAAGGGCGCAGGCCGTCTCGATCGCTGCCACATCGCGCCGGCCGCTCTGCAGGGCGTCTTTGACTTCGTGCAGCGCGCGCGCGAGTTCCGGCGCTTCGCGCCGTTGCGCTTCGGACAGGTAGCCGTTGCGAGAGGACAGGGCCAGTCCATCCTGGGCGCGCACCGTTTCGGCCGCCACGATCTCGGTCGGGAGGGCAAACTGCCGACACATGTTGCGCACGATCATAAGCTGCTGGTAGTCCTTCTTGCCGAACACGGCGGCACGCGGTTGTACGCACGAGAAGAGCTTGAGCACGACGGTTGTAACACCGATGAAAAATCCCGGTCGGAATTCGCCCTCGAGGATGTCGCCCAGATCATGAGGGGGGCTCACGCGAAACTCCTGCGGCTCTGGATACAGCTCGCGCTCGTCCGGGGCGAACAAGACGTAGACCCCCTCCCGCGAGAGTTTCTCGCAGTCGGCCTCGAAGGTCCTGGGGTATCGGTCGAAATCCTCGTTTGGGCCGAATTGGAGCCGGTTCACGAAGATGCTCGCCACCACCGGATCCCCGTGCCGCGCGGCCAGTCGCATCAAGGAGAGGTGCCCTTCGTGAAGGTTGCCCATCGTCGGTACAAACGCGGTACGCAGCTGTCCGCGCAACTGTCCGCGCAGTTCTTCGATTGAGCTGACAATTTTCATCGGGTCAGTAGGTATGCTCGGTTGCCGGGAAACTGCCATCCTTGACGGCGGCGACATAGGCCCGCAGCGCCGCCTCGATGCTCGCCTGCCCGACCATGAAGTTGCGCACGAAGCGCGCCAGCTTGCCAGGGTAGACACCTAGCATGTCGTGCAACACGAGCACCTGCCCCGAACAGCCGGGACCTGCGCCAATGCCGATGGTGGGGATTCCGAGGCCGTGCGTGACATCCTCTGCGAGTCCTGCCGGAATCATCTCGAACACGAGCATGCGCGCTCCTGCCGCCTCGAGCGCGAGCGCATCGGCCTTGAGCTGTGCGGCCGACTCCGCCGTTCTGCCCTGCACCCGGTAGCCGCCCAAGGCGTGCTTGGTCTGTGGTGTCAGTCCCAGGTGGGAACAGACCGGTATCCCACGTTCCGTCAGGAAGTGAACGGTTTCACAAAGCCACGAGCCCCCCTCCATTTTCACCATCTGTGCTCCGGCACGCATGAGTTCTGTCGCGTTCGAGAAGGCCTGCTCCTTGGAGACGTGATAGCTTCCAAAGGGGAGATCCGCGATGATCCAGGCGCTCTTGGTTCCCTTGGCCACGCAGCGCGTATGGTAGGCGATCTCGGAAACCGTCACGGGAACCGTCGAATCCAATCCCTGAAGCACCATGCCCATGGAATCGCCGATGAGCACCGCCTCCACGCCGCAATGATCCAAAAGCGCTGCGAAACTCGCGTCATAGCAGGTAAGCATCGCGATTTTCTCCCCCTGGGCATGCATCTCGATGAGCCGAGGCAGGGTGATCGCCTTGCGTGAGGTGTTGGTGACGACGGTGGAATAGGCCATGGTACGAGCCCCGGTTCGAGGGTTCGCAAAGAGCGTCGCGCCAGGACGACCTCTAGCTCACCCGATTAAAGTGTTCGCGTCGACCCCGCAGGCCCGAGATTCGCTCCAAAAGAAGCTTGTAGTCCGCGTCATGGTCGACCAGATTCAGATGCTCGGTGTTCACGATCAGTAGAGGTGCGGCATTGTACTGGTAAAAGAAGCGAGTGTAGGCATCGCACAAATCGCGAAGATAGGTCTCCGAGATCGCGGCTTCGCTGGGCCGGCCGCGTCGGGTGATCCTCTCGACCAAGGTGTCCGGGGGGGCCTCGAGCACGATCACGAGATCCGGATCGGGTGCCTGGGGAGACAGACTCGCATAGATCTGACGATAAAGTTTCAATTCCTCATCGTCTAAGGTGAGCTGAGCGAAGATCGGGTCCTTTTCCAGGAGGAAGTCGGCCACGTACTGGCGCGCGAACAGATCACGCTGGGCCAGATCGCGCAGCTGATTGACGCGCTGAAAGAGGAAGAAGAGCTGTGTGGGCAGCGCGTAGCGCTTGCTGTCGCGATAAAAGCGGTTCAGAAACGGATTCGCGGCGGCGTCCTCGAGCACCACCTCGGCGCCCAGTGTTGCGCCAAGGCGCGCTGCAAGCGAAGTCTTCCCGGCGCCGATGGGACCTTCGACGACGATGTGCTTAAAGCGATCAAGCATGACGGCCCAAGGGCGCGAGCCGGCGCCGTCTGCCGGAAGGATGCATTGGCCGGGGGCCCAATTGGTCCGAAGCCATCCTCACGGGTCGAGGCGCTCGATGGCCTGAGCCGTGCATCCGGCCAAGAAGGGGCGCGCCGGACCGCGCCCGGGAATGTCGATCTCCGGGTCGAGCTCAAGAAGGGGCAAAAGAGTGAAGGCGCGCTCGGTCACACGAGGGTGCGGTACGGTCAACTCCGGGGTCGCGATTTGCACGTCTCCATACAGGAGCAGATCAAGGTCAAGCGTTCGTGGGGCATTTTTGACCGTGCGCACCCGGCCATAGCGCTTTTCGATCGCGAACAGGGCATAAAGCAGATCCAAAGGGGACAGAAACGTTCGAACTTCCGCGACCGCGTTAAAGTAGTCGGGGCCGGAACTTTCGATGGGCTCGCTTCGGTAAAGGCCGGACGCGCCTACGAACTCGGTCTCGGGCAACTCGGACAGATCCGCGAGCGCATTGAGGACGGCGTCGCGTGCGAATCCGAGGTTGGCGCCCACGCCAATGAAGGCGCGAGTGCCATTGGACGTTTCACTCATCAGGCCTCGCCGTCGGTGTCCGCGCCGGCCTTGGCCCGTCTGGGCTTGGCTTCCGCCGCATCCGAATGTGGGTCCGCCCCGGGCGACCTCTCGCCTGATTCGGTGCCGGCATCGGCGGGACGCTTGCGCCTGCGCCGTTTGCGCTTGGCCGCGCCCGGGGCGCTTTGACTGGCGGGCAGCGTCTGCAAGGCCTCGCGGCCGGGTCCATCGGCTGCGATGAAGTTAGTCCACCATTGTCCAAGTTCGGCATCGCACTCGCCCGCTTCGCAGCGCAACAGAAGAAAGTCGTAGCCTGCCCGAAACCGGAGATGCTCCAGCAGGCGATGCGGCGAGCGGCCCGTGCGCCTCTCCAGCCTGGGTTGCAGGCCCCAGATCTCGCGCATGTCGGCTACAAAGCGCCGCTGGATGGCAAGCGACTCGGTCTGGTTGTCCAGCACGCGATCCATGGCACGACCCAAGGCCGGTATCGGGTACTCGCCGCTTGCCTTATTCTCCTCCCAGGCCTTCAAGACTTCGTGCCACAAAAGGCACGAGAACAGGAACGAAGGGGAAGTCGGCTTTCCCAGACGAATGCGTTCGTCGGTACTCTGCAATGCCAGGGTGACGAAGCGCTCCCCTAAGGGTTGCTCGAAGACTACATCCAGTAAAGGCAAGAGACCGTGGTGCAACCCCTCGGCGCGCAGCCGCCGGAGACATTCGAGAGCGTGGCCGGAGAGCAGAAGCTTGAGCATCTCGTCAAACAGACGCGCCGCCGGCACATTTTGCATGAGCGGGGCGAGTTTTGCGATCGGAGCGCGCGTGGCCGCTTCGATCTCGAAACCCAGCTTTCCGGCGAGGCGAACGGCACGCAACATGCGTACGGGATCTTCCGTGAAACGACGCACCGGATCTCCGATGATGCGCAATGTCTTCGAGCGAATATCCTTGACCCCATGGTGATAGTCGATCACCGACTGCGTTGCGGGGTCGTAGTACAGGGCGTTCACGGTGAAATCGCGCCGTGTCGCATCGTCTTCTTGGGAACCGAACACGTTATCGCGGACGACACGTCCATGGACGTCGGTTTCCGCATCGGCGGGCTGGTTCGAGCGGAACGTCGAAACCTCGATCGTATCGTTGCCGAACATGACATGGACGAGCCGAAAGCGCCGACCGATGATGCGTGCGCGACGAAATGCCCCTTGCACTTGCTCGGGGGTTGCGTCGGTGGCGACATCAAAATCCTTCGGTTTGACACCCAGCATGAGATCCCGGACCGCGCCGCCGACGATGAATGCGAGGTGTCCGGCCTCCTGGAGGGTCTTCGTGACCCGGATGGCGTTCGACGACACGAGCTTGGGATCGATCCCATGCACTTCGGGTCCCACGCGAGCGGGCTTGATGGCGCGCGCACGTCCTTTTTCCCCTTCGGTCGGCGACTTGCGTGCGCCCAGCAGCCTGCGGATGAACTTAGTGATCATCGAAGAGAGTGAGGGTGCGCCACCCGCGCATTCTTGCCTCGGCCAGCAGCCTCGCATCGGCATTGGTCGCAACGGGCTCGGTCACGCGCTCAAGCAAGGCCATGTCGTTGTGGGAATCGCTATAGAAGGTGACTCGAGCGAAGCTCTGAAAGGAGCGGCCCAGGGTCTCGAGCCACTCGGTGACGCGAACGATTTTGCCCTCGCGGTAACAGGGCGTGCCGCGCACGCCGCCGGTGAACACGCCGTCTTTTTGTTCGGGAATCGAGGCGACAAGATGATCGAGGCCAAATGCGGCTGCTATTGGCGCTGTGACGAACGCATTGGTGGCCGTGACGACCGCACAAAGGTCCCCTTGCGCCCTGTGCCGGGCAACGAGCTCGAGGGCTTGCGGCAGGACCATGGGTTCGATCACCTCGCGCATGTATTGCCGATGCAATGCCTCGGCCCTGGCGCGCGGCAAGGCCGCGATCGGTGCCAACGCAAAGCGCAGGAATGCGAAGATATCGAGTGTGCCCTCGGAATAGGCCCGATAGAAGGCCTCGTTTTGGGTGCGGTACTCGTCGAGCGCGACGATGCCTTCGCGACCCAGGAATTGTCCCCATTCGAAATCACTGTCGATGGGCAGAAGAGTGTGGTCGAGGTCAAACAACGCAAGATTACGATACATGATGGCTACGATACATCATGCGGGGCGGTGCTGCCCTGCAGCCACTCGCGCACCAACGGGAGAGTGAGGGCCCGGTGCTTCTCGAGCGCGTAGCGATCCAGCGCGTCCACCAGGCCCACGAGCGAGCGCATATCCCGTCTGAAATGCGTCAGAAGATAACGGCAGACCTCGTCGCTTAGGACGAGGCCGCGTTCGGACGCTCTTTGGGCCAATGCCGCGCAGCGCTCATCGTCGCCTAGGGCAATGACCTGAAATACCGGTCCCCATCCGAGGCGGGAGCGCAGATCCTCGCGCAACGCTAGGTGCAAAGGGGGGGCGTCGGCCGCGGTGACGAGGGCCGCTTGGGGTTGGGCACGCAGGATATTGATGAGGTTGAACAATTCGACCTGCATCTTCGCCTGGGCGAGACCGACATTGTCGATGCACCACACGAGCGTCTGCGGAGCCCATGCGAGCGCCGCCTCACCGCTTCGCGCACAGTCGACGTAGCGGGCGTTCGCCCGATCCCCCAAGGCCATGAGCAAGTGGGATTTGCCGCAGCCGGGCTCGCCCCACAAATGCAGCTGGCGCTCCTCGGGAGTCCCCGCGGCAATTGCCTGCAGCAGGTGGAGCACCTGCGCGTTTTCGCCGGGCACGAAATTGCCCAGCGTTGGAGTCACGCTGGGCCCAAAATCGAGGAGCAACTGGCGATTCATGAAATCCGGTAGAGATCGCTGGCGAGGTAGGCCCGAACCAGGTGCCGCAGGCCCACCATCACGATCGCGCTGGCCGGCAACGCGAGCAAGACGCCGAAAAAACCGAACAATTCACCAAAGGCCAACAGCGCGAAGATTACGGCCAGCGGAGACATTCCCAGTCTTTTTCCGACAAGCTTGGGGGTGAGAAAGAATGACTCCAGGACCTGGCCCAAGCCATAAATGAGCAGGACCGCGCCAAGACCGTAGAGGCTGCCGAACTGCAACAGTGCGGCCAGCAGAGCCAGCGTCAATCCGGTGGCAAAGCCGACGTAGGGAATGAAAACGAGAAGTCCCGTAAACACGCCCACGGGCAGGGCCACGTCGAAGCCCGCGACGGCCAAAGTGATGGAATAGTAGGCCGCCAGGATCAGCATGACGCTTAATTGACCACGCAGGAACTGGGACAAGAGCTCATCGATCTCGCGTCCGACCCCAAGCGCCTGCAAGTGCCAGCGGCGGGGCACGAGAGCCTCCCCACGCTCGATGAGCACATGCCAGTCCACCAAAAAATAAAACAGCACGATGGGAAGCAGGAATGCCGTTGCTGCAAGGCTAAAAAGGGCCTGACCGCCGACCTTTAAGGACGACATCACCGTCGACATCAGGTCCTCGGTAGGCCATTGGTCGGAGATGAGCTTGCGTAACGAATAGGCGCTGAACTCGATGTGCAAGCCGAACCAGTCGTGTAGACGGGGTGCGACGACGGTGTTTAAGCGCTCCAGCAGATCCGGGATGCGCTTTTGCAGGTCCCCAAGCTCCCTTTGCATCACGGGTACGATCGTCAGTACCAGCACTATGGAGGCCAGAAGAAACAAGATGATCATAAGAAACGTCGCCAGGGCGCGCGGCACGCGATGCCGGGCGAGCCAGTCGACCCCAGGATTGAGCACGTAGCCGATGATCGCCGCAAACAGGAACGGCGTTAGAACGGCCGCCAGGGTGTAGAGCAGATAGCAAAGCGCGAGTCCAAACGCGATCCACCAGAGGGTTTGACGCTGCTCGGGCTTAAGGAAGGTCATCAATGTGCTGGGGGCGGGGCCGTTCACCCGTCTGAAATCGGCGGGCGGATGGGAGGGGCCGGCTCAATCGGCTAAAATGGCATGGTCGTGCGGTGCAGCGAAGCCGCTACTTTAGCCGCCTGCGAGCAAATCTCAAAGCGAATCCCCTCCAATGACCGGACTTACCTATCGCAGTGCCGGGGTCGATATCGACGCTGGGGACGCGCTCGTCGAAAACATCAAACCCTTTGCCCGGCGCACCATGCGCCCGGAGGTCCTCGCCGGCATCGGAGGTTTCGGCGCGCTGGTCGAATTACCCAAGCGCTTTAGGGAGCCGGTGCTCGTATCGGGGACCGATGGTGTGGGAACCAAGCTCAAGCTCGCCTTCTTGCTCGATCGGCACGATACGATCGGCGTGGATCTCGTGGCCATGAGTGTCAACGACATCCTCGTACAAGGCGCGGAACCCCTCTTCTTCCTCGACTACTATGTCTGCGAAAGTCTGAACGTAGGGGTCGCCACCGACGTCGTCCGGGGCATCGCGCATGGCTGTGAACAGGCCGGTTGCGCTCTGATCGGTGGCGAGACCGCCGAGCATCCGGGTGCCTTTACTCCCAATGAATATGATCTGGCCGGTTTTGCCGTGGGCGTGGTCGAAAAGAACCAGGCCATCGACGGCCGCAAGATTGCATTAGGCGACGTTCTCATCGGGCTGGCCTCTTCAGGGTTTCACTCGAACGGCTTTTCCTTGATCCGCAAGGTGATCGAGAGGACCCGGGCGGACCTGAGCGCGCCTTTCGTACGCTTTGCCGCGAAAGGCTCGGCATCGCTTAGCCTAGGCGAGGTTCTGCTCGAGCCGACCCGGATCTACGTCAAACCCGTCCTGGCGCTACTAAAGACGTTTAGCGTGCACGGGATGGCCCACATCACCGGAGGAGGGCTGGTTGAGAATGTCCATCGGATGTTTCCCGGCGAGCTCGCGGCGGAAATCCAGGCCACGAGCTGGGATGTGCCTGCGGCCTTCGAGTGGATCCAGGGCGCCGGCGGTATCAGTGAGTCTGAAATGCACCGCACGTTCAACTGCGGGATCGGCTTCGTGCTGGTGATCGCAGCAGCGGACGTGCCTGGAGTGCTCGCTTCGCTCAACTCGGCGGGAGAGCGCGCCTCGGTAATTGGCCGGGTGATCGAGCGCGAGCCCGGCATGCCCGGCACGATGATCGTCTAATACCGAACGGGTGCGATGAAAAAAGCATCCGATCCCGTTTTCGTTCTTCTGCCGGCGCCCCCGGACTCGAGCGCACCATGAAACTAGCAACCCTGAAAGACGGCTCTCGCGACGGACAGCTCGCTGTCGTGGCACGCGATCTGAGCGTAGCCCACCTCGCGACCGAAGTGGTCGGTACCTTGCAGGGTGCGCTCGATGACTGGAGTTTCTTTCGTCCCCAGCTTGAGGATCTCGCCGGTTCCCTGAACCAGGGACGGGCCCGTCATCCCTTTCCCTTCAACCCGAAGAACTGTATGGCGCCATTGCCGCGGGCGTTTCAATGGGCCGATGGTTCGGCCTACGTTAACCACGTCGAACTCGTGCGGCGGGCGCGCAACGCCGAAATGCCCGAGTCGTTTTGGCACGATCCGCTCCTCTACCAGGGTGGCTCCGATGACTTCATTGGACCGACCGACGACGTGGTGCTTGCGTCCGAAGACTGGGGAATCGATTTCGAGGGGGAGGTGGCGGTCATCGTCGATGATGTTCCGATGGGCACTCCGCCTGAATCGGCAGCGGGCCATATTCAGCTTCTCATGCTTGTCAACGACGTGTCGTTACGTAATCTGATTCCGGCTGAGCTGGCCAAGGGATTTGGTTTTTTCCAGAGCAAACCGGCCTCGAGCTTCTCCCCTGTGGCCGTTACACCCGATGAGTTGGGGAACGCCTGGCGCGACGGTCGGGTTCACCTGCCCCTGCACGTCACCTGGAACGGGCACACGGTGGGTCGACCCCATGCGGGGACCGACATGGTTTTCAACTTTCCCCGGCTCATCGCGCACGTTGCCAAGACGCGTCGCGCGCGCGCGGGTACCATCGTCGGATCGGGCACGATATCAAACAAGGACGCCAACTCCAAGCCCGAAATCGGCTACGCGTGCATCGCGGAAAAGCGCTGTCTGGAGACCATTCTCGAGGGCAAGGCGACGACCGAGTTCATGAAGTTCGGAGACACCATTCGCCTCGAGATGTTCGATGAGAACGGCGCGAGTATCTTTGGCGCCATCGATCAGAAGATTGCGAGCCTCGACTAGGGCGAACACTGCAAAGGAGCGCGTGTTGAATATACCGATGAAGACGGCTGACCTCCGGGTTGCCGACACCGCGGCGGCTTACCAGAGCGGCTTTGGAAACGAATTTGCGACGGAAGCGGTGGCTGGCGCGTTGCCGGTTGGACAGAATTCCCCCCAGCGTGCGCCTTTGGGGCTCTACGCCGAGCAGCTCTCGGGCACGGCCTTTACCGCGCCGCGCGATTTGAACCGGCGCAGCTGGCTTTACCGGCTTCGGCCTTCCGCCGGACATCCGCCCTTTGCACGCCTCTCGCGGCGTGGCCTGCAGACGGCGCCACTGTCTGAGGCTGAGACGCCTTTTAACCGGCTGCGTTGGGACCCTCTGGAAATCCCCACGGATCCGACCGATTTCCTCGCTGGGTTGAAGACCATGGCCGCTACGGGGAACGCGCGTGCACAAGATGGCTGCGCGGCCCACGTCTACGCCGCCAATGCCTCGATGGAGCGGATTTTTTTCGATGCTGACGGCGAACTTCTTATCGTGCCCCAGTTGGGGCGCCTTGATGTGCTGACCGAATTCGGGCGGCTTGGGATCGCGCCCGGTGAGATTGGTGTCATCCCGCGTGGCGTCCGGTTGCGCGTGGACCTTCGCGACGGACCGTCGCGTGGCTACGTCTGCGAAAACTACGGCGCCGCGTTGCGGCTACCCGAATTGGGGCCCATCGGGTCCAACGGACTGGCCAATGCGCGCGACTTTCTCACACCCGTGGCGGCCTTTGAGGACCGAGAGGAATCGACGCAAGTGGTCGCGAAGTTTGGCGGTCAGTTGTGGGGCACAACGCTCGACCACTCTCCGCTCGACGTTGTGGCCTGGCATGGCAACTACGCCCCCTACAAGTACGATCTGGCGCGTTTTAGCCCGGTCAATACCGTGCTCTATGACCATCCGGATCCCTCAATTTTTACCGTCTTGACTTCGCCCTCCGCGATCGCTGGGACCGCGAACGTGGACTTCGTGATATTTCCTCCGCGCTGGATGGTCGCCGAGCATACCTTCCGGCCTCCCTGGTTTCATCGTAACGTCATGAGCGAGTTCATGGGGCTCGTGAAGGGGACCTACGACGCGAAGGCGGAAGGCTTTCTTCCGGGCGGCGTGAGCCTGCACAACTGCATGACAGCGCACGGCCCCGATGCGGCGACCTTCACCAACGCGAGCCAGGCCGAGCTGCGTCCCCAGCTTCTGGACGGTACCCTCGCGTTTATGTTCGAGACTCGGCTCGTCTTCGATGTCACTGCCGAGGCGCTGGCCGCCCCCGCACTCCAGAAGAATTACGATGAGTGCTGGTCGGGATTTCGCAAGCTCGCCTCGTTCTAGGCCGAATCGAGCACCGGGATCACGAGTCGTTCAACAAGGCTTAGGTAATCTGATGCTAGGCAATCGACGACGCGCCGCTCGGGCAGTGCACGAAGCCAAGTCAGCTGGCGTTTGGCTAGTTGACGAGTGGCGGCCACTGCGGCGTCGACCATTTGCGTCCGGTTGAGCCGGCCTTCGAGATAGTCCCAGATCTGACGGTATCCGACGCAGCGCATCGACGGTAGCGACGCGTGCAGATCGTCGCGCGCGCGCAGCCCTGCTACTTCATCGACGAAGCCTTGATCGAGCATCGTCTGCAGTCGCTGCGCGATGCGCACGTGCAACTGCGCTCGTGAAGAGGGTTCAAGCGCAATCGAGAAAAATTGATCAGTATCTGGCCCCTCCAGCGTGCGACGGGTGAAAAAGCTCGAAAGAGGGTGTCCTGAGATGTGCCAGACTTCGAGGGCCCTCTGGATTCGCTGCGTGTCGCCCGGCGCAAGCCGCGCCGCCGTGGCCGGATCGACGGCCGCCAAGGCCGCGTGCATGGCAGGCCAGCCCTGCTCCCGTGCCGCCCTATCGAGCTCAGCCCGGATCTTGGGATCGGCCGAAGGAAGCGCGTCGAGTCCCTCGCGCAGCGCTTTGAAGTAGAGCATCGTACCGCCCACGAGAAGAGGAATCCGGCCGCGCGCGCGCACTTTCGCGATGACGTCGGTTGCTTCCTTGCAAAAGCGCGCCGCCGAATACGATTCCGCCGGGTCGATCAGGTCCAGCAGATGATGGGTAACCCTGCTGCGCTCGGCTGCAGACGGCTTCGCCGTGCCGATATCCATCCCCCGGTAGACCAGGGCCGAATCCATGTTGACGATTTCGACGGGAAAGCGTTCGGCCAGAAAGCGAGCCACGGCCGATTTACCGGAGGCCGTGGGACCGACGATGCAGATGAGTGGCTGGATCATAGCTGGCGGCCCTAGGTTTACCTTAGGGACGGCAGGTTCCGTGGCGCCTCATTGTCCGCGCAAAAAAAGCCTGTCCAGATCGCCCAAAGACCATTGCGTCCAGGTCGGTCGCCCATGGTTACACTGGTCGGAGCGCTCCGTATCCTCCATCTGCCGCAACAGCGCGTTCATCTCATCGAGCGTCAGGTGACGGTTGGCACGTACGGCACTGTGGCAGGCCATGGTCGAGAGGAGTTCGTTGCGGTGCTCGGTCATCACCCTCGAGGCCCCAAAGGCTTCTAGATCCCGCAGCACATCACGTACGAGGGCGGCGGCATCAGCGTTGGCCAGCAGAGCCGGAACCGAGCGCACTGCCAACGCCGTGGCGGAGATCGGATGGATGTCGAACCCAAGGGCTGCCAGCGTCGCACCGGACTCCTGCGCGACACCCAGTTCCTGCGAAGTCGCGTTCAGCACCACGGGAATGAGCAGGTGCTGAACGGGCAAGGTGCCTGCGTCGAGCCCGGTTTTCAGTCGCTCATAGAGAATGCGCTCGTGCGCTGCATGCATGTCGACGAGGACCAAGCCCTGCGCATTCTGCGCAAGGACATAGACGCCATGGAGCTGAGCCAATGCAAAACCGAGGGGGTAATGATCGTCCGTGGCACCGACTGGAGGCCTTGCGATCTCCTGTGCTTCACGCTGTGTCGAAGCTGGGTACGAGGGCTGGCCCGCTCCATCGGCGCGAAACAGGGACCCATACGCGGGCATGGACTGACGAACTCCCAGACGGGCCTGCCAGGAGGCGTGATCGAGCCCGGGCGAGGCGCCTAAGCGGTCGACCCCAATGGTCGGCGCCGTCGTGGCAGGTGGCGCCAGTGCCTGAGTGACGGCATGAAAAACGAACTGGTGCACTGCACGCGATTCGCGAAACCGGACCTCGATCTTCGACGGGTGGACATTGACGTCGACCTGACGCGCATCCAGTTCGAGCGCCAGCACATAGGCGGGATGACGCTCACCATGCAAGACGTCCTGATAGGCCGCGCGAACCGCATGCCCCAGCAGTTTGTCGCGCACGAAGCGTCCATTGACGTAAAAGTATTGTGCCTGGGTGCTCGCCCGGCTCGCGCTCGGTAAGCCAACGAATCCGGTCAGTGCTAGACCGGCTGCCCCGCCGCTCGATACTGAGACGACGCGATGCGCATTGGCAAACTCATCCCCCATCATCTGCAGTACGCGCGCATCCCGAGCGGCGGCATTGCGGTGCTCCAGAATCCGGCCGTTATGGCTTAGCGAAAACGCCACGTCCGGATGCGCAAGCGCGATGCGACGCAACGCCTCCTGGCAGTGACCCAGTTCGGTTTGCTCGGTCTTTAGGAATTTGCGTCGGGCGGGGGTGTTGAAGTAGAGATCAACGACCTCGACGGTGGTGCCGACCTGGCCCGCCGCCGGCTCGATCGTCCCGGCCAACGCGTGGTTGTCGATGCGCCATGCGTGCGAATCACTGTCCACGCGACTCGTAATGGCGAGCCCGGCCACCGAGGCGATCGAGGCGAGCGCCTCCCCCCGGAAACCGAGCGTGGCGACCGCTTCGAGATCGGCGAGCGAGGCGATCTTGGACGTCGCATGGCGTGCCAGAGCCAAAGGCAGTTCGTCCTTCGGTATTCCAGAACCGTCGTCGGAAATGACGATGCGCTTGACTCCCCCCTCTTCAAGCTTCACGTCGATCCGGCGTGCCCCGGCGTCCAGGGCGTTTTCCAGAAGTTCCTTGATGACGGAGGCGGGTCGCTCCACCACCTCGCCTGCCGCGATCTGGCTGATGAGGCGATCCGGAAGGGGCAAGATCGCGCGCCTTTTTCCCCCGAGGGGAACGCCGGCGGCGGGCGTGCCCAAGGTTTCTGTCAGCGCCATGAACCAATTATACCCGGGGCCTCGTGTACCATCTCGCCACGAAACGGAGGACTCGTGAATCTACTGGTCGACACCTTGCAGTTCGTATTGCACCTGGACCGCAATCTGCCGCAGCTCGTAACCGAATTCGGCCCGTGGATCTATGCGATCCTGTTCGCCGTGATCTTTGCCGAGACGGGGCTGGTCGTCACCCCGTTTCTTCCGGGAGACTCGCTCATTTTCCTCGCGGGAACGCTCGCTGCAGTCGGCGGTGGCATGGATCCTGTCATCCTCTTCGTGGTGCTGCTTATCGCCGCCATCCTTGGAAATGCGTCCAATTACTGGATCGGGCGCTGGATCGGTCCTCGGGTATTTCACTGGCCGCACTCGCGCTGGTTCAATCGACGCGCGCTCGACGAAGCGCACGCGTTCTACGAAAAGTACGGTGGTGTGACAATTACCATGGCCCGCTTCATGCCCATCGTGCGCACCTTCGCCCCCTTCGTTGCCGGTGTGGGAGCGATGTCGCAAGGCAAGTTCCAGTTCTGGAGCGCGCTGGGTGCGATTCTCTGGGTGGGCGGCTTCATTCTCGCAGGCTACCTCTTCGGAAATCTTCCCTTCGTGCAGGAGAATCTGAGCGCCATCATGGTTGGCGTGGTCCTGATTTCGCTCGCGCCGATGGCCATCGGACTCATCCGAGCCAAGCTGGCGAGACGCTCCTAGTCGCCTGGAAAAACCAGAATGCCCAGCTTATTTGGGCATCTCGATGACAAAGCCCTCTTCGGCAGCCTCCAAGGCGCGCCGCGCGACCAGATAACAGTCTTCGATGTGGGCGTTACCCAGCATCTTCATCGCGCCAAAGCTGATCGACGCCGACAAAGCCTGTCCGACGACCGGGATCACCTTCGATACCGTTCCCGTCGCAATGCGCATGCCGAATTTTTTGAGCACTTTCACCACCAGTTCCTTGGAGATGATGCGTCCAATCAATTCGCTTCCAGCCGCCGATGCGAGCACCATGACGATCTTTTTGGTCTCTGCGTCGAGTTCGGCGATTTGCTCTGGGGAAAGTCCGAATTCCCGATTGATCTTGGGCAAAAGGCGCATGAGGATCATCACATCGGTCCCGATGTCGAGTCCCGGTACCGGGACCACGGCCACGCCTGCCGACAGCGACGCCCGGCGCGTCACCATCGACCGGCAGCGGCGTTTGACTTCGTCGAGTTCGGCAAGGGAGGATGGAAGCATCGTTTATTGGACCACAAATCGAGGCTTTAGTTTGGGGCGCCCGCGGGCGTCTGGGCTGGTTCGCCTTTGCGGCCGGAAAAAATCCTGACCCGATCGAACCGGCGCAAAACTAAGCCTGCTGCAGGTGCGAGCGCGCGCGGGTTAACAAAAACTGGCGCAGGGCCTGATCAGACATCGGAACGCCGATGAGATTGCCTTGAAGTTCGTCGCAGCCGTGTACTTCGAGGAATTCGAATTCGTCTTCACGCTCGACACCCTCGGCGACGATCTTCAAGCCCAATGCGCCCCCCATGGCGAGAACCGCTTTGCAAATCGCAACGCTGGTTTGCTGGAAGGGCAGGCCGCTGACGAAGGAGCGGTCGATCTTGATGCTGTCCACGGGCAGGCTCGATAGATAGGACAAACTGGAATGGCCGGTTCCGAAGTCGTCAAGGCACAAGCTAATGCCAATTTCGCGAAGTCGCTCGAGCAACCGCGCGGCCTGGTCGCGCGCTGTCATCACGCACGTCTCGGTCACTTCCAGCTCCAGAAGTCCCGCCTCCATCCCGGTCTCATCGAGGATCGCCTGGATCTTGTCCGGGAGGCTCTCATCGATGAGTTGCTTAGCCGAAAGGTTGACTGCGATGCGCAAGGGCTCGAAGCCGGCCTTCTGGCGCTCGACGGCTTCGGTACAGACGGTGCGCAGCACCCACTCACCAATGCCCTGGATGAGACCGAGATCTTCGGCCAGGGGGATGAACTGCACCGGCGCCATGTCGCCCGCGTCGGTGTGGTGCCATCGGATGAGGGCCTCGACGCCTGTGATGCGCCGTTGTGGCAAGGCCAACTTGGGCTGATAGGCCATGCTCATGCCCTCTTTGGACTCGGCGGCACGCCTTAGCCGGGCCTCCGTCAAAAGCTGACCCGCGTCGCGGGAATCCATCTCGACTGAGAAGAAGCGATACGCATTGCCTCCGGCGCGCTTGGCGTGATACATCGCCGTTGTGCTCGCCTTCATGATCGCGTCAGCCGTGGTGCCGTCCTCAGGATAGACGCTAATGCCGATGCTCGTGGTTACAAAGACGTCGTCCTCGAAGCCGAGGTCGAAAGGCTTTGCAAGCGTCTCCATCACGTCGCGCGCCGCGTGCCCCGCCTCGACCGAAGTCGAAAGACTGGTCATCAGGATCACGAATTCATCGCCGGCCACGCGGGCCACGATCGCGTGGATCGGGTCCAGAAGCGTAACGAGCCGTTGAGCGATCCGTTGCAAAAGCCGGTCACCGTCGGCTTGGCCCAAGAGTCCATTGAGGCGCTTGAAGCGATCCAGATTCATGCTCAAAAGCGCGAGCCCGCTCATGCGAGCCGGGTCCTGCGAAGCCTTGGCAATGGCCTCGGTAAGCGCCTGCACAAAATGAGCGCGATTGGGAAGTTTGGTGAGCGTGTCATGACGTGACAGATGCTCGATGATCTGCTGCGTTTGCTGCTCACGGCTACGGTCGGAGATGACATGCACGAAATGGGTGAACGCGCCGCGCTCGTTGCGTACCGCCGAGATCCGATGCCACACCGGAAAAACTTCACCCGTTTTGCGCGTGGCGGTGGTCTCGCCTTCCCAGCGTCCCTGCTCGCGCAAGACATGGGTGCGCGAGCGCAACTCGGCAGTATCTCCGCCTTCGTTGATCAGCCGCGTCGCCAAGGTGTTGGTGGCTTCGTCGCGGGAATACCCGGTCATCGCGATGAAGGCGTCGTTGACCCACTGGACGCTGCCTTCGGCACTGGTGACGACGATCGCCTCGCTCGCATTGCGGGCCACCAATGCCGCAAAACGGAGCTGTTCCTCGATGGCGCGGCGCTCGGTGATGTCGGTCGCCGAGGTGATATACGATTCTGGTTTTTGCTGGGCTCCCCAGATAGGCTGGCCCCGCACTTCCATCCAGATGTAGTCGCCCGCCTTGTTGCGGATCCGATACTGCAGTGGCGCCTGCGTGACACCATCGAGCACCCGTTCGATGCCGCGGCGCGCCAGTGCGGCGTCCTCGGGATGGATCACTTGAAAAGGCGAAAGACCCAGGAGCTCGGCGGGATCGTATCCGAGGAGTTTTTTCGTCGACGGTGAAATATAGCGAAAGGTCCCATCGGAGTTATAGAGCGCAATCATGTCGCCCATGTTCTCCGAAATCAGCCGCAGCGTCGCCTCGGCTTCCGCATGCACGCGTTCGGCCATCTTGCGCTCAGTGACGTCGCGTACGAGGGTGAGGACCTTGTCGCGTTGGTAGGGAATCACCCGGGCTTCGAGCCAGACGGTCTTGTCCTCGAGAGCGAGGGGATACTCCATGACCTGTAGCTCGCCGGTGTTGAGCGCTTCGAGAATGCAACCAAGGCGTGCCCGGACCACCTCCGGAGAGAAAGCCCCCCGAAGACCGCGTTCCATGACTCTCGCGTTACGAAGACTGTGCGAGCGGTACTGGGGTTCTTGCACCTCCAGGTACTGACCGTTGCGATCCTGAATCGTGATGATATCGGGGAGGACGCGCAGAATCGAGCCCGTGCGCTCGATGGACTTGTGGAGTTCGACGTGGGCTTCGAGCCACAGCATGATGAGCGCGACGCCGGACACCACGGCGCATATGATGAAAGTGCCGGCCAGAAGGACCCAACCGCCTGCCTGCAGTGTCGTTAGGGCGCGGTGTTCGGAGCCCGCGCGCAAGAGCACGGCCGCGAATAGTCCAATCAGGATCCAGGGGGCGAAGGCCAAGAGACGGTTTGGAAGGCGGGGATCGCCGATGGCGCGCCCGTGCGCCATGAAGGCGGCCCAGCGTCCGCAAACGAGTAGGCCCGTAGCAGCCACGATCTCGACTCGCAGGGCCTGATCGTCAATGCCATAGGTTGCGATGAGTAGCGCTAGCGCCTGAGCCGGCAGAATGCTCCAGATCCACGGGCTGGCTTTTACGGAATCACCGTAGAAGCGGCGGCAGCCTCGATCTAGAAACAGAAATCCCGCGACGAAGCAAGTATCACCAGCCAGCATTGAGACCAGAGTCGGGATTATGTGCCGAAGGCTAAGAGCAAGCAGGCCCAGGCCGACGGCGAGCGTGCCGAGTCCGATCGAATCGAGTGCCACCGAATTCTTGGCTTCGCGCGATACGACTAACGCGAGGATCGCCACGGCTGTCAGGAATATTGCCGAAGTCAGGCCGACGCTTTGCAGGTCCAAATTCATGGATAGTCCTTGGGCGGCGGAAGGAAATCGCGATGACGAGGGGCGTTTCGGAGCGGTTGCACACCCCGCGTTTCGAGTGGAGTGTCGCCCGGGGTTAGATACTAAACGATCCCTCACTCGAAGGTATAGCAAAACCGTTGTAGACGGCATCACGCTCCTCCGAAGGGGTGACGCGCCTCTGGTGGATTTAGCTGCTTACCTCGAAGAGAGGTATGAGAGTTGCCGACAGAGCCGAGAGTCTGCCTAGCGGTTTCTAGCGCGTCGAATCCTGGCGACGCGGCTAGCTAATGAGACGTGTTTTTGCGAGAGGGGGGTTCTTCGCAAAGTAACGCTTGATCCCCTTGACGATGGCATCGGCCATATGGTCCTGATAGGCCTCGTCGTTGAGGCGGCGCTCTTCGTCGGGATTGCTGATGAATGCGGTCTCGATCAGGATCGAAGGAATGTCAGGAGCCTTTAGAACGGCAAAACCGGCCTGTTCAACCGAGTCTTTGTGAAGGCGGTTGACCCCACCGATCTCGTGCAGTACCGCGCTGCCGAGTTTGAGGCTGTCATTGATCTGTGCGGTGGTCGATAGATCCAGGATGACGCGGGCGAGCTGTTCATCCCGGTTGCTGAGGTTGGCCCCACCGATGAGATCGGCATCGTTTTCCTTGTTGGCCAGCCAGCGCGCCGCTGAGCTCGAAGCACCACGCTCGGACAGCGCGAACACGGACGAGCCGCGCGCATCGGAGGTGACAAAGGCATCGGCGTGAATCGAGACAAACAGGTCCGCCTGCACGCGGCGGGCCTTCTGAACCCGCACGTTCAGTGGTACGAAGTAGTCGGAGTCGCGCGTCATCATGCAACGCATATTGCTCTCCGCGTCGATCTTCGTCTTGACGCGTTGCGCGATTGAGAGGGCGACGAACTTCTCGTGAGTGCCTTGGGCGCCCGTCGCACCCGGGTCCTCCCCTCCGTGCCCTGGATCGAGGGCGATGGTGATCATTCGAGCGACCCCGGCATCGCCCCGCTTTAGGGTTGTCTCCTCATGGGTCTGGCCCGGCGGATTGGACCGGGCGTTGCTCGCCTCCTCAGGCGGTGGGCGGGGTGAGACCTCGCTTGGTGTGTTCGCGATAGCGGGCGTGCTCTGGCGAGCCTCCGGGGCCGCGTGATCGTCCAGTAGCGCCATGAGCGGGTCGGCCGCCTGCTGGGGATAGAGGTCGAACACCAGCCGATACTTGTACTCGCCCACGGGAGGAAGATTGAAGACTTGCGGATTGACTTTCGCCTTCAGGTCGAAAACGATGCGAACGACCGTTGGCCGATTTTGCCCCACGCGCACCTGCTGGATGTAGGGGTCGTTCGGTAGGACTTTAGCGACTAAGTCGCGCAGGGCCGCGTCGACCGTCAGTCCCTGGACGTCCACGACGAGACGATCGGGGTTATCTACGAGAAAGTGCGTGGACTCGAGCGGCCGATCCGTTTCAATCGTGACGCGGCTATAGTCAGGAGCGGGCCAGACCCGGACGGCAACGATGCCATGCGCCAACGCGGATTGCGCGTAGAGGGCTGAAAAACTGAACGAACCAGCGCCCGTGGCGGCTAAGGCTCCGAGCCCGGAACCAAGGAAGCGGCGGCGGCTAGGCACGCGCTACCCCGGGGACTATTCGCCCCCAGATGAGCGACTCTCCCCGCCCCGTCGAGTTCGAGGCGGATTTCGAGATCGGCGCGCGTCCAATGCTGCGAGCCGGCTGCTCTCTCAGGCCACTCGACGAGGCACAGCGCGTGATCGTCAAAATACTCTCGAAAGCCGGCATCGAGCCATTCCCGCGGATCTGTGAATCGATAAAAATCAAAGTGATAGCAGTATAAGCTCAAGTTTTGTCTAAGATCAATACCGCCGGGTATTTCTGCCACATACGACTCGACGAGGGTGTAGGTCGGGCTTTTGATCGGACCTTCGATTCCCAGGGTTCGGAGCACCGCCCGCGCAAGGCAGGTCTTGCCTGAACCGAGGTCGCCCAAGAGATGGATGATCAGGCCCTGCGGATGGGCGCGGATCCAATGGCCGATTCGTTCCCCGAGCGCGCGGGTTTGCTCGGCAGTGGCGAGCCCCATGAGCCCTTGGGCGAGTGGTGAGGATGCGAGGGAATCTGGGGGATGCGTCATACAATCAGTCAGTCATGAATCACCGAAGTCCATCGCCCCTCCGGCGGACAACCAACCTGTCCGAGGCGGAGCTTGCCGGGCTCGTCCGGGACATCAAAGCATGGGCGAGTGAACTCGGCTTTGGCCGGGTTGGCATCTCCGATATTCAGATGTCCGACGCCGAGGAGCACCTTCTGGCTTGGCTAGAAAAAGGCTTTCACGGCGAAATGCATTATATGGCGCGGCACGGGAGGACCCGGGCGCGTCCGGCCGAACTCGTCGCCGGAACCGTGCGTGTGATCACGGCTGCCCTCGACTATGTGCCCGATACGAACAACGGATGGGTCGAGTCAGGATGGCGGGCGCTCTCGGAACCAGGGCGCGCCAACGTCTCGGTGTACGCCCGCGGAAGGGACTATCACAAGGTTGTCCGGCAGCGCTTAAAGGATCTTGCACAGCGGATCGCCGAGGCGGTCGGTCCCTATGGATATCGCGTTTTCAGCGACTCGGCCCCCGTCTTGGAAGTCGAGCTCGCGAGAAAAGCGGGCCTTGGATGGCGCGGCAAGCATACTCTGCTGCTGTCCTCGAAGGCCGGTTCGATGTTCTTCCTGGGGGAAATCTTCATCGACCTGCCGCTGCCCGTCGATCTTCCCTTGGTTGCCGAGCATTGCGGAACCTGCGCCCGCTGCATCGATGTCTGTCCCACGGGAGCCATCATCGGACCCTACGAGCTTGACGCGCGACGCTGCATCTCGTATCTCACGATCGAGCTGGCCGGTAGCATTCCAGTGGAACTGCGCGCGCTGGTGGGCAATCGCGTCTATGGCTGCGATGATTGCCAGCTGGTGTGTCCCTGGAACAAGTACGCCCGAAGCGCAACGGTCGAGGAGTTCCGCTCCAGGGGATTCGACGAGCTGGGATTGATCGAGGCCTTTGCATGGGACGAGCAGGAATTCCTAAGACGCACTGAGGGGACGGCGATTCGGCGCATCGGGTTTGAGCGCTGGTCCCGCAACCTGGCAGTAGCGCTCGGGAACGCACTGCGCGAAGAGAAACTGGCTTCTGCGCGAGTACTGTACGAGGTGGCGCTACGCGCACGGCTTGGCGACCCTTCGGCGGTGGTGCGCGAGCATGTCCAATGGGCGCTAGCGCAAGACGGACGCCCGCATGAGCGGGGCGTCCGGATCCCTATCGCGCAAGGAAAAGCCAAAGCGGCATCGTGAATATCGACAGGACGGTGCCGGCGGAGATGAGGTAGGCCACAAGCGGACCATTGCCTCCCATACGCGTGGCCAGAATGTAGGCCGATGACGCGGTCGGCAGAGCGGCAAAGACGACGAGCATCGTGCGTTGCAGGTCGGTCAGATTCAAGAGCGGCGCGAAGAGGAGGGCCAACGCCGGAAGGGCGAGGAGCTTGACCGCGAGCCACCACGAGACCAGGGGCCAAGGCATGCGCCCGCCGTCGAGTCTTAGCCCGGCGCCAACGGCGATTAACCCGAGCGCGATCGATGCTGCGCCGAGTCGGCTCAGGGTTGCGTTGACGAACTCGGGAATGGGAAGCCCCGTCACATTGCACAACAGTCCGCCAAGTGTCGCGATGATGAGTGGATTGCGTACCATGGCACTCCAGAGACTCATGCCACCATGGCGCGCCAAGGCATAGACTGCGGCGGCGTTGCTGATAGGAACGTTGGTACCGAGAAGCAGTGCCATGAGAGCGATGCCCTCGCTTCCGGCCAGGCGACCTGCGATAGCCAGGGCCAGATACGAATTGAAGCGAAATGCCGTCTGCACGCCCGAGGCGAAGCTCGCGTGATCGCTACCTCGGGCGAAGACCCGCGCGGCGGATCCTAGCGCAAACCCGGCCACGGTGAGAGCGCAGCCCGCGATGACAAAGAGCGTCGTTGCCCTCAGATCGAATTTTGCTGTCGCCGTCGAAATAAAAAGGAGCGACGGGAACAGGACAAAATAGACGAGCTTTTCTAGGCCACCCCAGAAACCCTCCCCAAAGCGAACCCCTCGATACAGCAAGGCTCCCAGGAAGATGAGAGCGAAATCGGGCAGGAGTATGAGTGCGAAGGACACGAATCGGCAACCCGAGGCGCCACAACCCACCCCGGCAGGGGGTCATGCGGCGGTAAAATAAGGCGGAGTCTACCAAAGCGCCCGCGCTGCATTGGCTTGGCACGGCGCAACTGCCTTCGATGAATATCGCAAACCGCTTCAGTCGTTGCCGGTGGCTCGGGATCCTGGCCTTGCTCGTGCTGGCCCAGACCGTTCCTGCTCGCACTGTCGAAGGCTATCGGTTCGATGAGACCGCGCGCGTGGGTAATTCCAGCCTTCAGCTCAACGGCGTGGGAGTCAGAGCCGTCTCGATATTTAAGGGCTACGTGGCGGCCCTCTATGTTGTAGAACGCAGTGGCAGCGCAGACGTGCTCGTGAAAGAGCCCGGACCCAAGCGCCTCGCCATGCGCATGCTGCTGGGTGCGGATGCCCATACTTTTGTCAAGGCGTTGACGGGAGGGCTTGAGCGCAATTCCACCAGCGAGGAGCGTTCGCATCTGCAAGCCGAGATCGATCTGTTCAACAGCAATCTCCTCGAGGCCAATGCAGTCAAGCCAGGCGATCTCGTTTACGTCGAGTTCGTGCCTGGATCGGGCACGCATCTTCTGTTGAACGGACGAAGTCTTGGCACGGTTGTTCGCGGCGAAGCCTTCTACGCGGCGTTCTTGAAGATCTTCATCGGGCAAAACGTTCAGGATCTCGCGCTCAAGCAGGGCTTGCTTGGGAGTCGAGCCCGCACATGAGCGCAAGTGCTCTCGCAAACGCGGACCCCAGAGAGGGTTTTGCCGCGATCGTGGCCGCGCCCTTTGGTGCGATTGGAATTCGCAGCGCACTTGGGCTCGTGACGGAATTGGTGTATCTGCCGCTTGGCTATCGGGACCGGGCTTTTCGCAGCCGTTCCGGCGCCTTGGCCGCCCGCCAGATTGAACGCTATCTTCTGGATCCGGAGTTCGCCTTCGACCTGCCGCTAGCGCCGGTTGGCACCGCCTTTCAGCAGCGCGTCTGGGATGCGATCAGACAGATTCCGTGCGGGCAGGTTCGCTCCTACGGAGGGATCGCGAGATTCCTGCGCACGGCCCCGCGCGCGGTCGGCCAGGCATGCGGAGCGAACTGGTATCCGCTCGTCATTCCCTGCCACCGCGTGGTGGCCTCGGATGGCCTGGGCGGTTTTGGAGGCGACACGTCCAAGCGGGGCGTGGAAGACGGCTTCCAACTCGAGATCAAACGCTGGTTGTTGCGCCACGAAGGGGTTCAGATCGGCCCGCTCGAGCGCGCGGCGCCCTCGGACGTATCCGGGATGTCGGGCAAGCCTTGAACCCGCGCGGGCTTCTGGTATTTCCATCCGGGACCCCTGTCGTCGACGTCGGCCGGGCTTCGACAAACGTGAAACAATGCGCGCATGACCGCCAGCGAAGACAACGAGCGCGCCATCGATGGCTTTTGCGACGCACTTTGGCTCGAGGATGGGCTGGCGAAGAATACGCTTGCGGCGTATCGGCGCGATCTGAGCAGTTTCGCGCGCTGGCTCGAGCAACGCGGCAAGCCCCTCCTTCAGGCCAGTGAAGAAGATCTGAATCACTACTTCCTCGAGCGCCACGGCAACACGCGTGCGACAAGTTCCAATCGGCGGCTGGCGGCAATGCGTCGATTCTTCCGCATGGCCGTGCGCAATCGACAGATCCAAACTGATCCCACGCGACGCATGCGTTCGGCCAAGCAGCCCGCACGATTTCCGAAATCGCTCAGCGAGGCACAGGTCGAGTCCTTGCTCGAGGCACCGGACGTTACGAGCGACCTTGGTCTACGCGATCGTGCGATGCTGGAATTGATGTATGCGAGCGGCTTACGCGTCTCCGAACTGGTCGGCAGCCGCACGCTCGACGTGGGACTCCATGACGGCGTGATTCGGGTGATCGGTAAGGGGGACAAGGAGCGTCTCGTGCCCATCGGGGATGAAGCCTGCGCGTGGCTTGAGCGCTACCTGTTAAGCGCGCGTCCCCACCTGTGCCAGGGGCGCGCCCTGGATGCCCTATTCGTTACGGCCCGCACTGATCAGGGGGGCTTCATGACGCGCCAGGCGTTCTGGCATGTCGTCAAGAAGTACGCCCTCATTGCCGGGATCCGGGCGCCTTTGTCTCCGCACACGTTGCGCCATGCTTTTGCGACGCATCTGCTCAACCATGGGGCGGATCTGCGGGTGGTCCAGATGCTCCTTGGCCACAGCGATATCTCGACCACGCAGATCTATACGCACGTGGCGCGCGAGCGCCTAAAGACCCTGCATGCCCGGCATCATCCGCGCGGATAGGATTCGGGCTTTCGGTGCATGGTCAAGCCAACCCACGTCGCCGAGACTCGGGCCACGCGCCTGCTCAGGGAGCATGGCTTGGCATTCACCGAGCATGTCTATCCCTACGTCGAGCACGGCGGAACTGCCCATCCAGCCCAATGGCTTGGCTTGGCCGAATACGCGATCATCAAGACGCTCATCATGGAACGGGAGACCGGTGAACCGCTGATTGTTCTCATGCACGGCACGCATCGCGTCCTGACCAAGGAGTTGGCAAGACAGATCGGCGCGAAACGCATCGAGCCCTGCGCCCCGCCGACGGCACAGCGGCATTCGGGTTATTGGGTGGGGGGAACCTCCCCTCTGGCGACGCGCCGGCCCATGCGGGTCTATGCGGAACGCAGCATTTTTGCGCTGCCGCGAATTTTTCTGAATGGGGGAAAGCGGGGCTACCTCGTGGGACTCGAACCTTCGAGTCTTGGCGCCGTTTTGGAAATTCAGACGGTCGAATGCGCTTCGCAGGACTAAAATGGCGGCGCACTGAAGAAGATCTACTGGAGACTTGGTACATGAATAGCGCCATCGCCGTCGTGCTCGCCTACCTTCTGGGTTCGATTCCCTTTGCCATCCTGATGAGCCGCGCGTTCAATCTCAAGGATCCGCGGACTTATGGCTCGAGGAATCCGGGCGCGACCAATGTGCTGCGTAGCGGCAACAAGCTCGCCGCGGGTCTCACATTGGCCTTAGATGGTCTAAAGGGCTTCGCCGCGGTGTGGGCGTGTTCCGAATTCGGTCCCCGGTTTGGGATTGAGGATGACGGACTGGCCTTGGTTGCGGTGGCTGTTTTTCTCGGACACCTCTACCCGGTCTTCTTCGGATTCAAAGGAGGCAAGGGGGTTGCGACCGCCTGCGGGGTGTTGTTCGGTCTTCAGTGGTGGCTTGGGCTCTTCACTCTGGCGACGTGGCTCATCATCGCGTTTTTCTTTCGCTTCTCTTCGCTTGCCGCGCTCGTGGCCGCGGTGTTCGCGCCCTTTTTCTACGTCCTGATTCTGGGTCCTGACATCATCGCTGTAGCGATTCTCGTCATCGCCGTTTTCGTTGTCTATCGCCATCGCGTCAACATCGCCAATCTTCTGGCTGGCCGCGAAGGAAAGATCGGGGCGAAGTAGGGATTGTTCTAGCCCACGGGCTCCGTTATGACGTTCACAGCGGTCAACTCCCATCGTGGCTTGATTGAGAAGCCACTTGCGCGATGCGGTTTCTCAAGCCCCGATTCAATGCGTAACGCACCAGCAAGAGCGATCATGGCGCCGTTGTCGGTGCACCACTGGAGTTCGGGAAAATAGGTTTCTATGCCTGCCGTGGACGCCGCGGCTTGGAGTGCCTCGCGAAGGCGCCTGTTGGCGCCCACGCCCCCGGCAACGACGAGACGCTCGAGGCCCGTTTGCTGCACTGCCGCGAGAGTCTTGGCGCACAGCACCTCGACGATGGCCTCCTGGAACGAGGCCGCGATGTCCGCCTTGGTCTGCTCGCACACGTTCGACCCGCCTTGGTCGCGCACCGCCGAAAGTACCGCTGTTTTCAGCCCCGAGAAGCTAAAGTCCAGCGTGCCTGAACGAAGCATTGGGCGCGGCAGAGCGAAGCTTGAAGGGTTGCCGAATTCGGCCATGCGAGAGAGCGCCGGCCCCCCCGGATAGGGTAGTCCCAGCAGCTTCGCGGTTTTGTCGAAAGCTTCTCCGGCTGCGTCGTCCATCGTCTCGCCCAAGAGACGGTAGTCCCCTACGGCTTCGACCCGCATGAGCTGGGTATGCCCTCCGGATACCAGAAGGGCAACGAAGGGAAACTTTGGAGGAACATCCGACAGCAGCGGCGAGAGCAGGTGACCTTCCAAGTGATGGATGCCGATCAAGGGTCGACCCAAGGCGAACCCGAGACCGTAGGCGAAGCCGGTGCCCACCAGCAGCGCCCCCGCAAGGCCCGGGCCGCGGGTATGGGCGATCACGTCAATGGCGCTCTTTTTACACTGCGCCTGCTCAAGGACATCGTCCAGGAGCGGAACGAGGCGACGGATGTGATCGCGGGATGCGAGCTCGGGAACGACGCCGCCATACGCTTGGTGCATTGCAATCTGGGAGTGCAGGGCATGCGCAAGCAAGCGGCCGGCGGTGCTGTCGTACAGTGCGACTCCGGTTTCGTCGCAGGAGCTTTCAATGCCGAGGACTAACATGGGGGCGCAAAGCGGCCAATGGACTGGATGGCTGGGTAGTATAGCGGGGTTGTCTTCGGCTTCCTTTGCTGCGGGCACGCTTTCTGCATTGGTGGGCACCCACCAGGACCATGGAAGGTTACGCATGGAAGGTGACTCCCCGCGCTACGCGCCCTTTATTCGCGATATCGGTCGCGGCCGTGACAACGCGACCAGTCTCGACTATAGCCGGGCGTTCGCGATGTGGAGCGGAGTTCTCGAGGGTGCCATCACGGATCTCGAACTGGGCGCGATCCTCATTGCCCTGCGGATCAAAGGCGAATCCGTCGAGGAGCTGCATGCCTTCTACGAGGCCTCCCAGAAGTACAGCCTTTTGATGGATGTCTCGCGTTCGGGGTTTCCTTATGCTCCGGTGGTCATTCCGAGCTACAACGGTGCGCGCAACCTACCCAACCTGACTGCGCTTTTGGCGCTGTTGCTCGCACGCCGCGGAGTGCCTGTTCTGGTGCATGGCAAGGTCGGCGACCGTGATGTCGCACCCGGAATCGTGCCCGCGCGCGTGACGACGGCGGAGGTGTTCGGCGCCATGGGGTTGTGCGCTGCGCACGACGGCGCCGAGGTGATTGGCCAACTGGAGCGAGGAGAGCCCGTTTTTGTCCCGATCGAGTCGATCAACCCGGCTCTGGCGCGCGTCATGATGCTGCGCAAGATCTTGGGTCTGCGCGGCTCGGCGCACACTCTGGTCAAGCTCTTGCAGCCCTTTGCCAATCCGGCCCTGCGCTTGGCGAGCTATACCCACCCTGAGTATCAGAAACTACTCGATCGCTTCCTCGTGTTGCCCGATCAGTTCCGCTTGGGCGACGTGTTCCTCATGCGGGGCACCGAAGGGGAGGTGGTCGCCAATACCCGGCGCCTCGCCCAAGTCGACTGGTACCGAGACGGTCATTCTTCCACGGTCATTGAGGGCCATTCCGGTATCGTGACCGAGATCCCCATCCTGCCCGAAAGCCGCGATGCGGCCACTACGGCTCGCTGGATTCAGGCAGTGGTTTCTGGTGAATTGCCCGTGCCAGGCGCGATCACACGCCAGATCGATGCCATCATTGCCGCGTTGGAGGACATGAATGTCCGCAATCGGAGCGGAACTCCGAAAGCCGACAGCATCACGGCCTGATCCACGGCGCGGGTAAAATGGGTTTGTGACCGACTTGACCTCGTACCAGAATCGCCTTCAGAAGAATCGTCGGCGTCTGGACAAGTGGGCCGCCCAGGAAAAGATCTTCGCCTTGCGTCTGTATGAGCGCGATGTCCCCGAATTCCCGCTCATCGTCGAGCGTTTCGCAACCGAATCTGGCGTGTATCTTCATCTGCAGGAGGTCGATACCGGCTGGCAGCAGACTCCTGCTGAGCACCGCGACTGGCTGGATCTCGTCGTGGAGGCCACCGCCGAAGTGTTCGAGGTTGCGACGGATCGCGTGGCAGTCAAGTTGCGGGCTCGTCAGCGCGTCTTGGGGGATAAGAGTGACCAATACGGGGCCACCGGAGACCGCGGAGCTGAGCTCGTCGTCAACGAGGGGGGACATCGCTTCCTCATCAACCTTTTCGCATATCTCGATACCGGATTGTTTCTGGACCATCGGTCCACGCGCGCCATGGTGGCAAAGCGGGCGCACAACAAGCGGTTCTTGAACCTGTTTTCCTATACCGGCAGTTTTTCCGTCTATGCGGCACATGCGGGTGCACTTGCCTCGGTGAGTGTTGACCTTTCGAACACCTATTGCCAGTGGGCCAGACGCAACTGGGAACTGAACGCGATGGACCCGGTGCGACATCAAATAGTCCGTGGCGACGTCTTCGGCTGGCTGCGAGAGGCTCAGCAGAAGGGGTCCGTCTTCGACCTCATCGTTCTCGATCCTCCGAGCTTCTCCAATTCGAAACGCATGCAAGGTATTCTCGACATCCAGCGTGATCATCCCGCGCTCATCGGCCAGTGCCTTTCTTTGCTTTCTGAGGGCGGCGAACTGTTCTTTTCGACAAACCTGCGTAGCTTTCAGATGGACCCCGAACTTCTCGACCTGCCGCGGTGCATCGAGTTGAGTCCGCGCTCAATTCCCTTGGACTTTCGGGACCGCAAGGCGCACAGGCTGTGGAGCATCGGGAAGTAAGAAATGCGACAAAAACTCTCGCGGCTGCAATATCGATAGTTTGGCTGTATCGCATAAAGCAGGTAAAGTGGCTGAATGACCCTCACGGAATTGCGCTATATCGTCGCTGTGGCCCGAGAGCACCACTTCGGCAAGGCCGCCGAGTCCTGCTTCGTGAGTCAGCCGACCCTCTCGGTGGCGATCAAAAAACTCGAAGACGAATTGGGGGTGACGCTCTTTGAGCGGGGCAGTACCGAAGTGGGCGTGACGCCCATTGGCGAGCAGATCGTAGCCCAGGCCCAACGCGTGCTCGAGCAGACGGCTGCAATCAAGGAACTCGCGAGCCAAGGGAAGGATCCGCTCAAAGGTCCGCTTCGCCTCGGGGTGATCTACACCATCGGGCCTTATCTTCTTCCCGAATTCATGCCGCAGATGATCACTGCGGCGCCCCGCATGCCGCTGCTGCTTCAGGAGAATTTCACCGTCAAGCTCTTGGACATGATCAAGCTCGGAGAGCTCGATGCCGCCATCATGGCCTTGCCCTTGCCGGAGTCGGGACTGGTTGCGCAACCTCTCTACGACGAGCTCTTTGTGGTGGCCGTACCGCGCGACCATCCCTGGAGCAAGCGCAAGTCGATTGGCGCTGAGGAACTCAAGAACGAGACCATGCTGTTGCTGGGCGCCGGGCACTGCTTTCGTGACCAGGTGCTCGAGGTTTGTCCGGAACTGTTGCGCTTCTCCCCCAATCCCGGCGGTATCCAGAAAACCTTCGAGGGCAGCTCGCTCGAGACCATCCGTCATATGGTCGCAAGCGGCATCGGAGTCACGGTTCTCCCCAAGACCTCCGTGCCCAAGGTGGTTCCCCGCGACAGCTTGCTGCGCTACGTGCCTTTCGAAAAGCCGGCACCTGATCGACGGGTCGTGCTGGTCTGGCGCAAGACCTTCCCTCGGGTAGCAGCGATCGAGACGATTCGCCGAGCGGTGCTTGCGTGTGAACTCAATGGCGTGAAGAAATTGCTCCTGCCGCCGGTTTCTGTCTGAGAGTCCCCAGGGGGCCTAATCAAGCCGAAGGCCGGTTTCGGCGTCAAACCAGTGCAACGAATTGACGTCCGGTCGAACATGGATGGTCTCGTCAACGGCCACCGGCGCGCCGGCCGCGCACCGGATGACGATCGAATCGTCGCCCAGAAGGCCGTGAACCAGGAGCTCGGCTCCCAGTGACTCGACCATCTCGATGCGGACCGGCCATCCGGATGAATCCAGTTTCAGATGCTCGGGTCGGACGCCCAGGGTCAACTCCCGTCCCGCCAGATCGCCTCGCGACTCGAACAGATCGAGCGTGCTCGAAGCTTCGCGCGACGCGGCCTTGCAAACAAAAGACCGACCACTGCCATCGACGGCTCCCGAAATTAGGTTCATCGGTGGCGAACCAATGAATCCGGCAACAAAGGTTGTCGCGGGTTTCCTGTAAACCGTGTCAGGTGTGCCGATCTGCTCCGCGCGCCCTGCGTTCATGACCAGCAGGCGGTGTCCGAGCGTCATCGCTTCGACCTGGTCGTGCGTGACATAAAGACTCGTGGTCCCTAGGCGGCGATGGAGCTTTTGGATCTCAAGGCGCATCTGGACGCGCAACTTCGCATCCAGATTGGAAAGCGGTTCGTCAAACAAGAAAACCGCGGGCTCGCGCACGATGGCCCGCCCCATGGCAACGCGCTGACGCTGCCCGCCGGAAAGCTGGCGCGGTGTACGCTTTAGGAGCGCCTCGAGTTCCAGGATTCGCGCGGCCTCACCGACCTTGGCCTGAATCGCCTCACGCGATTCTTTGCGGATTTTCAGTCCGTAGGCCATGTTGTCGTAGACCGACATGTGCGGATAGAGCGCGTAGTTCTGAAAGACCATTGCGATATCCCGGTCCTTGGGTTCGAGGTCGTTCACAAGACGCTCCCCGATATGCACCTCGCCGCCCGAGATCTCCTCCAATCCGGCCACCATGCGCAAGAGCGTCGACTTTCCGCAGCCCGAAGGTCCCACCATGACGATGAATTCGCCGTGGGCCACCGCCACGGAGATGCCATGGACCACTTCGGTCTTGCCATAGCGTTTGACGACCTTGGAAAGCGTAAGCGTAGCCATGTTATTTTTCCGAATCGACGAGACCCTTGACGAACCAGCGCTGCATCAAGAGGACGACCAGGGCCGGAGGCACGAGGGCCAGCATGGCGGTGGCCATCACCCGGTTCCACTCGGTCGCCGCGTCGCCTCCGGGAATCATCCGCTTGATGCCGATCACGGTCGTGTACATCGACTCGTTGTTGGTGACCAAGAGCGGCCAGAGGTACTGGTTCCAACCGTAGATGAACATGATGACGAAAAGGGCGGCCACATTAGTCCGCGACAGGGGAACAATGACATCGACGAAAAAACGCATGGGACCCGCGCCGTCGATGCGCGCCGCCTCGGCCAGCTCCTCTGGGATGGTCAAAAAGAACTGGCGAAACAGGAATGTCGCTGTCGCGCTTGCGATCAAAGGCACCGTCAGTCCCACATAGGTGTCGATCAGATGCAAGTCGGCCACGACTTTGTAGGTGGGCAGGATCCGGACTTCGACGGGAAGCATGAGAGTCACGAAGATCATCCAGAAAAACGTCTTGCGTAACGGAAAACGGAAGTAGACGATGGCGAAGGCCGATAGGATCGAAATCGCAATCTTGCCTACGGCGATGGCGAGCGCCATGATGAGGCTATTGACGAGCATGCGGTAGACCGGGGCCGATGATCCCTGGGACGAGCCGTGCAGTAGGACGCCGGCATAGTTCTCCATTAGTTGACTTCCCGGAACAAGCTGCATCGGAACGGCCAGGGTCTCGTCGAGCGTCAGAGTCGAGGCGACGAAGGCGACGTAGACGGGAAGCGCAACGACCATGACACCTGCGATGAGAACCAGGTGGGAGAGAATATCCAGGCCCGGGCGGCGTTCGACCATCAGTACTGGACCTTTCGTTCCACGAAGCGGAACTGGGCCACGGTCAGTCCGATGACGATGAGCATGAGCACCACTGATTGCGCGGCCGAACCTCCCAGATCCCCCGCCAACACGCCGTCCTGGTAGACCTTGAACACGAGGATCGAAGTGGCTTGGCCCGGACCGCCGTGTGTGGCGGCATCGACGATGGCAAAGGTGTCGAAAAAGGCGTAGACCACATTGACGACCAAAAGGAAGAACGAAGTCGGTGACAGAAGCGGCAGGACGATCGAGCTAAACCGCTTCAGTGGGCCGGCGCCGTCGATGGCCGCCGCTTCGATGAGCGACTTGGGAATGGACTGCAGGCCCGCGAGAAAGAAGAGGAAGTTGTAGCTGACCTGCTTCCAGACGGAAGCGATGATGATAAGGCACAGTGCCTGGCGCGCGTTCACGAGGTAGTCCCAATGCAGCCCCAGCCGATCCAGTGCGTGCGCAAGAATACCGATCGACGGACTGAGCAAGAAGACCCACAGGACACCGGCGATGGCCGGTGCGACCGCGTAGGGCCAAATGAGCAAGGTCTTGTAGACGCCTGCGCCGCGCACGACTCGGTCCGCAAAGACCGCGAGCACCAAAGCGACCGCCAGACCGGTGACCGCCACCAGCACCGAGAATAGTGCCGTGACCTCGAAGGACTGCAGATACAAAGCGTTGTGAAACAGATCCTTGAAGTTGTCGATGCCTACGAACTGGCTGCGCGCCGCAAAAACATCCTGCAACTGGGTCGATTGATAGATGGCCTGAGCCGCAGGCCAGAAGAAGAACACCAGGGTGACAAACATCTGCGGCGCCACAAGCGCGTAGGGCAGCCAGCCGGAACGGAAGGTGACGCGCTTCTCCAAGCCCAATTTCCCGGTGAGGACGGCGCCCGATGCGCCCGATCAGCTATTGGTCTTTTCGAACTTCTGCAATATCTCGTTGCTGCGCTCGACCGCCGCATCTAAGGCCTGCTTTGCGGTCTTGTTGCCGCTCCATACCAATTCGAGTTCCTCGTCGATGATGTTGCGGATCTGCAGGAAGTTACCGAGCCTGAGCCCACGGGAGTTTTCCGTGGGAGGTTTGTTCATCAGCTCTTTGACCGCGACATCGAATCCGGGCTTCTCCTTGTAAAAGCCGCTCTTTGATACCGCATCATAGGCCGCGTTTGTAATCGGCACATAACCTGTGCCTTCATGCCATTCGACTTGGTTGTCGAGCGAGGACAGATACGCCAGGAACTTGGCCACGCCCTTGTATTCCTCGGGCTTTTTGCCCGACATCACCCAAAGGCTCGCGCCCCCGATGATCGCGTTCTGGGGAGCGCCCTTCACATCGGGATAGTAGGGCATGGGCGCGACACCGAACTCGAACTTGCCCGTCACCTTGATGTTCGCGTAAGAACCCGAGGAAGTCATGAGCATCTGACACTCGCCGCTGGTGAACTTGGCCAAAGGCTCGTCGGTGCGGCCCGCATAGGTGAAGAGGCCTTCTTTGGCCCAACGTGCGAGGTTCTCGATGTGGCGGACCTGCAAGGGCCCGTTGAAGACGACGCGCGCATCGATTCCACCCAGCCCGTCTTCCTTGGTCGCAAACGGCACGTTATGCCAAGCGCTGAAATTCTCCAGTTGCGCCCACGATTGCCAGCCCGTCGTGAATGCGCAGGGAAATCCCGCCGCCTTGATCTTTCTCGCGTCGGCCTCGACCTCAGGCCAGGTTGACGGTGCCTTGTCCGCGGGCAGGCCCGCCTTCTTGAAGGCATCCTTGTTGTAATAAAAGACGACCGTCGAACTGTTAAAGGGCATCGAGAGCATCTTGCCGCTTGGATCCGAGTAATAGCCGGCCACCGGTGCAATGTAGGCTTGTGGGTCGAACTTCTCGCCCGTGTCCGCCATCAGTTTGTAGACGGGGATGACTGCGCCCTTGGCGGCCATCATCGTCGCTGTTCCGACCTCGAAGACCTGCAGGATGTGCGGCGCATTGCCGGCGCGAAAGGCTGCGATCGCCGCGGTCATGGACTCGGCGTACTGGCCCTTGTAGACGGGAGTGACTTTGTAGTCGGTCTGCTGGGCGTTAAACTTGTTGGCGATGGCGACCACGCGATCGCCGAGAGGTCCTGCCATGGAGTGCCACCAGAAGATTTCCGTCGCCGAAAAAGCGCTGCCCGAGGCGGCCAGAAGCAGTGCCGCGAATGCGGTACGGGTCGCGAAACGGCGTGGATTCATCAAGCGTCTCCATTGAGAAATCGTCTTATTGTGTGGCGGATTTGTGACTGGTTTGCGACAGTCGGCGTAACGATAGCCCAGGACCGGGTCCTAGGCAATCGGGGTTTGTTGGACTGTCATGCGCGAAGCCCGTGGGGCTGTACTCGGTGATCCCGCGGCTGGCGAGCTATGCGCGGCTCGTGCGCCTTGACCGGCCCATCGGCATCCTGCTCCTTCTTTGGCCTACGCTCTGGGCGCTTTGGATTGCTTCCGATGGGCACCCCACACTGCACCTGCTTTGCGTGTTTGTCTTAGGCACCGTCCTCATGCGTTCGGCCGGATGCGCGATCAACGACTACGCCGATCGCGACTTTGATCCCCACGTCGCGCGCACGCGAGCGCGGCCGCTCGCGGCCGGAGCCATCGCACCCTGGGAGGCGCTCTTGGTGGCGGGCGTGCTTGCCCTTTGCGCACTTCTGCTCATCATCGGTCTGAATCGACTCACTTGGGTTCTCGCGGTTCTTGCCGCCTGCATCGCCGCCAGCTATCCCTTCACCAAGCGTTTTTTCGCGCTGCCTCAGGCCTATCTGGGGGTGGCCTTCGGTTTCGGCATCCCTATGGCCTTTGCTGCTGTGCTCGACCGGCTCCCGCTGGCGGCGTGGGTGCTGCTACTGACCAACGTCTTTTGGGCGATCGCTTACGACACCGAGTATGCGATGGTCGATCGCGAAGATGATCTGAAGATCGGCATTCGCACCGCCGCGATCACCTTCGGCAGGGCCGATGTGGCCGCGATCATGCTGTGCTACGGATTGACCCTGGCAGGCCTCATCGCCGTCGGGGTTCTCGTCGAGCGGGGCCCCTTTTTTGCGGCCGGGATCTTCGTTGCCGCCGGCATCGCCATCTATCACTATGTCCTCATCCGCACGCGAGAGCCGGCCCGCTGCTTTAGGGCGTTCCTGAACAACAACTGGCTTGGAGGCGCCGTCTTCGTGGGACTGGCGCTGGACTACGCACTGAGTTAGACAGACTCGCGAGCGGACTAGTCGCGGCCGAATTCGTCGCCCAGTTCGCGCGCGCGCAGCGCAGCCGCCTGGACGGCATCGACGATGGACGCGCTCACGCGAGCCCCTTCCAGTTCCGTCAAAGCCCGGTGCGTGGTCCCGCCCTTGGAAGTCACCCGTTCACGCAGGATCTGCAGCGGCTCGTCGGACTGGCGGGCCAGTCGGGTTGCGCCATCGAAGGTGGCGATGGCGAGCCGGGCGCTGATTTCGGGGCCAAGACCAAGCTTGAGTCCGGCGCGCTCGAGTGCCTCGATGAAGTAGAAGACGTAGGCCGGCCCGCTTCCCGATACCGCGGTCACGGCATCCAGAAGGGCTTCCTCGGCGACCCAGACCGTCTCACCTACGGCTTCGAGCAGCGTGTTGGCCAGCGCGCGCTGCTCGGAATTGACCAGGGCGTTGGCGAAGAGTCCTGTGATGCCGGCACCGATCAGGGCGGGGGTGTTCGGCATGCATCGCACGGTGGGCGTGAGTCCTCCAAGCCAACGCGCGATCGACTCGATCCGGATGCCCGCGGCAATACTGATAAGCAGGCAATCCCCCAAAAAGGGCTTCATCGCCACGAGCGCCTCGCGCATCTGCTGCGGCTTGACGGCGACGATGAGCGCGGTGCAGGAGCTTAGCGAAGCGTCGGGCCTCTCTAGGGTCAGTACCGCATGGCGCGACTCCAGTTCGGCGCGCGCTTGTGGGCTCGGTTCGACCACGATGGGCACATGGGTTAGCGGGCCCCGTGCGCTCAGTCCGCCCAGAAGTGCCCTGGCCATGTTGCCCCCACCGATGAATCCCAATCTAGCTTGCATGGCGTGCTCCAAATATAGCCGTTCCGACTCTGACCATCGTGGCCCCTTCGGCGATCGCGGCCTCGAGATCGGCCGACATGCCCATCGAAAGCTCCTCGCAAGGTAGCCCCATTTCGAGGAGCGCATCTCTCAGAATGCGTACACGCGCGAAGCTCTCTTTGGACCGGGTGGGATCGCGTTGGGGCTGCGGAATGGCCATCAGTCCCCTCAAGCGAATTCCGGGCAAGCCGCACAACGCGCCGGCGAGTTGGGGAAGTTGCTCAGGCGCAACGCCGCTTTTGCTGGCTTCGGCACTGATATTGACCTGCAGGCAGACGTTTAGGGGGCCCAATTCGGATGGCCGCTGTTCGGAGAGGCGCTCGGCCACGCGCAGGCGGTCGATGCTATGGACCCAATCGAAGTGTTCCGCAATTGCCCGGGTCTTATTGGTCTGGATCGGCCCGATCATGTGCCACTCGACGGGTTTCGACGTTGCCGGGTGTTCCCGGAAATAAGCGATCTTATCGAGCGCTTCTTGGACATAGTTCTCTCCAAAGGCCCTCTGCCCGGCGGCGAAGGCCTGCTCGATCGCCTCAACCGGGAAGGTCTTGGTGACCGCGATCAGTGCGACCTTGCCAACTGTCCGGCCGGCTGCGATTGTTGCTGTTTCGATACGCTGGAGAACGTCTTGCAAGTTCGAGGCAATTGCGGACATAATCGTTTGGACTATTCGGCCGGGAGGGACGGGCAAAGCGACGACGCGATCGCCGCGTCCTTTTTGACCCGACCTGCGCGCCTCACGATGCCTCGCCTGCGCACGTCGCGGCGATGAAGACAACCCAAAGGATAATATAGATGGACATCTCGGAACTGCTCGCCTTTGTCGTCAAGAACAAGGCGTCAGACTTGCATCTTTCCGCCGGCCTGCCGCCCATGATTCGCGTGCACGGGGACGTGCGCCGGATCAACCTGCCGCCCATGGAGCATAAGGACGTGCACGGGATGATCTACGACATCATGAATGATGGCCAGCGCAAATTCTACGAGGAGAATCTCGAGTGTGACTTCTCCTTTGCCATCCCGGGCCTTGCCCGCTTTCGTGTCAATGCGTTCGTGCAGAACCGAGGCGCGGGCGCCGTCATGCGGACCATCCCTTCAAAGGTCCTCTCGCTTGAAGAACTGAACGCGCCCAAGATCTTTACGGACATCTCCAACCAGCCCCGTGGGATCGTACTGGTGACCGGGCCCACGGGGTCGGGCAAGTCGACCACCTTGGCGGCCATGGTCAATCACATCAACGACAACGAATATGGCCACATATTGACCGTTGAAGACCCGATCGAATTCGTGCATGAGTCCAAGAAGTGCCTGATCAACCAGCGGGAAGTGGGTCCGCATACGCTGTCGTTTAACAACGCCCTGCGCTCCGCCTTGCGCGAGGATCCCGATGTGATCCTGGTGGGCGAGTTGCGCGATCTGGAAACCATTCGCCTCGCCCTCACCGCTGCCGAGACCGGGCACTTGGTGTTCGGAACCCTTCACACCTCATCGGCAGCCAAGACGATCGACCGGATCGTCGACGTCTTCCCCGCGGCCGAGAAGGAGATGGTCCGATCGATGCTCTCGGAGTCGCTACGCGCGGTCATCTCGCAGACGCTACTCAAGACCAAGGACGGCAGTGGCCGCGTCGCGGCGCACGAAATCATGATTGGTACTCCGGCCATCCGTAACCTGATCCGCGAAAACAAGGTCGCGCAGATGTACTCCGCGATCCAGACTGGTCAGAACTTCGGCATGCAGACCCTCGATCAGAACCTGCTTGACCTCGTCAGGCGCAACGTCATCGCCAACGCTGAAGCACGCAACAAGGCTGCCCAGAAGGACAGTTTCCCCGGCTAGCAAAGCACATCGCCGCGGTGTGCTGCTTTGGCCCCGCGGCGTTGCGACTGGCGCGCTGCGCCACGCTTAGCCTCGAATATCAACTTTAGCTAGCCGACACATCCAGGACGAATCGTATGGAACGCGAACAGGCCACCAAATTCATGTACGACTTGCTCAAGCTCATGTTGAGCAAAAAGGGCTCGGATTTGTTTATCACGGCGGAGTTTCCGCCGGCTTTCAAGATCGACGGTAAAGTGACACCGGTTTCGAACCAAGCGCTCACACCGCAGCACACCGCTGAGCTATGCCGGGCCGTCATGAACGACAAGCAGGCCGCCGAATTCGAGGCGAAAAAGGAGTGCAACTTCGCCATCAGTCCGGCCGGCATCGGTCGCTTTCGGGTCAATGCCTTCGTACAACAAGGTCGCATCGGTCTGGTTTTGCGGACCATTACGACCATCATCCCGAAAGTCGAGGATCTGGGTATCCCCGTGATCCTGAAGGAGGTGGTCATGACCAAGCGGGGTTTGGTCATCATGGTGGGCGCGACCGGGTCCGGGAAATCGACGACGCTCGCGGCCCTCATCGGCTATCGCAACGAGAACAGCTACGGCCACATCATCACGGTCGAAGACCCGGTGGAGTACGTGCACCCGCACCGCAATTGCATCGTGACCCAGCGTGAGGTGGGTGTTGACACCGAAGACTGGCACGCGGCTCTCAAGAACACGTTGCGTCAAGCACCCGATGTCATTCTCATCGGCGAAATCCGGGACCGTGAAACGATGGAGCATGCGATCGCCTTTGCCGAGACCGGGCACTTGTGTCTGGCGACCCTGCATGCCAATAGTTCGAACCAGGCGCTCGACCGGATCATCAATTTCTTCCCCGAAGAACGGCGCCCGCAGCTTCTCATGGATTTGTCACTCAACTTGAAGGGCATGATCTCGCAGCGTCTGATCCCCTTGAAAGACACCAAAGGTCGTATTCCTGCCGTCGAGATCATGCTCAATTCCCCTCTGATCGCGGATCTCGTTTTCAAGGGCGATGTGCACGAGATCAAGGAGATCATGAAGCGCTCGCGCGAACTGGGGATGCAGACGTTCGATCAGGCGCTGTTCGATCTTTTCGAGGCCGACAAGATTTCCTATGAGGACGCCTTGCGAAACGCCGATTCGGTGAACGATTTGCGTCTCGCCATCAAGCTGCACAGCAAAAACGCGAAAGCTTCCGATCTGACCAAGGGAATCGAGCACCTTGATATCGTCTAGTCGCGTTCAAGGGGCATAGCTCCTGGAGGAGTACGGTCATGACGACGGTCTACGATTTTTCGGCGGACACGCTCTCGGGCGCACCGCAGCCGCTTTCGGATTTCAAAGGCAAGGTTCTGCTGATCGTCAATACTGCGAGCCAGTGCGGATTCACGCCCCAGTACAAAGGGCTCGAGGAACTCTACGAGAAGTACCACGATCAGGGCCTGGAGATCCTTGGGTTTCCCTGCAATCAGTTCGGCTCGCAGGAGCCCGGCTCGGCTGAGCAGATCGCCCAGTTCTGCGAGAGCAAGTTTGGCGTTCGTTTTCCCATGTTCGCCAAAATTGAGGTCAACGGATCCAACGCGCATCCGCTCTACGCTTATCTGAAGAGCGAAGCGCCGGGAATTCTGGGCCTTAAGGACATCAAATGGAATTTCACCAAATTCCTCGTGCGACGCGACGGCACCGTCGCTGACCGCTATGCGCCAACCACGACACCGGGCTCCCTCGAGAAGGATGTCGTGGAGGCCTTGGGGTCAGCCTGAGTTCGAGGCCGCCGCCTTGGGCGGACGCCTTGCTGATCCTGCGACCAGATCAAAGCGATACAGACGGCACTCGATGGCCCCGTTGTAGAGCGGGGTTCGCGCCGAAGGCGCCAGGCGGATCTTCTTCTGGAATGCGAGATCGCTCGTCAAGACGAAGCAATGCCATCCCGCGAAACGCTGCTTGAGCGTGTCCCCGAACTCGGCGAAAAAGAGCTCCGCGCTAGCCGCGCCCCTGACTCCGATGCGTTCGCCATAAGGCGGATTGACGACCATGATTCCCTTAGCCGCGTGAGGGCGCACATGACGGGCATCGATCTGCTTTAGGCTGATTTTCTCGACGAGTGCTGCAGAAATACCTGCGCTTGCGAGATTGGCACGGGTTTGACTGACCGAGTCGCCCGACACGTCCGAGCCGGCGAGTTCGAGTTCCAGCGGCTCGGGCAGACTCTTTGCTCCCTTTGCTTCTTCCCAGAGGTTTCTGTCGAAATTGCGTAGCTTCTCAAAACCGAAGGCGCGCTGAGCCCCGGGTGGCAGTCCGAGGCATGTTTGCGCAGCCTCCACGAGGAAGGTGCCGCTGCCGCACATGGGATCCATGAGGGGCATGCCTGGCCTCCAGCCCGCGATGCGCAAAATCCCGGCTGCGAGATTCTCCCTCAAGGGCGCTTCGCCCGTTTGACCACGCCAGCCTCGCTTGAAGAGCGCTTCGCCGGAAGTATCGATATAAAGCGAGCATTCACTCTCGCTGAGATAGGCAAAAATGCGGACATCGGGCGTTCGCGTATCCACATCGGGTCTTTGCCCGGTCGCTGCGCGGAACTGATCGCAAACGGCATCTTTGATCCGCAAGGTGGCGAATTCCAGGCTCTTCAGGGGGCTCTTGTGGGCGCTCACATCGACTCGCAGCGTTGCGCCGACGTCGAACCAGTCGCCCCAGGGTTGCGCAAGTGCCAGCCGATACACATCCTCTTCACTAGCGTAGGGCGCCTTGGCGATGAGCCAGAGCACCCGGCTTGCCAAGCGCGATCGCAGGTTGATCCGGTAGGTATCCGAAAGCGTGGCCTCGGTCTCGACACCGCCTTGCGCCGTCCTAACAGCGCTCTGGCCGAGTTCGATCAACTCTTCGCGAAGCGCTGCCTCAAGTCCTTTCGGACAGGGGATAAAGAGTCGATGGGATTCGCCGGTCACAACGGGAGACCAAGCAGCGTGGACTCCATGAGAGTCAGGCGGTCCTGACCCCAATACCGTTCTCCATTCAGTACATAGGTCGGCGCGCCGAATACCTCCGCTGCGATGGCTTCGTCAGTGGTACGTTGATAGGCGTCCTCGATTTCGTCCGTCTGGCTTCGCTCAAGCAAGCGGCGGCCCGGAAGCGTGACGCCATTGGCGAGTTCCTCGAGGGTTTTCGGATCCGCAATATCGCGGTCTTCGACCCATACGGCGCGACCGACCGCGCCGATGAGTTCCATAACAGTGCCGAGTTCGCTTGCTTCTAGAGCGGCCAGGATCAACCGTGCTGCCGGATCGCCTGAGACCGGGAAATACTTGGGATGGAGATTGAGCGGTACCCCGAGGGCGGCACTAAAGCGTTGAAGTTCGATGAGGCGATAGCTTTGTCTTTGCGTTGCGCGCTTGGCCAGCGGCAAGCCGCCTGAGACAGAAAAAATGCGCGCTAGGTCGCACGGTTTGACCCGGACCGTGGCTTTCGACCGGCGCGCGAGGTCGCAAAAGCGCTGGTGCCCTAGATAGACAAATGGGGAATGGGGTGCAAAGTAATAGTCAATCGTTGGCATGGCGGATTGTCCGACTTAGAAGGGTTTGACCACAACCAGAACGACGATACCCAAGAGCAACAGCACGGGAGCCTCATTGAACCAACGATACCAACGGCTCGATCGCGAATTCGTGCCGCGCTCGAATTGCCCAAGAAGAAGGGCACAGCCGACGTGATAGACCACGGCCAGCGCGACCAGCAAGAGCTTGGCGTGCATCCAGCTGTTACCCGGCCCCGAGAGGCCGATTCCATAGCCCAGAAGGAGCCATGCGCCAAGGCCGATAGCGGGCACCGCAAGCAGGGTCGTAAAACGCAGAAGCTTTCGCGCCATGAGCAAGAGCCGCCGCTGAACTAAGGGCTCATCGTCGAGCGCGAGATTCACAAAAATGCGCGGCAGATAGAAAAGACCAGCGAACCAGGACATCACGAATACGATATGAAGCGCCTTGATCCAGAGCATCGGCGGGGGCTAGGCGCGGATTTCGCCGTGGCCAAAGACGACGTATTTCTGGCTCGTCAGCCCCTCAAGGCCGACCGGCCCGCGCGCATGCAGTTTGTCGTTGGAGATGCCAATCTCGGCACCCAGACCATATTCGTAGCCGTCGGCAAAACGCGTCGAGGCGTTCACCAGAACGGACGCCGAGTCCACCTCGCGCAAGAAGCGCAAGGCGTGCCCGTAGTTTTCGGTGACGATCGCATCGGTGTGATGCGAACTGTAGGTATTGATATGCGCAATGGCCGCATCGAGGCTGTCGACCACCCGAATCGAGAGGATGGGAGCCAGATACTCCGTCCTCCAGTCCTCTTCGGTGGCTGCGACCATGCCCTCGACCAGGGCTCGGGCGAGGGGATCGCCGCGCAGTTCCACCTGCTTGGAACGGTAGAGCGTGGCCAGTGGAGGCAAGACCTGGGCGGCTATTTCCTCGTGCACGAGCAGCGTCTCCATGGTATTGCACGTGCCGTAGCGTTGCGTCTTGGCGTTATCGGCGATCAGAAGCGCCTGCTTTAGGTCCGCGGCAGCGTCGATGTAGACGTGACAGATCCCGTCTAAGTGTTTGATCATGGGAACGGTGGCCTCCTCCATGAGCCGCTCGATCAGGGCGCGACCCCCGCGGGGCACGAGGATATCGATATAGTCTGAGGCCTTTGCCATCGCCCCCACCATGGCGCGGTCGGTGGTATCGACCAGCTGCACCGCATCCTCGGGAAGTCCAGCCTCGACGAGCCCCTCATGAATCAGGCGGGCGAGGACGCGATTGCAACGTACAGCCTCGGACCCGCCGCGCAGGATGGCCGCGTTCGAAGACTTGATGCAAAGCGCGGCCGCATCGACGGTGACGTTGGGCCGAGACTCGTAGATGATCCCGACCACGCCCAGTGGAACGCGCATGCGCCCCACCTGGATTCCGGATGGACGCGTGACCAATTCGCTCATGGCGCCAATCGGATCGGCGAGCTTTGCCACTTCTTCCAGACCCAGCGCCATGTGCTCGATTGCGGCCGGTTTTAGCGCAAGCCGATCCAATAGCGCCGCATCCAGGCCCCCGCCTTGGGCCGCGACCAGGTCTTCCTCGTTGGCACGAAGCAACTCGGCTTGCGCTGTTCGCACACGTGCGGCGATGGCGCCGAGCGCAGCGTTCTTCTGACGTGTGGAAGCGCGCGCTAGGACTCGCGCCGCGCTACGGGCGCGCTCGCCCAGATCTCGCATGAGATCATCGAATTCGAGTTTCACTTTGCTCATTTTTTCACGCCGCGATCATGAGCCCCAGTCGGGCCAGTTCATCCCAGATGTTGGCAGAGCGGCGCACGACGCGCAGCCCCTTGGCCATCTTATCGAGTTCGGCGGCGCGCTGCAGCGCCCGTACGAGCGTGCCCCAGCGCAGGCGGCGCAGCGCAGGCTCATAGAGGCGCTCGCGTGCGCCCCAGACCCGATTCTCGCGCAATGCCTCACCGAGGGCGCGGCCGCCGCGTTGCGCGGCCTGGACCCTGGCGAGGGTGCGGATCTCATCGGTCATGACCCAATGGACCAAAACGGCGGCCTCGCCCTCGGCTTTGAGGCCCTCCAGGGTACGCACGAGACGCGCGCCGTCACCGGCGAGCATGGCTTCGTTGAGCTTGAAGACGTCATAGCGCGCGACATTGAGCACGGCATCCTGGACGTGGTCCAGACTCAAGCTGCCGGTGGGGAAGAGCAATCCCAGTTTCTGGATTTCCTGGTGGGCCGCAAGCAGATTGCCCTCGACCCGCTCGGCGATGAAGGCGAGCGCCTTGGGCGCGCACTCCTGTTGCTGAGCGGCAAGTCGGCCCGCGATCCAGGAGGGCAGGTTGTTTCGCTCGACCTCGGGAATCTGCAAAGTGACGCCAGCCCCCTCGAGCGCTGCGTACCACGCCGAATTGCGCTGCTCGCGGTCGAGCTTGGGCAACGTGATGAGCGTCATGAGCTCGGGGCTGGCCACTTTGGCATGGGCCTGGAGCGCGAGCGATCCGTCGCGCCCCGGCTTGCCCGAGGGGATGCGCAGATCGATCAGTTTGCGGTCCCCGAATAGACTCATGCTGCGCCCGGCCTCTTCGAGTTTTTCCCAGCGAAAGCCGCGCTCGTTGGTGAGTACCTCCCGTTCCGTGAATCCGGCCAGGCGTGCCGCGCGCCGGATGCGATCGGCGGCCTCGATCACGAGCAGCTGCTCATCGCCCGAGATCACGTAAAGCCCCGCGGGCGCGTGCGCAAGATGCTTCTCTAGGTCATGGGGTTTCAGCTGCATGCGGCGCCTCCCCATCGACCTTGATGGCCTCGATGCGCCGCAGAATCTGCTGCGCTGCATCGGCCTGCATGTCCAAGAGCATGTCTTGCACCTGGTAATTCTCGGCGAGTACGGCGTTGTTGTTGGTGAGGATCAGGCGCTTGAGGGCAAGTTCGGTCGCCGGTATGTAGGCCTTGCCCTTGTTGTCGATCACGCGGAATTGCAAATGGTAGTAGAGGTTGTACTCGGTTGCGATGCCCAGGCTGTTGATGGTCAGGATGTCGGCGCTCGCCCTTTCATGGAGGATTTCCAGTTTGGCTTCGGCATCCTTCGGATCGCTCACTAGTTTCGTCGGTCCGTTGCCGCGGATGCTGCGTTTGAGCTGGACGGCGATGGGCGAGGTGTCCGCAACGCCGATGTAGAACGTCTTAAAGGGGATGTTGGTCGAGCCGCGCAGGTGAAAGCCGCAGGCCGCCAGGGCCATACTGAGGCACAGCAGAACGGAAATGCGAAGGAGCGGCACCGTGGCGACTCGCGTCAGACCACGATGTTCACGAGTCGGCCAGGCACGACGACCATTTTTTTCACGGGCCCGTTCAAGAAACGTTGCACGTTCTCGTCAGCCAGCGCGCACGCCTCGATCGCGCTGCGGTCTGCCTCGGCTGGGACGCGAACGCTGCCGCGCAGCTTGCCATTGACCTGGACGACCAGCTCGATCTCTTCTTGAACGAGTGCGAGGGGATCGACCTCGGGCCAGGCGACATCGAGAATGTCCCCATGACGCGCGGCAAATCCGAGTTCGGTCCATAGAACATGGGCCAGATGCGGCGTGACCGGGTAGAGAACACGCAGGAGAATGGTCATCCCCTCGGTGAACACGAAGGCCGTGCCGGGATCAACGCTCGCGTCTTTTTTCTCCCGGCGCAGATCCTCTAACGCATTGCGCATTTTCATCGCACCGGAAACCACGGTGTTGTATTTCAACCGTTGATAGTCTTCCGACACCTGGGCCAGATTCAGGTGGATGGCGCGGCGCGCCGACAGGCATTGCGGCGCGAGTCCTGAAGGGGCCTTCACGTCGAGCGGACCGTCGGTCCTGAACTGGCCGGCCAAGGCGACTGACATCGACCACAGGCCATCCAGGAAGCGGTAACCTCCGGCGACGTTCGCATCCGACCAGACCGCCGAGAGCTCCGGCGGCGCTGCAAACATGCTAAACAGACGTGCGGTATCGGCGCCGTACCGATCGACGATGTCGCGTGGCTCGACCACGTTATTCTTCGATTTGGACATTTTCTCGATGCCGCCCAGAACGACGGGGAGGCCATCCTCGTTGGCGATGGCCGACACAGGCTTGCCCTTTTCGTCGTGCTCGATGGTCACTTCGCCGGGGTAGAACCAGCGCCTCTTGCCGTGCGCATCGTCTCGATAGAAGCATGCGTTAAGCAGCATCCCCTGGGTAAAAAGGCGCGTGAAGGGCTCGTCGAACCCTACCAAGCCCAGATCGCGCATCACCTTGGTCCAGAATCGCGCGTAGAGCAGATGCAAGACGGCGTGCTCAATACCACCGATATACTGGTCCATCGGCATCCAGTACTCGGTGCGCGCGTCGACCATGGACTGGTCGTTGTCGACGCAGCAGTAGCGCATGTAATACCAGGCCGAGTCCACGAAGGTGTCCATGGTGTCGGTCTCGCGCACGCCGGGCCCGTCGCAGCGGGGGCAGGTGCAGTTCAGAAAGCGCTGATCGCGCGTTAGTGGATTGCCCGAGCCGTCGGGAACCAGATCGTCGGGCAGGACAACGGGAAGATCCTTCTCCGGTACCGGAACCACACCGCATTTGGCGCAGTGAATGATGGGGATGGGTGTGCCCCAGTAGCGCTGACGCGAAATGCCCCAGTCCCGGAGCCGGTAGGTCGTCTTCTTCTCCCCCAATCCCAGTTGGGCCAGGGCGCGCGCGACCGAATTGACCGCCTCGGCATAGGGCATCCCGTCGAAGGGTCCCGAATGCACACAATGGCCTGCCTGTTTGTCGGCGTACCATTCCTGCCAGGCATCCAGGCGGTAGGGCTTTCCCGGAATCTCGATCACCGGGCGAATGGCAAGGTCGTACTTCTTGGCGAAGGCGAAATCGCGTTCGTCGTGGGCGGGAACCCCCATCACGGCGCCGTCGCCGTAGCTCATGAGGACATAATTGCCGATCCAAACCGGTATATCTGCGCCCGTCAAGGGGTGCCGGACGGTCAGTCCCGTATCGACACCGCTTTTCTCGCGCAAGGCCAGTTCCGCTTCGGTGGTCCCACCGCGCCGGCACTCTTCAATGAAAGAGGCCAGGCCCGGATTGAGTTCGACCGCATGCGAAGCTATGGGATGTTCCGGTGCCACGGCGCAAAAGGTCACTCCCATGATCGTGTCGGCACGCGTCGTAAAGACATAGAGCCTGCCCGCGTCGATCAGGGCGCCTTTTGCGTTTTGAATCGAGTGAGGAAAGGCAAAGCGCACACCCTCGCTTTTGCCGATCCAGTTCTCCTGCATCGCGCGCACGCGCTCGGGCCAACCTGGCAAGCCATGCGCGACGCGTTCCCACAGTTCCTCGGCGTAGTCCGTGATCTTCAGGTAGTAGCCGGGAATTTCGCGCTTTTCAACGATCGCATCCGTGCGCCAGCCGCGACCGTCGATCACCTGTTCGTTGGCCAGAACGGTCTGATCGACCGGGTCCCAATTCACGATCTGGGTCTTGCGATAGGCAATGCCTTTTTCGAGCATCTTCAGAAAAAGCCACTGATTCCACTTGTAGTACTTGGGGTCACAGGCGGCGAATTCGCGCGACCAGTCTATTGAGAGCCCCAGGGGCTGCATCTGCGCCTTCATATCTGCGATATTGGCCAAGGTCCATGCCGAGGGTGCGACCTTCCTCTCAATGGCTGCGTTTTCCGCGGGCAATCCAAAAGCGTCCCACCCCATGGGCATGAGGACGTTGAATCCCTTCATGCGCATGTAACGCGCCATCATGTCGTTGATGGTGTAGTTGCGCACGTGGCCCATATGCAACCGTCCGGACGGATAGGGCAGCATGGAGCATGCATAGAACTTCGGTTTGACCGCGCCAGAGCGATCGCGCGCATCTTCACGCACACGGTAGGCGTCCATGGCGGCCCAATGGGCTTGCGCCTGCGCTTCAACGTCCTTGGCGTGATATTTGTCGAGCATGATGGGTGCGCAAAAAGGGTGCTTCTTTGGCGCGGAGAGCGCCATCGAGGAAAACCAGGAGGGAATTATACCCGGCGCAGAAAACCGGCCCTCGCAGGAAGAGCAGCCCTCTTGGCTACTTCAATAGGTTGCCGATCGAATCCGGGATGGGTATGGGCAGATTATTGAGCCGACCCTTGGTTGCCTGATTCAAGCGGTCCTGCAGGCGACGTTGCAACTCCTGCTGGAAGAGCGCGAACAGGTCGTCGAAGCGGCCCGTGACGAAAAAGCGAGGCACTCCTTTGAGCACCCCGAGTTGGGCCGCGATTTTGAGCGCGTCTTGGGGTGAAAATCCCACCTGATTCGGTTGCACGGGCAAGCGTTGTCCGTTTTCGGCTTCGATGTAGGTGCCGCCTTCGTACACGCGATCGTAGGTACCTGCAGTGCCATCGGGAGTGTCCTCAAGCAGTACCAGGGTTTCGTGATCGGTGCCGCGAATGCCTATGGTCGCCGCGGGCGTGCGGATGAAGGATTGATCGGGATGAAGCTTGCCGATCAAACCGGTCAGGGCGCGCACCGAACCCTTGACGAGACTGATGACGCTCGAGTCGGTCGGTTTGGACTCAAATCTGTACTGGGTAAAGCGCATCTGGGTCCTGGGGCGAAGGGCGACTGCGCCGCTATCGACCATCTTGAAGAGAACCTCGCCATCGTCTCCTGTAGTGACGGTATCGCCTTCGGCGATGGGCTGCCCGGCCTGAGCCGCTCGGCTCGTACCGGCCGCATCCGATATCGTGACGACGCCTGCGACACGTTCGACACTGCCAATCGTTTGAGCCCAGACGGCGTCGGAAACAGCAAAAAAGAAGCTAAAGACCAGTAGCCAGGAGAGGACGAGACGAAAGGGACGCAGCATGCAGGAGGCTCCGAAGTGCAGCATCAAGCGCTGCGACCGTCGGTTGTTATAATCCAAACTGCCTTCGGGGGCAAGACACGGCAAGATCCCTCGGCCCCGATCTCCTTACTCTCACCCTTTCCGAAGCGAACCCATGCCCGATCTTTTGGATCAGCTCAACCCCGAGCAGAGGGCGGCCGTCACGTTGCCGCCGCAGTCGGCCCTGATTCTGGCAGGGGCGGGCAGCGGCAAGACGCGCGTTTTGACCACGCGCATTGCCTGGCTCATTCAGACGCAGCAGGTCAGCCCCGCGGGGGTCCTCGCGGTCACCTTCACCAACAAGGCTGCGCGCGAAATGCAGCTACGCCTGTCGGCGATGCTGCCGATCAACATCCGCGGCATGTGGATTGGTACTTTTCATGGCATCTGCAACCGGTTCCTGCGCGCCCACTACCGAGACGCCGGTTTGCCCCAGTCATTTCAGATACTCGATTCGGCCGATCAGCTCGCTCTGATCAAGCGTCTGCTCAAGGGCATGGGGTTAGACGACGAGCGCTATCCCGCGCGGCAGATTGCCTGGTTCATCAACAATGCCAAAGAAGACGGACTGCGCGCCAAGGACGTTGAGGTAGAGGATGATTTCAATCGAAAATTCGTGGAGCTCTTTGAGATCTATGATGCGCAGTGTCAACGCGAGGGCGTGGTCGACTTCGCCGAACTGATGTTGCGCACCTACGAGCTCCTCAAAAGGAACGAACCTCTACGCGAGCACTATCAGGCGCGCTTTCGGCACATCCTCATCGACGAGTTTCAGGATACCAACATCTTGCAGTACAAGTGGGTCAAGTTGCTGGCAGGCTACGGCACAGCGCATCCTTCGGCCGTGTTCGCCGTAGGTGACGACGACCAGAGCATCTACGCGTTTCGCGGCGCCAATGTGGCCAACATGGCGCAGTTCGAGCGCGAGTTCAAGGTCCAAAATCTCATCAAGCTCGAGCAGAACTATCGTTCGCACGGCTATATCCTAGACAGCGCCAACGCACTGATTCGCCACAACCAGGAGCGGCTGGGGAAAAATCTCTGGACGTCCGAAGGCCTGGGCGAGCTCGTGCGGGTGTACGAGTCCGCCACCGATGTCCAGGAGGCGCAATGGGTCATCGAGGAGATCAAAAGCCTCGTTAGCGAAGGGCACGCACGCTCGGACATCGCCATACTGTACCGATCCAACGCGCAGTCGCGCGTGATCGAGCATGGCCTTTTTAACGCCGGCATCCCCTATCGGGTCTATGGCGGGCTGCGCTTCTTCGAGCGTCAGGAAGTCAAGCACGCGCTCGCCTACCTGCGTCTCATCGGCAATCCCCATGACGACGGCGCCCTTTTGCGCGTCATCAATGTACCGGCCCGCGGTATTGGGGCGCGCACCCTCGAACAGCTTCAGGAGATCGCGCGCGCCCGCGGTGGCTCGCTCCGCGCGGCCGCCCCCTTTCTTTCCGGCAAGGCGCAGGCCTCCGTGGGCTCGTTCCTGCAGATGATCGAAGCCATGCGCCTGGCCACCGAACACATGACTCTGTCCGAGACGATCGCACATCTGAACGATGCGAGCGGTCTCATTGCCTACTACGAGAACGAAAAGGACGGCCGCGATCGGGTCGAGAACCTCAATGAACTCGTCAATGCCGCCGCAAGCTTCGCCGGGGAACAGGGGTTGCCGCTGGACCAAAGGGCGCGCGATCCGGTCCTCAATGGTCGTGACATCGTCAGCACCGAGTCGACCGATGGCGCGGTGACACTGGCAGGCATATCACCGCTGGATGCCTTCGTCTCCCACGCCTCGCTCGAAGCTGGGGAGAATCAGGCGGGAGAAGGGCAAGACGCCTTGCAGTTGATGACGGTGCACTCGGCCAAGGGCTTGGAATTCGATGCGGTATTCATCACCGGACTCGAGGAGGGCCTCTTCCCCCACGAGAACAGTACCTCCGAAAAAGACGGGACCGAAGAAGAGCGGCGTCTAATGTATGTGGCCATCACGCGCGCGCGCGAACGCCTCTATCTGAGCTTCTCCCAGACGCGCCTCCTGCATGGTCAGACCCGCTACAACATGAAGTCGCGCTTTTTCAATGAACTCCCACCCACGGCTCTGAAATGGCTCACGCCGCCCCGAGCCCCGGCCTACGGGTATGGGTCCGCGCGCGGGCGCTACGGTGATGCCGGCACGGCGTGGGCCGAGGACGTGCTTGCTCCGGTCACTCACCCGCCGGCCTGGAGCCAGGCGCGCCGCGCCGAGTCCACGGGCTTTCGGATCGGACAAAGCGTCACGCATGCTAAGTTTGGAGAGGGCGTCATCGTCAATCTCGAAGGCAACGGAAGCGACGCACGTGCCCAGATCAATTTCGGCAAAGCGGGCATGAAGTGGCTGGCCTTGGGTATCGCCAAGCTCACTCCAGCGTAAAGTCGTTCTCGATCGGGCGGTACCGCGTCTATTCTGACGACGAGGAAGTGACGATCGCGGGGTCTTCATCCACGAAGACCGTGCTGTAAGTCGGGTACACCGAGCAGTAGATCACGGCCGCCATCATGATCATGAGCGGGATGCCGATGACCATCGAGGCGCTCCCTAGACCCACCAGCTCCAGCGCCACAGCCGCGGTGCCCAGTACCGACAGGCCCACCACCATCCAGCCCAAGCCGAAGGCGGCAAATGCCGCAAGATTGCGCCAGACGGCCGCGGCGCTGAAGAACAAAGCCTTCACAACCGACATCCGGTGCCAGGCGATCAGAACCGGCGCATACCAGAAAATGAGGTAGACCGGGATGGTGGCCAGAACATTGAGAAACGTCGCGGTGACGTACGCGAGGGCCTCATCACTGGGCACCTTGCTCAGATCCAGATCGCCTTTGGCGTCGACCGCGCTCGCAAGCGGCTTGGGCGAAACGATCACTTCGCTGATGAGCAGAATGAGGGCAATCTGCAGCACGCCCAACGCCAAAAGCGCGAGCGTGGTGCGCCGGTTCACCCGAAACGCCTTGAAGAGGACATTCGGATAGATCGGAGCGCCGCGCAGCGCGGTACGGCTGGCTTCGATGAATCCGACCGACAGCCCCGGCAGAAAACTGAGGAGGATGAAGTCGAGAATCTCGACGATGAGCAAAGAGGCGTTGACGGGAAGAAAGTTCGCGCACCATTTGCCCGTCAGGTCCGCCGCCAACATAGCCACCAAGAGCAGAAACACATAGGTTGCAACCAGGGTGGCGTAGTTCACCGGTTGAAGCCGGAACAGGCGCCAGCCTGATTGGATCCAGGCGAGTCCTTTAGACGCGCTGAGTTTCTCGACGCGCATCGAATCAGCCGGCGGGCAGGGTCGGCAGATCGCCCGGCTGCGCTTCGCGTCTTCTTCTCAGGATCCGCTCAAAATGAATCGGATCGTGCGGCGTCAGAAGAGTGGCGGGCCTCGGTCGGTAGATGTCCCACAGGCGCGAGAGCCAAAATCGCAGTGCCGCTGCGCGCAGCATGACGGGCCACAACGCCCGCTCGCGTTCGGTAAAAATCCTGACTTTCGCATAGGCCTGAAGGAAGGCATTGGCCCGGTCCACGAGAAACGCCCCGGTTGCCAACTCGATGCACCAGTCGTTCAATGCGACGGCCACATCGAAGAGCCAGGTGTCGCAGCCTGCGAAGTAGAAATCGATGAAACCGCCCAGTTGGTCTCCCTCGAAGAGCGCATTGTCCCGGAAAAGATCCGCATGAATTGGGCCGAAGGGCAGCTGGCTGAGCGCAGGCGCGAGATGCTCGACCTGAAAGGCCAGCTCGTCGCTTAGCAGCGTCGCCTGGCCTGGCTCGAGATAGGGCAGCACGAGGGGGACGGTCTCCTGCCACCAGGAAAGTCCGCGCAAATTGGGTTGCTGCAGGGGAAAGCCGAGGGCGGCCTCGTGCATGCGGGCCATTCCTGCTGCAGCCAGAGCGCATTGGTGGCTGCTCGGGTGCGCCACGGAGTGGCCAGGCAAGCGGGTCACAAGCGCTGCGGGCTTTTCCTCGAGGATGCCAAACAGGGCGCCCGAGCGATTGGCCAAGGGGGCCGGACAGGGCGTGCCGTGTGCGGCAAGATGACGCATGAGCTCCAGATAGAACGGCAATTCGGACGCCTGCAGGCGTTCGAATAGGGTCAGGACATAGGAGCCCCGGGTCGTCGTCAGGAAAAAGTTGCTGTTCTCGATGCCCGAGGCGATTCCGGAGAACTCAATGATCTCGCCAATCTCGAAGTCGGCAAGCCAGCGTTCAAGCGCATCGCTCCCGACGGGCGTGAAGACCGCCATGGCTACCTGGAAGATGGGGGCAGGAGAAAAGTTGCGATCAGAACTCGAACAGAACCCAGCGCGGCGGATGCACCTTCTGTCCTGCCGCGTCGTCGGCGTGGTCGGGCAACGTGATAAAGGAACCCTTGCCGTCGGGATCGACCATCGTATAGGGCGGCCCCACCTTGGGCGTAACGCGGATTGCATAGAGTTTGCCGTGAACCCGGTATTCCTCAATCTTGTTGTCGCCTTCCTGACGTGTACTTACGACCGGCTCGCTCGAGTTCTGGATGTTCGAGCCACCCTGCGGAGGCGGTGGAACATCGGGCAGAGGTTCGAGTTTCGGTGGCTTTTCGAGATCCTTGCTGTCTTGGGCGACCGCTGGCCCGGTGGGGCCTGCCAAGGCCAGAGCGACGGCTACGATCGACACGAGCCGGGATTTACGGATGGACACGGTGCTCTCCTGTTACGCAACTTATTCCGGTTAGAGATAGAGCATCAACTCAAGTTCGGAATCCGTGGGGGTGAGCGCCCGGTTCCCATAGAAGCCAAAGATCGCGTCGACGACCTCTTCGGCCGTTTCGCAAACGAGCATGCGCTCGATGTCTCCCTCGCCAATCAGCCCGCGCGCGAGCATCTGTGTCTGCATCCAGCCGATGAGTCCCGACCAGAACTCGCGTCCGACTAGAACGATGGGCATCGGCCGCAGTTTTCCGGTCTGGATCAAGGTGAGCGCCTCGCTGAGCTCGTCCATGGTGCCAAAGCCCCCGGGCATGACAACATAGGCTGCCGAGTACTTCACGAACGCCACTTTGCGCGCGAAGAAGTGACGAAAGCGCAAGCCGATGTCCTGGTACTGATTGCCGGCCTGTTCGTGGGGCAGCTCGATATTCAGTCCGACGCTGGGAGATTTGCCGGCATAGGCGCCTTTGTTGGCGGCTTCCATAATGCCAGGACCGCCTCCCGAAATCACAGCGAACCCGGAGTCCGACAAGAGCCGACCGATTTCTTCGGTCAGGCGATACTCGGGTGAGGTCGCCGGCAGGCGCGCGCTGCCGAAGATGCTCACGGCCGGTCGTATGCTGGCCAAGCGTTCTGCGGCCTCGACAAATTCTGCCATAATCCCCAGCACATGCCAGGACTCACGTGCCTTGGTTGCGGGAGCCCGATCGGTTTCGCGATCGGCATTGCGCGAACCACTCCAGGCGCGACGCCTGGGTCGATCCAGGTCGCGCAGGCTCGAGACGGATTTCGGATCTCTCATATATGAGTGAACTTTTGTTGGTGGATGGCTCGAGCTATCTGTACCGCGCTTTTCACGCACTACCCGATCTAAGAAACAAGGCAGGCGAGCCGACCGGGGCCATCTACGGCATGGTCGCCATGCTCAAGCGCCTCAGGCAGGACTACCCCTCACAGTATAGCGCCTGCGTGTTTGACGCCAAAGGCAAGACCTTTCGCGACGACTGGTATCCCGACTACAAAGCCACCCGCAAGGCCATGCCGGAGGATTTAGCACGACAGATCGAACCGATCCACGCGATCGTCGCCGCTTTGGGTTGGCCGATCCTCATGGTCGAGGGCATCGAGGCCGATGACGTGATCGGTACCCTGGCCGTCAAGGCGCAGGCGGCCAACATGAAAACGGTGGTCTCCACGGGTGACAAGGATCTGGCCCAGCTCGTTAACGAAAGCGTCACTCTCGTTAACACCATGAGCAACGAGGTGCTGGATCGGGCCGGAGTCGAGGCCAAGTTCGGTGTTCCCCCGGAGGGGATCGTCGACTACCTGACGCTTGTGGGCGACAGCGTCGACAACGTCCCCGGCGTGGAGAAAGTGGGTCCGAAGACGGCGCTGAAATGGCTTGCCCTCTACAAGACGCTCGAGGGAGTTCTTGCGCATGCAGGCGAGATTACGGGAGTCGTTGGCGAAAACCTGCGGCGCTCGCTGGACTGGCTTCCAACGGCGCGCAAGCTTGTCACGGTCAAGACGGATTGCGATCTGGCCGAAGGCTTTCGATCGATCGAGGAGTCGCTGCGATTTCTGGAGCCGGATCCCGAGAAACTTCGCGAACTGTTCGAACGCTTTGGATTTCGCACCTGGCTAAAAGAATTGGGAGGCGACCCCTTGCCGAGCGCGGGCAGCCAGGTGGGAAAGTCGGCCTTGCCTTTGCCTGTGGCGCCGCCGCGGGCGGCCGCCCCTGTGGAGGTTCACTACGAAACCATACTGACCGAGACACAGCTTGACACCTGGATCGAACGTATCCAGGCTGCCCCGATCACGGCGTTTGATACCGAGACCACTTCGCTTGATCCCATGCAAGCGCGCTTAGTCGGCATGTCCTTTAGCGTCGAGCCGGGGCATGCGGCCTATCTACCCCTGGCCCATCGCTCGCTTTCAGGGGAGGCGGTGCAGCTTCCTCTGGAGTGGGTGCTCGAGCGTCTGCGTGCCTGGCTCGAGGGAGCGAACTATCCGAAGGTGGGGCAGAACCTGAAGTACGACACCCACGTCCTGGAAAATCACGGCGTCCACCTCGAGGGTATCGCCGATGACACTTTGCTCGAGTCTTATGTACTCGAATCCCATCGCAACCACAGCCTCGACGACCTCGTGCGGCGTCACCTGGAGCGCGACTGCCTAAGCTATGAAGCCGTGTGCGGCAAGGGCGCTGCGCAAATCGGATTCGACGAAGTGGCCATCGACCGGGCGACAGCCTATGCCGCCGAGGACGCCGATCTCACGCTCCAGGTGCACGACGTTCTACTGCCTCACCTGGCCAGCGATGATAAGTTGCTCTACGTGTACCGGAACATCGAGCTTCCGACCTCGATCGTGCTGCAGCGCATGGAACGCAAGGGCGTGCTCATCGATGCGGCTCTCCTCGATAAACAAAGCCAGGAACTCGGAGCCCGCATGCTCGAACTCGAGGCGCGAGCCGTCGAGCTGGCTGGCCAGCCTTTCAATTTGAATTCACCCAAACAAATCGGCGAGATTTTCTTCGACCGTCTCAAGCTTCCGGTCGTCAAGAAGACCTCGAGCGGTGCCCCCTCGACCGACGAAGAGGTCCTGCAAAAGCTCGCGGAGGATTATCCGCTGCCGCGCGTGCTGCTCGACTATCGGACGCTGTCGAAGCTGAAGTCGACCTATACCGACAAGCTCCCCAGAATGGTCAGGGCCGATACCGGCAGGGTCCATACCAACTACGCACAGGCCGTGGCCGTGACCGGACGACTCGCGTCTAACGATCCGAACCTGCAGAACATTCCCATTCGGACGGCCGAAGGCCGGCGCGTGCGCGAGGCCTTCATCGCCGCACCCGGCAATCGCATTATTTCAGCGGACTACTCGCAGATCGAATTGCGTATCATGGCGCACATTTCGGGTGACGCGAATCTCATTGCCGCCTTTGCGCGTCGCGAAGACATCCATCGCGCGACGGCCGCAGAGATCTTCGGTGTCATGCCCAACGACGTCTCCAGCGAGCAAAGGCGCTACGCCAAGGTCATCAACTTCGGGCTCATGTACGGCATGAGTGCCTTCGGTCTTGCGTCCAATCTTGGAATCGAGCGTGATGCGGCCAAGCTGTACATCGACCGCTATTTCGAGCGCTATCCGCACGTGGCCCAGTACATGCAGCAGACACGCTTATCGGCCAAGCACCAGGGCTACGTCGAAACCGTGTTCGGGCGCAGACTGTGGCTGCCTGAAATCAACAGCCCCAACGGTCCCAGGCGCCAGGCCGCCGAGCGCGCCGCGATTAACGCGCCCATGCAAGGCACTGCGGCTGATCTCATCAAGCTCTCGATGATTGCCACGCAAGACTGGCTTGATGCCGGAAAACTGGAAAGCCACATGGTCATGCAGGTGCACGACGAGCTGGTGCTGGAGGTTCCCGAGGCCGAGATTGAGCTGGTCAAAACGCGCCTGCCGGAGCTAATGGCAGAGGTGGCAACACTGGCCGTGCCCCTGGAAGCAGAAGTGGGCGTCGGCGCCAACTGGGACGAGGCGCACTAGCCTTGGTATGCGTTCGGTTTAGACCCAGTGGAGCACCCCTACGATCGCACCGGCACCGATGAGCCAGATCGGATTGACCTTGGTTTGGGTCGCAAGGACCACGGTCAGGACGGTCAGGACAACACCTCGCCAGTTTGGATCGGCCGCTTGCATGAGCACCCAGCCGCCCGCGAGCAAGAGCCCGACCGACACGGGAGCGAGCCCATATTTTACCGCGGTGCCGAATCGCCCCACGCTCTGGCGCCGTTCGCTTGCGCGCATCAAAACCAGGGTCAAGGCTACCGGCGGCACGACGATGGCAAGCGTCGCAGCGAGCGCGCCCTGCCAACCAGCCACCCACCAGCCCACGAGCGTGACGTAGAGCATGTTGGGGCCGGGCGCTGCCTGGGCCAAAGTGTAGGCCGCAGCAAACTGTTCGCTCGAGATCCAGTGATGCGCTTCAACGACATAGCGGTGAATGTCGGGGGCGAGCATCACCACGCCGCCACCGATGGCCATCATCGAAATCAAAGCCAGGTGGGCGCACATGTCCCACAGCGGAGCCGTTGCGCTGTCCGACTCCATCACCGGGCCTTGAAGTAGGCCAGAGCCACTGCGCACGGAGCAAGGATCGCCACGACGCCGGCCAGCGGCCAGCGCAACAATCCGACCCCCACGAAGGCGAGCGCCGCGAAAACGACGAGCCAGACGAGCTCGCTCGTCTTCTGACGACGAGAGCCGAACAAGGCGATCGCCATCTTCACCGCGGTTGCCAGGATCAGGCCTGCCGCGACGGCCGACATTCCCGTCAAAGCCGATCTCACGAGCGGTGCCGTGCCATAGGCTTGGTAACCCACCCCAAGCAGAATCACCACGATGATCGGCCCGACCAGAATTCCTCCCAAGGCGCACAGGGCGCCGACGAATCCGGCCTTGCGCCATCCCACCATGACAGAAACGTTACAGATGGTCGGACCCGGCAGAATCTGGCCGAACGCGAACATCTGAGCGAAATCTTCGGGGCTCACCCAGCGTCTCTCCTCCACCAGGAAGCGGTAGGCAAAGGGCATCACCCCACCAAAGCCCGAGAGCGCCATCTGGGAGAAGCCCAAAAACAGCGCCGCCGGTCCGATGAAGGGTGGCCCGGAAGGGCGATCGACCGTCGGGGGTGGGGACGCACTCATGGTGATGGCCGCGTCGCCCCATTGCGACGCGCAGCGTCGAAGAGGGCTCTTGCGCGGATTGGGAACTGGGGCGCTCTTCGCGTTCTCATCGGTGTTAGTGAATTATAGCGGTACGCATGAAGCTTCCCGGCGATAGAATGCCGCAGGAATATCTTTGTGAACGGAACATTTCGGGCCGCGGGGGAATCGAACCCGCGCCTTTCAGCGATGTGTGCGTCCTGGAGATGAAGATGAGCCTACTCGAACAAGAAATGCAAAGTCAGTTTCCCAAGGTGGAGGTCACCCGCCGGGGTTTTATCCTGACTTCGATCGGAACGGGATTTGCCGCCGCGACGCTACCCGTTGGCGCCGAGACCATCCACACCGACAGCGCCGGGTTGACCGCCGGGGAGGTGAAGATCCCGGTCAGCGACGGGCAGATCCCCGCCTATCGCGCCCAGCCGGCCGGAAAGACCGGACTTCCCGTGGTGCTCGTGGTGCAGGAGATATTCGGGGTTCACGAGCACATCCAAGATTTGTGCCGCAGGCTCGCCAAAGACGGCTATCTGGCGATCGCGCCAGCGCTCTATGCGCGCCAGGGAGATCCTTCAAAGTACCCCAACGTTCCCGATCTGCTCTCCAACATCGTCTCGAAAGTCCCCGACGCTGAAGTGGCCAGCGACCTTGATGCCACGGTCGCCTG